>JAFRBK010000031.1 GCA_017404985.1 Clostridia bacterium | reverse complement strand
CGTAAAGAAGATCACCATTTCCGGTGGTTATGACGAAGGGGTTCCACCTGTTCCCATACCGAACACAGAAGTTAAGCCCTTCAGTGCCGATGGTACTTGGCTGGTAACGGCCCGGGAGAGTAGGTCGCCGCCGGATTCCAATATTCCTCAGTAGCTCAATGGCAGAGCATTCGGCTGTTAACCGAAGGGTTGTAGGTTCGAGCCCTACCTGGGGAGCCAGATAAGTATAATCCGAACCAAATTTTCCAAATAGGAGAAGGGTTCGGATTTTACTTTTTCTTTACAGCAGCCCAGATGTCTGCATCACGAAAGCGAAACAGACAAAAACGGGCATAAAAAAATGAGGGATGGCACCATGATGGTCTCCATCCCTTCATTAATTATGCGGCTTTTTTCTCAAAGCAATCTGATTCACATAGTTTAGACTGATTTTTCTTCCATTCCGAAAATTCGCGCTGGCCTTCTTCACTTTCAAAGAAAGAAAGTAAATCAAGCCAAAGACACCTTGCGATGCCTTCAATCACGTGATCGGGGTAGGGAGTTCGATTAATTCGTTTCTTAGGACGAGCCATAGTAAGCAATTTTCCTTTCATTATAATAGTGAGAAGTCGGTTGATTTTTGCGTGCGTGCGTTCCTGTGCTCATTGACACGCTGGAACGCACATACGCAGAGTCTTGGCTTAATTCTCCCTTATAGCGTTCTGCTCAAAGGGATTATCAGCTGGCCAATTTTTCTGCCACCCGTCGGCGGTTTCCATGGGGAGCCGGAGTACAGCCCCGATTCCCTTAAAGCCCCTGACCCGACGTCCAGCAGCGTTGCACAGGTTACCGTCCCGTTCGATCCCGTATTTATTCAGATTTGCGATCAGGAAGTCGCTGAAACTTCGCTGCTTAAGCGGCGCAAAAGCGTTTTCCTGACACCAGATCTGATAAACACGGTACAGTTCAAGCGAACTGATGGACGCATCTGGATCAAAACGGATATAGCCTGTGGATTCCATGAAGATAATCACGTTGTTGGCATCCTGCTTTACCACATTGCGATTTGCCTTGGTGCGATCGCTTTCCGTAAATCGGAAGTTGTTGGAAACCAGACGCTGCAAGCCTTCAAAGGCCCAGAGAAAGATACCTTCCACCTCTTGACACATTTCTTTAGCCAGATTCGGATTATCCGTGCGGTCAGCGGCTTTTTCCTTTGTGGTCAGGATCAGCTGCCGGCGGTAAAAACCATCACTCCGGTCATATAGGGACTGCAGATCACCATTGGAAAAAGCGAGCAGACGGGCATACATGTAGCCCTGATAGCTTTGCTTTCCTTTTCGTTCCAGATCCACTTTGCCCTGCGCGGTCACAAGGGACTTGACATAGTTGGTCTGCTTCAGGGCCTCCATACGCATATCATCGTCGATCATCAGATGGATGTGCTCCAGATCAGCCCGGGCAAAACGGTTTTCCGATACCTTGCCGACGCTGCCATCCTTGGCGTTGCTGTTACCGAACAGCTTCAGAAGAACAGTGCCGATCTGACTTTTTCCTTCTCCGCCGTTTCCCTTGATGACCATCATCCGCTGGCCTTTGTTGCTGGGAATCAGGCAGTAGCCGATAAATTCCTGAAGTGTCTGGATGTCCTCTGGGTACAAGAGATCATTCAAAAAATGCAGCCAGCGCTCAGACTTGGCTGCATCAGGGTTATAACTGATTGGGAACCGGCTCCGGACGATCTCGTTTTTTTCTTCCAAAAAGGTTCCGTCCAGGAGCAGGGTTCCGTTTGCCAGATGAATCCGATCGTCCTGTGGGGGAAGATCACTGGAAAATGCTATGATTTTCATCAATTCCACCAGGTTGAATATCTTCTTGGATACATTGGTGTGCGCAAAGGATCGGATTGCGTTATGAATGCCCTTTTTTAGGAGGGAAAGGTCGGCCAGAACGCCTTCCTTTGTGAAAAATGCATTTTCGCAGTATTTGAGCGGATGATCCTGAATGAAGGCCTGGCAGAAGAGTGTTTCATCAATATTTTTTCCATCATACCAGTCCGGCCACCAGTCAGGCCGCTCTGCAGGGTTGTTCGTGCTCATGGTTGTTTTTCTCCTTTCGCGCTTCAGTAAGCGCTTGTTCAATCTTTTTGATCATGCTGCTGTCGATCAGGTCCCTTACTGTCATCTTGCGAATAACAGGATCACCGCAGTACAGTTCAGAAAGATAATGATCGATCACCGGCAGTGTACTGATAGAAGTGACAAATCGTTCGTGCCAGAATTCGTCAGTGATCGCCGGCGCGAATCGTTCTTTGTCATGCTTCAGCAGGGCTTCATATTCAACCAGCGCCCGGATGCATTGTATCTCTGCCTGATATTCCTGAATCCGCATCTGTATGGCAGGATTCTCCGCGGCGGGAGGTGTGTTGGGGTCAATGTGGAAATCCGCCATCAGCTTTCGGGCCGCTTCATATGGACGCAGGTTAAATATCCGGGCAACGAAGTCGATCACGTCTCCGGTTTCCTGGCAGCCAAAGCAATAAAATCTTTCATCCACTTTCATGGAAGGGTTTCTGTCATCATGAAACGGACAGCGCATTTTTCCGTATCTGTTTACGGAAAACCCGTAAAATTCTGCCGCGTCCCTTGTGGAGACGGCAGCCTTTACCGTTTTGTAGATACTCATGTTTCCTCCAAAGTCTTCAGAAATGAAAGGACCGCCGGCGCTAGCTTTTCCGGCGGTCAGAAAGGGTACCGATTGGGGAACAGTGGAAAGTCCTCTGCAGAAGGCACATAAGGTCCCCCAGGAATGTAAGCCTACATCCTGTGATCATTACAATGCTCCGGTCGCGGATGACCAGAGAAATCAATAATATTCAATTGTCATGGTTACCGGGATTCATGGCTTTCGCGATGAATCATTTTGCTTCTGGATGATGCATTTTGCTGCTTCTCCCTGAATTCACGAAGCATCGCATGAATGGAAGGCTTGATCTCCTCTCCAATTTTCCGAATGCTTTCCGTGCGAATGTCGGGTCCTAGCAGCTTTTCCTTGACCCGCTGGATCAGTTTGTCGGTTCGATTCCGGATCAACGCAATGACTGCGTCAAGGCAATCGCTGATCAGTTTCCGGATTTCGGGGCTGCGTTTACTTTCAGGAGCAGTATGCTTCTCTTTGAAGGCGGTCAGCCTTGTCACGTTATCTGCCTGAACAGTCTTCACGGTGTTTTCAATAGTCAGATTGACGGCTTCGTCATGCACTTTGGCCGCGATGCTGTCAATCAGCTTCTGTTCATCTTCCAGCAAGGAAGCATTGTTGCTGATCGTCGCCTGCTGCTGAAGCAGGATCTGGCTGTTTTGGGCCTGCTGCGCCTGGAGAATGGCCAGGGTCTGTTGCTGCTGGCTGATCGTTTCCTGCTGCTCTGCGATTTCCGACCGTTGGGATTCGATGATGAAATCATTCTTCTCCCGGTAAGCCTGTCCGCCGTAGATCGGTTCTTCTTCAATCGAAATGTCATGCTCTTTGCAAACATCAATGAACATTTCCCGGCATACAGCGTCGAATGTCATTTTCCGATTGTTGTATTTACCCGGCTTCTGATCAGGCTTCGGCAGCGGAATACCCATCAGCTCCAGCGCCTTTTCCTGCTTCGGTTCGATTTCTCCGTGTCCGTTTTGCATATCAAAGACATGCCGTTCGTGGACATGGGGTGTCGTCTCGTCCAGATGCAGTGCCCAATCAATGATGTGAACGTGTTCACCGAACTGCTGGTTGAAGCGATCATGATATTCATGCACCACTTCCAGCAGCACTTCCGGCGGGGTCTCGCTACCTTCCTTTCCAATCTGCAAAATTGTCTCTTCCGGGCAGATCCTTTTGTCGTGAAGTAGATCATCCACTGTTCGGTTCCGATTGGAATGCCCGGATTTTCGATTTCGTTCCGCCTGTCCGGAAAGATATCCGGAGTATCGTTCCGTGTAGAACTGCTTCTCCATGGTCTGAAAGGATGGATATTCTCCAGCCGGCTGTTCCGCGTGAGTGCGTTCTCCGTTCAGATAATCCCAGTAGACGTTTTGCAGCATCCGGGTTTTGTTGATGTGTTCCGCATTTTCCGCGTCGAATTGCCGGTCATTATGTTTGGAACTGTAAGCTCCTGATTTTCCGGCGCGACCATTATGACGGGATACTCTTTGAGCCGCCATGGGGTTCACCTCCTTTCTTGGTTGGGATTGTGTTGGGACGGCGGGGAGGAGCTGAGACGCTTAAAGGCCTGTTGAAACGACAGGTAATACCCAGTACTATGTGTCGAACCCTACGGGCCGCTGCGCTTTCGACACATGACTGGGCCACGGGCGCTGCCCTTTGGATTCCCGGCAAGGGTCTTCCCCTTGCATCCCGCGCAGGCGTTGTCACCCTGCACCCGACCCAGAGCGCTCCGCCTCTGGACTCAGGGCAAGGGCGCTGCCCTCTGCACTCCCGGCAAGGGTCTTCCCCTTGCATCCCGCGCAGACGCTGCCGCCCTGCACCAGGCCCAGAGGGTTTCCCTCTGGACTCCCCGCATGTGATATCGCCCTGATATCGCTTTATTGTTTCCAATAAAAAAGCGATATCGGACTGATATCACAGAAAAGTGTCAATGAAGTTCAGGGAGGCGTTCAGATCCTCATCGGAAGATGGTGAAATATCTTCCGGTATGACCGCCTCCCTGTCTGGTTTCGTCAGGATCATTGGATTGCTTTGGAAGATTGCTTGCAATTCTTCCTGTATGATCCTGCGAATTGCAGCTTCCTTCGTGCCTTCCATAGGAGGATCCCTTACGCTGGAAGCTGCCTGTTCCTCCATGCAGAGCGCGGATACAATCATGTCGGTATATGATTTGTCTTTTCGCGCCTGCAATTTCTCCCAGGCTTTCCGGTGAGCAGGCTTATTCAGATTCAGCCGCACCAGAAATTTCTGACTGCTCTCTCTGCTCATCGGGAAGCACCATTCTTCCGCTTGAATTCAGCCAGCGCCTGATATCCCTTGGCCGTGGCATGAATATCCTCATTGAACGTTACAGTGTTGCTGTCATATTCACCGAAGTTCTTCACGAGGACAGCGCCGCCGCCCATCAGATAAAGCTTGGTTGTTTCTTCATTATATCCATGTTCCCGCAGGCTGCGCATGATGCCTTCGACATAGACTTTTGCGGCTTCATGGATAGTTTCGAGCACCCGCTCACTCAGGGAATCCGAACAGCCGGTACGAAGCACCTGCTCGATTTCGCTGTCATGGACAGAAAGATGGAGCTTCTTCATCAGTGCTTCCCGCACGGCCAGGGTGCATTGATATGTGCCGTACTTCTCCATGAACATCCTCTCCTGCTGCGGATTTCCGTTAATGATAAACATGCTGCTCATGGTGCCATTGCCGATATCGCAGAGCATGTTGGTGCCAGTAAAACTCCGCATCCTTCCGGAAACAGCGGCCAACCCCTGAGGAAAGACGTAAGCGCCGGTCAGCTCTATGTGATAATCCACGTCATTGAACGTATACTCCAGAACAGGCACGCGGAGCAGATAGCGCGAGAAGGATTCGCTCTGCTGACCAAACCAGGTCAGCGGAAGGCCAACAGCCAGATGCACCTGCGCTTCGGTCAGGTTCATCAGCGCCAGCTCCTTGGCAATTGCCGCCATGGTCAGCAGCAGATAATCATCGTCCTGGGTTTTATTGTCAATGAACTCCTTGTGTCCGTCGCCAATGGCATACCAGCGGCCAGCCCAGTAGAGCTTATCCTGGGCAAAGGCGGGCTCGCCGTCGCAAGGGATGATATTGGAAGGGAAAACGGTATTCACGGTTTTGATATTGCCGTAGCCGTGATCTACGGCGATAATGATGGAATTGCTTTCATTCATGGTTTTCGAGTCTCCTTTCGATTTTCGTGTTTAAGAATTCTGATGCCGGGAACCAGGTCTATACCCTCATGGGCACCACCTCCTTCAAAACAGGCAAGAAAAAACGCCGACATTGCTGTCGTCGTAATAACTATAGCCAGCTGCTGATTCATCTCAGTTGCTGGCTACAATAGCCATTTTTGTCTATTTTTTTGTCTTCGTCTGTCTCATCGTGTCTCTTTTTTCGTTGAAACTGATGAGGATTTATTCACATAATTTTCTGCTTCTAATTGCGAGTATATCATACTCTGACGGAGATCCAGATTCTTAACAATATCAATGAACTGGATACTGGTATAAGGGCAGCCTTGATGGTTGATACGTATTTTATAGAGCCACCCGTCACGGCTTTTTCACCCCGCGTGATGGTGGCTCAAAAACTCCGTGCAAAGTGGCTCTCTCGTTCGAAATTATATTATTGAGAAAGTGTCACAAATAGCCTTTTTTGATTGTCAATTTATTATGGAATCAAACATTTCTTATCTGAAAGGTGGAAGTAATTGTGGCGCATTGTAGGGATCCGAGCAAAGAGAGAGTTATATCGACATTGATTCAAAAAGATAAACGATGGTATTTTCGAAAGGAAGGAAACCGATGAAGAAGATTATTACTGTTATTGCGACCTTGACAATATTGGTTCTGAGTGTGACTAATTGTTTTGCTGCTGGGGACATTTCAATTCGAGCAGTACGTGACCCTAATAATGTAAAAGCATTGCCATATGAAGGAAGTGGAAAAACTGCAGGAACAATGAGCCCAGCACTTCAGGCACCAAGTGATGGCAAAATAACGATTTACTTTAAAGATTGTGCATTTGTTGGAAAAGCAACAGGGAAAACGCATCCTTCCAAAACGCCGGATAAGGTGACGGTATGGGTTGAAAGATATAAAAGTGGAACAACTTGGGTTACCGAGAAATCAAAAACAGAGATTACATTAAACGATGGAGCAGGATCAATGAATTTAACGGTAACACAAAATGCTGTTATTAGTGTGCACTTTTCAGTATCCAATGTTCCCAAAGGGTATACTTTTAAATATACGCGAGGAGTAAAAAAACGGTAATTACTCGACCTGTGCGACTGTGGCGTGAAGACATGGTCTTTAGCTGATGTCTCTATACTTCTATGGGCTGACAGCCTTCTAGGCATGGATCATGCTAAACTTTGATGATGTTTAGACAGCACAGGCCAAGGTTACTCAAGAATACTGAGAGGGAACATTTTATGAAACGAATTTGGCTCTTTATCATAGGTTTTGTCATAATGTTTACTGGGTGCCCGCGATCTATAGGAGAGGCGCAGCATACCAATACAGAAAATACAGTAGCAAACGAGTTCAGCGAGGAAAGAGGTTTGGAACTTGCAGAATTGTTTCGTACCATTGTTAATCTTGTTGATGCTGATCTGACATCTAATGAGAAAGTAATTTATTATGGCCTTATTCCCATTCATCTACAAAATCTGCATTCGACTGATGACTGGCAACGTTTTGGCGACGATTTGCTAAAATGCAAAACAGCAGATGATTTGAGGAAGATTTTATCTGATGATTATATAGGGATTACAATTCCGGCATCTGGCCGCGATGAACAAGAGAAAGCCTTAAATGGTATGACTCAATTTTTGAAGGAACTGGAACTCTTCGATATATTCCCTTTGGTCTACCTCGGTCCCTTGCATGCTGCTTCAAATAACTCAGAAGCATGGGAAATCTTGGGGGCGCAAGAAATTGAAGATGCTGACAGAGATGCTATAATGCAGATATTGTTGACACAAGATGAAAGGGTTATATCGGTGGATGCTCTTGCTATAGTAGGAGAAATTTCAAGCTTTGAGAAGAAGGGGAAGCTATCACAGGAGGAAATAGAAAAAATAGTAGATAAAAGCATGAGGCTTGCTCGTGATTATTCTGTTTGTTCAAATATTGACAGGATTCCCCATCCGATAATGTTCGACGAATGTGTCTATCAGAGTACAAGTTTTAGTGAACCGCTTGCTTTTGTTTGGATGGAATATGCATCTCGAGAACAAAAAATCACTAATATTGAGGATGAATCGCATTATGGAGATTTGATATTAGTAGGAGTTGATTCGCAAAGAGTGTACTATTGGAAATCTTTTCTTTCGAAGGACATGGTTCATTCTGCGATAGAGAACGATTATCTTCTGATTCCGTGATATGAATTAAAAATTTACATTTTAATCAAGAAGAAAGAGAGCAAGGCTTTTTATTGGCTGAATTGAGTGCAAATAACATACTCCGGGGAGAACACTTATAATTCTTTATTGGTCGAAGCAAAGGAGGTTTCAGCTGACAAAGCTGAAACCTCTTGTTAATTTAACCAGCTCTACGTGATAATCCACGTCATTGAACGTATAGTCCAGAACAGGCACACGGAGCAGATAGCGCGAGAAGAATTCGCTCTGCTGACCAAACCAGGTCAGCGGAAGACCAACAGCCAGATGCACCTGCGCTTCGGTCAGGTTCATCAGCGCCAGCTCCTTGGCGATTGCCGCCATGGTCAGCAGCAGATAATCATCGTCCTGGGTCTTATTGTCAATGAACTCCTTGTGTCCATCGCCGATGGCATACCAGCGGCCAGCCCAGTAGAGCTTATCCTGGGCAAAGGCAGGCTCTCCGTCACAGGGGATGACATTGGAAGGGAAAACGGTATTCACGGTTTTGATGTTGCCGTAGCCGTGATCTACGGCGATAATGATGGAATTGCTTTCATTCATGGTTTTCGAGTCTCCTTTCGATTTTCGTGTTTCAGAATACAGATGCCGGGAACCAGGTCTATACCCTCATGGGCACCACCTCCTTTGCGCGTTTTCAGGGCTCAACGTGAAAAGATTGTCTGTGTGGACACCGCACAGACCCTTTCCGGAAGAGTCCCTTCGCCTATTAATACGGAGAAAAACGCGAAGAGAGGCCAAAAGAAACACATTTGCAATTTTGGTTCTGCTTTTTTCCAAAACTGTGCAGATTTGCACAGCCCGATAAGGAGGGCATTCGAAAGGATGCAAGGCTTTTTACACGAGGCAGAATTCCTTGTTCGCCTTGTGATTATTGGCTTTTCATGGTATGATGTGACCCATAAACCAAGGGTTTGGAGGCGATGGTATGGAACAGGCATGGCTGCCGGGGAAATTGCGGGAGCGCATCACGGATCTGTCGAAGGATAAAAAGGTTTCGCAGGTAAAACTTGCGGAGATTACAGGAATCAGCCGGAGCAAACTCAGTCGCTTCCTCAGTGGGAAATCCGATAGTATTTCCCATGATGACATTATTGCCATCGCCCATTACTTCAAGGTCTCGACAGACTTTCTCCTGGGAGAAACGGATGCCCCTGACAGAAAGAACTATGATATCGAGGAGCTTGGCTTGACGGTTCAGGCCGCGAGAAATCTGTATATTGGCAGAGCGAATCCAGAAATTGTGAGTCAGATGCTGGAACATCCGAGCTTTGGAGATTTGACATCCAAGATCAAAATCTTTAAAGACGGCATCATCTCCTCCGAGATTGCCACGCAGAATCAGGTATACGCTTCCCTAGCAGAACTGATTACGCAGCATGCGAAATCCATCCCGGAAGACAAAGCTGCTTCCATGGATGTCCTCCAGACTGTGAAAGCACTGTCCCAACCACTTTTTCGCAGCGAAATAGACAGCATTCAGACATCATTCATGCAAATAATCCAGGATATCAAGAAGACAGGGCCACAGCCCCATGTACAGGCGAAGGCCATTACAAAAAAAGCGATGCAGAACATGACTGACACGCTGACCAAGAGCCAGAACATTCTGGATCTGCAGCAGATAACGCCTGATGCGGTGGTGGAAGGTATTTTCAATCAGTTGGCTGCCATTCCGGTTCCAGAAGCGCTGAAGCCAGAAACCGATACGGTATTGCAGCGGCTGAGGGACGATCTGTATGATTATTTCTCAATCCTGAATAAAGCAAAACCGGAGCCGCCCCATGACAAATGAGGAATTATGCCTTCGATACCAGGCTGGGGATTCAACCGCCGCAGAGGAGCTGATCGCAGAGAACCGAGCTTTTATCCATGAACTATCTGTTCAGTTTTCAAAGCAATATACAAGGTTGCTGTTGGAAGCGGATGATTACGATCAGGAAGGGAGCATGGCCCTGCTTCGCGCGGCGGAGAAGTTCGATCCAGGCAAGGGAGGCTTTCTTCCGCTTGCGAGGTTGGCAATTCGGAACGCGTTTATTGACGCAATTCGCAGGATATATCCGCATGGCGAAGTGCTATTTTCGCAGGAGGACCTTGTATCTGATGAAACAATGGCCGATTCCGGCCGGCAGCAGGACGCAGCACGGATCAGCATGCAGGTCCGAAGCCCCTACGATTCAGCCCCTGAAAGGATCTATCTTCAGAAGGAAACATTGGAGGAACTGTATTCGGCACTGTACAATCTGACTAGACGGGAGCAGGTATGGATCAGATGGCGGTATGGGTTTGAGGATGGGGATCCTCATCCACTTGCTGAGTTAGCCAGACGATATCACCTTTCAGAAAGCCGCGCGGGCAGCATGGAAAAGGCAGCGCTGCTCGAGATGAAAAATAAAATGACGAAGGAAAGCTAGGCATACAGGAAGGAAGCTTAAGACATGAGAAAGAAACTGAACGAGATTCTGAGAGATCTTGTATCCAGAGATTATGAGAAGGTATTATTTAGCATGCACGATATTGGTTTGAGCAGGATGGAACTTTAAAGACGGAACAGATGGAGGGATTGTACGATGCAATCCAAGCACTCTCCACACAGGGCAATGCCTGGGTGACATGCAGATATGGCTTTGATGATGACGAGTACGAATCGTTGAAGAAAAGGGGGAGAATATACTATCTTTCCGAGCGGAGAGAAAAAAAGGCAGAGGAGGAAGCGATCAACAAGCTGAGAAGAGGAATGTCAAATTGTGGGACATCTTGATTATCTGGATTTGTCTAAGGCTTAATGACAAAATGATCTATTCTTTGTAGAGTGGTATTCATATTGCGTTTTGCCTAAACCGTATATGCACGAGATGAAAAATATTTTCTATATTCGCGTGACGCATATGGAAAATGTATAGCTGGCTTATAATTCCCAAGAATCCGATGTAGGGAGGGGAGCCAGCGCAATGCGGCAGAGGAAGCAACTGGGTGACCGCAATGTGGTTGGGGCCCGAATTCGAGGGATCCGTGTAGGCAGAAATATGGAGCAAGAGGACGTTATTACACAAGTCGAGTTACTGGGCGGACGGCTTACGCAGTCCAAGCTTTCAAGAATTGAGGGGCAGATATCAGCTGTCACGGACAGAGACCTGATAATCCTTTCGAAGGTGTTGAACGTACCTATCTCGGATTTCTTCCCGCCGTGGGATTCAGGGGAAATGACGCAAGAGATAATCAAGCTGTAGGAGAAGGAAAGAGGATAATCTCTTACAGCTTTTTTCTTTTGACGGGTTCCGTTCCAGTGGGTAAAATACAGGAACACCCATTGGAGTATGCGGACGTCGGGCCGTGGGAAATGATAACAGTGTTGGCGGAAGCAAGTACAGAATGGGGAGATAGAACAGATGATTTTGATTCCGGTTGTAATTTTATCCCTTGAATCAGAAAGGGATAGGGAGTTTATGTCGAACTTGTATATGAAATATCGCGCCTTAATGTATAAAGTGGTCTGGGTTTCTATGGGTTATTCGGAAGATGCGGATGATATAATTTCCGATAGTCTTGTCGCGATGATAAAGAATATAGAGACATTGAAGAAACTGAGCGACAACGAAAAGAGGAGTTACATCGTTAAAACAGTTAGGAGCAAAGAAATTAATTCCTGGAAAAAGGCTAAGGAATACAGGCAATATTTTCAGTCGACGGGGAAGGAGGAGATGGAAAGCTTATCCGATAACAGTAAGGGAATAGGTACGATTTCATTCTTTGAAGAACTCGACGCAGTAAATAGGGCAATAGACGCCCTGCCAGAGAACGAGAAGAGAGTGATTCGCATGAAATTTCTGGAAGATAAAAGCGACAAGGAAATTGCTGAACAGATTGGAATTGCGGAAAGCAGTATAAGAAAGTATCTGCAGCGAGCGAAAAAGCATATAAAGGATACTGTATACAGAAACGAGGCGGAAACATGAGTACTTCAGATTACAAGAAGGAGTTGGAGGATCAACATCTGGAGATGATGATCCGAATAGCGCTGCGACAGAAAGAAGAAGAGAAGATCAGAGAATTGATTGAAAGCCCGGATCCGGACTTAACGCCGGAGATGGAACGCGCCGCCGATAACGCTTATATCAAAGCGCTAAGAAAATCGAATGATGAGGCGATTGCGGATAGAAAAGGCAGGAGAAATCAAACAATACGTCGGGTAATGTCTGGTGGATTAAGAATTGCCGCAGCCATAGCACTCATTATTGTTATTGTGACGCCGATCGCCATCGCAACATCTTCTTCTTTACGAGCCAGGGTTCTTAAACTGATGATGGAGTTGGATGAAGAACGGAATGAAGCGAACTTCAGTTTTGTAGAAGATGTTAACGCTTCTTTCGATGTGCCCGGGGAATGGAAGGGTAAATTCTTTCCGGCCTACTTGCCAGGGAATATCTGGCAAAGCTTCATAAACGAAGAAGGAACGGATATAGAGTTCGAAGGAGATGGAAGCAAAAAAATCTCCTTTTCCGAACTTGACGAAAGGGCATCGTTGATGGCGGGAACGGAAGGAGCGGAGATAGAAACGATGAATCTATCGAATGGTTCAGCTGCGGTAATCATAGAGGACATCCGAGAAGATTGGAAAACGGTTTCAGTTATGTGGAGCGCAGACGAGAAATGGTTTGATCTTGTAACATATGGCTATTCCAGGGAGCAGACTCTTAAAATAGCGGATTCCGTAACGAGGATAATCCAATAAAAATATTTCTCCAAGGTTGTCACAAATGAGCCTCCTGAATTGTGATTATATAGTGGATCACAAATTTAAGGAGGTCTTTTTCTATGAACAGAGAAAGAAGAACGGTTTTATTGGTTGTTGTGCTTGGCTTGATGGTATGTTCCATTCTGTCTGGTTGTTTGGCGGATACTGTAACTATAAACGCCTTAGCTGGAAACAGTCTTGCTGCAACTATATCCTTGTCAGGCAGCGATCTGTCCGGCTATGGCAAAGCTACTATGCCCAAAGGACATAAGGCGGATATCACGATATATGTTCAGCACAGATCGTCTGGTGGTGTTTGGAGCAACGTTTCGTCCCATACAGCAAACAAAGCAATAAGCGCGTCAATCTCGTATAAGGCGTCCAGTGGGGAGTATCGCATAAAGGTACAGGCCAAAGTTTACGACTCAAGCGGAAAATATGTTGAGACACTGACGAAATATTCGTCTGAGGTTAGTAAATGATTTGCGATGAGTGGTATGGCATTGGAGAATTTCCTGACCAATTTGTTTGAGCGATATTACGAGAAAATGGTAAAAATCGCGAGAAAACGTGTATTCAATTTATATGATGCGGAAGATGTGGTTGGAAATTGCTGGGTCTCGATCGTTCGAAACGCCGAAATCCTGTACAGAATGGAAGAAACTATGCTTTATTCCTACCTTTCCAAGACAGTGGCGCATGCGGTGATCGATTTTTACCGACATAAGTATTATTTCACCGAAATTCCGATGGAGGATGATCGTCTTGATCAAAACAGTTTCTACGAGGTAGCCGGGGAATCGAAAATCGAGGAAATATTACAGAAGGTAATGATAGATGAATGTGCAAAACGCTTTCAGCCTCGTGTTGTACAGGCATTTAGGCTGCTAATGGAAGGATTTCCGGGAAAACGTGTAGCAGAAATCATGAATATTTCTGAGGTTACAGTGCGGGGGTACTGGCTGCGTGCTACCAGGGCGATCAAAGAGGAATACGCCGAATCACAAATGACATGGTTATCATAGGACGAATGAAAACTCCAAGCTTATCAGCAGGATCATGCGATGGGGCGGATGCTTACAGAAAGCGCCGCCCCATTGTTCTTCTTATCAAATTTCACGATTGATACACGGTTTTTTCACTGTTTGATGCCCAACAAAGGCTTTATGATATAGGAAATATGGCAAACGTATGGGAGGACAAGACATGGAAGAGGCTGAAATTAAGGACTTGTTGAGCCGGAAGCGCCAGTATGAGGCGGAGTACAAGTTTCTGAGCGACTTGCTGGAAAAATCTGGCGCGGAAGAGAGAATTGCGCAGGAAGCAGCGGAGATAAAGTCGAAGATAACAAGGATCAATTTGTGGCTGGAATTGTTGCCGGAGGACGAAGCCATTGTGATTACGAGACACCTGGTTGACGGGATTGATGTCCCGAGGATCATGCTCGAATACGAAAAGAAGTGGAGTAGCGAGTTTGCGAAAACAGAGCGGACAATCAAGATGTATCAAAGCAGAGCATTGAAGAGAATCGTAGAATTCGAGAAAAGGATGCAAGCGGTTAAGAAAGGGGAAGTAAAATAAGGAACGTCCGTATATGCACGTCTTGAATACCTGTCGAGCTGTGATATAATTGGTGAGCGGGCGCGAGGAGCAGACCGCAGATTTCACGTCGGGAGGTTTTAGAGATGTATCGTTTGGAAGTCTATGGTATAGACGCTTACGCAGCTGTGCGGAAGATGCTCATGGATTATACTAGTTACGCGCCCGAATATGCCGAGCAAAGCAACGAAGCAAACGATATACGATATTTTGAAGAAAACTTTTGGGAGACTTTGTCGGGAAGCATTGCGTATATATTAAAAGATGTGGCTGGAACGGTTGAGGCTTTTATGACATGCGAAAAGGGAAGGACTTCTTCTGGCGAATCAGGATGGTATGTAACGAATTTGTTTGTGCGCCAGAGTAACGTGTCTGTCGATGTTGCCAAGCAAGCAATCAGCATGTTTTCTAAGACCATTTCTGACGATGAATTCCTGTGCATAAATGTTAACGCTCAATGCAAGAATATCATTTCGCTTTGGCAACAATTAGGTTTCAGTATCAGCCCGGACCGGACAATTTTTCGGAATGCGGATGATGAAACGATAATCGCTCTTACAAAATTGCCAGAGCTCAGCGTTTGATAGTCCAATGATTTGAACGGCGGATTTTTTATTTCAAGTTTGACTTTGAACGCTGGGGCTTGTCTTTGATCAACGGCTTATCTGCCACTGGTAAGTTTTCCCCCACTTCTTGGCCAGGCATTGTCTCTATCTCCTCCTGAAGTTTCTCCAATGCGACCATAAGGAAGCGCGGAAAACGAACTCCAATCTTTCCGAAATTTTCCAGAATGGAAAGAGCATCGTTAACGGTAAACGAGAGCGCTGTGCAGTTACGAAACACATGGTTGTCGGTACCAAGCATTCTGTCTACTTGAGCAGCAAGAATGATGATAATTAGTATGGTTGATTTTTTGAGCAAACCCTTATATCCGATGCTGGAATTGACGGATTTGTTCCGAAATGCACAGACAACACCCGTTATGTAATCTAGTGACATAATGATCAGCAATATTTCCAGTGACATGTCCCATCCGCCGATTAGGATGCGAAGCATAGTATCAGTTATGGATCTAAAAGTCATAATTCCTCCTTGCCGAAAGGACCGACTTGAACAACGAAAATCGGTTCTTCATCGTTATAAGTAATATAGGTGGTTGCGCGGCACGGTCTGAGAAGGATTTAATTCCAGAAGGGCTTGCGACATCTTGATTGTACTTTATAAAGGAACATGGAAGGAGTGCTGATTTCATGAAGAAAACGGGTAACAATCCTCGAAAAATAAGAAAAGGACAAGCCGTTGGGCATGGGACATTAATAGTGGGATTAATCCTCTTGTGCTGGTTAACAATTATCGGTAGGTCTATTGCAGAAAACACAGTTTACTCAAATAAAGCAGATATTAAAATAGATTCGATCATATCTTATTTGGCAAATGATCAAAATGATCTATATGCCAATATTGAATATGACGTAAAATTGGATGATAGCACTTTACAGGAGTTGTTAAACATGATCCTCGATGAGGAAACGGCAATTATAAGAAACGTTGAAGACGGCTATTTTGATTTTCCAAAACTGGAGATGGAACATACCATGATTAGCTATCGGGCTTCGGTTGTTCCAGATTTTGACGGGCAAGAAATGTTAATTGTTGCTTTTTTTCCTTCTGGTACACCTATAATGGCTGCGTGTTGTTTTGTGTCCGTGGAGGGTACAAAGGTAGAATTATTCTTAGATTCAACATGGATGATAATAAAAAAAATCGAATCAATTCTAGGTAAGCCGAGATATTTATGGCCTATAGAAGAACAGTATCTTGTGAGCAGACTTTTTGAATCTGAAGATGCATGGCTGAAATATTTATTACCAAGTGATCAAGCTGCTTCAAGAGAGAGTGCGATCACCATAGCAAACGAGGCACTAATCAAAAAAGGAATATTATCATTTTCTGAAACGGGGGAGTATGTTATTGGAGCGGAATACATAAAGACGGAAAAATACGCAAAATCTCCTGAGGGCGTTTGGATAGTAAGCTATTACATACATAAGGGAGAAGAATACACACTTGTTTTTTCAGTTGAAATTGACGGGATTAGCAAACAGGTAATTGAAATTCGAAAGGCAGGGAGAGGATTAGGAAAAACAAATTGGCTACCGCGAAATTACGGTAGCCAGGGTTGAAACGGTTAAAGTATTTAGCCTTTTGATTTGACAAATGGCTTAATCAAACAATGCATAGCACTGTTTATACAAAGCTCCTTTGGTCTGGCTTCCAACCTTTCCATCTTGCGACAGGCCTTTGGCTTTCTGATACTTTCGGACTGCGTTCTCTGTGTTAGTGCCAAAGATACCGTCGACAGTTCCACCTAAATAGCCAAGATAAATCAAGCAACGCTGCAGATTTTGAACATAGACGCCAGTGCTGTTTGCCTTTAAGGTGGCAGATCCGAAGATGTCACCGACGAGTGGTGGCTTCGTACTTTGGATAAACTCGCTCATCACATAACCTTGGACACCAGTAGTCATGGTAACACCTCTCCACATTGTATCGCCGGGAGCATAATCGCTCTGAATACCATCACCACGGTGTGCCTTTCCAATAACTCCGTAGTTTTTACCAGGGCCATTTCGGATATTTACATATTCATCAGGAGGGCAAATAATATACTTCATGTAATCACCTCATTATTCTTACTGCATCAAGTTCATGGTGGCCACCTTCGCTTGTTGCAATCTAATTGTAAAGAAACAGACCTATTGAGGGGAGTGAAGCTCTAATGTAAAGACCGTGAAAATGAAGTGTGCCCTTTGTCAAGGACAAATTTGATTCTGTAAGCTGGTATCTGCTACAGAGCATATTTCTGAAGGCGTGGAGGGAATTATTCTGGACTTCATGCTGGAAGATAAAAACGGGTGTAAAGTTAGTTCACAAACAAAATGATCTGAGGAGTGTTGAAGTTGAAAAAAATCATTTGTTTCATATTGCTACTGACTTTAATCGGAAACGCTACTGCAGAGGAAGATCCTTCACCATTTTCTGAACAGTATGGTTTACAAGATTATTACGATATCCTGAAAGAAAAGAATGGAGGCTTGTTTAGAAACTGGAGTCCAGAAAATAAAGCTCAATTTTATGAGATGATTCCGGCTCTCGTTCAAATGGAAGAAGAGCGGATACACAATATCAACAAAGAATGGTCACCCGACGTTACTTTTCTTATAAGTATAATGGCTCAGCCATATATCTTCCCTGATGAAAAGATGATTAATCAGGCTGACGCTATTAGAATGGCAACTCAGAGGGCAATTGATTGCCATTTTATATCAGCGGAAAACCTGGGGAATTATATTATAACTATTAGTTGTGTGAAGATGTCAATTGAACCAGAATGGTCTATAGGGTTTTATGAAAAATCACATCATGTGGCAGAGATTCGCATGAATGCATATACTGGTGAATTTCCCACTTTAGATGCTATTTCGGCCAAAAGAAAAATATTAGAGTATTCATATGAGAATCAAATTCCAACAGATACTCAGCTCTCGGAACTTTTTTCAGGATCGGGTTATAATTATTCGAATAGGACTTGGATTATTACATTTGTAGAAAATTATAATGATGCAGGAGTGACATATTATCTTGATGAAAAAACGATGCAGGTGATCCCAGGGGGAAATGGATAAAAGCGTTGAAGGCCAAGAATTACCACATGGATGATAATGAACCTAGATTGCGAAAAAATGTTTGTTAGGACTTGGAAGCTTGTTCTTGCTTCGGAAAATATATCATTATGTATCATGGGACAGTAATTATGACTCATCATTAATAGCGGTGAGCAAGAGGAGCTGTCTCTTATGATCGTACAATTGTACAGTTCATTGAGACAGCTCCTTTGTTGACTATTATAGGCCTATAGGTAATAGCTGGCCTAAATATTAACCAAATTCAGCAACACGGTACATTTTTTCTTTTGTATCAGTCCCGATAATGCCATCAGAACTAATTCCTTCCTGAGTCTGAAACGCTTTAACGGCTGCTTTCATTTCAGCATCAAATGTATTATTCAATGTTAGATTGTGCCAGCCAGCATCGTATAGATCTTTCTTAAAAACTCGAACATATTCATTTTGAGCGCCCTGCTGTAAGAGAGCAGCACCATATCGAACACAAGCCTTCACTCCATAATATTTTGGAGTTTTGCTAATATTAAGTGTGGCGTGTTTTACATAGCCGAACTTGTTATTATATACTGCCCGGAGCCAAGTTGCTATGGGCACCAGATCGCTATCCACTGCAATAGTTTTTCCGGAAGGAATTGTTACAAGTACAGTGGCATTATTATCAGCACTTGCATAAAGCTTTGTAGATGCGGTGGTTTTTGCTTTGCAATTGATGTTGGTGCCATCATAGTTGCCGCCCCCAGATGAGGAAGTTCCATAAGCTGAAGTTCCTTTGATGAATTTACTCATAGCGTAACCATTCCAACCATCATATTTCACTGCTATCCACCCGCCAGATTCAGAGGCGCTATTTACATAGATAGGGGACTTATTGGGTGCAACAATTAATACTTTCCCTTTGCTTGAGGCAGTTTGACGAATATTCAGTCCTTTTCCATTGCCGTATTTAGAAGTATCTACCTCAGTGAGTGTCTCGTAAGTCATATTGTTTTTCCTTTCAACTATTATTTGCATTAAGTCGGTGGCCACCTTTGCTTGCTGCGATGCAATTGTAAGGAAATCAATGTATTGAGGGGAGTGAAACTTTAATGTAAAAAACATGAAATAAGCAATTGTGAAAGGAAAGATAGCGTAGACCTAAGATAATATGCGGATTATGCGGATAAGGACAAAGTTGGAAAAAAGAGAGGGTTGACAAAAATCAAAATCCGGGTTACTCTGGAACCGAAGATTGCCTCTATCAAGGCGTGGGAACGTACTGAGAGAAGGGAAAGGAGCAGGGTATGGGAAGCATCGTTTTTGCCAGGTTTGATATGGATTCGGGATGTGTTTATGCATGGACGGATCAGTGTAACCTGATACTGATTGATTGCGAATCGATAGAAGATGCTTTTGCAGACAATATGTATCAGCGATCAGAACTGGATCGATTGATCTACGAAGATCCCAAGGCTTATGCGGAACTTGTTTGGGACGAGTGCCCTGATCTTTATCTAAAAGAATCAACGGACTACACGCGGTTGAGTGACCTGAGGTAAATCATCTGGTCAAAATGGGGAGAGCGTTATGAAGGAAACGGGCAAAAGATTAAAATATCTCCGTGAAGGGATTGGAGTATCCCAGGAAAAACTGGCGAAAATGCTGGGCACGACACAGTCCAGCATTAATCGCTATGAGAATGGGCAGAGTGAACCGACAGTGGAGCTTTTCCGCAAATATGCTGATCTTTTTGATGTATCAATGGATTATATCTTCTGCAGGTCAGATGCTCCAGAGGGGAAAATGTACGAATATCATCCTGAGTTGCCGCCGGACAAGGAAAAAATGCGACAGTTTTTGGAGATGTGCTTTGAGCCAGGAACTCCAGCGAATTTGAAGCTGAAGGAAAGTTTTTTTCGGATTATGGATGAAAAGGAAGAGGATTGCCATGGATGAAATGATAAAACACTACTCTGAAGAAACTTTCGAAAGTATCAAACATGTTAATGATTTTGGGCAGGAATACTGGCTCGCAAGAGAACTTCAAATCGTTTTGGAGTACTCACAGTGGCGTCGGTTTGAGGAGACAATTTCCAGAGCAATAGAAGCTTGTGAAAATAGTGGTATAGATACGGCTGACCATTTTGCCGAGGTTGGCAAAATGGTTGATATTGGCTCCGGAGCGTCTCGCGAAATTAATGATTATGAACTTTCCCGTTATGCCTGCTATCTGATTGTTATGAATGGTGATCCACGTAAAGAAGTGATTGCGGTCGGACAGACATATTTTGCGATAAAGACCCGTCAGCAAGAACTAATAGATCAGTACGACCAGTTGTCGGAGGATCAAAAGCGTCTGGCGATTCGTCGGGAGATGGCAGAACATAACAAATCACTGGCAGATGCAGCGAAAAACGCAGGTGTCATTGAGCAACGGGATTACGCCATTTTCCAGAATATGGGATATAAAGGTCTGTATGGCGGGTTAGGTGTTCGCGAGATCCATGCACGCAAGGGATTGAAGAAGAGCCAGAAAATTCTTGACCACATGGGGAGTACGGAGCTGGCTGCAAACCTTTTTCGCGCAACTCAGACAGACGAGAAGCTTCGCCGGGAAAATATTCAGGGAAAAGAAAGAGCGAACCAGACGCATTTTGAAGTTGGGTTGAAAGTGCGGCAGACAATCAAGGAACTGGGCGGGACAATGCCCGAAGATCTGCCAACACCGGACAAGAGTATAAAGCAGATTGAGCGGGAGCAGAAAAAATTGATAGGAAATAAGGCAAAGGAAGAAAGCCCTGTTTGAAGATATGACGCGGAGGATTAATTCATGAAGGCGGTAATATATGCAAGGTATTCTTCTGATAATCAGCGGGAAGAGAGTATCGAAGGCCAGATCAGGGAGTGCACCGCATTTGCTGAGAAGAATGACATTACGGTTCTCCGCCATTATATTGATCGTGCCTATTCGGCGAAAACGGATAATCGCCCTGAGTTCCAGCAGATGATCAGAGACAGTGCCAAGCATCTGTTTGATATGGTTATCGTCTGGAAACTGGATCGCTTTTCCCGGAATCGTTATGACAGCGCCAGATATAAGGTGCAGCTGAAGAAAAACGGGGTTAAGCTGGTATCTGCTACAGAGCATATTTCCGAAGGCGCGGAGGGAATAATTCTGGAATCCATGCTGGAAGGCATTGCGGAGTACTATTCCGCAGATCTTTCAGAAAAAGTGGTTCGAGGAATGACGGAAAATTTGCTGAAGGGCAAATTTAATGGTGGATCCATTCCGATTGGATATACGATTGACAAAGATAAACATTTCCAAGTTGATCCTGTTGTGGCACCATTGATAGTGGAAGCTTTTGAGCGGTATGCGGCGGGAGCGACCATGAAGGAAGTCCGGATCTGGCTGAATTCGAAAGGCGTTAAAAACCCGAAGGGAAATGAGATGTCGCATAACAGCGTCCTGTATATGCTGCATAACAGGAGATATATTGGCGAATATGAGTTCCGCGGAGAGATCAATATGGACGTGATTCCGCCGATCATGTCCAGGGAGTTGTTTGACCGTGTTCAGAAAAGAATAGAGGAGACCGCGAAAGCACCGGCAAGGCACAAAGCTAAGGAAGAGGAATACTTGCTGACAACTAAATTGTTTTGCGGATATTGCGGAGCCTATCTGTGCGGCGAGTGCGGAACCAGCCGTACGGGGGATATCTATCATTATTATAAGTGCGTATCCGTAAAAAAACGCAGACAGGAATGTCACAAGAAGCCAGTCCGAAAGCGGTGGATCGAAGATATTGTGGTGCAGGCCACCATGGAGAAAATATTGGATGATGATTGGGTTGAGTCGGTTGTTTCTTTCCTGATGGCGATACAAGAGGAGGAAAATACTGCGCTTCCGCTGTATGAGAAGCAGCTGCGGGAAACAGAGCAGGCGATCGATAATATGCTTCACGCCATTGAACAGGGGGTGCTAACCCGGTCTACCAAGGAAAGATTGGAGAACCTGGAGCAGACCAGGGATGACCTGGAATTGAAAATTGCCAATGAAAAGATTGAACGTCCGAAGATCAGTGAAGACTTTATTCGGTTCTGGATTCAGAGATTCCGGAAACTTGACATGGAGAAGCTGGAGCATAGAAAAATGCTAATTGATGCTTTTGTAAACGCCATTTTCCTTTATGATGATAAAGTAGTTCTGACGTTTAATTACAAGGAAGGTCAGAAGACGATCACGTTTGACGATGTGAATCAGAAGATGACTCCGGGAAAAAGCGGTTCGGATATGAAAATGTCTGGGGAGCATCAAGGCCGCTCAATAATGAGCGGTCTTTTTGTTGCGTCTGATCATTCTCTGAAAACTGAAATCTGGTATTTAAACAGGCGCCCGTTTCCTTTGGGCGCCTGCATAAAGCTTGAGGGGGATGATGAATGGCGACACGCTGTTCAATAGTTTTCGGCAGCGACTTCGAAATAGCTCTGGGGATGATTGCAGACGGGGCAGACATCGGGGGCCTTGGTACCGACCACGATGTGGCCGCAATTGCGGCATTCCCAGACTTTTACTTCACTCTTTTCAAAAACCTGCTGCATCTCAACGTTTTTCAGCAACGCGCGATAGCGTTCTTCATGATGTTTTTCGATGGCGGCAACGCCGCGGAATTTCTTTGCCAGTTCCGGAAAGCCTTCTTCTTCGGCGGTCCTGGCAAAAGATTCATACATGTCGGTCCATTCATAGTTTTCACCCTCGGCGGCAGCTTTCAGGTTTTCCGGTGTGGACCCGATGCCTTTGAGTTCCTTGAACCACATCTTGGCATGCTCTTTTTCGTTTTCAGCCGTTTTCAGGAAGAGTGCGGATATTTGTTCATATCCTTCTTTCTTAGCAACGGAAGCAAAATAGGTGTACTTGTTTCTGGCCTGGGATTCACCGGCAAAAGCAGTTTCAAGGTTTTTTTCTGTTTGGGTTCCGGAATAGGGATTAGCCATAAATAATAACCTCCTGATATTTTATTTTTTCCGTCAGGTATCTTCGCTGACGGTAAACAACTGCAGGGATCGAGCGATAGTGGACAGGCGGTCTGTCAGTGCTTTGGGACAGTTGATGGCATACAGGCCGGTTTCTGTTGCGGTATGAACGCGAATGGCGTCATTGCTTTCCATTCGAACGGATGCGCAGCCAAAAAGGGTTGGTCCGGCAACCGGAGTGAAATGAAAACCAGTTTCCAGCAGGCTCAGCGCGGATGCGGGATAGATGCTGCGCAGAATCAGAGGGATGCCGTCCTCGGTCTGCCAGTAAAGGGTGGCCACCCGGGCAAAGCCGTTTCCGAAAGCAAGGTCCGATGATGTAGCAGAAACGAATTGCATACCGGAACCGCTCATAAAGCTCATAACCGGTACCGGAAAACCGGCAACCAATTCTCGCAGGCCGGTTTCCTCATTGATATTATAGGCCGGGCTTGGGGACAGAAGCGGTTGGCTAGCCCGGGATTGTGTCCTGCTGTCCTCCTGTGGTTGTGCCAGAACCAGTGTTAGGCAGCAGATAACCAACAGGACCAGTGCCAGCAGGATACTCAAAATATGCAGGATGGCGCGGCCGATGACTTTTCCGGAGCTTTTTTTTCTGACAGCCATGAACGCACCCCTTTCCGGATGAATGCTCATATATCCGGGAAACGGCAGGCATCATCCTCTCATGTCCGTTATTATATCGGGACGCAAAAAAGCTGTCAAACGGCGTGAAACTTGCGCTTCCGGAAAAAGAGAGGTACAATAAATTGTTATGGAGGGCTGACAGATGACTTGTCGAAAAGGATGGAGCAGGCTTCTTTGCTGGCTGACGGTGTGTATGA
The DNA here is from genome assembly GCA_017404985.1 of Clostridia bacterium. Classification (GTDB taxonomy): domain Bacteria; phylum Bacillota; class Clostridia; order Christensenellales; family Aristaeellaceae; genus Aristaeella. Next base: position 85,238 of record JAFRBK010000031.1, on the reverse strand, counting down.
TTCCGTTTGCAGCTTTTGCTGAACCATCGCTGACGGAAAAAAGCCTGACGCTTGGGGAAAGCAGCATTTCCTATCCGATTGTTGTGGGTCTGGAAGATGAAGCGGCAGCGAAAACGGTCAATGACGCGATTGTGGCAGAAGGCCGTGTGGCAGATTATCTGACCCGGATGAGCGAACTGATATCTTCAGGAAGAATTGTTACGACCTGGATCGGGGGATTGTATGGCGATTTGCTCAGTGTTGGTTTTCTGACGGAAGGCATGGTGACGGATTCCAGGAATTCTTCAGTCTGGACGGCTGCGAATCTGAACCTGACGGACGGGCAGCCTTTTCAATGGACAGATCTGTTTACCAATCCGGAGACTGCCGGAGAAGAACTGGCAGCCTACCTGGAGGAATCGGTGTCGCAGGATTTGAGCCCGATGCTTCTTAACAACGACCTTACGCCGATCCCCGATGTTTTTCGGGTTGATGATACCGGTTTAACGCTGTTGTATCCGGCTGCCCAGTGCTGTACGCTGCGGGATCGGGCCGGGGATATTCATCTAGCCTGGTGTGAACTGCGGCCAATGCTGAATCTGGAAAAGGGAAGCCTTGCGGATCGGCTTGGTGTTTCGGAGACGCTGATGCTGACTGAAAACAGTGCAGAAAGGATTCGGTCAGCGGCCGGAAGCGGCTGTCTGCCGGGAATTCCTGCGGCGGTTGGTGACGGGCTTCAGGCGTTGACAGACGAATACCTTCTGCTGACAGATCCGGATGTGTATGAGGGCGGAAGAATGTTTGCTCTGGAGGGAGGCTGTTTCCGCAGAGTATACCTGCTGACAGATCATCTCAGTGAGGATTGGGATAACAGTGTTGTGCAGGGGATCCGGATGGATCGGGGGAATTTTTCCGGCCTTTGTATTGGAACGACAGCCCGGGAAGAGTGGCGGTTGATCCTGGGAGAACCGGATTATACTGTAACATATGATGACGAGAAAGCGGAATTGAACCGTACGGTGCCCGGTGAATGTGACTATTATTCGTGCGGAAAGTATCAGCTTCGCCTGCAGAGCGACCTGGACGGGATACTGTACAGCATTATTTTGACAGAATAACGGGAAATATCGGAGGAACACATGGCTCAGAGGGGCAGCAAACGGAAGCAGGCGCCGGCTTATTCGGCGGATACACTGGCATTGCGGTTTATGGCGGGATTGGCGTTGATTGCGCTGGGCGCTGTAATCTTTATGGCAGTTGATCTTCGGATGCCGGGAAATATTTTTGAAGGCCTGCGCCAGGTTTGCTTCGGGCTGTGCGGCAGCCTGGGAATGGTGCTTGCGGTACTGCCGCTGTGGGCCGGAGGGCTGGTTATTTGGTCTACCCAGCGCCGTGCGCCTGTGAAGCCGTGGCTGTTTGCTTTTTTATGCTTTCTTGGAATTTGCGCTTTTATCATGCTGATCAGCGGAAATGCTATGGAACATCTGAATAATCAGTATGGCGGAACCTGGAACGGCGTGATTCAGGGAGCTTACCGGGACTGTGCCCGAACCGGCACCGGTGGAGGCGGAATTGGGGTTGCCCTGGCTTGGCCGTTATGGAAATTTTTAGGTACCGTGCTGAGTACAGTGATCATTTTTCTGCTGACTGCTTTCAGTGCACTGATGGCAGTGGGCCTGACGCCGTGGCGAATTCGTGACCTGGTCACGGGACGGGTTGGCTTGCGCAGGGAACAGGTTCAGGATCAGCGACGGATATCAGAACAGGAACAAATGGCGTGGCAACAGGAGCAGATGCGCCAGCAGGCAGCCTGGCAGCAGCAACAGGCCAGAATAATTGAAGAACAGCAGATGGCACAGGCACAGCGCCAGAACGCAGTGCAGCAGGGCGCCATTCCTGTGCAGAACGGAACGATGTCTCAGGGAACTGTCGGCACAGGACGGACAAGCAGTGTCGAAACCTGGCAGGATCAGATTGGCACGCAGCAGCTGGCGGCGCTGGGCAGTACAGGCCATCGGAGCAGAATTTTTGGAAAAAGCCAGGAGAACAATACAGTAGAAGAGCGCTCCTGGAAGAGCCGTATCTTTGGCAGAAAACAGGAAGAATATGATGGCCTCAGCGACAGATCCACATTGATGGACGAAAGCGGCCAGCAGGCGGCGCAGCAGCTGCGCAAAGAGCATGAGCGGGCAGCGCGCCGTACGGTAACCGGCGAGGTCATTGGGAAACCTGAAACCCAGTGGACTTTGGGGCAGCAGCAACCGGAGCCGGAGGCGCCTCTGACCCGGAAATCTTCTATTTGGCCGTCCGACAGAAAACGGGAGGAGGAAGAGGAAATCCTCCGGAAGACGCCGGAAAAACGGCCTGAAGATGAACAACCGGTATCGGAAGCGGAGGAAGAAGAGCCGCCAAAGCCGGTAGCCAAACCGGTTCAGGAGGTTCGCAAGGTTCGAAAGGAGAGTTCTTCCGAAGAACCGTCCCCGATCAAGAAAAAAACGGAAACAGCGGGAACACCGGCCAAAACGAAAGTGCCTGAAGTGCAGATGACCGTGGGCATTGAAGCATATAAGCCGTCGCTGAATTTGCCGGAAAAACCTGTCAGGGAACCGGTTTCGGAAGACGAATACTGGGAACCTGTTCCGTATTACGCGCCGCCGCTGACAGACCTGGCCAAGCCGAACCTGAATCAGGAAAATACGGCGGCGGAGGATGAAATGCGCTCCCGCCGCCTGGAGGAAACCCTGGCCAGTTTCAAGGTTCAGGCCCGGGTGGTAAATGTGACCCATGGCCCGGCGATCTCCCGGTTTGAAATGGAACTGGCGGCAGGCACCAAGGTGGGCAAGGTGGCGGAACTGGATAAGGATATTGCCTACGGAATGGAAGCCACCTCTGTGCGGATTGAAGCGCCGATCCCTGGTAAGAGTCTGGTGGGCGTTGAGGTCCCGAATCGGAAGGTAACGCCGGTCACACTGCGAGAAGTGCTGGAAAGTGAAAAAATGCAGAACGCCAAGTCGATTCTGACGGTTGCGCTGGGGAAAGATATTGCCGGCACGCCGATTGTGTGCGACCTGGCAAAGATGCCGCATATGCTGATTGCCGGCCAGACCGGCAGCGGAAAATCCGTGTGCATTAACGCGATTATCAACAGCCTGCTGTTCCGGGCCAGCCCGGACGAAGTAAAAATGATCCTCGTGGATCCGAAGGTGGTCGAGCTGCAGTGCTATAACGGCATTCCTCATCTGCTGATCCCGGTGGTCAATGACCCGCACAAGGCTGCCGCGGCCCTGGCCTGGGCTGTGGCAGAGATGATGGAACGGTATGACCGTTTTGCCGAACGGAAAGTACGGAACCTGGATGGCTACAATTCAGTGCTGGGCCCGCACGAAAAACCGATGAGCCGCATTGTCATCATTATTGATGAGCTGGCAGACCTGATGATGGTCTGCAAGAAAGATGTGGAAGAATATATCTGTCGGCTTACCCAGCTGGCCCGGGCGGCGGGGATCCATTTGATCGTGGCTACCCAACGTCCTTCTGTGGATGTAATCACCGGCCTGATCAAGGCGAATATTCCCAGCCGGATTGCTTTCAAAACGGCCAGTTCGGTGGACAGCCGGACTATTCTGGACAGAAACGGATCAGAACAGCTTTTGGGTTGGGGCGATATGCTGTACCTGCCGACAGGATCCTTTGCGCCGACGCGAGTGCAGGGCTGTTTCCTCAGCGACGAGGAGGTGAACCGGATTGCGTCCCATGTGCGTGACGCGAATCCAAGCACGTACGATCCGGACATTCTGGAGAAACTCGAAGAGATTACCAATGGCGGAGCTGAGACGACAGGCGCAGACATGATTTCAGGCTATGGAGATTCTTCCGGAGGAGACGGGAACCTGTTTGAGCAGGCGGTGGAGTTTGCCATCTCAGATGGCCAGATTTCCACCAGCACATTGCAGCGACGGCTGAAAATTGGTTATGCAAGGGCAGGGCGGCTGACAGACGAGATGGAGGAACGGGGCATTGTGGCAGCCAAGGACGGCAGCAAACCCCGCAAGTGCCTGATTACACGGGAAGAATGGGAATCCATGAAGCAAGCATCGGAAGGAATGACCTGAGTTATGGCAAATATGACGGATTATCTGGCCTGGCGGGGGGATGTTCCGATCAGTGAACAGGCGCCGTGGAACTGCATTGATGCGCTGCTGATGGCCACCCTGTGTTATTTAAATTTTCACGGAATGGATCATCCGAAAGGATGGACACTGGAAGAAGCAGCGAGGATTGACTTGCTCCAGGAGAGCCCTTTTGCCAGTTTCCCCCCCAGAAAAGAATGCTTTCTGGCGATGGCGAAAAGCATACGTTTCAGGGAGTGCCGGATTCACCATTTTATTGCGATGACGGATTCGGAAATGGAAATGCAGTTTTCCGCCATGTGCATTGACCTGCCGGACCAGACGCTTTGCGTTGCTTTCCGGGGAACAGACAATACGCTGATCGGATGGCGGGAAGATTTCAATATGGCCTATCAGCCGGTGGTTCCGGGCCAGGAGGCGGCAAAATTGTATCTGGAACGGGTTGCCGCGGTATCCGACCGTCCGCTTCGGCTGGCAGGCCATAGCAAAGGTGGAAATCTTGCAGTTTATTCAGCAGCATGCACCGAGCCGGAAGTGCAGGATCGAATTGAAAGCATTTGGAATTTTGACGGGCCCGGCATGCACCATGATGTATTCGGAAGCGAAGGATATGCCCGGATTGTTGAACGGATCCATACTTATGTTCCCCAGACCAGCATCATCGGTATGCTGATGGATTACTGTGAACGGTATACCGTGGTTCACTCCACGGCAACAGGAATTAGCCAGCATGATCCGATGACCTGGCAGGTTTACGGGCCGAAGTTTGAAGAGATGGAAAAAATCGACCGCACAGCTTCTGTTGTCCGGGATACGCTGCATGGCTGGCTGGAAAACAGTACGCCGGAACAACGGGGTGCCTTTGTGGATACGCTGTTCCGCCTGGCGGAAAGCACGAAAGCCACCAGCATGAGTGACCTTCTGAACGAAAAACTTCGTTCGGTCATGACGATGGTCGGCAATCGGAAGGAGATTGATCCGGAAACCCGGCGGGTGTTTACCAGGCTGATGGCCCAGGCAATTACGCTGGGCTTTGGAAATGTGATGGGTCGGGTCCGCGGACGGATCGGATCGGAGGACGGCAGGATTGAAAGAAGAACCGAAAAAGATCTACCCGAAGGAAATACTCCTGCTTGACAAGCGAAAAGGAATATGGTAAAAGATACAGCGGTACCGATCTTTAAGTCGATACAGAGATGTCGGCAAGATTCGGAGTCTGCCCCGCCGTGCCGGCGGGACCGCAGCTATTCCTGCGGGTTTCTTTCAAGCAGTCCGAGCCCTGCCGTTCATCCGGGAGGGCCTTTTTTCTGCCCCGGCGCAGGGCCGGGAAGCACGCTGCTGGGCGCAGCTTCGCGGGATCTCCGTGTTCCCCCGCTGCGCACGGTACCGGTAAGGAAGGAGCAGGCGAGATGGAAACACGCGTGAGCCATATGCCCGAGACCCGCCTTGGCAGCGGGTTGGTCTCCCGTACTCCGGAAGGTTTTTTCAGGATTCCCGGCCTCTGTGATGTCCACGTACATTTCAGGGAGCCGGGTTTTTCTTATAAGGAAACGCTCATTACAGGCAGCCGTTCCGCCGCCCGCGGCGGCTTCACAGCGGTCTGTACCATGCCGAACCTGAATCCCGTGCCGGACTCTCCGGAGCACCTTCTTGAGGAGGAACGTCTCATTGCCGCTGCCGGAGATCTGGTGGATATCTATCCATACGGTGCGCTGACCCGCGGCGAGCGGGGACAGGAAGCGGCGGATCTGGAGGCCCTCGCTCCCCGGGTGGTTGCTTTCAGCGATGACGGCAAAGGCGTTCAGAGCGAATCCATGATGCGTGCCCTCATGACCCGCTGCCGTGCCATGGGCAAGATTCTCGCGGCCCACTGCGAGGATGAGTCCCTGGTCTGCGGCGGCTATATCCACGACGGGGAATATGCCCGCACCCACGGCCATCGAGGTATCTGTTCCGAAAGCGAATGGGCCCCGATTGCCCGGGACCTGCGCCTGGCGAAGGAAACCGGCTGCGCCTACCATGTCTGCCATGTCAGCTGCCGGGAGAGCGTGGCCCTGATCCGCCGGGCGAAGCGGGAGGGAGTCGATGTCACCTGCGAGACCGCCCCCCATTACCTTCTGCTGGATGATTCCTGCCTGCAGGAGGACGGGCGTTTCCGGATGAACCCGCCGATCCGTTCCCGGGCGGACAGGGAGGCGCTCCTGGAAGGCCTCCTGGACGGCACGGTGGACATGGTCGCCACGGACCACGCGCCCCACAGCCGGGAGGAGAAAAGCCGCGGCCTGGCCGGATCCCTGTCCGGGGTCGTCGGGCTCGAAACGGCCTTTCCGCTCCTCTTTACCGGGCTGGTGCGGCCGGGGATCCTTTCGCTGGATGCGCTTCTGGACCGGATGGCCCTGGCCCCGCGCCGGCGCTTCGGCCTTCCCCTCCGGCAGGACGACTGGAGCCTCTGGGACCTGGAGGCGGAGGATACCGTCCGCCCGGAGGAATTCCTGTCCCTGGGCCGGGCGACGCCCTTCGCGGGCCAGCCCGTTTTCGGCCGCTGCCTGCGGACGGTGCACCGGGGCCGGACGGTGTATGAGGTGAAATAAGCGCGCGGAGGCGCTCTCCCCCCGGGGGAACATCCCGCCGCGCGGATCATAAGGAGGAGGATGCAGTTTGGCGAAGCGGACGGATATCAAAAAGGTGTTGATTATCGGCTCGGGCCCGATCGTGATCGGCCAGGCGGCGGAGTTTGATTACGCCGGCACCCAGGCGTGCCTGGCCCTGAAGGAGGAGGGCTATGAGGTGGTCCTCTGCAATTCGAACCCCGCCACGATCATGACGGACACGGCCATCGCGGATAAGGTCTATATGGAACCCCTGACGCTGGAGTATATCGCGAAGATCCTGCGCTTCGAGCGCCCGGACGCCATCGTCCCGGGCATCGGGGGCCAGACGGGGCTGAACCTGGCGATGCAGCTGGAGCGCAAGGGCGTCCTGAAGGAGTGCGGCGTTCAGCTGCTGGGCACGCCGGCGGAGTCGATCGAGCGGGCGGAGGACCGGGAGCTCTTCAAGGAGATGTGCGAATCCATCGGGGAGCCCGTGATCCCCAGCCAGATCACTTACAGCCTGGAGGAGGCGAGGAAAGCCGCGGCGGCCATCGGCTATCCGGTGGTGCTGCGCCCGGCCTTCACGCTGGGCGGCACCGGCGGCGGCTTCGCGAATAACGAGGAGGAGCTCGCGGAGATCGGCACGAACGCTTTCCGCCTGAGCCCCGTCCACCAGGTGCTGGTGGAGAAGAGCGTCCGGGGCTATAAGGAGATCGAGTTCGAGGTCATGCGGGACTCCTACGGCCGCACGATCACGGTCTGCGGCATGGAAAATGTGGATCCCGTGGGCGTGCATACCGGCGACAGCGTGGTGGTGGCCCCGATCCTGAGCCTGAACGCCCATGACCTGAAGATGCTGAACGACAGCGCCCTGAAGATTATCCGGGAGCTGAAGATCGCGGGCGGCTGCAACGTGCAGTTCGCGCTGAACCCGGCCTCCAGCGAGTATTTCCTGATTGAGGTCAATCCCCGGGTGAGCCGGTCTTCCGCCCTGGCGAGCAAGGCCTCCGGCTACCCGATCGCCCGGGTCACGGCGAAGATCGCGCTGGGCATGGCCCTGGAGGAGATTCCGGTGGCGGGCGGCACCGCGGCCATGGAGCCCTCCCTGGATTATATCGTGGCGAAATTCCCCCGCTTCCCCTTTGATAAGTTCACCTCGGCCTCGAACGTCCTCGGCACCCAGATGAAGGCCACCGGCGAGGTGATGGGCATCGGCAGCACCCTGGAGGAGTGCCTGCTCAAGAGCGTGCGCTCCCTGGAAACCGGCGCCTCCCACCTGCGCCTGAAGAAGTTTGACGCTCTGCCCACGGAAGCCCTCCTGGATTATCTCTCGGATTTCCGTTCGGACACCCTCTTTGCGGCGGCGGAGCTTTTGCGGCGCGGCGTTTCCGTGGAAGCCCTGCATGAAAAGACCCTGATTACGCCGCTGTTCCTGGAGAGCCTCTGGAAAATCACGTCCATGGAGCGGCAGCTATCGGCGGCCCCGGGGGACGCGTCCCTCCTGTTGCAGGCGAAGCGGATGGGCTTCGGGGATGAGGAAATCGGCCGTCTCTGGGGCTGGCAGGAAACCGCGGTCTATGCCTTCCGGAAGGAAAGGGGGATCACGCCGGCCTTCCGGATGGTGGATACGCTGCATACGGGCGCGTATATCGCCTATCTCTATTCCAGCTATTCCGGCCGGAACGATTCGATCCTCACGGGGAAGAAGAAGATCGTGGTGCTGGGCGCCGGCCCGATCCGGATCGGCCAGGGCGTGGAGTTTGATTACAGCACGGTCCACGCGGTCCAGACGATCCGCCGCGCGGGCTATGAGGCGATTATTATCAACAACAATCCGGAGACGGTCTCCACGGACTACACCACGGCGGACAAGCTGTATTTCGAGCCGCTGACACCGGAGGACGTGATGGCGATTCTGGATTTTGAGCAGCCGGAGGGCGTGATCGCGTCCCTGGGCGGCCAGACGGCGATCAACCTGGCGCAGCCCCTGATGGACCGGGGCGTGAAAATCATCGGCACGGACTGCGCGGCGATCGAGCGGGCGGAGAACCGGGACAGCTTCGAGAAGATTCTGGAGGAGCTGGGGATTCCGCAGCCGAAGGGCCGGGCGGTGACGCGGATTGAGGACGGCGTGCGGGCGGCGGCGGAGATCGGTTATCCGGTGCTGGTGCGGCCCAGCTTCGTGCTGGGGGGCCGGGCGATGCAGATCGTCGGCGACGAGGCCCAGCTCCGGCATTATCTGCAGTCCGCCGTGGCCATCGACGCGGACAAGCCGGTCCTGGTGGACCAGTATATCCGGGGCCGGGAAGTGGAGGTGGACGCGGTCTGCGACGGCCGGGACGTGTTCGTGCCGGGCATCATGGAGCTGGTGGAGCGCACCGGCATCCACTCGGGGGACTCGATTTCGGTCTATCCCTCCTTCTCGATTTCGGACCGGGTCAAGGGCATGATCCTGCAGTATGCGAAGAAGCTGGGCCTGGGCATCGGGATCCGGGGCCTGTATAATATCCAGTTCATCGTGGATGAGCAGGACCGGGTTTATATTATTGAGGTGAATCCGCGGTCCAGCCGCACGGTGCCCTTCCTGAGCAAGGCGACGGGCTATTCCCTGGCGGATATCGCCACGGAGGTGATCCTGGGCAAAAGCCTGAAGGAACAGGGCTATTTCGACCTCTATCCGGAGGAAAAGAAGCGGCATTATGTCAAGGTGCCGGTCTTCTCCTTCAATAAGATTAAGGGGCTGGACGCCTACCTGTCCCCGGAGATGAAGTCGACGGGCGAGGCGATCGGCTATGACGCGACGCTGACCCGCGCGCTGTATAAGGCGCTGCAGGCGGCGGGCACCCGCCTGCAGAATTACGGCACGGTCCTGGCGACGATCGCGGACCGGGATAAGCCGGAGGCGCTGCCGCTGATCCGCCGCTTCTATAATCTGGGCTTCAATATCGAGGCGACCCGGGGCACGGCCCGCTTCCTGAAGGAGCACGGCATCCGGACCCACGCGATGGCGAAAATCAGCCAGGGCTCCCCGGAGATCCTGGACAGCATCCGCCAGGGCCATGTGGCGTATATCATTAACACGCGGGAGATCGGCGAGCCGGAGAGCGAAAGCGACGGCCTGAAGATCCGCCGCTGCGCCACGGAGAATAATGCCACGATCTTCACCAGCCTGGACACCGTCCGCGTCCTCCTGGACGTCCTGGAGGAAACCACCCTGACCATCTCGACCATTGACGCCTGACCTATTCTTTCCCGTTCGAAGACCGAAGGAGGTTTGGAGGGGCGCTGCCGCGCGCGGGTTCGTCGCGCCCGGAAAACTGTCCGGTGGACAGTTTTCAGCAAAGAACGGGCGGAAGCCCCGGAGCGTGAGACGGAAAGCCCTCCGATAAAAGCCGATGAACCACCATATTCTGACGATCATAGAAAACACTTTCATCGCCAAAAACACTTATAAGCTGCTGCTCCGGGGTCCGACCCTGGAGGAACAGCACCCCGGCCGCTTCGTGAACCTCCTCCTCCCCGGCCTCTTCCTTCGCCGCCCGCTCTCGGTCTGCGATTCCGACCCGGGCTCCCTCCTCCTGGTCTATAAAACCGTGGGCCGGGGCACGGAGCAGCTCTCCGCCCTTTCCCCGGGCGAGACCCTGGATGTGCTCACGGACCTCGGCAACGGCTATGGCCTCTCTCCGTCGGGGGAAAGCCCGCTGCTGCTGGGCGGCGGCGCCGGCGTGCCCCCGCTGTATCTCCTGGCCCGCAGGCTCCGCCGCTCGGGCCGGAAAGTCACTGCCGTCCTTGGCTTCAATACGGCGGCGGAAGCCTTCGGGGCGGACGCCTTCCGCGCCCTGGGCTGCGATGTCACCGTCACCACGGCGGACGGCAGCCTCGGCCGCCGGGGCTTCGTCACGGACGCGATGCCCCCGGACTACACCTATTTTTATGCCTGCGGCCCGGAGCCGATGCTGCGGGCGGTGCACCGGCTGACCCGCACCTCCGGCCAGTTCAGCCTGGAGGAGCGGATGGGCTGCGGCTTCGGCGCCTGCATGGGCTGCACCTGCCGCACCCCCGCCGGCCCGAAGCGAATCTGCCGGGAAGGCCCGGTGCTGGAAAAGGAGGAGATCCTGTGGGAAGGCTGAGCGTCTCTTTGTGCGGAATCCCCCTCGATAATCCCGTGATCCCCGCCAGCGGCACCTTCGGCTTCGGCTATGAGTTCGCCGAATGGTATGATATCAACTGCCTCGGCGCCTTCAGCTTCAAGGGCACCACCCGGGAGCCCCGCTTCGGCAACCCAACGCCCCGGATCGCGGACTGCCCGTCGGGCATGCTGAACGCGGTCGGCCTGCAGAATCCGGGCGTGAAGGACGTCGTCCGCCGGGAGCTCCCGAAGCTGAAGGCGGTTTACCGCAAGCCGGTGATGGCGAACGTCAGCGGTTTCAGCCCGGAGGAATACGCGGAGGTCTGCGAAATCCTCTCCCGCGAGTCCCAGGTCGGCTGGCTGGAGGTGAATATCTCCTGCCCGAATGTCCATGGCGGCGGCATGTCCTTCGGCACGGACCCGAAGGCCGCCGCGGAGGTCACCCGGGCGGTGAAGCGGGTTTCCTTGAAGCCGGTAATCATGAAGCTGAGCCCGAATGTCGCGGATATCGTGCCGATCGCCAAAGCCTGCGAGGACGCGGGGGCGGACGGCCTGAGCCTGATCAACACCCTGCAGGGCATGCGCATCGACCTGAAGACCCGCCGGCCGGTGCTGAAAAACACCCTGGGCGGGCTCAGCGGCCCGGCGGTGTTCCCGGTGGCGCTGCGGATGGTCTGGCAGGCCAGCCGGGCGGTCCGCATTCCGGTGGTCGGCATGGGCGGCGTCTCCTCCGCGGAGGACGTCCTGGAGATGATGATGGCCGGCGCCGCAGCCGTGGAAGTAGGCGCCGCGAACCTCCGGGACCCCCTCGCCTGCAAAAAGATCATCGACTCCCTCCCCGCCGCCATGGATAAATACGGCATCCAAACATTAAGCGAATTAGGAGGATTGAGCCATGGGTAAAGACGTCATCATCGCGTGCGATTTCCCCACCGCGGAAACCACCCTGCATTTCCTGGACCGCTTTCAGGGCCGGAAGCCCTTCGTCAAGATCGGCATGGAGCTGTTCTACGGCGAGGGCCCGGAGGTGGTTCGCCAGCTCCGCCGCCGGGGCCACCGCATCTTCCTGGACCTGAAGCTCCATGATATCCCGAACACGGTGAAGAAAGCCATGTCCGTGCTCCGGGACCTGGATGTGGACCTGGTGAACGTCCACGCCTCCGGCACGGTCCGGATGATGGAGGCGGCGCTGGAAGGCCTCACCCGCCCGGACGGCTCCCGCCCGCTGCTGGTGGCCGTCACCCAGCTGACCAGCACGGACCAGCAGGCCCTGGAAAAGGACCTCCTCATTGAAAAGCCCATGGAGGATGTCGTCCTTCATTATGCCCTGAATGCCCGCCGGGCCGGACTGGACGGCGTGGTCTGCAGCCCCCTGGAGGCGGCGAAGGTCCATGAAGCCTGCGGCCCGTCCTTCCTGGCGGTCACGCCCGGCGTGCGCTTCCCGGACGGGGACGCCGGCGACCAGAAGCGGGTCCTGTCCCCGGCGCAGGCGAAAAGCATCGGCAGCGACTATATCGTCGTGGGCCGCCCCGTTACCGCCGCGGAGGATCCCGTCGCCGCCTATGAAAGGTGCTGCGCTGAGTTTATTGATTGAGTAACAAAAAAGAATGGAGGGAAAAAAACAATGATGGACAGACAGGAAACCGCCCGGCTCATCGCCGGAGACCTGCTGGCGATCCGCGCGGTCTTCTTCCGCCCGGATGAGCCCTTTCGCTGGGCCAGCGGCATCCTGAGCCCGGTCTATTGCGACAACCGGCTCACGCTGACGGCGCCGGAGGTCCGCCTGCACGTGGAGCAGAGTCTGGCCCGGCTCATCCCGGAGGAATATCCTTCGGTCGAAGTCCTGATGGGCACGTCCACGGCGGGCATCGCCCACGCAGCGATTACCGCCCATATCCTGGGCCTGCCCATGGGCTATGTGCGCTCCGGAGCCAAGGACCATGGGCGCCAGAACCGGATTGAGGGCAGGCTGGATCCCGGCCGGAAAGTGGTCGTGGTGGAGGACCTGATCTCCACGGGCGGCAGCGTGCTCGAGGTGGTGGATGCCCTCCGGGAAGCCGGCGCCGACGTCCTGGGCATCGCCAGCATCTTTACTTACGGCATGCAGCAGGGCATCGACCGCCTGGCGGCCGCGGGGGTCCGGAATGTGTCCCTCACGTCCTTCGATGCCGTTGCCGAGGAGGCTGCGAAGCAGGGCTATATCCGCCCCGAGGATGTCTCCCGCCTGATCCGCTTCCGGAATAACCCCTCCTCGGAAGAGTGGAGACTGTGAGTTCAGCGTGAAGAGGGAAGAGTGCAGAGTTCAGAGTGTAGAGCTTGGGAAAAAGGAGGCAACGAGAGAAAAAGATGACGAAGCGAAGCATTATTGACGTCCCGGACCTGTCCCTGCCGGAGCTGGACCGGCTCATGGATACCGCGGAGGATATCATCGCCCGCCCGGATGATTATGCGGACGCCTGCCGCCGGAAGAAGCTGGCGACGCTCTTCTTCGAGCCCAGCACCCGCACCCGCCTCAGCTTTGAGGCCGCCATGTATGAGCTGGGCGGAAACGTGCTCAGCGTCACCGGCGCGGCCACCAGCTCGGCGGCCAAGGGCGAAAGCGTGGCGGATACGGCGAAGACGGTCTCCTGCTATGCCGATATCATCGCCATGCGCCATCCGAAGGAAGGCGCGGCCCTGGTGGCGGCCCGGAACGCCTCCGTCCCCGTGATCAACGCGGGGGACGGAGGCCACTGCCATCCGACCCAGACCCTGGCGGACCTCCTGACCATCCGGCGGGAAAAAGGCCGCCTGGACCGCGTGACGGTCGGCCTCTGCGGCGACCTGAAGTTCGGCCGCACGGTGCACAGCCTGATCGGCGCCCTGAGCCGCTATGCCGGGCTCCGTTTCGTGCTGGTCAGCCCCGAGGAGCTGAAGGTGCCCAGCTATGTCAAGAATGAGCACCTGAAGAAGAACGGCATTCCCTATCTCCAGACCACAGACCTGGAGGAAGTCATCGGGGACCTGGATATTCTGTATATGACCCGGGTCCAGCGGGAACGCTTCTTCAATGAAGAAGACTACCTGCGGCTGCGGGACAGCTATATCCTGACTCCCGAGAAGCTGAAAAAAGCCCGGAAGGACCTGTGCGTGATGCACCCCCTGCCCCGGGTGAACGAGATCAGCGTCGCGGTGGACGATGATCCCCGGGCCTGTTATTTCAAGCAGGTCCTGAACGGAAAATATATGCGGATGGCACTGATCCTGATGCTGCTCAGGGAGGCGGGAAAATTATGAATGTAGATGCGATCCGGGACGGAATCGTTATTGACCATATCACCGCGGGCTGTGGCATGAAGCTGTACCGGCTGCTGGGCCTGGAGGCCCTGGATGTGCCGGTGGCGATGATTACCCATGCGGTGTCTGCCAAACGCGGCAGAAAGGATATCATCAAGATTGACGCGGAGTTCCCCGTGGATTTTGACGTCATCGGCTATGTGGATCCCGGTGCTACCGTGAATATCATCCGGAACGGGGAATTGCAGGAAAAAAAGCAGATTGAGATGCCGGAAACCCTGGTGGGTGTAATCGCCTGTAAAAACCCCCGCTGCATTACCAGCTGCGAGCAGGAGCTGCCCCAGGTCTTCCGCCTGGCGGATCGGGAAAAGAAAGAATACCGCTGTATCTACTGCGAGACGAAGGCTGCCGGTCTGTAACCCCGGCCCTAACCGGGCTGCGAACATTTCGGGAAACCAAGCCGGACAAACACGAATGTTTCAAACACGAACGTTCGTGTTTTTTATTAAAAATGCGCAACATTTCCTTTTTTCAGATTGACAATGTTCGTGTTTTCAAGTATGATGGCATGGGCTTTTTCCGCCCGTTCGGGTCGGAAGAAAGCCCGCCGAGCCGGTTTTCCGGCAGAAAGGAACGGGAAAGCAACGGTGAAAAAAGTCGGCATTGTCATGGGAAGTGACAGCGACCTGCCGGTGGTCCAGAAAGCGGCAGACCAGCTGAAAGCCCTGGAAATTCCCTTTGAAGTGCATGTCTATTCCGCCCACAGAACGCCGGCCGAGGCCCGCGATTTTGCCCTCACGGCCCGCGCCCGCGGCTTCGGTGTCCTTATCGCCGCCGCAGGCATGGCGGCCCACCTGGCCGGCGCCCTCGCGGCGAACACGACCCTGCCGGTGATCGGCATTCCCTGCGCAGGCCCCTGTCTGGAGGGATTGGACGCGCTTCTGAGCACGGTCCAGATGCCTTCCGGAATCCCCGTGGCCACGGTGGCGGTGGGCGGCGGCGCAAACGCGGCGCTCCTGGCGGCTCAGATTCTGGCCGTGGAGGACGCGGCCCTGGCTGCCAAACTGGACGCGAAGCGGGCCGCCGACGCGGAAGCGGTGCTCCGGAAGGACGCCGGCATCGCGGAGCGGCTGCAGTGAGCCTGCATCGCACCCCCCTTTCCCTCTGCGCATAACCCCGGGCCTCACCGGCCCGAAGAAGGAGAAAAAGAAACATGGGCGGTTTTTTCGGTATTGTGTCCGCCAGCGACTGTATGCTGGATGTGTTCTTCGGCGTGGATTACCACAGCCATCTCGGAACGCGCCGGGCGGGCATGGCGGCCTGGGACAGCGAGTTCGGCCTCCAGCGGAAGATTCATAATATCTGCAACGCGCCGTTCCGGACCAAGTTTGAGCATATCTTTGAGGAGATGCGGGGCACCAGCGCCATCGGCTGTATCAGCGACAACGACCCCCAGCCCCTGCTGATCCGCTCCAGCCTCGGCACCTACGCGATCTGCATGACAGGCGTCATCAGCAACGCGGATGCCCTGATTGACCAGTACTTAAGTTTCAGCGGCGGCCATTTTGACAGCATGACCGGCGGCCGCATCAACCAGACGGAGCTCCTCAGCGCCCTGATCAACCAGAAGAGCAATTTCCGGGACGGCATCCGTTTTGCCCAGCAGACGATCGAGGGCACGGCGAGCATCCTGATCCTGACCCAGGAGGGGCATATCATCGCCGCCCGGGACCGGATGGGCCGCCTGCCGGTGGCCGTGGGCCGTCGGGAGGAGGATTACGCCGTGGCCTTTGAAAGCTTTGCCTTTCATAAGACCGGCTTTGAGGATGTGAAGGAGCTGGGCTCCGGGGAAATTGTGGAGCTCGCCCCGGGAAAGATGACGGTGCTGAGCCCGGCGCGGAAGGAGAAGAAGATCTGCTCCTTCCTCTGGAGCTATTACGGCTATCCGACCTCGACCTATGAAGGCGTCAACGTGGAGGAGATGCGGTACCGGAACGGCGCGATCCTGGCGGAGAACGACCGGGCGGCGGGCCGGAACGACCCGATTGATTATGTGGGCGGCGTCCCGGACAGCGGCACGCCCCACGCCATCGGCTACGCGAATGAAAGCGGCCGGCCCTTTGCCCGGGCCTTTATCAAGTATACCCCGACCTGGAGCCGCAGCTTCATGCCGGCCAGCCAGGCGGACCGGGATAAGATCGCGAAGATGAAACAGATCCCGGTGAATGAGCTGATCCGGGGCAAGCACCTGCTCTTTGTGGATGACAGCATCGTGCGGGGCACCCAGCTCCGGGAAACCGTGGAGTTCCTGTATGAAAGCGGCGCCGCCAGCGTACATATGCGCAGCGCCTGCCCGCCGATCATGTACGCCTGCAAGTATCTGAACTTCAGCCGCTCGAACAGCGACCTGGAGCTGATCGCCCGGCGGGTGATCCTGGAGCTGGAGGGCGAGGACGGGTTCCGTTATATCGATGAGTATGCGGACGGAACGACGGACCGGGGCCGGCGCCTGCGCCAGGCCATCTGCGACAAGTTCCATTTCGCCTCTCTGGAGTTCCAGACCCTGGAGGGCGTGATCCGCGCGATCGGCCTTAAGCCCTGTGAACTGTGCACCTACTGCTGGAACGGAAAGGAATAAGAGAGACCATGAATGACCAGTCGAGATCCGAAGCCTACGCCGCGGCAGGCGTGGATATCACCGCCGGTTACCGGGCGGTGGAACTGATGAAGAAGCATATCCGGCGGACGGCCGTCCCGGGAAGCGAACCGGACGTGGGCGGCTTCGGCGGCCTGTTCGCGCCGGACCTTTCGGGCATGCGGGAGCCGGTGCTGGTTTCCGGCACGGACGGCGTCGGCACAAAGCTGAAAATCGCCTTCCTGCTGGATCGGCATGACACCGTCGGCATCGACTGCGTGGCTATGTGCGTGAATGATATCATCTGCTGCGGCGCGCGCCCGCTGTTCTTCCTGGATTATATCGCCTGCGGCAAAAATATCCCGGAGCGGATCGAGCAGATCGTAAAGGGCGTCTGCGAAGGCTGCGTGCAGGCGGGCTGCGCCCTGATCGGCGGGGAAACGGCGGAGCATCCGGGGATGATGCCGGAGGATGAATATGACCTGGCGGGCTTTTCTGTCGGCATCGTGGATAAGGCGAGGATCGTGGACAGCCGCGCCATGAAGCCCGGGGACGCGGTTCTCGCGCTGCCCTCCTCCGGGGTCCACAGCAACGGCTTCAGCCTGGTGCGGAAGGTGTTCGATGTGGAGCACGCAGACCTGACTTCGCCGGCAGAGGCGCTGGGCGGCCGGAGCCTGGGCGATGCGCTCCTGGAGCCGACCCGGATTTATGTGAAGCCGGTGCTGGCCCTGCTGGAGCAGGTGCGGGTGAGTGGCATCAGCCATATCACCGGCGGCGGGTTTTATGAGAACATTCCGCGGAGCATCCCCGACGGGCTGGGCGCCGAAATCGTGCGCAGCCAGATCCGGGTGCCCCCGATTTTCGGCCTGATCGCTGAAAAAGGCGGCATTTCCGAGCGGGATATGTTCAATACGTATAATATGGGCGTTGGCATGAGCCTGGTGGTCCCCGCGGAGGAAGCGGAGAAAGCCCTGGAAATCCTGCAGGCCCACGGCGAGGAAGCCTACGAAATCGGCCGGATTACGGAAAGCGAAGAAAAAATCCGGATTATCTGAAAGGAGCCGCCCGGGCGTGGTACATGATATGGAAACAACTGTTGCTAATAATGATGTGGGCCGAAGGGGGTTTTCTGCCCCGCCGCCAGTGGCGGATGCAGGGGCGGAAAACGTTGGAATGATCGGAAAGCCCCCCTTGAGAATCGCTGTTCTGGTGAGCGGCGGCGGAACGAACCTTCAGGCTCTTCTCGACGCCCAATCTTCCGGGCTCCTCATAAGCGGTGAAATCACCCTGGTCATCAGCGACCGTCCCGGCGCCTATGCCCTCACCCGCGCGCGGAAGGCCGGCGTCCCCGTCCTGGAGCTGGACCGAAAAGCCTGCGGCTCCCGGGCCGCCTTTGAGGACCGCCTCTCTTCCGCCCTTGCGGAAAACCGCACGGATCTCATCGTGCTGGCCGGCTTTCTGAGCATCCTCTCGCCGGACTTCACCGCGCGCTATCCCCGGCGGATCATCAATGTGCATCCCAGCCTGATCCCCAGCTTCTGCGGCGCGGGCTTTTACGGCCTGAAGGTGCATGAGGCCGCGCTTCAGCGGGGCGTGAAGGTCACCGGCGCCACGGTGCATTTTGTCAATGAGATTCCCGACGGCGGGGAGATTATCGCCCAGCAGGCGGTGGACGTCCTCCCGGGCGACACCCCGGAAACGCTGCAGCGCCGCGTGATGGAGCAGGCGGAATGGATCCTCCTCCCCCGGAGCGTGGAGCAGGTCTGCAAAAAACGTAAGGAGGCACTTATGGACATCTATGGTATCCGAACCCCGGAGGAACTGCTGGAAAACAATGCCTATCCCGGCCGCGGCATCGTCATCGGGAAAACCCCGGACGGAAAGCACGCGGCCATCGCGTATTTCATTATGGGCCGCAGCGAAAACAGCCGGAACCGGATTTTCCGGGAGAAGGACGGCGAAGTCTTCACGGAGCCCTTCGACCCCGCGAAGGTCCAGGACCCCAGCCTGATTATTTACGCGGCGGTGCGCTCGTGGAAAAATTATCTCGTTGTCACCAACGGCAACCAGACCGACACGGTGGTGGAAGGCCTGCAGGCGGGCAAATCCTTCTCCGAAGCGCTGGAAAGCCGCTCCTTTGAGCCGGATGGCCCAAACTGGACGCCCCGCATCAGCGGCCTCCTGGCCTTCGACTCCGGGAGTTTTACGTATCAGATGAGCATCCTCAAGAGCGCCGACGCCGCGGGCTCCGCCTGCAACCGCTTCACCTATGCTTACGCGCCGCTGAACGGCCTGGGCCATTTTCTCCATACCTATGTCTGCGACGGCAGCCCGATCCCTACCTTCCAGGGGGAGCCGGAGCGGATGGCCCTCTGCGATGATATCGATGAGATGGCCTCCCGCCTGTGGAATGCCCTGAATGACCAGAATAAAATCAGCCTTTATGTCCGCTATGTCGATCTGGAAACCGGCCGCGCGGAATCCCGCCTGATCAACAAACATCGCTGAGGAGGAAAAACCAAATATGGACAGCATGACGCAGACCCCCTTCACCCTCAAGGAATTCGAACTCAAATACGGCTGCAACCCGAACCAGAAGCCGGCGAAGATCTATATGCAGGACGGCAGCCCCCTGCCGATCCGGATCCTGAACGGCCGCCCGGGTTATATCAATTTCCTGGATGCCTTCAACTCCTGGCAGCTGGTGAAGGAGCTGAAAGCGGCCTTGGGCCTCCCGGCGGCCGCCAGCTTCAAGCACGTGAGCCCGGCCGGCGCGGCGCTGGGCCTGCCCCTTCCGGAGGACCTGAAGCGGGCCTGCTTCGTGGAGGATATCGAGGGCCTGGACGATTCCCCCCTGGCCTGCGCCTATGCCCGCGCCCGGGGCACGGACCGCATGTGTTCCTTCGGGGACTGGGCGGCCCTCAGCGATCCCTGCGACGCCACCACCGCGAAGCTTTTGCGGCGGGAAGTCTCGGACGGCGTCATCGCTCCCGGCTATTCCCCGGAAGCCCTGGAGATCCTGAAGCAGAAGCGTAACGGCAATTACAATATTGTGGAGATCGACCCGTCCTATGTCCCCCAGTCGCAGGAAACCAAGCAGGTCTTCGGCATCACCTTCGAGCAGGGCCGGAATGATTTTGCCGTCACCCCCTCCCTCCTCGGGGAAATCGTCACCCAGTCCCGGGACCTGCCGGAAACCGCCGTCCGGGACCTCGTCGTCGCCCTGATTACGCTCAAGTATACCCAGTCGAACAGCGTCTGTTACGCGGTGGACGGCCAGGCGATCGGCGTCGGCGCCGGCCAGCAGTCCCGGATCCACTGCACCCGCCTCGCGGGCGGCAAGGCGGACACCTGGTTCCTCCGCCGCCATGAGAAGGTCCTGTCCCTGCCCTTCCGGCCGGACCTGGGCCGCCCGGACCGGGATAATGTGATCGACGGGTATATCAATCATAATGAGGAGGATGTCTGCGCCGACGGCGTCTGGCCACGGTATTTCACCTCCCGCCCCGATCCCCTCACCGATGCGGAGAAGCGTTCCTTCCTGGATGCGCGGCGGAACGTGGCCCTGGGCAGCGATGCCTTCTTCCCCTTCAGTGACAATATTGAGCGCGCCTTCCGCAGCGGCGTGAAGTATATCGCCGAGCCCGGCGGCTCGATCCGGGATGACGCGGTCATTTCCTGCTGTGACAAGTATGGCCTGACCCTCTGCTTCACCCATCTGCGCCTCTTCCACCACTGATCTCTTTCGTCTTTCTTTCCTGAAAGATTCCCCATCTCATTCTTCCGGAGGCATCGTATGAAGATTCTTGTCGTCGGCGGGGGCGGCCGTGAACACGCCATCATTAAAAAACTGAAGCTGAATCCCGCGGTGGAAACCGTTTATGCCCTCCCGGGCAACGGCGGCATCGCGGAGGATGCGGTCTGTGTGCCCATCGGCGCGAAGGACCTCCCGGCCATCCGCCGCTTCGCGGTGGAAACCGGTATTGATTATGCGGTGGTCTCCCCGGATGACCCGCTGGTCCTGGGCTGCGTGGATGAGCTGGAGCAGGCCGGCATTCCCTGCTTCGGCCCCCGGAAGAACGCCGCCATCCTGGAGGGCAGCAAGGTCTTTGCCAAGAATTTGATGAAGAAATACGGCATCCCAACCGCCGCCTTCGAGGTCTTTGATGATCCGGCTGCCGCCCTTCATTATCTGGAGACCGCCCCGATCCCGACGGTGGTCAAGGCGGACGGCCTGGCCCTGGGCAAGGGCGTCACGGTGGCCATGACGCGGGAGGAAGCCTGCGCCGCGGTGCGCCGGCTCATGCAGGAGCGCCAGTTCGGCGCCAGCGGCAGCCGCATCGTGATTGAGGAGTATCTCCAGGGCCCGGAGGTCTCTGTCCTCTCCTTCACCGATGGCGAAACGGTGGTTCCGATGGTCTCCAGCATGGACCATAAGCGGGCCGGGGACGGGGATACGGGCCTGAACACCGGCGGCATGGGCACGGTGGCCCCGAATCCCTTTTATACCCCGGAGGTTGCCGGGGAGTGTATGGAAAAAATCTTCCTCCCGACCATCCGGGCGATGAAAGCGGAAGGCCGGGAGTTCCGGGGCTGCCTGTATTTCGGCCTCATGCTCACGCCCCGGGGCCCGAAGGTGATTGAATATAACTGCCGCTTCGGCGATCCGGAAACCCAGGTGGTCCTTCCCCTCCTGAAATCAGACCTCCTCACGGTCATGCAGGCGGTCACTGCCGGCGCCCTGAAGCATTGCCCCGTGGAATTCTCTTCGGATGCCGCCTGCTGCGTCGTCCTGGCCTCCGCCGGCTATCCGGAATCGTATCAGAAAGGCTTTGAAATCACGATCCCGCAGGAGGTTCGGGATCATGTCTTCGTGGCCGGCGCCGCCCTGCAAAAGGATGGGGAGAAGGAAAAACTGGTCACCGCCGGCGGCCGCGTCCTCGGCGTCACGGCCACGGCCCCGACGCTGCCGGAAGCGGTGAAGGAAGCCTACCGCCTCGCGGAATCCGTCAACTTTGAAAACCGCTTCATGCGCTCCGATATCGGCCGCCGCGCCCTGGATTTCCTTGCGTCCCAATCCCCGGCCGCCCCGTCCGATGCGTCCGCCCCGGTTTATCGCGTCTTTGTCGAAAAGAAGCCGGGCCTGGACCAGGAAGCCCGCGCCCTTCTCTCCGATGCCCGCACCCTGCTGGGCATCAAGGGCCTGCAGCGGGTCCGCCTCCTGAACCGTTATGACGCCCAGAATCTCTCCCGGGACCTCTTTGACCGGGCAGTGAAGGCGGTCTTCTCCGAGCCCCAGCTGGATCTCGTCTCGGAGTCGGTGGATGCCTCCGGCGCCGTTGCCTTCGCGGTGGAATACCTCCCCGGCCAGTTTGACCAGCGGGCGGATTCCGCGGCCCAGTGCATTCAGCTCCTCTCCCGGGGCGACCGCCCCCTGGTTCGCAGCGCCCGGCTCTACCTGCTCTACGGTAACCTGACCGATGCCGAGGTAGCGGAAATCAAAAAATATGTCATCAACCCGGTGGAAGCCCGGGAAGCCGCCCTCCCGAAGCCCGCCACCCTCCGCGCGGAGTATCCGGTGCCGACGGAAGTTCCCACCCTCTCCGGCTTCACGGCGATGGATCGCCCCGCCCTCGAAGCCCTCGCGGCGGAGCTCGGCCTGGCTATGGACGCGGACGACCTCGCCTGCTGCCGGGACTATTTCCGCGCCGAAAAAAGGGATCCCACCCTCACGGAAATCCGCATGCTGGATACCTATTGGAGCGACCACTGCCGCCATACCACCTTCCTGACCAATATTGATTCCGTCCGCTTCGAGGATCCCCTCCTGCAGAAAGCCTATGGGGAATATCTCGCCGTCCGCCGGGAGCTGGGCCGGGCCGAAAAGCCCGTCACCCTCATGGACCTGGCCACCGTCGCTGTCCGCTTCCTGAAGGCGAAGGGGAAACTCCCGAACCTGGATGAAAGCGAGGAAATCAACGCCTGCACGGTGAAAATCGAGGTGGAAGCCGACGGGGTGAAGGAGCCCTGGCTCCTCCTCTTTAAGAATGAAACCCATAATCACCCGACGGAGATCGAACCCTTCGGCGGCGCGGCCACCTGCATCGGCGGCGCCATCCGGGATCCCCTCAGCGGCCGGGCCTATGTTTACGGCGCCATGCGTGTGACCGGCGCGGCCGATCCCACCGTCCCCGTCGCCGAAACCCTCCCCGGCAAGCTCCCCCAGCGGAAGCTGGTTACCGCTGCCGCCGCGGGATATTCCTCTTACGGCAACCAGATCGGCCTTGCCACGGGAATCGTGGATGAGCTCTATCATCCCGGTTACGCGGCCAAGCGCATGGAAATCGGCGCGGTGGTGGCCGCGGCCCCGCAGGAAAATGTCCGCCGCGAGCGCCCCGCTCCCGGGGATGTGGTCATCCTGTTGGGCGGCAGCACCGGCCGGGACGGCATCGGCGGCGCGACGGGTTCCAGCAAAGCCCATACTGCCCACAGCGTGGAAACCTGCGGCGCCGAGGTCCAGAAGGGAAACGCGCCGGAGGAGCGGAAGCTGCAGCGGCTGTTCCGCAACGGCGAGGCAACCCGCATGATCAAGCGGTGCAACGACTTTGGCGCCGGCGGCGTCAGCGTGGCTATCGGCGAGCTGGCGGACGGGCTGGAGATTGACCTGAACGCCGTGCCGAAGAAGTATGACGGGCTGGACGGCACTGAACTGGCGATTTCCGAAAGCCAGGAGCGGATGGCGGTGGTCGTGGCCCCGGAGGATGCGGAAGCCTTCCTGAAGCTGGCGGAGCAGGAGAACCTGCAGGCCTGCCCCGTGGCGGTGGT
Organism: Clostridia bacterium; assembly: GCA_017404985.1. Lineage (GTDB taxonomy): Bacteria > Bacillota > Clostridia > Christensenellales > Aristaeellaceae > Aristaeella. The sequence continues at coordinate 61,673 of JAFRBK010000031.1, read as the reverse complement.
TCAGGCGGAGCCGCGCCTCAGAATGCACTGGAACGGAAAAACCATCGTGGATATCAGCCGGGAATTCCTGAATTCGAACGGCGCGCCGAAGCATATCGATGTGGCGCCGGCGAAGCCCGAAAGCTTCGCGAAAAAGCCCGCCGGCGGCTTCCGGGAAACCCTGGAAGCGATGGCGGAGGATCTGAACATGTGCTCCCATCGGGGCCTGAGCGAGCGCTTTGACTCCACGATCGGAGCCGGCACCGTGCTGATGCCCTTTGGCGGCAAACACCAGCTGACCCCGATCCAGGCGATGGTGCAGAAGGTCAGCATGGAAAAGAAGCATACGGACGACTGCTCCCTGATGGCCTGGGGCTACAATCCCTTCATCACGGAAAAGAGCCCGTATCACGGGGCCTATCTGGCGGTGGTCGAATCCGTGTCGAAGCTGATTGCCGCCGGGGCGGATTTTGAGGAGGTCTATCTGACCTTCCAGGAGTATTTCGAGAAACCCGGCCGGGATGCCCGGCGCTGGGGCAAGCCGCTGGCGGCGCTGCTGGGCGCCTTTGAGGCCCAGAAGGATCTGGAAATCGCCGCCATCGGCGGCAAGGACAGCATGAGCGGTTCGTTCGAAAATCTGGATGTGCCGCCGACGCTGGTCAGTTTCGCGGTCACGATGGCCAAAGCCGGCCAGATCCTGAGCCCGGAAACCAAGCAGGCGGGCCATTTCCTGATCCTGCTCTCCACGCCCTATACGGCGGAGGGGCTCCCGGATGCGGCGGCGCTGAAGGAAACCTTCCGGAAGGTGGCGTCGCTCCGGAAGAGCGGCCGGGCCTTCGGGGCGTATACGCCTGGGCTGGGCGGCATCGCCGAGGCCGTAATGAAGATGAGCTTCGGCAACGGCCTCGGATTCCGGTTCGCGGACGGATGGAGCGTGGATGACCTGGTGCGGTACCGCTACGGGGATTTTCTGGTGGAAGTGGCGGAGCCGGAAGCGGGCGAAACCGTGCTGGGCGAGGTCACGGCGGACGGCCAAATCACCCTCGGCGGGGAGAGCGTTTCCCTGGCGGGTCTGCAGCAGCGGTGGGAAAACCGGCTGGAAAAAGTCTATCCCTGCAATATCCCTACCCCGGCGGAAACCGTGGAAACCTTTTCAAGCCCGGCCTCTTCCTGGCCGGCTCCGGCGGTGAAGGCCGCGAAGCCCCGGGTGCTGATTCCCGCCTTTCCCGGCACCAACTGTGAATACGACAGCGCCAAAGCGGTCCGGGATGCCGGCGCCGAAGCGCGGATCATGGTGATTAACAACCTGACGGCGGAGGGCATTGCCCGCAGCGTGGAAAATTTCGCCCGGGAGATCCGGGAAAGCCAGATCATCTTTATTCCCGGCGGCTTCAGCGGCGGCGATGAGCCGGACGGCAGCGCCAAGTTTATCACGGCGTTCTTCCGGAATGATGCGGTCCGGGAGGGCGTGACCGAGCTGCTGGAGAAGCGGGACGGCCTGATGTGCGGCATCTGCAACGGTTTCCAGGCCCTGATCAAGCTGGGGCTGGTTCCCTTCGGAAAAATCATGGAAACGGATGAGCACTGCCCGACGCTGACGTTTAACACCATTGCCCGCCACCAAAGCCGGATCGTCCGGACCCGGGTGGCTTCCAACCTGAGCCCCTGGCTGCGGGAAACCCGGGTGGGGGATATCTTCAGCGTGCCGATCAGCCACGGCGAGGGCCGTTTCATTGCGGAGGAACAGGTGATTCGGCAGCTTGTCTCCGCCGGCCAGGTCGCGACCCAGTATGTGGATCTGGAAGGCAGGGCGACCATGGATGTCCGCTTCAATCCCAACGGCAGCATGCAGGCGATCGAAGGCATCACCAGCCCGGACGGCCGGGTCTTCGGCAAGATGGGCCACAGCGAGCGGGTTGGCCACGGGCTGTATAAGAATGTTCCGGGAGCGTATGAAATCCGGATGTTCGAATCGGCAGTGAAGTATTTCAAATAAGGAACCACGCGCCCCGCGTGAGGAACGAAAGGAAAAGAAAAATGGCTTATTTATCCGATATCGAAATCGCACAGCAGTGCAAAATGAAACCCATCGCCGAGATTGCGAAAAAAGCCCATGTGGATGAAAAATATGTTGAGCAGTATGGCCGTTACAAGGCCAAGATCGATCCCGCGCTGTTAAAGGAAACGACCCGCAAGCCGGGCAAGCTGGTGCTTGTGACCGCGATCACGCCCACCCCGGCAGGGGAAGGAAAAACCACCACGACCATCGGCCTGGCCGACGGCCTGAGCCGGATCGGCCAGGATGTCATCGTTGCGCTGCGGGAACCCAGCCTGGGCCCGGTCTTCGGGATCAAGGGCGGCGCGGCCGGCGGCGGCTATGCCCAGGTGGTGCCCATGGAGGACATTAACCTGCACTTCACCGGGGATTTCCATGCCATCGGCGCAGCCAACAACCTGCTGGCCGCCATGCTGGATAACCATATTCAGCAGGGAAACCAGCTCGGGATCGATGTGAAAAAGATCACCTGGAAGCGGTGCGTGGATATGAATGACCGCCAGCTCCGCTTCGTGGTCGACGGCCTGGGCGGCCGTCCCAACGGCACGCCCCGGGAGGATGGTTTTGATATCACCGTAGCCAGCGAGATTATGGCGGTCTTCTGCCTGGCCAGCGATTTCAGGGACCTGAAGGAGCGGCTGTCCCGAATCATCGTGGCCTATACGTATGATGACCAGCCCGTGACCGCCGGCGACCTGAAAGCCACCGGCGCCATGGCTGCGCTCCTCCGGGACGCGCTGAAGCCGAACCTGGTGCAGACCCTGGAGGGAACGCCCGCCTTCGTGCACGGCGGCCCCTTCGCCAATATTGCCCATGGCTGCAACAGCGTCATGGCGACCCGCATGGCGATGCGCATGGGGGATTATACGGTGACGGAAGCCGGCTTCGGCGCCGACCTGGGCGCGGAAAAATTCCTGGATATCAAGTGCCGCATGGCCGGCCTGGCCCCGGATGCCGTCGTGGTGGTCGGCACGGTGCGCGCCCTGAAGATGCACGGCGGGCTGGATAAGAAGCAGCTGTCCCAGGAAAACCTCACGGCGCTGGAAAAAGGCATCCCGAACCTTTTGCGCCATGTGAACAATATCACGAAGGTGTATCATCTGCCCTGCGTGGTGGCTATCAACCGCTTCCCCACGGATACCGATGAGGAGATCACGTTCATTATCCGCAAGTGCCGGGAGCTGGGGGTCAATACGGTGCTGAGCACCGTGTGGGCCGAAGGCGGCAAAGGCGGCGAAGCCCTGGCCCGGGAAGTGGTCCGCCTGTGCGGGGAGAAAAAAGAAAACTTCACTTTCAGTTATGATCTGTCGCTCGGAATAGAGGAAAAACTGGAAGCCGTGGTGAAAAAGATTTATGGTGGGGCCGGCGTGAGCCTGACCCCCGCCGCGAAGAAGCAGGCGGAGCAGCTGACGGACCTCGGTTTCGGCGGCCTGCCGGTCTGTATCGCCAAGACCCAGTACAGCTTCTCGGATGATCCGGCCCTGCTGGGAGCCCCGGAAGGCTTCACGGTCACCGTGCGGAACCTGAAGGTGTCCGCGGGCGCCGGCTTCCTGGTGGCCCTGACGGGCGAAATCATGACGATGCCCGGCCTGCCGAAGTCTCCTGCGGCTGAGCGCATCGACGTGGATGAAGACGGCAAAATTGTCGGTTTGTTCTGATCGGGCCATCCATCCCGGCCAGAGGCCGGAAAAACCAGGGAAAAGAAAAATCGGGAATAGAAAAAACAGGAGAGGAGTGCGGAAAACGATGATTTATTACGTCAACTGCAACGCCCCCCGCGAGGGGAACGGCCCGAAGGAGACGCCCTTCCGGCATATCAACGACGCGGCGAAAATCGCCCGCCCCGGGGACGAAGTGGTTGTCGCGCCCGGGGTTTACCGGGAATCGGTGCATCCCGTCCACGCGGGCACGGAGGAGCAGCGGATCGTTTACCGCTCCGAAGTGCCGCTGGGGGCGGAGATCACCGGTGCGGAGCTTCTGACCGGCTGGAAGAAGGAAAAGGGCAAGGTCTGGGTGAACCGGGTGAACAACGGCGTCTTCGGCGCCTGGAACCCTTATGTGGAGAAGGTCGAGGGTGACTGGTATTTCGCACCCATCGTCCGCCATACCGGGTCGGTGTACCTGAACGACCTGGCGATGTATGAAACCGCTTCGCTGGCAGAATGCAGGAAGGGCAAGCCGGATCCCCACGCCTGGAACCAGGAGGACGCGAAGTACCTCTGGTATTCCGAGCAGGACGGGGATGAAACCGTCATTTACGCCAATTTCCAGGGTAAGGATCCCAACCGGGAAAAGGTGGAGATCGCGGTCCGCCGCAATTGCTTTATGCCGGAGGAAAACGGCATCGGGTATATCACGGTCTCGGGCTTTGTGGTCTGCAAAGGCGCCACCACCTGGGCGCCGCCCGCCGCCTATCAGGACGGCCTGATCGGCCCCCACTGGTCGAAGGGCTGGATCATTGAGGACTGTGAAGTGTACGGCAGCCGCTGCTGCGGCATCTCCCTGGGCAAGTACCTGGATCCGGAAAACGATATGTATTTCTTCCGGAAGCGGGTCAAGAGCCCGACCCAGATGGAGCGGGACGCGGTGTGCCGCGGCCAGTACCATGGCTGGCTCAAGGAGAAGGTCGGCAGCCACATCGTGCGCCGCTGCCATATCCACCACTGTGAGCAGACCGGCATCGTGGGCCGCATGGGCGGGGTGTTCTCGACCATTGAAGACTGCCATATCCATGATATCTGTACCAGCGCCCAGCTGGGCGGGGCGGAAACCGCCGGCATCAAGCTCCACGCCGCCATTGACGTCACGGTGCGCCGCTGCCACATCCATCACTGCATCATGGGTATCTGGTTTGACTGGGAAGCCCAGGGCGCCCGGATCACCCAGAACCTGCTGCATGATAATCACCGGGCGGACGGGGTGGATCAGGCGCCCGGCGCCATGTTCAACTGCGATGTGTTCATCGAGGTGGGCCACGGCCCGACCCTGGTGGATAACAATGTGCTGATGAGCAAGGTGTCCGTGGTCATCCCCAGCGAAGGCATCGCCTGCGTCCATAACCTGATGCTGGGCTCCTTCGGGCTGATCAATTCCGGTGTGGACAGCGTGGTGAACGGCCAGCGGGAACCCCGCTATACGCCCTATCATATCCGCCACCGCACGGAGGTCGCCGGTTTCATGACCATCCTGCACGGCGACGACAGAATCTATAATAATATCTTCGTTCAGCATTATCCCGTCACGGACGATACGAAAACCCCCTGTGATGCCGATTACCAGCATGCGGGCACGGCCTGTTTCGATATCTTCCCGACCTATGAGGAGTGGTTCAAACCCTTCGACCGGCGGGAGCCCGCCAACATGGGCGGCCTGGCTGCCGCGCACTTCGGCCATCTGCCGGTCTGGGTGGAGGGCAATGCCTATTTCGGCGGCGCGAACGTCTGTAAGCATGAGCAGCATCATCTGGTGGCGGATAAACGGACGAAGGTGAAGGCGGAGCTGAAGGAACAGGACGGGAAGTGGATCCTGAAGACCAACGCGGCCGCTGCCCTGAAGGACTTCCGGGACGGAATCATCACCAGCGGGATTCTCGGCTGTGCCTTTGAGCCGGAGCAGCGCTTCGAGAATCCCGACGGAACGGAAATCATTTTTGACCGCGATTATTTCGGCGCCCACCGCGGGGTGAATGCCCTTCCGGGACCCTTCGCGGAAGCGATGGACGAGTATATTTTGCTGTGATCATAAAGGAGCATCTGACAATGAACAAAAGAATTCAGAAAAAAGGAATTCGCCTGATCCTGGTCCTGGCCGCCCTCCTTACGGGAATCCTCCCGGCGGCAACGGCCGGCGCCGAGGAAGCGGGCCTTCTCCGCACGGCGGTCACCCACGACATCACCACCATGGACGTGGCCAAAACCACCGATGATTACATGATTCCCATGAACGTCTTTGACCGGCTGTTTGAAACCCGGAGGGAGGACGGAACCGCGAAGCTGGTTCCCAGCCTCTGTACGGAATATAAAGTCAGCGAAGACGGGCTGACCTATGATTTCACGCTGCGGGAAGGCGTCGTGTTCTCGAATGGGAATCCGCTCACGGCTTCCGACGTGCAGTATTCCTTTGAGCGCCTGCTGGTTCTGGCTAACCAGAACACGGATATTCCGCTGGAAGTCGTCGGCGGCCAGGACGTGATGGATAAAAAGGCGGAAACGCTTTCCGGGTTCAGCGTTACGGACGACACGCATTTCTCCGTCACGCTGAAGGCGCCGAATGCCGGGTTCCTGGCGGAGCTCTCTTCGCCGGCCATGTCCATTGTGGATCAGGAGAGCATGTCGGACGGTTTCGGCGTCGATCCGGCCGCGATGATCGGCACCGGCCCCTATCTCGTCACGGAGTGGATCACCAATGACCACTACACCCTGGTGTATAATGACAAATACTGGGGCGCCGAGCCTTCCGTGAAAAAGCTGGTGGTCCGCGTCATCAGCGATGCCAACACCCAGAATCTGATGTTCCAGAACGGCGAACTGGACCTGATCGACCTGGAGAAGCAGGACAGCGCCATTGTCCAGAGCCAGTATAAGACCGTTTATGCGGACCGGATTGTCAGCGTGCGGAAGGTGGGCCTGACCTTCCTGGCGCTGAACGAAAGCAATGAATACCTGAAGGATGTCCGGGTGCGCAAGGCGATCGGCCTAGCCCTGGATGTGGATACCATGATTGCCGCCCTGTACAACGGGGATGCCACGCGGGAAAACGGCATTATCCCCACGGGCGCCTGGGCGCATAACGACAGCCTGGAAGGCTTTGCCTATGATCCGGAAGGGGCGAAGAGCCTGCTGAAGGAAGCCGGCTATGAAGACGGCCAGATTTCCTTTGAGCTCTCCATGGACTCCACGGCCACCGGATCCATCCAGCTGGTGTATCGGTCCATCAGCCAGCTGCTGGATAAAGTGGGCATCAAAGCCACGGTGAAGAGCTATGACCATGCCGCCTATCTGGATCTCCGCGGCTCCGGCAAAATGGATGCCTTCATCGCCCGCTGGCTGCTGGATTATAACGATCCGGCGAATATCATGCTGACCTTCTTCGGCAGCGCGGATAATACCCTGCACCGCAGCCTGAACTATCCCGATGCGGAGATCATCGCGCGGGTGGCTGCCGCGCCGGCGATTGTGGATGACAGCCAGCGGATGGCGGAGTACCAGGCGCTGGAAAAGAAGATTATCGGGGAGGACGCCGCGTGGATTCCGCTCTTCGAGGATATGCATCTCTACTGCCTGGGCTCCCGGGTTGCGTCGTTCACGCCCCAGTGGGCCGGTTTCTCCGATTTCTATGTCACTGACGTGGTTTTGAAGGATTAATGAAGGTTTAGCCAATGAAGAGAATCCTCCAGGCGCTGCTGGTCCTCCTGCTGGTCTCCCTGATGCTTTTTGGCCTGCTCCGTATTGTGCCGGGGAATCCGGTGGCCGTCCTGATGGGAGAGCATGCCAACCAGGCAACGATCGACCGGCTCACCGCTGAGCTGGGGCTGGACCAGCCGATCCATGTCCAGTTTTTCCGGTATCTTTCCGGTGCGGTCCGGGGAGACTTCGGCACCAGTTATTCCCTGGGAAAACCGGTCTCCGGGCTGATGGGAACGGCCTTTGTGAACACGCTGCTGCTTTCGCTGGCGGCAGCGTTGTTTGCGTGGATCACCGGGGGCCTGTGCGGCCTCCTGGCCGCGATCCGCAAAAACAGCATTCCGGACCGGCTGTTTATGGGCTTTTCCCTGCTGGGCATCTCCATGCCCGTGTTTATGGCGGCCATGATTCTCCAGTACGTCTTTGCTTATTGGCTCCACTGGGTGCCGATTTCCGGCACGGCGGACTGGCGGTCGTTTATTCTCCCGGCTGTTGCCCTGGGGTGGAACTCCGCCGGAAGTATTGCGCGCCTGGTCCGCTCTGCCCTTCTGGATACCCTGGAAGAGGATTATATCGACACGGCCCGGGCCAAGGGGCTGGGAAAGTCGGGGGTGCTGTTCCGCCATGCCCTGCGGAACACGATGCTGCCGACGGTGACCATGATGGCGCTGCAGCTTTCCGCCCTCCTCTCCGGCGCGGTGATCACGGAGACTGTTTTTTCGATCAACGGCATCGGGCGCCTGGCCGTCCAGGCGATCACGGCCCGGGATATCCCGCTTCTGCAGGGCACGGTCCTATTTTCCACGGCGATTGTGATTTTCGGCAATCTGGTGGCGGACTTCCTGTATACGGTGCTGGATCCCCGCACCAGGAAGGAGGCCTGAGATGCTGCGAAAAAAGGAAAAGCAGATCGTCAGCGATTTCGAGCATCGGAAAGCCGATCCTGCCGGCCCGTCAGAAATCAGCGAAGCCTATGATCTCGGCGAAGCGGAAACCTTCGGTAAGCTGATGCTCCGCATGTTCCGGGAAAACAAGCTGTCCGCCGTCTCCCTCCTGGTCATCCTCCTGATGATCCTCTGCACGATCCTGGCGCCGGTCCTGACGCCCTATGGGGAAACGGATATGGACCTGCTGAACCGGCTGCAGCCGCCCTCCGGGGACCACTGGCTTGGCACGGACGAAGGCGGAAGGGATGTCCTCACCCGGCTGCTGTACGGTTCCCGTGTCTCCCTGATGGTGGGCATTGTTCCGACGCTGCTGAGCATGGTGCTCGGCGCGCTGCTCGGCGTCATGGCGGGGTATTTCGGCCAGTGGACGGATACGGTGATTATGCGCCTGGCGGATATCGTCCTGGCGTTCCCGTCCATGCTCCTGGCCATGGTGATTATGTATACGCTGGGCGGCGGCCTGTTCAATGTGTTCCTCACCCTGACGCTGATGAACTGGGGCTCCGTGGCGCGAATCGCCCGGTCTGAAACGCTTCGCCTCAAAAAAAGTGAATTTGTGGAGGCCGCCCGGTCCATCGGCGTGTCCAAGTGGAAGATTATTTTCCGGCATATCCTCCCGAACTGCCTGCCGACCCTGATCGTGCTGTTCACGCTGAACGTGCCCGCGGCCATTCTGACGGAGAGCAGCCTCAGCTTTCTCGGCCTCGGCATCCAGCCGCCCGGCGCGTCCTGGGGGCTGATGGTTAACACGGGGCGGCAGTTCCTGTATAACGCGCCGTGGCTGAGCTTTGTTCCGAGCGCGGCGATCATGGTGGCCGTCCTCTCGTTCAATTTCCTGGGCGACGGCCTGCGGGATGTGCTGGATCCGCGCCTGCGGAAGCAGTGAGGTGCGGTGCATGAAAGAAGCATTGATTCAGAAAGAAGTATTGATTCTGGACGGCCTCTGCGCCGGCTTCCCGGCGAGGCGGGGCGAAGTCCGCGTGCTGGACCATGTTTCCCTGTCCGTGCCGAAGGGAAAAATCACGGGCCTCGTCGGCGAGTCTGGCTGCGGAAAAAGCATGACCGCCCGCGCGGTCATGAACCTGATTCGCCATCCGGGACGGGTCACCGGCGGCCGCATCCTGCTGGAGGGCCGGGACCTGCTGAGCATGCGGAAAAAAGAACGCCGGATGCTGCAGGGCCGGGAGATGGCCATGATCTTTCAGGATCCCATGAGCAGCCTGAATCCGGTCATGAAGGTCGGCAAACAGGTGGATGAGGCCGTTCTGGTGCATGAGCATGTAACCCATGCCGAGGCGAAGCGGCGGACGCTGGAGATGCTGGAAGCGGCAGGCGTCCCGGATCCGGAGCGCCGGTACCACAGTTATCCGCATCAGCTGTCCGGCGGCCTGCGCCAGCGGATCATGATCGCCATGGCCATGGTCTGCCGGCCGAAGCTCCTGATCGCGGATGAGCCGACCACGGCGCTGGATGTGACGGTGGAAGCGCAGATCCTGGACCTGATGAAGGAAATGAGCGCGAAGGGAACGGCCGTCCTGCTGATCAGCCATAATCTCGGGGCAATCGCCCGGGTGTGCGACGACGTTTCGGTTATGTACGCGGGCAAAATCGTGGAGCAGGCGGATATCTGCACGCTCTTTGACCGTCCGCGGCATCCCTATACCCGGGGGCTGCTTTCCGCCGTATCCTCCCTCCGGGACGGCAGCGAGGTCCTGTCTGTGATCCCCGGCCATGTTCCCAATCTGGCGCGGCTGCCTGCGGGCTGCAGCTTTTCCCCGCGCTGCAGCTGCCGCGGGAAGGAATGTATGGAGAAAACCCCTGAAATGCGGGAAATCAGCCCGGGCCACCGGATCCGGTGCCTGTGGGAGGAACCCGGGAAGAAACCCGGGGAAAAAGAACTTGAAACAGAAGGGCTGGCCGCGGAATGAGTGAAGTGTTGATGGAAGCCCGGAATCTGGTCAAGGATTTCCCGGCAGGCCGGCATCGGGCCGTCCACGCGGTTTCGGATGTTTCCCTCGAGCTGCAGGAGGGCAAAACCCTGGGCCTGGTGGGGGAGTCCGGCTGCGGAAAATCGACCCTGGGGCGTATGCTGATGCATCTGATCCCGCCCGATTCGGGGGAAATCCTGATCCGCGGCACGCCGGTCACCTGGCTGTCCGATGCGGATTTCATGAAATACCGCCGCATGCTGCAGATGGTTTTTCAGGATCCCTACGCCTCCCTGAATCCGAGAATGAGCGTCCGCAGCCTGATTGCGGAACCGCTGGAAACCTATCGTCTCCACGAATCGAGGCAGGAAACGACCCGCCATGTGCTGGAGCTGATGTCCACCGTGGGCCTGCCGGAGGAATTCCTGCACCGCTATCCGCACCAGTTTTCCGGCGGCCAGCGCCAGCGGATCGCCATCGCGCGGGCCCTGGCCCCGGATCCGGACCTGATCATCTGCGATGAGCCGGTTTCCGCGCTGGATGTGTCCGTCCAGAACCAGATTCTGAACCTCCTGAAGTCGCTGCAGCAGTCCCGCGGGCTGGCCTTCCTGTTTATCAGCCATGACCTGTCGGTGGTCCGTTTTATTTCGGACCGCACCGCCGTGATGTATCTCGGAAAGATCTGCGAAACAGGGCCCACGGAGGATGTGTTCAGGGAGCCCCTGCATCCCTATACCCGTTTCCTTACTGCTTCGGTTCCGATGCCGGATCCGCACCGGCGTCAGGAAAGGCCGAAGATGGCTGCCGGCGAAATGCCGAGCCCCATCTCACCCCCCGCGGGCTGCCGCTTTCATCCCCGCTGCCCGTATGCGATGCCGGAGTGTTCGCGTACGGAGCCGAAGCTGCGCCGGTGCGGCGAACGCCAGGTGGCCTGCCATCTGGAAAAATGAGAAACCGCTCAAAAAAACCACCCCCTCGGATTGGACTGGGTAAAACCGCATTGAGCATACGAGGAGAACCGGTATGAAACAGCTGCTGAAGAACGTGAAAGTGTATGACGGAACCGGTGCCGAGCCTTTTCCGGCGGATATCCTCCTGGAGGAGGACCGGATCGCCCGCATCGGCGGGGAACTGGACCTGCCGGCGGACACCGTCCTGGACCTGAAGGGAAAATCCATTTCCTCCGGGTTTATTGACGCGCATTCCCATAATGACTGGTTTGCGATCCGGAAGGACCCGCTTCCGTACTTCCGGCCGTTCCTGCTGCAGGGAATCACGACCTTCGTTACCGGCAACTGCGGCATTTCCGAAATCGGCTTTGAAGCGGGCAATCCGTATACGGATAAACTGGGCGGCGGCATCTTTGACTTTGAAAACACGGTCGGCCAGTTCGGCACGGCCGCGGAGTATTTCCGGGCGGTGGACCGCCGCATGCCCTGCAACATGGCGGTCCTGGCCGGCCATTGTTCGGCCCGCGCCGCGGCCGGCGGCATCGAAAACCGGCCCCTGACCCCGGATGAGGAAAAGCGCATGCTGGAAATTCTGGAAAATGCGCTCCGGGAAGGGGCGGCAGGCATTTCCCTGGGGCTCATGTACCAGCCGGGGCTTTATGCGGACGTGCAGGAGCTGAAAAAGGTGGCCGCCCTCTGCGTGAAGCATAATAAGCCGCTCACGGTCCACCCCCGGGCGGAATCCAAGGTGTCCATGGCCTATCCGCAGCTCTTCGGCCGTTCCCACCTGCTCAGGGCGGTGGATGAGCTGGAGGAAATCGCCAAAGGCACGAAGCTCAAGCTGCAGTATTCCCACGCCATCTTCGTGGGCAGAAGAACCCTGAAGGATAAGGAGGAACTCCTGAAAATCTTTGACCGGCTCCGGGCGGAGGGCGTGGATGTCATGTTTGATATCTATAATGAATGCCTGGGCGTATCGGTCATCACGGTCATTCTCCCTGCCTGGTATCAGGGCATGAGCCGTGAGGAGCGCCAAAGCCCGCTGACCCGCCTGAAGCTTTCCGTGCTGGTCAAGGCGACCAGCCTGCTGCTGGGCTTCGGCTTCAAGGATATCCAGATTGCCTATATCGGCCCCGGCCAGGAAAAATATGAAGGAAAAACGGTCCATCAGATTGCCGCGGAGGAAGGGCTTTCGGACCTGAAAGCCTATCTGATGCTGTGCGAAAAAAGCAATTTCGTCGGCCGCGTGAACATGGGCCCCTATTCCACGCCGGAAATCATCAGCGCCTTTGAGCATGACGAGCGCTGCCTGTATATGACGGACGCGTGGGTGGAGGACCACGGGGTCCAGAATCCCGCCGTCTATGACTGCTATCCCAAGTTCCTGCGGGATTCCCTGCTCGGCACCGGGGACACCCTCCCGAACACGATCCGCCGAATGACCGGCGCCGTGGCGGACCGGTTTATGCTTCCGGACCGCGGCTATCTGAAGGAAGGGTATTATGCGGATCTGGCCGTGTTTGATGAAGCCGCCCTGCGGGACGGCATCCCAGATCAGGAAAAATCCTTCGGTATTGATCAGGTGTTCGTGAACGGCCGGCTGGTCGTCAGCGGGGATCAGCTGGATGAGGCTGCCCTGAAGACAACCGGCAGGTCCGTTCCGGTGTTCTCTGCCGCCCAGTGAGTCCGCGGCGCGGAAGCGTTTTGTTTCTCTCTTGCTTTTCCGCCCAAAACCTGCGATACTGGAACGAACCGTCCTCTCAATCTGAGGACGGTTGAAAGAGGCGTCAAGTTGGAAAAAAGAAGGGTCACGGTATCCATTGGCGGGCAGCCGTTCAGCTTTTATTCCGATGATTCGGATGATTATATTGCTGCCCTGGAGAAAAAAGCAAATGCAGCCATGCGGGAAACCGCAGGGTTTTCAGGCCTTTCGGCCTATAATAACGCCGTTCTGGCGGTGCTTCTCCTGTCCGACCGGCTGCTGAGGGCGGAGCAGGAAAGGCAGTCGGCGCCGGAGCCGAAAGGCGTCGAGGCGGAGGAGCCGCCCAAAGGGGAACAGAAAGCCAGAAAAACTGCTCCGAAAGCCGTCCGCAAGGAAGACGGCCAGGTTTCCATGTGGGATCTGCTGGGCAGCAAATAATGGGTTTCCCCTGTTTCCGCCGCCGGACCGGCCTGCGGGGTTAACCCGCGTTCAGCCGCACCACGATCACCATCGGGTTGTATCCTCTTGCCCGGATCAGGTCCAGATCCGCGTCCAGCACCGGCTGTCCCTGTTCCACCCGGTCCCCTTCGCGCACATGCACAGTAAACCCCTCTCCCTTTAACTGAACAGTATCCAGGCCGACGTGCACCAGCACTTCCGTTTCGCCGTTCCGGATGGAGAAAGCGTGTTTCGCGGCGGCCACCGTAGTCACGGTGCCGCTGAGCGGCGCGCAGATGTTCCCGTCTTCCGCCAGGATGCCGACGCATTCGCCCATGATGCCGCCGGAGAAGGCTGGGTCCGGGATTTCCGCCATGGGAATCAGCTCTCCCTCCGCGGGGGACCGGATTCCCTCTGCCGTTTTGGGCCTGCGTTCTTTTTCAATGGCGGCTTCCGCTTCTGCCGCCGCGTTCCGGGTGGCCACCAGTTTGGCGGGGGATACGGACAGCTCGTCCACCCCCAGCCGGATCAGGGTCCCGATGGCTTCGGGCCTGCCGGCCAGCTCACCGCATACGGCGACGGGAATCTGTTTTTCGTGGGCGGCCTTCACCGTCATCCCGATCATGCGCAGCAGGGCCTCGTGCATCGGGTTGAAGTATGCGTCCATGTCCCGCGCTTCCCGGTCCACCGCCAGTGTATACTGGCCCAGGTCGTTGGTCCCGATGCTGAAGAACCGGGCTTTTGCCGCCAGCTCCGGGGCGATCATCACCGCCGCGGGCGTTTCGATCATCACGCCGACGTCCGGAATGGCGTAGCTTTCCTTCCGGGCGTCCAGCTCTTCCGCCGCCGCCCGGAGCTCTTTCAGGGCTTCGTCCAATTCCCATTCCGAGGCAACCATCGGGATCATGATCCGCAGGTTTCCGGCTTTCGCGGCCCGGAGCAGCGCCCGCAGCTGCGTCCGGAAAAGCTCCCGGTATTTCAGGGATACCCGCAGCCCCCGCAGGCCCAGCGCCGGGTTGATTTCTTCCGGCATCTCCAGCCATTCCGCCCGTTTGTCCGATCCGATGTCCATGGTCCGGATCACGGTTTCCTGTCCGCCCATCGCCTCGGCCGCGTGCCGGTAGGCTTCGTACTGTTCCTCCTCCGACGGCGCCTCGCTCCGGTTCAGAAACAGGAACTCGGACCGGAAGAGCCCGATCCCGTCCGCCCCGGCTTCCGCCAGCCCGTCCGCCTCCTCCGCCCGGGAGATGTTGGCGCCGATTTTCGTCCGGGTGGTCTTTCCGGCGGCCTGTTTCCGCTGTTCCGCCCGGGCTTTTTCGGCGGCGGCCTGCCGCGCCTCGGCTTCCCGGATCTGTTCCCCGTCCGGGTGGACGCAGATGCCGCCCGCTTCCGAATCCAGAATCAGGTAGTCCCCGTCCCGCACCTTGTCCGCCAGGTTTTCCAGCCCGTAGAGGTAGGGAATGCCGAGGCTCCCGGCCAGGACGGATACGTGGGAGGTGGGGGAGCCGGTCTCGGTCAGGATGCCCCGCAGGATGTCCGGCCCGGCCATGGTGATCTCCCCCGGGCTCAGCTCGGTCCCGACCAGGATGCAGGGCTCCGTGGGCATCCCCTGCCCGCTGCCCCTGGCCAGCGCGGCCAGTCCGGAGGCGAGCCCCCGGATATCCTCGCACCGTTCCTGAATGTAGCTGTTTCCGCTCTCGCGCAGCATGGCGCACAGGCTGTCCGCGGTCCGGCCGATGGCGTCCGGCGCACTCAGCCCCTTTTCGAGGATGCCGCGGCGCGCCTCCCCGAGGAACTCGTCCCCGTTCAGTATTGCCGTCTCCGCGTCCAGCAGCGCCGTTTCCGTCGCGTCGGCCTGCGCTTTCCGGGCCGCCAGTTTCCGGTTCATTTCCGCCGCGGCCCTGTCCAGCCGGGCAGCTTCCTCCTCCGGGCTTCCCGGCCGGTATGCTGCTGCCGGCCCGCCGTGGAGGATGTACGCCTTTCCGGCGCCGAAGCCCTTCTGGGCGGTTTTGCATGCGAATCGGTCCATCACAGATTCTCCTTCATATAGTCATAAAGGGCTGCGAGCGCCCGGCGCCCCTCCGGCCCGTCAGCGCGAACCGTCAGGCGGGTGCCTTCCGCCGCGCCGAGGGACATCAGCCCGACTATGCCGGCGGCGGAGCAGCTTTTTCCGTTGGCCTCGAAGGTCACGCTGCAATCGTATTTCTTCGCGATCCCGGCGATTTCCCCGGCCGGCCGGGCGTGGATCCCCGTTTTGTCCGTGATTGTGTATTCAAATTCGTCCCGGTCCATCTCCTTTTCCGGGGCGGCGAAAAGCAGGTCTCCCCGGGCAACCCGCCGGTGTTCTCCCCGGGACGTCTCCGGAATTGCTTCCCCGGCGCCCGTCCCTGTCGGCGCGGGCGCGTTCCACAGCGTCTTCAGCTCGTCCGCCACGAACTGCACCGATGGGCCGATCACGATCTGCAGGGCGTTCTTCCCCGGGCGGATCAGGCCCGCCGCGCCGGAGGAGCGGATCACCTGGTCGTCCACCTTGCCCATGTCCCGGATTTCCAGCCGCAGGCGGGTGATGCAGTTGTCGATGGACAGCACGTTTTCCGCGCCTCCGAGCCCCCGCAGGATCGTTTCCGCCATGGCGGCATATTTCCCGCCGGCGCTTCCGGCGTTGTTCGCCGTTTCGGCGGGCAGCCCGCCGTCCTCCTCGCGGCCCGGCGTTTTCAGGTTCCATTTCGGAATCATGAACCGAAACGCGCCGTAGAACAGCGCGAAGGCCATCAGCCCCAGGGGAAGGATCAGCCAGGTTTTCGCCGCGGCCGGCAGCGAAGCGGAAAAGAACAGGTCCGTCACGCCGCCGGAGAAGCAGAAGCCTGCCCGGAAACCGGTCACCACCGTGATGAAGGTCACGATGCCGTACAGCAGTGCGTATACGAAGTAGAGCACGGGGGCCACGAACATGAAGGAGAACTCAAAGGGCTCCGTCACGCCGCAAACGAAGGAGCAGATCGCGCTGGAAAGCAGGATCCCCAGGGCTGCCTTCCGCCGGGTCGGTTTCGCGCTCCGGACCATGGCCAGCGCCGCAGCCGGAACCCCGAACATCATGCAGGGGAAGAATCCGGACATGTACATGCCCAGCGACCAGGTCACGTCCGCGCTGGTCTGCCCGGCCCAGAAGTGGGTCAGGTCCCCCAGCCCGATGGTGTCGAACCAGAATACGTTGTTGAGCGCGTGGTGCAGCCCGAAGGGAATCAGCAGCCGGTTCAGGAAGGCATAGAGGCCGGCCCCGGCCGGGCCGAGCGTCTCGATCCCGCGCCCCAGGGCGGTCAGCCCGGAGAAAAGCAGCGGCCACAGAATCAGCAGCACGAAGGCCACCGCGATGGAAAGCACCCCGGCGATGATGGCCACGGCCCGCTTCCCGCTGAAGAAGGACAGCCAGTCCGGCAGCCTGGTTTTGTGGAACCGGTTGTAACAGAAGGAACCCAGGATCCCGGACAGGATCCCGATGAACGGGTTGTTGATTTTGGCGAAAGCCAGCATCCGGCTCTCGTCCCCGGCTGCGGCGGGAATCAGGGTTTTGACCGTGTCCGTGCTCAGCAGCGTGATGATCATCAGCCAGGAGACCAGGGCTGCCAGCGCCCCGGTTCCGTCGTTTCCTTCGGACATCCCGATGCCGACCCCGATGGCAAAGAGCCAGGCGATGTTATCAATCAGGGCGCCGCCGGCCTTGATCAGGAAGAACCCGATGCTCGCCGCGATGCCGGAAATGTCCCCGCCCTGCAGGGCGGCCGGGCACAGGCAGTATCCCAGGCCCATCAGCAGCCCGCAGACCGGCATGCAGGATACCGGCAGCATCAGCGCCTTTCCCAGTTTCTGAAGGTATTTCACGTGACGGATTCCTTTCTCTGTAATGTTGTGGATGTGCTGGTTTTTTTCTTGATGCCATTATACACGTTTTCCCGCCGAAACGCCACTGCCGCGGGCCAGGAGTCCCCCGGCGTCCATCAGGAGATTTCGGGCAGCGGCCCGCCCAGCATGGGCGAAGGCTCGCCCCGGTGCCAGATGCACAGGCGGTGCAGCGGCCGGGTCATCATCACGTACAGGATCCGGCACAGGAACTCGTCCTCCGGAAAGTTCTCCGCCGACGCATCGCAGATGCCGACGCAGTCGAATTCCATGCCCTTGGCGATGCTCGCCGGCAGAATCATCACGCTGCCCCGGTAGTCCGAGTCTGTCTCGTCAAGGAGCCGCGCCCCGAGCTCCGCCCCGATCTGGCGGGCAAGCTTCCGGGCCTGCTCCGCCGTCTTTTCAATCAGGGCGATGCTGTGGTATCCCTCCTGCTTCCAGGCCGCTACCTGCTCCCGGATCATGCCCAGGCGTTCCTTTTCGCTCGCGGCCCGCAGGATTCGCGGCGCTTCCCCGTGGCGCAGCACCGGCCGGGTTTCCCCGATCCCCGGGATGGGGTACCGGGCGGCTGTGCGCCGGGCCAGGTTCATGATCTCGACGGTGTTCCGGTAGCTCACGGTCAGCTGCTTCAGGTCCGCCCGGTTCCCGAAAACCGGCCCCTGCCACTCCTCCCAGCTCCGGATGCCTTCGTCCGCCCGGATGCCCTGGTACAGGTCGCCGACCAGGGTGAAGGTGGCGGCCGGGTTGGCCTGCTTCAGCAGTTCAATCTGGAACGGAGAAAAATCCTGGCATTCGTCGATCACGATGTGCTTCATCGGCCTGGCTTTCAGCCCGTAAACCGTCCGGCAGATCATCACCAGCGCGGGCAGGTCCTCCTGCCGCAGGCTCCCGTCTTCCGAAGCAAGCCCTTCCCCGGGGAAGCATTCCTCCAGAAAGGCGCGGTAAAGGCCGCCCAGGTCCGGCAGCGGGAACTTCTCCCGGTACCGGGCCATGTATTCCGCCGCCCGCTGTTCAATTTCCCGGAATCGCTGGTCCCGTACCGCGTAT
This sequence comes from Clostridia bacterium, assembly GCA_017404985.1. GTDB lineage: Bacteria > Bacillota > Clostridia > Christensenellales > Aristaeellaceae > Aristaeella. Next base: position 43,327 of record JAFRBK010000031.1, on the reverse strand, counting down.
GCCTCCCGAATCTTCTGCTGCCGCTGCGGGCTTTCCCGCATCGCGCCCCGGATCCGGTCCGCCATCTGCTCCGCCCCGGCGGCATACCGTTCCTTCAGCAGCGCCGCGGCGGACTGCACCCGCTTCCGGATGGTCTTTTTCAGCTCGCCCACGCGCTCCTCCAGCGGGAAGTACCGCAGGTCTTTCAGAAATACGGTCTCCAGTTCCGCCCGCTCCATCAGCGGCACGCCCGCCAGCCTCATGCCGTTTTCCGGCAATACCTTTTCCTGCAGATGCTCCAGCCATGTTTCCAGCCGCTTCATCATCTCCAGGGAGCCCTTCCGCCGAAGTATGCGCCCCGCTTCTTCCCGCCGGTCCGCGCTCAGGGCCAGGTTCTTCTCCAGCCGGCTTTCCCGAAGGATTTTCGGCATGCGCTTCCCCATGCTTTCCCGGCACCATCCCTCGAAGGTGGTCTGAACCACCCGCTCCACGCCCAGGTCCGGCAGCACCTGGGAGATGTAGGAAAGGAAAAGCGGGTTCGGCGCCAGGATCATCATGTTTTCCGGCTTCAGGGTTTTCTGAAAGGCATAGAGCAGATACGCGATCCGGTGCAGGGCGATGGTAGTCTTGCCGCTCCCCGCCGCTCCCTGCACCATCAGGTGGCTGGAAAGCGGATGGCGGATCACGATGTTCTGCTCCGCCTGGATCGTGGTCACGATTTCCCGCAGCCGGTCGGTGGATATGCTTCCCAGCACCTCCTGCAGGTAAGCCTCCTGGGACACGATCCCGCTGTCGAACAGGCTCTTCAGCTCCCGCCCGCGCACGGTGAGCATCCGCTTCAGGGTGAGCTCTCCCGCCACACGCCCGTCCGGCGCTTCGTAGTCCATGGGGCCGATCTGGCCGGAGTAGTACAGGTTCGCCACCGGCGACCGCCAGTCCACCACCACCGGATGCATCGTCGCCGGGTCCAGCATGCCCCAGCGCCCCAGGTACCAGGTTTCGGGGCTGTGGCCGGCGGGAATAAAATCCAGCCGGGCAAAGTATGCCTGGCCGGCCGCCATGGAGAGCTGCCGCAGCCGGTCCAGCTGGAACCGGAACAGCTGCATGGTCACTTCCTCCTGCTGGTCCGGGTCCTCCTTCATCTGCACGTCCATGCATTCCCCGGCCTTCGCGCCGGTGAGCGCCTCCACTTCCCCGATCTCCCGGCGGATGGTCCCGCAGGTTTCCTGCAGGTGGCGGTATTCCTCTTCCGCGGCCGGATGGTCCGGCAATTGGATGTTTTCCATATTTCTTCCTTTCCCGGCAGAACAAATAAAAGCCTCTGCCGCGCAAGTTTGTTCGCAGAGGCTTACGGAACTTCGTCCTGCAAGCGTGTGGGGGAGCATCATACCGGAAAAGCCCGCCGTTGTCAAGCGTTTTTTCCGGCCTGAATCAAAGGGGTCTTTTTTCCGGCCTGAATCAAAGGGGTGAACCCGGGGCTTCACAAAATCGCCGGTTTGCGGTATGCTCATGCTGCCGAAAAAGCCGGCGGGCAGGCCCTGCCGTGCCGGCTGCGAGGCTGAATCAATAAGCAGGCGGATGAAAATAAGCAAGCAAACGGAAAGGAAGCGGATGGTTATGAAGTGCATCCTGGTCCCGGTTCTGTTGGTATGCCTGGTGGTTCTGGCCGTGGTTCCCGCGGCGGCGGAGGAAGCGGCGAAATCGTCGGCTCAGGCGATGATTGAGCGGGCCGTGGTCGCCTATGCGTCCACCGGAAAAAGGGATGGGCAGGCCCTGGCCAGCCTGGCCGCGCTGGATCCGGATCTCGGTCAGAAGTGGGCCCGCATCATGGAGCTGTGGGAAGCCCCGGTGGTTGTAAACGGCCGCCTGCCGGACGATCTGCCGCGGGATGATTCCCTCTGCCTGGTGGCGCTGGGCTTTCAGCTGAACCCGGATGGCACGATGCGGCCGGAGCTGGTGGAGCGGCTGAAGGCGCTGCTGGCCGCCGCTGAGCAGTATCCGCAGGCCGTCCTCGTCTGCACGGGCGGAGGAACGGCCGCCGATGACCCGACGGCCACGGAGGCCGGCCGGATGGCGGAGTGGCTGGAAGCCCGGGGCGTGGAGCCTTCCCGGCTGGTTGTGGAGGACCGCTCCCTGACCACCGCCCAGAACGCCCAGTATACCTTTGCCATCCTTGCGGAGCGGTATCCGCAGGTGAAGCAGATCGCGATTGTCTCCAGCGATTATCATATCGCCACGGGAACCCTGCTCTTCAGCGCGGAAGCGATTCTGCGGGACAGCGACGTCCGGGTGGTCTCCAACGCCGCCTGGCCAGCCCCCGAGGGAACCCTTTCCGCCATGTTCCAGGCCGGCGCGCTGATCGAGCTCTCCGGGGATGTGAAAACCGCCTTTGAGATCTATTACGAAACCTATGATATCCATGAGCTGCCGCCGCTGGCGTAAAGGCCCGGAGGGGCAGGGTCATAAGCGCCTGCCCCTCCGGCTGCCGGCGTTGCGGCAGTTTCCCCGTTTTTGTTCTGGTTATAGTCTCTGGTTTGCCGCCGGGGACTTTTTCATTTTGATGAACATGTATACATATACGCAGAACAGCAGCACCGCGAAGCCGATCCCGACCGGGTAGGCGATGGCGGAGGACAGGCGGAAGCCTTCCCCGGCCATCAGGATGTAGGTCATGCTGACGGCGGACATGAACACGGCGGGCATCGCTGTCACCAGGGACCCGAAGGGCCTCCGGTTCTCCTTCAGCAGGTAGGCGGTAGCGACCCACAGGGAAATCATGGCCAGCGTCTGGTTGCTCCAGGAGAAGTAGCGCCATACGGTCTGGAACCCGTTGTTGTTGGTGATGGCATACCAGGTCAGCAGCCCGCCGATGGCCAGCAGGGGAATCGTAATCACCAGGCGGTTCCGGATGCCTTTCTGGTCCAGGTGGAAGGTTTCCGCCAGAATCAGCCGGGCGCTCCGGAAGGCTGTATCCCCGGAGGTAATCGGGCATACGATCACGCCGACGATGGCGAGCACGCCGCCCACCGACCCGAGCACGCCCTTGGAGATATCGTATACAACGTTGGAGGGCCCGGCCGCGAGGGCCTCGTTCAGCAGCTGGGTGGCGCCGTAGAAAGCGACGCCGGCCGCTGCCCACACCAGGGCGATCACGGCCTCGCCGATCATGGCGCCGTAGAAGATTTTCCGTCCCTGCTTCTCCGATGTGATGCATTTGGCAATCATCGGGGACTGGGTGGCGTGGAATCCGGAAATCGCCCCGCAGGCAACCGTAATGAACATGTACGGCCACACGGGCGTGCCTTCCGGATGCAGGTTGGCCAGCGAAATCTCGGGGATGGTGAACCGCCCGCCGGAGAAGAGAATGCCCCCGATCACGGCCAGGGCCATGGTCACCAGCAGCACCCCGAAAACCGGATACAGCTTGCCGATCACCTTGTCAATCGGCAGCAGCGTGGCCAGCAGATAGTAGGCCAGAATCACAATTGCCCAGAAAGTGCCGTTCATCCAGTCCGGCGTCAGCTTGTCCAGCAGCCCCGCCGGGCTGGTAACAAACACGACCCCGCAAAGCACCAGCAGCACGATGGAGAAAATCCGCATCACCCACCGGACCTTGTTGCCCAGATAGATGCCGGAAAGCTCCGCGATGGAGCTTCCGCCGTGGCGGCAGGAAATCATGCCGCTCATGAAGTCGTGCACCGCGCCGCCGAGAATGGCGCCGAACACGATCCACAGGAACACGACCGGGCCGAAAACCGCGCCCATCAGCGGCCCGAAAATCGGCCCGGTGCCGGCGATGTTCAGAAGCTGCACCAGGTAAGCCTTCCAGGGCTTCATGGGCACGCAGTCCACGCCGTCGTTGATGGCCACCGCCGGCGTCTGCCGGTCATCCGGCCCGAAAATCTTTTCCACAAGCCGTCCGTATACCAGGTAACCCAAAACCAGAACCCCCAGGGACAAAAGCAGTGAAACCATGTGGTTTTTCCCTCCCCATATTTCGATCTATTGGTCCGTATCAAGCCTTTGCCGTTCGACGAGTTCGGCAAAAAATCCACCCCTGTCGATCAGCTCGTCATACGTTCCGGCCTCAATGACGCTTCCGCCGTCGAGAACGAGGATCCTGTCGCAGTGCCTGATCGTCGAAAGCCTGTGCGCGATCACGATCCGCGTGCAGTATTGTAATCCCGCTGCATGCAAAATTCAAGAAAAAAGGAGGTTTTCCTCGATTCATCCAGATATTATTTGCTCAATCATGGTTTTTATCCTTTCGAAAGTATGTCGTATTTACGAGTTACTTTCGGAAACAATACCGAAGATTTTTTCAGCCAGCAAGACTGTTTCTTCCTGGCTCCGGTTTTCATCTCTGAAAATAACCTCAAACCCGGAATGCAGGAGTTCGTCATAACTTTCTTTTGAGCATACTTGTTTGAGAATTTCCCGGTAATTGTCCAGTGCAGCCTGAGGATTCGGTTCCTCCAGCATAAGCTGGTAAAGAAACTGTTTTTCGGGGTCAGGACGATCAAAGAAACGATGTATCCCGATTTCGGGATCGGCCAGCATGACAAGAACATGCTGCGTATCTGAAATCCTGCGAAGCGTTTCAATACAGATATTGGTATCCACAAAGATTTTCTTTCCCTGTACTTCCGGTTTTTCCAGAAGTTCTTCGATCATCTGCAGTTCGACTATTTCACATTCTTTTTTTGTGCTTTCCAGCCATGCGACATATTCGTCCGGCGTACGCCTGATAAAATCATGCCAGTCCTGAAGATCGCGGGTATAAGTCAGACCCGGGAACTCCTTGCTGTCAAGCTCAGGCAGTTTAGCATTATGATAGTTCTCTTCCAGCGCAATTCCCTGATGCTTTTTGGCCAGATTCTTTACAATGGTGGACTTGCCTGCGTAAGATGTTCCAATCACAAAATAAACATTCCTCAGATCCATGGCTTTCTCCTCGGTGATTCATTAAATTCAAAGCGCTTTTGCCTGAATCTTTACAGATTCATGGTTCAGCAGAGACGAAACATATGGAATGCGCTCCTTCCATTGATCCTTTTCCTTTGTCAGAGTCCCAAGCTCTTTATAAAGATCTGATACGCTCATTTCGGTGTTCGTTTCACTTTCCGCAATCTGCTGCAAAGACTGGCCATCATACACTGAAAGCCATGAAAATAAGCCATAAAACCAATCACTCCGCATTATGAAGACAATTGCCGATTTTGTCAACGAATATCGCCATATTTCATCATGCGCTGTTTTTCTCCTTGTCATCTTGTCGGAAGCAAAGTAAAATAAATCGAATCCGTTTGTCGAAATCCCCACAGATTGTGGGCACAGGAAAAGGAAAGAAAAAAATGCTGATTCGGAAGGCAACCGGTGAAGAAATGCTGAAACTGTGGGGTTTCAAAGACACTGTTGCAGCCTCTCACACAGCCAGGTTCTATTACCGCCATATCATTTCAGGAAACGCCGTTTTCTGGACTGTGGACAACGGCGGGGAATTGATTGGAGAGCTTTATGTTTTTCTGAACCTGGATGATAAGGATTTTGCCGACGGAAAAACCACGGCCTATTTGTGTGCGTTTCGGGTGAAACAGGAATACCGCGGCCGGGGCCTTGGCAGCAGTCTGTTACATGCTGCGCTCGATGACCTGAAAGAAAAAGGATTCCGAACCGCAACCATTGGCGTTGGCAGCGATAAGCCCATGAATATTCAGCTGTATCGCCGATTTGGATTCACAGCGAAAGTCAAGGATTGCCATTATGATCCCTGCGGAATGGACGAAAACAATCAGCCCGAATTTGAGGAAGAAGCCTGGTGGCTGCTCTCAAAAGAACTTTAAAGCCGAAACGGGAGATGAGAAAAATGGACCGCGCCGAACAAATCATCAACTACCTGATCGAGACATCAGGCGTCAGTGAGGATGTCCGGGAGATTCTGGAGACAACAGGATTTGACCAGTTCTTCCTGTAAGAGTAAATAACCGGATAACTGGCCGGCAAGCGCAACAGAATGCCATACGCTTATTGTGTATTGAAGGAAGTGAAATATGATGCCCTGCACCGTTCGCCGCGCAAAAGAAATCGATATTCCCGCTATCATGGAGCTGCTGAAGCAGGTAAACCGGGTGCACTACGATGGAAGGCCGGATTTGTTTCATCCGGCGACAAAATATACGGAAGATGAACTGCGGGCTCTTTTGGCCAATGACCAAACCCCGGTATTTGTCTGCGCCGATGAAAACGGGCATGTATTGGGCCACGGTTTTTGCATCCTGCAGCGTCCGGAAAACACGAGGCTGCTCAAGGACATCCAAACGCTGTATATCGACGATATCTGCGTGGATGAGGCTGCAAGAGGACATCATATTGGCGCTGCCATCTACGAACACATCCTCACCTATGCACGGCAATGCGGTTGCTACAACGTTACGTTAAATGTCTGGAACTGCAACCCCGGCGCCATGAGGTTTTATGAGAAGCTTGGGCTTGTGCCATATAAGGTAGGCATGGAGAAAGTGCTGTAAATGGGTTTTGTGTTATATTGTTACACGACGGCCAAAACCTGATCAAACCCCGTCTGTTCCAGAATCTCACGGACAACTTCATTGATTTCCGCAATGGCCACGCCTTTTTCACAGCCTTTATGCATTATCAGCAGGACGCGCAGCCCGGCAGATGAAATGTAGTCCAGATCACGGCAGTTCACATGGACGCCATGGATCTGTTCTTTGTTTTTCTCATAAAAAGCCAGAAGATTGGGCGCCGTCATTGTGTCCAGGCGTCCTTTCAGGGCCAGGTACATGATTCCGTCCCTGAGCTCGGCGGAGGCGTCAAAGTCCTTCGACCAGACATCGGAGGTATCCATCCGGCTCCCACTTTCCGATACTGTCATTTTCCAGAAAGCGCACTTTTTCATTGCCGCTGAATAGGCGGCAGCTTTATCAGCATCCAGCTTTGATAAGCTCACCAGATCGGGCATGTCATCGGCAATGATTATTCGTACCACTTTAAATCCCTGTTCCGCAAGGAACCGCAGGGCTGTTTTCATATCCTCTTCCGCGGTTTTTATCCGAAGCGACAGCTTTCCGGTTCCGATCTTTACGTCCGATTTTTCAGTCACCTGGCTCCTGGCCTTCGTGACGATTTCCATGAATCTGTCACCGCAGACGGCTTTCAGCGCTGCAATATAAACAAAGGTGCTTTCGGGATCGGCAAGAATCCAGCATCCGCCGTGTTTTGAAAGAATGCTGCGGATATTGGCGCACAGCGCCTTTTCTTCCGACTCAGTAAAATACATCACCAGGCCTTCCGTTGTGATGCAGACCGATCCTTCCACGCCCTCAAGCGCCGCCGTAAGGGACGCATAATTCGTCGCGTCCACTCCCCTGAATTTGACCAGCGCCTTTTTTTCGTCATCCAGAAGGGAGAGAATGGCCGGCTCGGCTTCCGAGATCGCTGCGGGAAGATCCATGCCGATAAACGGGATATTCTTTTCGGCAAATTCAATGGCCCTGGGGGTATATCCGCAGGGAAGGTCAACATAAGTATCACAGCCGGAATTTTCGGCGAGGATGCCCATCGTCCGATACCGTGTTTCAATCAGCAGGGCCGCAGCGGCCATCTGCTCAGGGGAGGCCGTGGTCGTCCTGCTGTTTTGCGTTCCTTCTCTTGTCAATCCAAGTTTTTCGGAGATCGCTGCAGCATTTTTGTTTCCTGCATCAGCAAGCTGGAAAAGGGTCATCTTTGCAGTGTTGAAAACAGGATTGGTTTGTTCAAGGATGTTCTGGTCAATGTCTGTTCCGTCAAAAAAATCCATCTTTTGTTTTCCTCCATTCCATCCGTTTCTTTCATGGTGTTCTTCCTGTCTTTTTCCGCCGCCTGTTTGGAAGCGGCGGAACGGTTATTCTGCTGCGTCTGTTCCTGCGGCGCCAGCCGCATGGAAATTCCGGCACACACTGCTTTGACAGCATGGGACATCAGACTGGATGATCCCCGTCTTTTCCTTTGAATTCGATACACATCATCGTCAGGTCGTCGAACTGCTCCGCGTCGCCCACAAAGCTTTCCACAGCGCCGTTGACCGCCTGAAGGATCTCCTCCGGCGCCTTGTCTGCGGCCTGGTTCAGCGCGTCCACCGTGCGTTCCATGCCGAACAGTTCCTTCCGGGCATTGGTGGCTTCCGCGACGCCGTCCGTGTAGACAAACAGCTTCGCGCCGGGATTCATCTGAATTTGGTATTCCCTGTACTTCATGCCGTTCATCGCGCCGATGGCCAGCCCGTGCTTATCCTTGAAGAGTTCAAAGGCGCCGTCCGGCTGTTTCAGCACCGGATATTCATGGCCCGCGTTGGCAGCGGTCAGCAGGCCGGTGTTCAGGTCCAGCGTGGCGAACCAGACCGTGACGAACATTTCTTCACGGTTGTTTTCGCAGATCAGCCGGTTCACGTTCTCCAGCACTTCGCCGGGAGACCGTCCCGAGGCGGCCTGCGTCTGGATCATGCTCTTGGCCATCATCATAAACATGGCAGCCGGGATGCCCTTGCCTGACACGTCTGCGATGACCATGGCCAGGCAGTCGCGATCCACGAAGAAGAAGTCGTAGAAGTCGCCGCCCACTTCCTTGGCGGGGTTCATGCTGGCATAGATACTGAAGTCGCTGCGTTCCGGGAAAGCCGGGAAGATGTTGGGCAGCATATCCGCCTGGATCCGGGTGGCCAGCGCCAGCTCTGTGCCGATGCGCTGCTTTTCGGCGGTCACCTTGGTCAGGTTATCCTCATACGCGGCAATGTCCTTCTCCATTTCCGTCATGGAGTGTGCCAGGTTCTCAATCTCATCCCCGGTGGCGATGTTCAGGCCGGCGAACCGTCCCTCGGTCTGGACGCCGTTATACTTGTCCTGCACATAGTTCTGAGCGGCGTCGGCGATGGCGTTGATCGGCTCCACCATCATTTTCCGCGTCTTCCGCACCATGATCCATCCAAACAGGAGGACCAGGACGACCATGGCGATGAAATACTGCAGGCAGAAGGTGGAAAGCTTGGGAAGCAGGCCGCTGAGGGTGATATCCGAAAGGACGAACCCGATCGTCTCGCCTGCCTCGTTTTTCAGCGGCACGCCCGATGAGCAGATCCACCCGTACTTCTCCATTTTGCTGATGTCGTACAGCATTCCTTCCCCGTTCCAGTCCAGGAATTTGTTTATTTCGCCGGTGCCGATTTTCTCCCAGTATCCCGGCAGGGCAACGTCCTCCTCCGACGGATCCGCAAAATAGACCAGCGCGCTGGTATCCCTGTCGTACATCGCAAGGTAGATATCGTAAACATCGCTGGATTCCAGGAAATATCCCAGCGTGGTCCGGATGCTCTTATAATCTTCCCGCTCTGTGATATCGGCGAAACGTGCCTCGTATGCTTCCGAATCGACTTCGGCCCGTTCCTCCTCCGTCATCGCCCGGTAGCGCCCCATGATCTCATTGCAGAGCGGCTCCACGCTTCCCTGGGACTGCAGCACCCGGAAAGCGCTGCTGGAAAGGTTGTACGATGTCGCGATATACTGGTTTGCAACAGCAAGCGAATAGAGCGCGAGGACAAAAAACAGCAGGATCAGGCCCAGCACGATGGTGCCCGTCAGGATCATACGGAAGACCTTGGCGGAAAGGGAGTGAATCTTTCTGTCGTTTTTCATCCCATCGTCATTGTGCGTAGAAACATCATTCATTTTGTGTACTCCGACCCCTTTCTTTTTCCGCCGCAGCCCATGCGGGACCGCTCAGCCATCACATTCAGCCAGCTGTTATTCAGTCACGTTTCCCTTGTTTTTGCGCCCAAAGCTTTCAACTTGCTCTTCCGCTCGTACATCAGATGGTCTGCTCTCGTGAACACGTCACACAGCTGCCTGTCATCCGGCTGTAATACGGAAGAACCAGCTGCAACAACGACACCGTCTTCGTTGATATTCTCCTCCACCTTTTTATTCAGTTGGCCAAGCGCCTCATCCATTGTCTCGTAGCCCTTTTCCTGAAGAATGACCACAAACTCATCGCCGCCGACTCTGAATACCGCGCCATGGGGGAAGGATTCACAGATCAGGGCGCAGGCGTCTTTGATCAGCTGGTCGCCTGCTGCATGCCCCTGCGTGTCATTGACATATTTCAGACTGTTAATGTCGCACACCACAATGGCCAACGCCTGAATTTCATGATTCTGTATTTTCTGATCGACAGCATCTTCATATTCGGAATACGCATGCTTGTTTCTGACCCCTGTCAGGGAATCTGTGTTGGCCATGGTTTGAAAAGCCTTGCTGGTTTTTTTCTCAGCATCAAGCTTGTCTTTTGATAAGGCCATGAGCTCGAGAAAAAGAACAGAGGAAAGGCTCAGCACAGCCAGAAGGGAAAGCACAATCTGATTCCGGCTGGTAGAGAGGTTTTTTTCGCTGATATCACGGATCTGGTCCGAAATAACGCTCTCATGAATCAAAACGGCAAGCTTCCAGCCCGTATCCGGAATGGGAACGTAGCACATGGTTCCCTTGACGTCTCCGGAGGAAAACGTCATGCTTCCCCTTGCATCTTCAGCAAAACGGTCACAATTCTCTTTCCAGACCTCTTCAGAAACAAGCCCCTTTGTTGCTTCAAGGATGTTCCGGTTTGAGATGACCGGCCCCAGTTCCGTTCCGGACAGGTTGCTTCCGTTTTTTGTGTACAGGGCAAAATAGGTTCTTCCCTGGTCATCCACCGCGAGCAGGTTAATGATATCCTGAATGTCTATCTGAACGAAGCACGCTTTAAAGGACTTGCCCATGATGGTAAGGTCCGGAGTCGGGATGGCAAGGCACAGCTGTTTGGAAGAGCCGTACAGGGAGACCGTGCTGATGATTCTGTCGTCCATTTTTTTCGCGGACAGGAACTCGTGCCTGCTTTTGCCGGTATAGGTCGTATACTGTGTGTACACAATATCATTCCGGTCGACGAGCGCAAACCGGTTGAGCGACAGCAGAGACCGGATTTTCCCAAGGGTATCCCGCAGTTCTTCCTGCGATTCGATTTTTTCGTCCCGGATAAAGGCCAGCGCCTTCTCCATCTGATCGAACTCGTTGCTGATCTGGTTGGAAACGGTCTGGGCACGCCGGTCGGCCATCGTATCCAAATAAAAGACGCTTACCGCGGAAACCGCTTCTTCCGTTTCGAGAAGCGTCTGGTTGGACGACCAGATTGAATTGGCAGTTACCATGGCCATAATGAGGAAACTGCCGATGACGGCTGTCAGCAAAAGAGTCCTGTTCGTGATGCGTTTCTTTCTTTTCATCAGATATCACCGTACAGCAGTTCAAGCATGATTGCCGCGTCCTTCTGATAAATTACAGTGGTAATCTCATTGGTTTTCTCCGGAAACAATTCTCCCGGCTGATTTCCGTCGGCAATTTTCACTGCGACCTGCAGCGTATCAAAGCCGATGGAGTAGCAATCCTGAACCCCGAGGCAATAAATCACGCCTTCATTCAGATAGCGCAGCGCTTCCTGGTCATGGTCCATTCCCACAATAATGGCATGGCTGCCTGTCTCTTTGATGGCTCTGGCGGCCCCGACAGGATTGCTCATATTACAGCAGATAATCCCGTCAAGGTCCGGATGGTCTTTCAGGATTTGCATGGTCAGCGTATAGGCCAGGTCGACGGAGTCCATATCGTATTCCGTGGCGGCGATCTCCATGCCGCTGTACTTTGCAATCGTGTCCCGGGCGCCCCTGGCCCGGTCTTCATGGCAGGGGGCGCCTTTGCTTCCGACAAGAATCGCAACCTTCCCCTTGTAGGCCAGCTTTTCACAAAGGGCTTCCGTTAAGTCCGCGCCGTCCTCATAATTATGCGTATTTCCGACATAGGCGATCCTTTTGCAACCTGCGGCGGCATCCGAACTGGAAAAGGTCATGACTTTGATTCCTGCGTCCACCATCCTGTCAATGACGGGAGAGATTACCGACTCGTCTGCGACATCAACGCCGATCACATCATAGTGCCGGTGTTCTGCCAGCATAAGCCGTTTTGTCTGGTCCTCGGCGGAGGCTCCTTCCGGCGCCATATACTCGTAAGTAACAACAATCCCTTTTTCCAGGTACTGCCTCTGGGCTTCTTCCATTCCCAGCGCGACGGAATCCCACCACGGATGCACTGTTTTGTATGTAAAATAGAAATTATAATGGTCCTTCTGCGGGACATACGAATCCAGCTCATGGTTAAAATTCACCGCGCTGTTGACAGGCGCCGCTTCTTTGGATGTGCCTTCCCCGGAAGGAAGCTCAGCCGGATCCGTTGAACCGGCCGGAGGCGAAGCCTCACGCGAATCCTCCGCAGGAGAGGCGGAAGGGCAAGCCACCAGGACGAGCATCATCATCAATGCCAGAATAACTGAATGAAGCTTCTGAAACCCTCTTTGCATGGAAATGATTGGCCTCCTTTCCGACGTTCCTTCTGACCGGTTCATCATAGCTGAAATCAGTTTTTCAGTCAATGATCTCCTTCCTGTCAGCAATTGGTTACATTGAAATTGTTCTTCGGAACTGCTTGTAACAATGGCACATTTGTGATATGATTCATGATTGTTGCACCGGAAAAGGCCCCGATTTTCCCTTCCGGAGGCAGAACCGCGCTTTCCCAGCATAGAAGAAGATCAGAAAGGAAAATGGACCCATGAAAAAACTGATTGCCCTGATTGTGTCCCTGTGCATGCTGGTGGGCATGTTCCCCGCGATGGCCGAGACGGCTACCGAGGCGTCGGCTCCAACCGAAAAAGTCAATATGAGCAGGCTGATCAGCCAGATTCTGTCCGATATCGGGAATGCTGCCATCCGGGTTGACGAAAATGTCGCCAAGGCAGATGCCGCCGGAAAGCAGGACGTTTCCGGCGGGAACGTGTTTGCCGTTCTGAACAAGGTGCTGACTAACGTTGCCGAAGCCATGGCCAAGGATGGGAAACAGAACGAAGACCTGAACAAGATGATCGCCATCATCAACGATCCGGAAGTTTTGAAAAACGCGGATGAAAAAGAAATGGAATTCCTGACCTCCCTGGCCCTCCTGGCAGTCATTGCTGAATCAGAGGAAAGGGCGGCACAGCAGGAGACAGAAGACGCAGTGAAGGCGATGGCGGTCGCCAACAGCATTCTGAAGACGGTATATGAAGCCTGCCAGCAGAACGAAGCGCTGGCCGCTGCCGTCAAAGCGACCGATTCCAGGCTGTTTGACATGCTTGAGGAAAACAACAAGCAGATCAAGGAATATGTGGATCAGATCGGCTCCCTGGGGGTGGTGACGGAGAAGATCGAAGTGGATGAGAAGTCCTATACGGAATTCGAAGCCGAGATCAAAAAGCTGGAAGACTACCTGAAGGGGACCGATGGCAAGAAGCAGAGCGCCCTGGATCTGCTGGGGCTGCTCCATGCCGTCATGGATGATATTCATGAAGCCATCGACGGCCACTCCCACGATGACGCCAAGGAAGTGGACCACTCCAAGCTGGTCAGTGAAATGCTCCAGGATCTCGGAGAGGCGATCAGCAAAGTCAATCTGGACGAGATCAAGGCAAAGGGCGGAGATGACTTCGATACGACCGGCAGCGTGTACGCCGTGCTGGAGAAGGTCGTGAAGAATATTCTTGCCGATGAAGCCGCCAAAGAAAAAGAATCAGAAGAAACGATGACCAAGATTCTTGAAATGCTTGGCAAGCTGGAGCTGAAAAACGTCACGGAAGAGGAAGCCGAAGCCGTGTTCGCGCTGCTGTTCGTGGGACTCGCGGCTTCCGCAGATGAAATCCAGGCAGCGCAACAGGTTGATCCTGAAGTGGACTTCCTCAGATCCAGCCACCTCCTGCGGGCTGTCTATGATACCATCATGGAAAATGAAACGATCAAAGCCGCGCTGGAAGCGACCAATTCCCGTCTGCCGGTGATGCTGGTGAATACCGGCGAAAGGCTGAAGAATTATCTGAAAGACAACAAAACCCTGCACGAGGTGAAGGATGTGGACGAAGTGCCTTTCGTCGCCTTCGAGGCTGAATTCGCCAAGCTGCGGGATTACATCTCAGCCCTGGAAGACGGCACCGCCGGCAAAGCCAAGGCGCTGGGCGTACTGGACCTGCTCCATGAGTACGTGGACGACATCCACGAGGCCGTTGACGGACACACTCATGAAGAACCCGCGAAGTAAGCGGCTGCGTTCGCTGCGGCGAATTATCCTGCCGCCTGGTATTTCCGAAAAAAAGTAAGCAACAAGCGGCCGGCGTCTCTTCCTGGTTCGGGAGGAGACGCTGGCCTTTTGAAAAAATGCGGAAGAGGAAACGATGAGTAAGAATGATATCAACAGCCTGTTTTCTTCGCGGATCAGCGAGGATTATCCGGGCTGCCTTGCCATCGTCGGCAACGGCGGCAGCTGCACCTATGAGGACATGCGGAAAGGCATCCTGGGCCTTGCCGGAAAACTCCGGGAAATGGGCGTCGGGAAGGGGTCCAGGGTGGCGCTGTGGGGCTATAATTCAGCGAACTGGCTGATTGCGTTTTTCGCTGTCGTCCGGGCCGGCGGAACCGCCGTGCTGGTGAATTACAGCATGGGCGCCGCGGATGCCGCCGAACTGTTGGCGATGACGGAAACCGGCTTCCTGCTCTGCGGAGACAACAGCGAAACGAAAAAGAATCCCAATGCTATGCGGGAGCTGGCGTCCCTGGCCGGCATTCCGGAAGGGCACTGCCTGGATATCCGTCCGGACGTGCTGGATCTGGACCATTCGTTCCGGGATGCCGCGGAAACGCCGGATGCGCGGAACGAATCCGAGGCGGAGGAAACAGCCATCATTATCTTTACCTCCGGCACGACGTCCCGCCCCAAGGCGGTGCAGATTTCCCAGCGGGCCCTGACCTTCGACGCGGACGCGTTCAACAGGAACACCGGGGAATACGCGGGACGCAGCGTCTGCGTGGCGGTTCCGCTGTTCCATATTCTGGGCCTGCTGATGAGCTATTCCTATCTCTGCCGGGGCGCGACCGTATGCCTGCCCGCCAATTATAAGCCGGAGACGCTGGTGACGGAAATCGACGCCTACCGCGTTTCCGATATGGCGGCGGTGGGCGCGGTTTACCTGAGCCTGGCGGAAGCACCGGGTTTTGAGGATCATGTGGTTCCCAACCTGCATCTGTGCATGATTGCCGGCGGCATGTCGACCCCGGTTCAGATGATGCGGCTGGAACTGCAGTTCGCCAACGCCACCTTCATCAATATGTACGGCCAGAGCGAGGCTGCGCCGCTGACGATGGTGCGGCCCTCCGACATGGTGGAACAGCGGGCCCAGTCGGTCGGGCAGGCCATCGAGGGACTCGATATCCGTATTTCGGACGGCAAGGGCGGTTTCCTGCCCCGGGGAGAAATCGGCGAGGTGGTCGCCCGCGGCGGCAACCTGATGAACGGCTATGACAAGCTGCCGAAGGACAAACAGCCCATCGACGAGGACGGCTGGCTGCATACCGGCGATCTGGGCCTTCTGGATGAAAAAGGATATCTGTATCTGGCCGGCCGGATCAAGGATGTAATCATCCGGGGCGGCGAAAACATTTCCCCATCCGAGATCGAAAACGCCCTGAACCAGATCGACAACATCCGGGAGGCCAAGGTGATGGGCGCGCCCCATCCGATCTACGGCGAAAGTGTGGAAGCCTGCGTGACCATGACCGACGGCGGCGCGAGCTTCGACCAGGAAAAGATCAAAAATGCCCTGCGTGCCGTGATCGCGCGGTTTAAGGTGCCTTCCCATATTTTCCTGTATGACAGCTTTCCCCTGAATGTGAACGGCAAGCTGGACCAGCGCGCACTGCATGCAGATATGCTCACGCGGCTGTTGCGGCTGTCGGTGGACGAGGAGCTGGCGGGCGGCGTGACGGTGTTCGACCTGGTTGTGAAGAACAGCGGCTACGCCATTGTACCGGTCACCAGCCTGGTCAGCGAGCTGGCCGCCGATATCGGATTCAGCAAGCGCCGGGCGATGGCGATCCGGCTGGCCGTGGAGGAAATGCTGACCGAGCGGATCATGGATGCTTACTCCGCCGCCGGAAACATCCGGCTGAAAATTACGCTGATGCCCGAATGGCTGCGGGTGTCCTTCAGCGACAACGGTGTGGAGTATTTCATCGACAAGCGGCGGGATACTTCCATGAGCGCGAAGATCATCCTGAAAGCCGTCAGCAACTTCCACACGGATTATCCCGACGGAAAACCCGTTTACTGCATGGACTTCCTGTACGAGCAGGAAATCAATATCCAGGAATTCCTGATGAGAAACAACAAAGAAGAATAAACAGACACGAGGAGAAATCAAAATGAACACCCAGCGTCCGAACTTTAAGAAAAAAGAAATGGCCTTTTCCGCCACCCCTTATGTTTATCTGGCGCCTGACATACCCGTTTACACCGTAGAGGTAAGCCACCGGGAGGAGATCGACGGCGATCTGCTGCAGCGCGCCATGGAAAGAACCCTCACGCGGATGCCCTATGCGAGCGATACTTTCACCGTGGAACACGGCGCCGTATATTACGCGGAAAACCCGCTGCCCATGACGGTTGCGCATACCGACAAAATCCGCCGGGTAGGCGGATCGGAAACCAACTGGCATATGCTGGACGTCACCTGGGACGGAAATAAAACCTGGTTCTCCATGTTCCACGGTTTCTGCGACGGCCAGGGCCTGAATTCTTTTATCGAATCCACCCTGTACCATTATTACTGCATGAAGGACAACACGGAATACGAATCCAACGGAATCCGGAACGACAAGAGTGAAATGACGGAAGCAGAAACCTTTGAACCCTGCTCCAAAACCTATGAGGTTTCGCCGGAATTCAAAATGCCGGAGCGAAAGGAACAGCCTGTGCCTTACCATATTCCGGAAATTGTCTTCAATCCGGACGGCGAAGTGCTGGAAAACGGTTTCCACCTGCGTTCCGATGCGTTCATGGCCTTTGTGAAGGGAAACGGAACGTCTCCGGCGGTCATGTTTTCCATGCTGGTGGGCGAGGCGATCCTGCGGGTACATCCGGACGCGGATGCACCGATCGTGGCGAATGCCCCCGTGTCCGTCCGGCGGATGCTGGGCTGTGAGGAAACCTTTAAAAACTGCTCTTCCAGGGTGACCCTGCCGGTTCACGGAACACCCATGGATGCCATGCCTTTTGCCCAGCGCGCCGCGCAGCTCCGGAGCGTGCTGAAGATGCAGATGGATACAGAACTGTACCATGTACAGTATAATTATCTCGGCGGCATGTACCGCAAGCGGATGGGAGAAGCCACGGACTATCAGGAAGAGATCAAAAAGCCCGCCGGATTTCTGGGCGTATGCCACGATACGTTCTATATAGACTATATCGGTTCCATGCACAAAACAGCCTATTCCGAACAGATCACGGATGTGCGTTTCCTTTGCAAACCTGCCCTTGGCAACACCCTGCACATCAATATCATCGAGCACAATGGGTCGTTCCGCCTCACCTGCCTGGCCTGCAGCGACATTACGCCGATTCTCGACGCGCTGGAGCAGGTAATCAAAGACCACGAACTTCCGTTTGAGCGCACACCCGAACAGCGCTTTTCCCTGCCGAAAACGAACTGGCGGGACGGCATGGCGCTGGATTGACGGACGTGCCGCGCGCGGCACAAAGAACATGAGTCATTGTTTTCCGGCAGCCCGGAGGCGGAGCAATCCGCCCCGGGCTTTTGTGTTTTTTTCCATTACCTGTGGTTTGAGTCACGCTTTTGCAACGCTTCGTATGGTATAATACTGTCAAAGCACGGATCGTTGGAATTTTCAGGATTTGCCGGTCAAAGGTATTGAGAAAAACCCGGAAGATATGTTATCCTGCAGGTATCGAAAAACAGAAAAAAAGGAGGACGCAGAAATGGCAGAGGAAAACAGCCGCTTATTCAGCGAATTCGACAGCTTCCTGTTCCACCAGGGAACAAACTATGAAGTTTACCAAAAACTGGGCGCCCATCCGGATGTGGTGGACGGCGTGGCCGGAACGCGCTTCGCCGTCTGGGCGCCGAATGCGCAGTATGTCTCCGTGATCTGCGCGAAAACCGGCTGGGAAAACGAGCAGTGGATGAGCCGCAGCATGTGGGACAGCGGTGTCTGGGAATGCTTCCTGCCGGGGGTGGGTTCCGGGGATGCCTACCGCTATCTGATCACCGGTGCCGACGGCGTGCGCCGGGACAAATCCGATCCCTATTCCTTCTGGTATGAGCGGCGCCCGGCCAACGCGTCGATTGTCTATCCGCTGGATTCCTATTCCTGGAACGACGGGGATTACCAGAACCAGCGGGATAACACCAGGGTATTGGAAAAGCCCATGGCCATCTATGAGGTGCATCTCGGCTCCTGGAAAAAGGGATACCAGGGCGACTGGGACGAGGACGGTTTTCTGAATTATACCCAGCTGGCGGACGACCTGGTGCAGTACATGCAGTATATGGGATACACCCATATTGAGCTCATGGGGATCTGTGAGCATCCCTTTGACCTGTCCTGGGGATACCAGGTGACCGGATACTACGCCCCGACCAGCCGCTACGGAACGCCGAACGATTTCCGGGCCTTTGTCGACAAAATGCACCAGGCCGGCATCGGCGTGATCCTGGACTGGGTGCCGGCCCATTTCCCAAAGGACGGCTTTGCCATGTCCTGGTTTGACGGCACGCCGCTGTATGAAAGCTGCGACCCGCTGCGCCGGGAATTCCCGGTCTGGGGAACCCTGGCCTTTGACCACACCAAACCGGAGGTCCGGTCCTTCCTGATCGCCAACGCGATCTACTGGATTCGCGAATTCCATATCGACGCCCTGCGGGTGGACGCGGTGGCTTCCATGCTGTACAACGACTATGACCGGAATGAATGGCGGCCCAACATGTTCGGCGGGCGGATGAACCTGGAAGGCATGGACTTTATGCGCCAGCTGAATACGGAAGTCTGTGGCCGGACCAGCGGATTCCTGATCGCGGAGGATTCTTCGGCGGAATGGGGCATCACGGAAGACGTCCGCAACGGCGGCCTGGGTTTCACGTTTAAATGGAACATGGGCTGGATGAACGATACGCTGCGGTATTTCAAGCTGGACCCGGTTTACCGGAAATGGCACCACGGGCAGCTGACGCATATTGCGGACTACGCCTTCACAGAAAACTATGTCCTGGTGCTGAGCCATGACGAGGTCGTCTACGGAAAAGGGGCCATGGCCATGAAGGCCCCGGGCAGCAAGGAAGAACGCCTGGGTGAATTGAAAGCGATGTATACCTGGCAGTTTACCTTCCCGGGCAAGAAGCTGATGTTCATGGGCCAGGAGTTTGCCCAGGAGCGGGAATGGAACGTGAAGGACAGCATCGACTGGCACCTGGCGGACGACATGGGCCACCGGGACGTGATGCAGTGCGTGCGGAACCTGGTGGGCCTGTATAAAATGTATCCGTCGCTGTATTCGGACAGCAGGGATTCCCGCACCTTTGAGTGGGTGAACCGGGGCGACGCGGACCGAAATATCCTGGCCTACATCCGCCGGAACCCGTGGGATTATTCCGGCGCGGTGCTGTGCGTGCTGAACCTGTCGCCGGTATCCATTTATGACTACAGCTGCGGCGTACCCTTCGGCGGGCTCTACAAGCGGGTCTTCAGCACCTACGACAGCCTGCCGGGGCAGGGGAATCCGGCGGAGGTCGGCGGCATACCGCCGCTGACGGCGGACTGGAAGGAGTGCGACGGCTATTCCCACCGCATCACCTACAGCCTGCGGCCCTTTGAATGCATCGTGGTGGAATTCCCGAGATAACGCATTCCGGGAAAAAGAAGGCTGCCTGCCGCGCAGGCAGTTGCTGCTGCCGGAGCAAAAGCGCAGATGGGGAGATGAGAACATGACGGCACATCCCGGAGCGGGAATCCGGCCGGAAATGCTGGCGGGCCACGGAAAAAGGATTTTTACAGTGACGGATTACGGGGTGACCGGCGCCGACAGCCCTGCGGAAAATACGCGGATCATCAATGACCTGATCGCCAGAGCCTCCGAAGGCGGGGGAGGAACCGTGCTGATTCCGAAAGGAATTTACGGGGTCTACACCCTTCGGATGCAGGACGATGTGACGCTGCACCTGGAAAAAGGCGCCGTGCTTCGTGCCGCAAGGCCGGGCGCGGAAGGGGGAAACTATGACGAACCGGAGGTAAACCTCTTCGCGGGCATTCAGGACCACGGGCACAGCTATCTGGCCAACAGCCTCATTTACGGCCGGGACCTGCACAGGATTGCGATTACGGGCAGCGGGGTGCTGGACGGAAGCAATTATCATACCCGGAAACCCGGCGAGCCGCTGGAATACATCCTGAACCGGTGGGATCCGGCTTTCCCGGAAAAAAGAACCGGGAAGGGGCATGCGGGGAGCTGGTTTGGCAATAAGGGCATTGCGCTGGACGGCTGCGAAGGCGTTGTGCTGACAGATTTCACGTTTCTGATCGGCGGGCATTTTGCCCTGATTTTGAGCGGCTGCAGGGATATCTGGATGGACCGCCTGCTGGTGGATACGGCGCGGGACGCGCTGGACCTGGACGGAAGCCAGGATGTTACGCTGAGGAACTCCGTATTCAATTCCCTGAACGATGACGCGATCTGCCTGAAGGCCTCCTTCGGGGCGAAGAAATTCATGCCCGTGAGGAACATTCTGGTGGAGGACTGCAAGGTCATGGGTTTTGACGCGGGCAGCGTGTATGCCGGACAGTATACCCGGGACAAGCTGGCCGCCACGGACCGCTGCAAGCCCTGCGGGCGGGTCAAATTCGGCACGGAGGCCAGCTGCGGCTGCGACCATGTCACCGTGAGGCGGGTAGAGTTTATCCGTTCCCGGGGCATCTGCCTGGAATCCTGTGACACCGCGGACATGCATGATATTCTCTTTGAAGACTGCCGGATGAGGGAGGTCAGCTCCTCTCCGGTATTTATCAGGCTGGGGATCCGGAACCGGTTTCCCGTTACCGGAAACAGCGGGGAAGATGTTCTGGGAACGGTTCGAAGCGATCCGGTGAATATCGGGGAGGAACGGGAAGCGCAGAAACAGCAGGTTCGGCTGGACCATCAGGAATGGATTCTTCCCTGCGGAAAGGACTGGCCCGCGTATCCGGCAGCTTCGTATCTGCCGGCGGTCCGGAGGGACCGGAAGGTCAGCGTTGACGGCGCCAGCGAATTTACGGTGCCCCGGGAGAAAGATCCTGTAAGCCTCAATCCCGCCAATTATGACACGGCGGTTGAAGGCGGAAAGGCGCGGTACTACGCCAAAAAATGGGACCGGGAGAAGGGAACATACGTCCGGGATGAGAACCGTCCCCTTTCGGAAAAAGAGCTGCCGCTGTATGCCAATGCCTGCGGGGCAGCTCCCGGAAACACGGTGGCGAGGGCCTGGAATATCACCATCCGGAACCTGAAGGTGCGGGATGCGGATCCAAGATACCCGATTCTGATTCAGGGCCTGGCGGACAGCCCCATTCGGAATATTACGCTGGAAAACATTGATGTGGAATACCGGGGCGGAATCACCCGGAAGATGGCGGAGGAGCAGCGCCAGCTGAATACGGTCTGGAGCTTTTCCCAGTTCGGGGCGCCGCGGGACCTGCAGATTCTTCCCTGGCTGGTCAATACGTTTTTCGCCAAGAATGAAGGGCTCCTTCCCCGGGCGGACTGGGATCCGAAGCGCCGCCGATGGGTATCCGATCCCTACAATGTGCCGGAGCTGGCGGAGGTTTATCCGGAACCGTCCAACTACGGCATTCTGCCGGCCTATGGTTTGTATGCCCGGCATGCGGAAGGGCTGCGGCTGAAGAACGCGGCCTTCTCGACCCAGGCGCCGGACGAACGGGACGCCGTGGTGCTGGACGACATTCGGGATGCAGAACTGTCCGGCATCCGATGCGGCGGGAATGTGACGATGGTTCGCAGCCCGTGGCGGCGGCCCTCCGGCCGTGAGATGGCGCCGGAATATCCCTATCATGAGGAGAAAGTGGAAGGGCTGAGGACAGACGGAACGGTTCAGCCCCGGGAGGTGGTTCTTCCCGCGCCGGCGCCGGGGACGCCTCCGGATTCCCTGTATCCCTGGCCGACGGCGCCGATCCCGGAGAATGGATACTTTTATGCTGAAAAGACAGAACAGGTTCCGCTTCCCCGCTGCGTGTACCGCCCTTATGTGCTCTGGCACTGGGAGGGAGCCGGAACGCTGCATCTTACGGTCCGGGATCCGGCCGGGGATCCGCAGCCCCGGGATGCGGACCCGGATTCCGGAGAAATCATTCAGCACGATGCCTTCGTCGCCCCGCAGCCTTGCCCCCTGTCCGTTACTGCGGTGCTGAAAGGGAAAGGCCCGAGCCTCCCGCTGAACCTGATTCCGGTGGCGGGGGAGGACGGGCGCGCGTACAGGATTGAACTGTCGGAAGAAATGCCGGAAGGCAGCGGAATCGAAGTCACGGTT
Organism: Clostridia bacterium; assembly: GCA_017404985.1. GTDB lineage: Bacteria > Bacillota > Clostridia > Christensenellales > Aristaeellaceae > Aristaeella. The sequence goes on along the minus strand of JAFRBK010000031.1, from coordinate 20,824 downwards.
GACGACGGATTCCGCGCGGAGAAGCAGCTGATCCGGAACGAATAGCGGATGAAAAGCGGCCTTATCGCCGCTGCTCCGGCGGCAGTTCCACTTCGGGGTTCAGGAAAGATTCATAGGGCAGTTTTTCGCAGGGGATTCCAAGCTTATCCAGGATGGCCGCAAAAGCCAGATAATACCGGTCACTGTTGAAATTCTGGGTGAAGTTGATATAGAAATATCCGGCCGTTTCGTTCATGATCACGAAGGAGCTTCCGAAAGCGGGGTCCGCGTTCAGGTACCGCACCTCCGTAATCTGATCGGTGTAGTCGTTGGTTTTCAGGCCTCCGACATAGTCAATGAAGAACGTGTCCTGCGGATGGGTTTCTCCCATCGCCATGAGCTTGTTTTTCAGGAAATGCCCGGGCAGTTTCTTTCCGAGATGGATAATCAGGTTGATGGAGGAGGAAAGCAGTTTCGCCATTTCCTCGCCCATCTGGGCTTTCATGGCTGTTCTCTGCCGGGCGGCCAGTTCGCCCGTGCTCATGCTGCGCGCTTCCGCCGGTTTCACCGGCAGAAAGATCGCGGAAACACAGTTTTTGAAGGTCTTGGTTTCGGCGATATGACGGCGGTATCGACGATCGGCCGAATCCTGTCCGTCATCCTGGGCGTCTACGGGATCATCGTGGTTGCGCTGATTACCTCGATCATCGTGAACTTCTACGGTGAAATGAAGAAGACCAACCTGGAAGAGGCAGATCCGGAGGAGGCCCCTGCGCCCGACGCTGTGCCTGGCTCTGTGCCCGACCCTGTGCCTGAGGCGGGACAGGAAACGAAAAGGTAGCGTATCTGGTGGATCGGGAAGCCATGGGCCATTAATACCTGCTGAGGCGAGTACATGAACCAGTACAACTGGGCGGAACTGACCCATGGAACGATCGTGAACACGGAAAAATGAAAACCGGCATTACGAGTCGGTTCCCTCCGGAGCCGTCAGGGGGAGGACCACGGTTTCTGCGGGCAGCCCGGGGGATTCAAACCGGATGGCCAGGGTTCCCGGGGCATTTCCCGCCCGGATGACGGCCAGTGCCCGGCCCCGGAACGTGCTCCGGGCGGCGCAGGCATACAGGGTGTGGTCTGCCGGATTGCCGTTATCCATGCCCAGCAGCGTGCCGTTTTCAACGGCCAGCGTGACCGGGCGGTCCGGGGCAGGGGTAGGATCCCCGTTTTCATCCAGAAGGCCGATCTCGATCTGAACGATACTTTTTCCGTCCGCAGGGAGGGTTTTTCGGTCCGGTTCCGCCGCCAGGCGGGCCGGCAGGCCCGGAGCCTTCAGCACCCTGCGGGCGGTTTCTTTGCCGTCGATATCATAGGCGATCACAGTGACGGTTTCGCCGGTACAGGGCACATCCCAGCTCAGATGCAGGTCGTTGGTGGTGACCGGGCACTGCTTCCGGTCAAAATGCGCCCAATGGCGGGTCATTCCCTGGCCGGGGAATTCATAGGCCTTGACGCCGTAGCTCCTTTCGCCGAGAAACAGCTCCGCGGAGAAGGCGTTGGTATATACAACTACCGGAATCACCCGGCCTTCCCCGTAGACGGCCGGATCGGGAAATGGTGCGGCGAACAGCGTCGGCACATCCTCCCGCCACAGGGAACGGTAGAACCAGAAGCCATCCTTCTCAAAACCGCAGGTATCCAGCACGCCGGCGGAGGCGCCTTTGTCCGGCCAGAAACATTCCCCCAGGTAATCGATGCCGGTCCACATGAAGGACCCGATCATAAAGGGCCGGGTTCGCAGAAACTTCCAGAGCTTCTCCGCTTTCAGCATTCGGGCATAGTAGGGCGTCCGGCCCCAGACGCTTTCTTCCGTCTCCAGGCGGTAATCCCCCCGGCGGCCGTTGACAGCGATATCTTCCGTGCCCAGCAGCTTCCAGTCCGGATGCTCCAGCTTTTCTTCCATGAAGAAGGTTTCGGTTCTGTCCCGCCAGCGGTCCGCATAATTCACGCCGACGAGGTCCGCCTCATTCAGGAAGGTTTCGCCCGCCGGGACGGGCTCCGCTTTGACCTGGTCGCAGGCCGCGGTAACCGGGCGGCTGGGGTCCAGCGCGTGGCACAGGCCTGCCAGCTCCTTCAGGATCCGGTCTCCGCCTTCGACCGTCTGTTCCCCGATCTCATTTCCCACGCTCCACATAATCACTGAGGGGTGGTTGCGGTCCCGGCGGACCATGGAGGCAACGTCGTCCTGCCAGCAGGAGTCGAACCATTCGGAATACCCTCTGCTGCTGTGGGTGTTGGAGCCGAATTCCTTGCCCTTGAGCACCTGCCATTCATCGAAAGCTTCATCCATCACCAGGAAGCCCATTTCATCCGCCAGGTCCAGGATGGCCGGATCCGGCGGGTTATGGCTGCAGCGCAGGGCGTTGCAGCCCATATCCTTCAGTTTTTCAAGCCTGCGGCGCCAGATTTCCGGCGGCACGGCGGCGCCGGTGCAGCCGCCGTCATGATGCAGGCAGACGCCCCGCAGCAGCACCTTTTTTTCGTTCAGCAGGAAGCCCCGGTCCGCCGTAAACTCCGCGGAACGGATGCCGAAGACTGTGCGGCACAGGTCCAGGCATTCCTCCCCGGCGGCCAGCCGCGTTTCGGCCGTATACAGCGCAGGATGCTCCGGCTCCCACAGCGAGGGGCCGGCAAGGCGCCCGCTTTGGACGAGGGCTGTCCGGCCGGCGGGAACCGGCTGCGACCATGTGGCCGCGGTTCTGCCCTCCGGATCCAGAATGCGCGTTTCCAGGATCAGATCCTCCCGGCCCGCCGGGTTTCTGATCTCTGTACGGATCTGCAAGGCCGCTTCCCCTGCCTCCGGCTGCGCGGTGACCTGAACGCCCCACAGGGGAATATGCACCGGATTCCGCTCCAGCCAGGTGACATTCCGGATGATGCCGCTGCCGGAATACCAGCGGCTGTTGGGCTGCTGGCTGTTGTTCACCCGGACCATAAGGTCATTCCGCCCTTCCCGCAGCCAGAGCGCCAGCGGGACTTCAAAAGAAGTATAGCCGTAGGCATGCCCGCCGATCCGGGCGCCGTTCAGCCAGAGGTCGCAGTTCATATACACGCCGCCGAAGACCAGGGACACCTCCCGGGGGGATGGAGCCCAGTCAAAGGATTTCCGATACCAGCCGATGCCGGTGCGGGCATATCCACCGGAGCCGCAGGAGGGCGCATCCCGGTCCGGCGGGTAATCCACGGACCAGTCATGGGGCAGCAGAACCGGACGGAAAACGTCTCCGGCCTCCGGAAAGGACAGGCGGTCCGTGAGCGCGAATTCCCACCCCTCATTGAACAATAGCTCTGTACGGCCTGACATCATTTATTCCCCCTTTTTTTCGAAGTATACTGAAGAACGGCAAAACTGTAAAGGGCAAAACGGCTGCCGGGGACCGGAGGCATTTCGGCGGAAATTCACATGTTTGAATGATCCGCCTTTTTCGGTATATTAAATCCATATGAAATCATCAGCCGGAAAGGGAAGCATGATGACAAAATCTGTGCGCCGGGCGGAATGGGTTCTGATCATCATCATGATTTTGGCCATTCTTCTGGAACGGGGAACCCTTCAATCCGCTCACGGCCGGAGACGAACTCAGCATGGCGCTGGTCCGGCATGCGATTCCGAACGCAGCATACTCCTTTGAGGACGGCGCCAACCATTTGTCAGGTGCCATTTCTGCAGGGTAACAATCCGGTAGGGGTGTTCGGTCCACCGCGGGAAAACAGGCCGGCGAACAGCCGGCCTGCTTCCATGAGAACCTCCGTGTGTTTTAAAGGATGTTTTCCACCATATGCCGGACAATGGCCGCGCAGTGCGCCGCCGCCTCCGTTGCGAAGGTTTCGTATTCAACGGAATGACTTCCGTCCGACTTGTCCGAAATGGCGCGGATGACCACGAAAGGAATCCGGTTCAGGCAGCAGGCCTGAGCGATGGCGGCGCCTTCCATTTCGCAGCACAGGCCGCCGAAATCAGCGAGAATGGCATCTTTCTGTTCCCGGGAGGAAATAAACTGGTCCCCCGAGCAGATCCGGCCTTCAAACACATGGATGCCGGGGGCCGCCTCCTGAACCGCCCGGACCGCGGCCTTTCGCAGGCCCGGGTCCGCCGGAAACGCGCGGAGCCCGGTGTAGGGAATTTCACCCTTCGCAAAGCCCAGGGCGGCCCCGTCCATATCGTGCTGGACCGCGTCTGTGGCGACGACGATATCACCGATATCCAGGCGTGGGTCCAGGGAGCCCGCCACGCCGGTATTGATGACGGCGGCGCAGCCAAAGACGCTGGCCAGCACCTGCGCGCAGATGCCGGCGTTGACCTTGCCGACCCCGCACTTGACAAGCACCATGTTTTTCCCTCCCAGGGTACCTGCGCAAAATTCCATGCCGGCGATTTCGACGGTTTCCGAAATCTGCGCGGCTTCCTTCAGGGAGGCGACCTCAATATCCATGGCGCCGATGATTCCGACGGCTTTTTTCATACGCCCTCCGATGCTGTTCGATCAGTTTTTGCCGCTGTAGAATTCCGTGATGGTCTGGTTGGACTGGATCAGGACAGAACTCTGATGGAAGGTTTCCAGCAGCTCGTCCGCCGCGGCATGCACATGCTCCATGTCCGTATCGCTCAGATAGATGACGAGCGTATATTCCGTATAGATTTTCTCGCCGTCGATCCAGCCGCCGCTGGCTTCCTGGATCGTATAGCCCCCGAAATGCTTCAGCAGGATGTCGATGGCTTTCTGTTTGGCTTCTTCCGGCGGGAATACAGGCTCAACGGTATCCTTGTCGTTCGTGCCCAGATACATCACATACTGAATGTCCGTTTTGGCCTCCACCGGCTTTTCCGCGGGCCGGGTGGCGATCACGATGGACACCACAGACACCGCGACGGCGGCGATGCAGAGGGCCAGCAAAAGATAAAGAACTGATTTTTTCACGGGGAGAAGCACCTTCCTTCCTGAATTGGATAATCGCCCCTATTATACCATGGGTTCCGAAATCAGGAAACAGGTTTCCCGGCCCCAACCTTTCGGCGGAATCTGCCGAAACGCGGCACGGGGTTTTCCGCCGGGAACAGGCAAAAACCTGTATTGACGAACCGCCTGAAATCTGATAGATTGTGGACACAGGAAGGGGCGTTTATCATGAATATTTATGAATCAGCAGAAGATTATCTGGAGCAGATTCTGATGCTTCTGGAGCGGAAGGGCCATGCCCGCTCCGTAGATATTGCGGAAGGGCTGGGCGTTTCCAAGCCTTCCGTCAGCGTCGCCATGAAGAAGCTGAGGGAAAACGGATACATCAGCATGAGCTCGGACAATCTGATTTCCCTGACGGACAAGGGGTATGCCATTGCGCGGAAAATCTATGACCGGCATCAGGCACTGACGAAATACCTGATTCAGATCGGCGTCCCGGAGGAGATTGCCCGGGAGGACGCCTGCAAAATTGAACACGACCTTTCCGAGGAATCCTTTGACGCGATCTGCAGGCAGATTCAATAATCTATCTGAATAAAAATGCGATATATTCTGAATGAACAGTACCGGCTGCATCGGCGGCTGCAGCAGCACGGAAAACGCGGAAGAAAACCATGCGCGGATTCTGGCGGAAGCGGCGCAGGCGACAGGCCACGACGTCAGCGAAGAGGACATGAAAAACGTGCTGGACAGCGTGAAAGCTTCCAGTGACGCCGCCGCGGAGCAGCTGACCGCGCTGAACACGGACGAGCTGGACGAGGTCGCGGGCGGCGGAGACCACTCCACCTGCAGCAGCTATACCTACTGCAAGGAGATTACTGTCCACAAGGGCTGAAACGCCCGAAAAAAGCGAAATGAAAAAGGACGGTTCCCCATGGCCTCTGGACCATCAGGAACCGCCCTTTTTTGTTCGCTGCTTACGGCATATATTCCAGGAACGATTCCATGACATAGCCTTCCGCGGCGTCCGTCCGCACCTGGACCCAGCCGGGGATGCCCGCGTCTCCGAGGACGATGAGCAGCTGGTGCTTATACAGGCGCATCAGGATTTCAGAGCCGGCGGAGGGCGCGGCCCGCAGGTTCAGGCTACTGTCGTCGGCGATGCCCTCCACGGAGGCGATCCGGGCGCCCGGCGGCAGGGCGGAAACGTCCACCGGCATGAGCGTGGGACGGGGCGTGGCGGTGGGGAGCGGGCCCGGGCCTTCCGCCATCAGCGGATCCGGCGTCGGCAGCGGCGGCAGGGCGGAAGCCTGCTGCTGCAGTTTTGCGCCGGGATAATAGAAATCCAGGATCTCCTCGAAGGTTTTGCCGTATTCCGACGCCATCCATTCGGCGCCGCGCTGGCTCAGCCCGACCCCGTGGCCGTACCGCCCGGAGGTCAGGGTAAAGGAATCATCGTCCTCCGCCAGGCGGAGGATTTCGTTTCCGGCGCCGGCGATGCTCAGGCCCAGGGCGTTCATTACGTCCGGGAACAAGTTCAGGGTGACGGTGAAAGTGCCGGCCGGCATGAAATCGCTGATGCGGGGCGTTGCCTCCGGAGTGGGAGTTGGAGTCTTCTGCGTGGCCGGGGTCGGATCCGGAGTGGAGAAAAGATACAGTTCATCATCGTCGAAATCTGAAGAAGTGGGGGAAGACGACTCTTTCAGGATTTTCCGGGCGGAGACGGAGACCGTGATTTTCAGCTGCTCCATCAGGCGGCTGGGCGCCTTATAGCGGGGGGACACCAGTTCCATGGCTTCCAGCCCGGTGACCAGGAAGGCATCCTCCTGATGGAGAAAGCCGCCCATTTCCGGCTCCTGCCACACGGCCTCCCGGATCAGGGCCAGGAAGGCCGGGTACAAATCCTCTCCGGAGCGGCTCATGGTGGCGGAGCGGACCATGCTCTGGGGGTTTTCCAGGTCATAGGGATCGTCCACCATGGCATAGCAGGCCGGGGCGTCCCCGCTCCAGACGTGGGAAGGCAGCTCCGTCTGGCCGCCGTTGGAAGCGGAATACCAGGCGGTGATCAGGCGGCCTTTTTCCGTCAGCACCAGCCCGCCGGTGGCCTGAACCGCCGCGGCGGAGTGGGTGTTGGAGGCCAGAATGCCTTTGAAAACCTGGTCGTTGGTGGTGTCGGTGACATCCCAGGCGGATTTCGGTTTCATCCGGCTCATGGCATAGGTGCGGGCGCAGACGGCCTGGGCCTTCAGCGCCTCCTCCGGAAAGCTGTCGCTCATCTCATAGGGAACGACGCCCAGCAGATAGGTTTCCAGGGGCAGGGTCAGCACAGGCTGCAGTGCGCCTTCGCTCATGGACAGGCGCAGTTCGCCGGGATACAGCCCGTCCACCAGGTTGAAGGACAGGCCGGATTCCGCTCCGTCCGCCTCCAGCTGATTCGGCTGCAGGGGCCGGAAGGTGACGCTGTTTCCCGGCAGCAGGGTGAGGCCGGAGACATACAGATAGATTTTTTCGCCCTTCACCTGGACGGACACTTCGCTTTTGTCCGGCAGGAGCATTTCGCCGCCTTCCCAGGAAAGCAGGTACGGCCCATGCAGCACCATGTCCGCCCGGGTATCCAGATGCAGCCGGCTCAGGCGCACCCGAATCTCCGGCGATGTCTCCTCCGCGGCCAGCCCCGCGGCGGCCGGCAGAAGCAGCAGCGCCAGGAGAAGGCAGAGGCAGCGTTTGCGTATGTTCAAGGGGATTCCTCCTTCGGCAGGCTATTTCCGGTGTTCCTTTTTCCAGGCGGTGATCTGCTCCAGCCGTTCCTTGTACCGGGCTTCCTGCCCCTGGGTGGTGGGGTGGTAGAACTGCCGGTCCTTCAGGGCGTCCGGCAGGCACTGCATGGCGGTCATCTTTTCCGCATAGTCGTGGGCGTACTGATAGCCCTTGCCGTAGTTCAGGTTTTTCATCAGGCGGGTCGGCGCGTTGCGGATGACCAGGGGCACCGGCGCGTCCGGCTCCTTTTCAATGGCTTCCTTTGCTTCGTTGACCGCCATTTCCATGGCGTTGGATTTGGAGGCCAGGGACATGTAAACCACGGCTTCCGCCAGGTGGACGCTGCATTCCGGCACCCCGATGAAATGGCAGGCCTGGTAGGCGGCGACGCCGACCTCCATAGCCCGGGGATCGGCCAGGCCCACGTCCTCGGCGGCAAAACGCAGCACCCGGCGGGCGATATACAGCGGGTCCTCGCCGCCTTCCAGCATCCGCATCATCCAGTAAACCGCGGCGTCCGGATCCGAGTTGCGCATGGACTTGTGCAGGGCGGAGATCAGGTTGTAGTGCTCCTCTCCGTCCTTGTCATACATCAGGCTCTTGCGGGAGAGGCATTGGGCGATGATTTCATCGGTCACCTCGATGCCGTTTTCGCTGACCTCGCCGTTGAGCACGACCATTTCCAGGGTGCTCAGGGCGCTGCGGGCGTCCCCGTTGGAAAAGTCCGCAATGGCGCCCAGGGCTTTTTCGTTGATGGTGACCCGGTCCTTTCCGAAACCACGCTCATCAGCCAGGGCCCGGCGCAGCAGCGACAGGATATCCTCCCGGGAAAGCGCCTGGAGGACGAACACCTTGCACCGGGAAAGCAACGCGCTGTTGACCTCGAAGGAGGGGTTCTCGGTGGTGGCGCCGATCAGGACGATGCTGCCTTTTTCCACAAAGGGAAGGAAGGCATCCTGCTGCGCCTTGTTGAACCGGTGAATTTCATCCACGAAAACAATGGTCCGCATGCCGTAGGCCCGGTTTTCCTCGGCCTTCATCATGACCTGGCGGATTTCCTTGATGCCGCTGGTGACAGCGGAAAAATCGATGAAGGTGGCTTTGGTCTGCAGGGCGATGACCCGGGCCAGGGTTGTTTTCCCGACGCCGGGAGGCCCCCAGAAGATCATGGAGGAAATGATATCGGAGGAAATCAGGCGGCGCAGGACTTTGCCCGGCCCCAGCAGGTGCTGCTGGCCGGCGATCTCGTCCAGGGTGGAGGGGCGCATCCGGGCCGCCAGCGGCTGGCCTGCGGAAAAAGGCTCCTCCGGGGGCAGCAGGGTTGGTTCGCTCACGGCCGTCGGCCTCCTTTCCGTCATTCGTTCAAATGGGCTTTCGAGCCTTTCCTCTTATTATACCACATGACGTGCCATACATCATAACACAGAATGCGGAATACCGGCGACCCGTTCATCAAACGCAAAAAACAGGCGCAGCCTTCCGGGAAGGGAAGGGAAGGGAAAGCGCGGCAGAACCGCCCAAACAGGGAAAATAAGCCGGCAGCCGATCAAAAAAACAACCAAAAAACAAAATAAAAACAGCAAGAAACGAGGCCCGGAAAACGTTTGCTGCAAGGGTTTACGCCATTTTGTATTATTTAATCTGGTCAATTTTTGCGCACAAAATTACAAAAAAAGACTTGCAATTAGTACGTACATGGCGCTATAATACCATCAGCAACTGCGAAGAGACGCAGGAAAACGACCATATTTTGAAAGGAGATCCTGGAAATGAAGAAACTGTTGGCTGTTGCGCTGGCTGTGGCGATGCTGCTCGGCATCATGTCCTTTGCGAGCGCGGATGAACCCGTTGTCCTGAAGGTTGCCTCCATCTGGTCCGCTGAAACCGAAGCGAACCGCGCCCCCATGCTGAAGACCCTGGCTGAGTTCGAAGAAGCCCATCCGGAAATCAAGCTGGAAGTTGAATGGTACGAAGCGAACGCCTGGAAGGATCAGGGCGAAACCCTGGCCCTGTCCGACAGCCTGCCGGACGTGTTCTACTGGAACGCCGGCGGCGTGCTCTGGAACCTGGTCAGCTCCGGCGACATCCTGGCCATGGATGAATACCTGACCGACGAAATCAAGGATCGGCTGATCGGCGGCGCCCTGGCGAACATGACCTTTGACGGAAAAGTTTACCAGCTGCCCTACACCAACGCCTGCTCCTGCCTGTACTGCAATACCGAGCTGTTCGAAAAGTACAATGTGAAGATCCCCGAGACCCTGGATGAGCTGTACGAGGCTGTCAAGGCCTTCAAGGCTGCCGGCGTGACCCCCATGGCGCTGGGCGGCGGTGACAAGTGGCCCACCAATATGTACACTGACCTGATCACCCTGCGGTTCGTTGGCGACGCGGCTGCCCGTGCCTGCTACTACAAGACCGAAGGCGCGACCTTCAAGACCCAGGACTGGATCGACGGCATGACCGCCTTCAAGACCCTGATCGACCTGGGCGCTTTCCCGGATGATGCCCTGTCCCTGACCCGTGACGAATCCGAAGTGCCCTACTTCGCCGGCGAGATCCCGATGTATGTGCACGGCCAGTGGTTCTCCGGCTCCCTGTCCGAAGAAATGCAGCAGAAGGTCAAGGCTGTGAAGTTCCCCGCCGTTGGCAAGGGACATGACAACGAGTGGATGGGCGGCCCCGCTGAAGGCTTCAGCATCTCTGCCCACACCGAGCATCCCGCCGAAGCGTTCGTGGCGGCCCAGTTCCTGGCTGAGCATCAGTCCAAGAACGGCTTCGAATGCGGCGCCGGCCTGCCCGCCTGGAAGACCGACGTGCAGTGCGGCAACCCCGTCATGAACCAGATCGCGGAACAGGTTGCGGTTGGCGACTCCCTGCTGCTGTGGGGCAACACCGCTCTGAGCGGCGATGACGCCACCCTGATCGGCGACACCGTGTACGACGTGCTGGCCGGAAAGACCACGCCCGAACAGTGGTGCGAAGACATGGAGACGATCTTTGCCAAGTAATTGGACATAAGGACTCCGATAGGGGGACGGCGCAATCCCGTCCCCCTTTTTCCAACTTTTTCACCGATGGGAGGTTCGCTCGTGAAGCGCGTTCTGTCGAACAAATGGAACATCATGGTCTTCGTTCTGCCGACCGTGCTGTTCTTCACCTATATCGTGATCTTTCCGATCTTCAAGACGCTGTGGTACAGCCTGCTGAATGAGATTCCGGCGAAGGTCGGGGACCAGTCGCATGTCGTCTGGCTGGATAACTTCATCAAGATGTTCACGCCGGGACGGCGGAACAGCTTCCCCGGCGCGGTCGGCAACTCCCTGCTGTACGCCGTGCTTTCCATCTTTGTGCAGCTGCCCTTTTCCATGTTCATCGCGCTGCTGCTGGCGAACGGCGTCAAGGGCGAGAGCTTCTACCGCAATGTTTTCTTCATTCCGGTGGTGATCTCGTCCGTCGTGGTCAGCCTGCTGTGGGGCCGCCTTTACAAGAGCCTGCTGCCCCAGATGTTTGAATCGTTTGGCTGGACGATTCCGAAGAACGGCTTCCTCGGAAACGAGACGACAAAGATCTGGTTCTCGTTCCTTCCGAGCCTGTGGCAGTATGTGGGCTACCATATGCTGCTGATGTACGGTGCGCTGAAGTCCATTCCGGACGACATTATCGAAGCGGCGACAGTGGACGGCGCCTCCGGAGCAAAGCTGGCCTTCCGGATCCAGATCCCGATGATCAAGCCGATGCTGAAGGTCTGCCTGTCCTTCTCCCTGATCGGTTCCTTCAAACTCTTCGATACGCCCTGGGTGCTGCTGGAACGGTCCAACATGGACCTGCCGGCGCTGTCCATGTACGTGGAGATGTTCTCGAACCATAAGTACAGCTACGCCAGCGCCCAGGCGATCTTCATCGTGCTGGAATGCCTGGTGTTCACCGTGCTTCTGAACATTGTGTTTAAGGACCGGGATGAAAGGCGCCTGGCACGCGGGAAGGGGGCGGCCAGAGCATGAAAAAGAAAAGCGTTGCGGGAACCATCCTGAAACAGCTCTTCCTGATTCTGTGGGTTTTTCTCTGCCTGTTCCCGCTGTACTGGATGGTCACGATGTCCCTGAAGGATACCAATGAAATCTTCGGGACCAACATGGTCGGCCTGCCGACCCAGTGGCTCTGGGGCAACTACGCCAATGCCTGGGGCAGCGGCGGCAGGGTCAGCAACTACATGCTGAACAGCGTGATCGACACCTTTGCCACGCTGATCGGCACCAGCTTCCTGGGATACATGTCCGCTTACGGCCTGCTCCGGATGCGGTGGAGGGGGCAGAAAGCGGTATTCACCTATATCCTGATGGGCATGATGATTCCGATGCACGCGGCCCTGTATCCCCTGACCGAGATCCTGATGAGCCTGACCAAGACCCACTGGGCCCTGATTATTCCCTATGTGGCCTTCAACATTCCGATCACGATCCTGATCCTCAGCGGATTCATTGCAAACATCCCCTACGAGATGGAGGAAGCGGCCTGCATCGACGGAAGCGGCATCTACCGGACGGCGTTCACCATCATCCTTCCGATGATGGTCCCAGCGCTGATTACGGCGGCGATCTTCGTGTTCCTGCAGGTCTGGAACGAACTGCTGCTGGCCAGCCTGTTCACCACGGACAGCGTCCGGACCCTGACAGTCGGTATCAAGCAGATGAGCGGCCAGTACCAGACCGATTACGGCTCCATGGGCGCCGGCCTGGTGATCGCCACGCTGCCCACGCTGATTCTGTATATGTGCATGTCCGGCCAGGTGCAGAAGAGCCTGATCGCCGGCGCGGTCAAAGGATAACCCAACCAAACCACAAGCCACCGGCATTTCCTGCCGGCGGCTTTTTTAACCTCTTTTTTTGCTGCGGGATATTGAAATATACTACTGGGCGATTGACAGAAGCGAATAAAACCTGTACACTCAGAATAACACAAAATGTATGTACAATTCCCGGCGAAGGAGGATCTGGACCATCTCTTTGCACCAAGTCCGGAAAAGATTTTTACAATCCAACGATTTTTATTACCCAATGAACGGAGGAGAAAAAATGCTGATTCAAAAGGCTTCCTGGATTGCCATGAACGGGGCGGCTTCAACGGTGGTGCCCGTATTCCGCAAATGCTTTTCCTGCGCCCGCCCGGTGCGGGCTGCCGTGCTGGAGGTGACCTGCGACGGCGTGTACGACGCGGTGCTGAACGGGCAGCGCGTGGGTGACTTTATCCTGGCGCCGGGCTGGACCGAATACCGGAAGCGCCTGCAGGTGCAGGCTTACGATGTGGCCGCGCTCATCGGGGAAAGCAACACCCTGGACATCACCGTGGCGAACGGCTGGTACCGGCGGACGAACGCGCCCTGGACGGGGACGCAGAACCCGGACGAATTCCTTCCGGCCATGGCCATCGCCGCCCTGCGCCTGACCTACGCCGACGGGGAGGACGAAGTGCTGCTGACGGACGGCAGCTGGCAGGTTTCCGAAAGCCAGGTGACCCTCAGCGGCATCTTCATCGGGGAAGACGCGGACATGACCCGGACCTTCTCCTTTGAGCCGGTGCAGGTATGCGATTTTCCGAAGGACTGCCTGATTCCTCAGGAAGGGCCGGAAGTGCATGAGCAGGAGACGGTTCTGCCCCGGAATTCCTTCCGCACGCCCCGGGGCGAATGGGTGATCGACTTCGGCCAGAACCTGACCGGGTACATGGCCTTTGACGTGGATGCCCGCGCGGGGGAAAAGCTGTCTATTTCCACCGCCGAGGTACTGGACCGGGACGGCAATTTTTACACCGCCAACTACCGCTCGGCGCGGAGCCAGCTGCACTATATCTGCCGGGAGGGAAAGCAAAGCTACCGGCCGCGTTTCACTTTTTTCGGTTTCCGGTACCTGCGGATTGACGAAGCGCCGGAAGGCTTCCGGGCCGATCAGATCCGGACGGTGGTGCTTCACTCGGAAATGACGCGGACCGGCTGGCTGGAAAGCAGCGACCCCATGCTGAACCAGCTGTTCAGCAACTGCCTGTGGAGCCAGAAGGGAAACTACCTGGACATTCCGACGGACTGCCCCCAGCGCGACGAGCGCTACGGCTGGACGGGGGACGGGCAGATCTTCTGCCGCGCCGCTACCTACCAGTACGATGTGCGGCAGTTCTTCCGCAAGTGGCTGGCGGATGTCCGTGCCGCGCAGCACGAAAACGGCTGGGTGCCGGAGGTCGTTCCAAGCCTGACGGCCTACAAGCCCGGCGGGGCCGCCTGGTCCGACGCGGCGGCGATCATTCCCTGGCAGCTGTACGAGACCTACGGGGACATTTCCTTCATCGCGGATATGTATGAGACCATGGAGCGGTGGATCGCCTACATTCCCACGGTTTCAACGACGCCGGACCTGTTTACGGGCTGCTGGACTTACGGAGACTGGCTGGCGCTGGACGCGCCGGAGGACTACCATCCGGCAACCATCGAGCTGAGCAAGCGCGGATACAGCAACGACGACCTGGTCTGCAGTGCCTTCTATGCCAACTCTGTAAACATCGTGATCCGCATCGGCAGGATCCTGGGGAAGGACGTCAGCGAATATGAGGCGCTGTACCGGCGGATTGCCGAAGCCTTCAGAGCCCGGTTCGGCGGGCAGCTGAACACGCAGACGGAAAAGGTGCTGGCCCTGCACTTCAACCTGGCGGATGAGCCGCAGGCCCTGGCGGACGCCCTGGCTGAACAGATCAGGGCCTGCGGAACAAAGCTGCAGACCGGCCTGCTGGGCACGCCCTACCTGCTGCATGAACTGTGCCGCTACGGGCACGCGGACATCGCCTGGTCCCTGCTGCTGCGAAAGGAATACCCGGGCTGGCTGTATTCTGTATCCAAGGGTGCGACCACGGTCTGGGAGCACTGGGACGGCATCAAGCCGGACGGCACCTTCTGGGACGACGACATGAACTCTTATAACCACTACGCCTACGCCTCCGTGGCGGACTGGGTGTTCGGCGTGGCCTGCGGCATTCAGCCCGCGGCGCCCGGTTTCGCCCGCGCCCGGATCGCGCCGCATCCGGACCCGCGGCTCAACAGCCTCAGCGCCGTGCTGGATACCGTCCACGGCCGGATCCGTTCCGCCTGGAAGTATACCGGGGACGGTATCCGCTACGAGATCGACACGCCTGTGCCGGCGGAAATCGTCATCGGCGGAACGGTTCGGAGGGTTGAAAAAGGCCGCTACATCTTCGGCGAAACGCTGCCTGCCGGCGTCTGAACCGGGTTACCGGTCCAGACGGCTGAACCAAAGGGCAGAGTCAGACAGCCGGGCCGATGAGCCGGGCGGCTGACCCCCATTACCGAACCGGGCCAATGCGTACAACAAGGACGGAGGAGCACCATGGAACGCGGAATCTATTTTGACGGATGGTTCAAGCACAACCACTGCTATCACCCCAGCCTGCCGCTGCGGAGCGCGCAGATGCTGGAGGACCTGGAGCGGTACCACGGAACGGTGCTGGCCTGGGCCGGGCTGGGCGGCGGCAGCATCAGCCTGCCCTATCTGGCGCACGAGGCCTTCGGCCCCGTGGACCCGCGCATGCAGATCTACGGCTACATGAACGACAGCGAGTTCATCGCGGAGTGCAATCGGCGCGGGATCCGGCTGTTCGGCATCGTGTTTGAGGTGCAGGGCTGGGAATACCCGGCCGTGATCGATGAACAGGGGCGCATCGTGCGGATGAACCTGCGGGCGGAGGAACAGGAGGGCCACGGCTGGTACGGCTTGCGGGAATTCAGCGGGGACGTTTATCCGGACGCTTTTCCGACCCGCCTGAAGGACTACTACCCGGACGGGATCCGGGACGAAGAAGGGAATCCGGTGGCGGACCTGTGGGAGGAATGCTGCATCCGGGACCGCTTCGGCGCGCCGGTTCATGCCCAGTGGGTGGAGGTGAAGGGGCATCGGGAAACCTGCTACCAGATGTGCCGGAACAACCCGGTGTGGCGGGGATACCTGAAGAAGATCATGGAAATCCAGATCGATGCCGGTGTGCCGGGCATCCAGCTGGACGAATGCGAGCTGCCCATGACGGCCATCAGTTCCGGCGGATGCTTCTGCAAAAGCTGCATGAAGCAATTCACCACTTGGCTGAAGGAGCGGGAGGCGGCCGGGAAACTCGGGCCGGAATGGGACGGCATCGACCTGGATGCCTTCCACTACGGCGAATACCTGAAGCGGCATGGCTGCACCTATCCGGAGGGTGCGCCCTTTTACCGGGACTACTGGGAATTCCAGGTGCGGCAGGTGCGCCGGTACTTCGGCGAGCTGGCGGACTATGCCCGGCAGTACGCGATGGAGCAATACGGGCGGAAGATCGAGGTTTCCGGGAATTTCTTCAATATGCAGCCGGCCTATTATCCCATCGAAAACAAGGTGGACATCATCATCACGGAGATGGAGCACACGCTGTTCCGCCAGCCATACTACTATCGCTACTGTGCTGGGTTCGCGGCGGGGAAACCGGTGATTATTGCGGAAAACCCCTACGGCGGGATCATTCCCCGGCTGCTGGAACTGCTGGACTGCGGAAAGGGCTATGACCTTTACCGGATCTTCCTGCTGGAAGCTTCCGTATACGGATGCAACATGTCCATTCCCTACGGCGGATGGATGGGGAACACCATCAAGGATTCCTTCTGGGCGCCCCGGGAGCTGACCGCCGGGATCCAGGATTTCCTGGCTGCCCATGAGGACTGCTATCCGCAGGGAAAATCCCGCGGCGCGGCCGTGCTGTACTCCTACGGCAGCTATTACTGGCGGGATTCCAACAAGGGAAGCGGCGCCAACGGCATGCAGGATTCCTTCGGCGACCTGCTGGACGCGACGGCTTCCGAATGGCTGGATCCGGACCTGAAACCCGTTCCCTTCTGGGATATCATCCGCGCCATGAGCGAGCGCAACGCGCAGTACGATGTGGTAATGCTGCCGGACGGGGAGCTGCGGGAGGATGACTTCGCGGCGGAGGCGCTGGAAGGGTATCCGCTGGTGATTGTGCCCGACTGCTTTACGCTGACGGAAAACCAGCAGCGGATTCTGCTGGGATACGCCCGCGGCGGCGGGAAAGTGCTGGCGGCCGGAAGGCTGGCGGAAGGCAGTTCCCTCAGGGAGGAGCTGCGCGAAACCGGAAACGCGGTGTTCGTTTCCCTGGAGGGAGAAAAGGACGCATATGTACCGCGGTTTATGGAGACCTTTGAAAAAATGTACGGGCCCATCGCGCCGGCAGAATGCCGGGCGGAGAAGACCGGCGTCCAGCGGTATGACCGCGGGGGCAAAACCTGGATCCACCTGCTGAACTACCGGTATAACGAAAGCGAGGACCGGGTACTGCCGATCGAGCAGGTGGAGCTGGTGCTGCGGAACGTGGCGGATACAGCGCCGGAGATTCTGGTTCCGGAAGGCTGTACAGCACCGGAAGCGGAAATCGTTCGGGAAGGCGAAACCATCCGGCTGGTTCTTCGCAACGCGGGGCTTTATACGGTGATTGTTTTCGGATGACAGGAACAGGGAAAGCGGGGGAATGATTTTATGAAACGGTCTGAGATTCTGGGGGCGATTTCCTGGGCAAAAGCATTCCTGAAGGAAAACCACCTGGCCCTGCCGATGTTCGCGGACTGGACGCTCGAAGAGTGGAAAACCCGGAAGGCGGAGGCGGAGGCCATTATCCGGACGATGTGCGGATGGGACGTGACCACTTTCGGCCATGACGATTTCAGCCGGATGGGCGCGGTTCTCTTCACCATCCGGAACGGGCTGCCGGACGGTTCCTGCGGATGCCCCTATGCGGAAAAACTGATTCTGATGAAGGAAGGCCAGGTGCTTCCCAACCATTTTCACCGGCAGAAAACGGAGGATATCATTAACCGGGGCGGCGGGAACCTGCTGATCCGTGTGTTCAATTCGCTGCCGGACGGCAGCGTGGACCGGGAAGGCGACGTACGGATTCTGACGGACGGGATCGTGCATACCGTGCCCGCCGGGACCGACGTGCGGATCACCCGGGGAAACAGCATGACGATTTATCCGGGCCTGTACCATATTTTCACGCCGGAACCCGGAACCGGAGACCTGATTGCGGGAGAGGTTTCCTCTATCAACGACGACAGGACGGACAACTACTTCGAAAGCGGGCGTCCCCGGTTTATTCCGGTGGAGGAGGACTGCCCGGTGTCCATTCCGCTTTGCAACGAATACGAAACCCTGCTGGCATAAGGGTTGCAGCACACTGAAGAACAGCGGAACTGTAAAGGGGACCGCTCCATTATAGGTCTGTCTCCAACAATGAAAACGATAAAGCAGATCACATCGTTAGCATCTTCAAACTGCGGATGTGAACAAGGTGCCGGAGTTGCGTGGCTTCGTCGCCGGTCAGTCAAAGCACTATATCACAAATCAGCTCTGTATTCTGTAGCAGTTTTACCGCTTCGATGAAGTATCCATACGCAACGGGATCTACAACGCGAAGATACGAGAATCGCTTGGCTTTTTCTATCTCAGGTTTCATCCCGGTATACACAGACGCATCCTCAATTTTCATGATTGTTTCCTGGCCGGTGAATATGGCAGCCGCAAGATACAATACTCTGCTTGCATAAACTCCTGCGATCTCGCCGCTGAATTTTCCTCCCAGGATATGGTTTCTGATTCTGGAAATACCATCTTTGTACAGCAGATAATCACCTTCCGGATTTCCTCTGCTGGCAATACACAGAGCACCGCTGATTGTATCCTTCAGTACTTCTTCCGGATCCATCAAAAGGCCTCTGTAGCTTAATTCCGATCTCACAATACGGTCATAGGATGCTTTCACTTCTGAAATATTCGTCATTGCATTAAAAAGGGTCCCACAGTCATACATTTGCTTGATTATTTCCAATTCCTTATTAATGCCAAAGGGTATGCCTGTTGTATGCGGAGCAAAGGCGGTGAGCTTATCTCCCAAAATGCCGTTGATGTCCGGGATCCTGACCAGCAGGTCATCGCCCTCCGTCAAAAGCAGTTCATTACGGATAGGTTTCTCCACAATATTCGTATACTGGAATTCTTCAAACAAAATATCCAGCAGAATTGTGACGTCGCGATTACTGATTGGAGAATGATATTTGAACTTGAAATGCCGCTTCTCAATGTTGTTTTTCCCAATGCGGATCTGTTCTTCCACATCCAGAAACGGGAATATCTCTCCGGCTCTGCGGATATAGTCATTGATATCTGTTCCTGGTTCAACTGTTATATCGATATCAGTGCTGAGCCGTCCCGGGTGGTCAAGCAACAGCATAAGAGAAGACCCGCCCTTAAAGCAGAAAGGAAGTTCCACTCTTCTGATGGCCTCCAGCAGACTGAAAGCATATATAACACGTTCCAGCAATGCCGGGTCATTTCCCGTTCTGGTCTGGAGCCCGCGGATATATTCATCCGTATACATTTTCTCTGAAAGCATCTTACTTACCGCCCCCCGCAAGTTTCCTGACCAGTACCGCCTTCCCCCGTCTTCCAGCATATCGGTTTAATCGGCGCGTATCGATTCGGTAGCTGTTCATGATATTCTCAAAAACAAAAGGAAGCTCTGACGGACTGAAAGTCGCTGCGACACTTCTTTCCGCAACAATATCCACGAGTAGTTTTTCAGCAGATATTTCATGAGGAGAATTTATATTCAGCGGTGCCTGGCTGATGAGATCAAGAACAACCATGCAATCTCTTGTCCAGTATCGATCAAATTCTTTTTTATCAGGTTTGTAGAGGATGCTGCCGCCAAGATCTTCCTGGAAAAAATCAAAAACAAAAGAACTGATATCTTTATCAACCTGAATATAAATCGTATTCTGGGCGATCTGATGATTCAAGAACTCATTAAGCAGTACGCTTTCAAAAACCACAAAATCCAGATCCGGAAACCTGAGGGAAAGTCTGTCTAATACATTCTTTGCTTTGTCTGTGTACAGAGGACGATATTCCGGAAGAACCTTCGGCTTTTTTGTTGCATAGGTGTCATAGTCAATTCTGAATAGTTTTTGTTCCTGCTGCAGATTATATAAAGTCCACCGAAACGCACTGTCAGTTAAATCTGGCTTTTCCCTGAGGAAAACCTGAGACAGTTCACTGCGGCTATACTCTTTCTGATCAGAAAGATCCTGCAAAACATGATCTGTCCACATATGCATCACCCTCCTCGCCAGCGCAGCGTCAATATTCATTGGTTTTTGGCAACATGCTAATAATATCAAATAATAAGACGCTCGTCAAGCGTTGTGTCAAAACAACAAACAATTGACGCTGCGCATAACATGAAAAAGTGACTATAAATGATCTGATTCAAAAAAAGCGACCAGCAAGAGGGGTGCACCCCTGCAGCGGAGTACCCGGACGGCTCCGTTTCCGAAAAGCAAAAATGCCGGATGCCCAATTATCAAAGGCCCCAGCGGTTTCGTACCGTAATTTTCAGTTGGACATCCTGACTAAGTTGGCAGGACGAACTGTTCCAAATGTCCAACTGGACTGGTAGGCCGAAGGTACGAAATTGTGGTGGTATGGCTCAGTCGGTAGTACAAGGTGGTCGAGGTGTCAAACCTCATTTGGTCGCATGGCTCAGTTGGTAGAGCACATCGTTCACATCGATGGGGTCACAGGTTCGAGTCCTGTTGCGACCACCAACCCAAGAAAGTCCTTGAGAAATCAGGGACTTTCTTCTTTTTTGTCTTCTCCCCCGGGGCATTCAAATCCTCCCCGCAAGAGCGTTTTTTCATGATGTAAACGGTTTGCTCCGTCAACATGGCTACGCGATTTTCGCGTAGCTCTATTGGCAGTCATACCGTCATTTTCGGTTTTCGTAGATGTAAACGGAATGACGGATACCGACAAAAATCCCGCGGGGAGTTTTCTGCTGCTCCCCGTGGGCTATTTTATTTCTACCTCAGGCTACCACGCCGATGTACTGCTTCTTGCTGATTCGGAGCCGGATCAAGGTCAAGCGCTACGCAGTCATCAACATCAACAAGGGATTCCTCATGTTCATATCACTCCTTGCAATTTCTCATTGACAGAAAAACTCCTATATGGTACAATTTCAAAGTACTACTATGT
>JAFRBK010000030.1 GCA_017404985.1 Clostridia bacterium | reverse complement strand
CGGCCCAGCCGTCCCCATCCGGTACCTGGACACTCCAGGCATGGGGATGGTCGCTCCATTGGAGCCAGACGCCGGAGAGCGTTTCGCCTTTGGGGGCGGTGATTTCCGCCCAGGCGTTTTTTCCGCCGGCGGAGGTCCAGCAGGTGTAGTAATTCCGGTCTGTGCATTTGGAAAAGGTATTGCTTCCGGAACCGGCCTTCAGGGTGCAGCGGGAAGTGATATCCTTTGCGGTTTCACCGACCGCCGGAGAAACGGAAAACAGCAGCAAAAAAAGGACGGCACAGAAGAACATGCCGGGAACAGGCCGCAAAAACCGGGAACGACGTGCGAGCATAAACAACCTCCCATCGGATCCCGTCCATTGTATCTCATTGGATTTGAAGCGTCAAGGCGCGGCGGGGCCCGCCTTGCCCCAGAGGAGATGACGTGTTATGATTCCAGGGAGTGCCTTTCAGGAAGGCGTCCGGCATGGGCGGCAGATCTCGGGGGACACATGGATGTTGACGGAGGAAACGAAGTTTGAAGGAATACAGCAAACAGCACAAAAAAGCCTGGGAATTTGACGCATATGCCTTTTGGGTCAGGCAGGCCGGCAAGCCGGAGGAAAGAGCCAGGAAGGATGCTGAAAACCCGCGGGCGATGCTGAAACAGTTCGCGGATTACTTTGACGGCTTTGAAGGGGTGAAAGTGGCCAACATCTGCGGATCCTGCGGAAAGAAGGCGATTCCCCTGGCATTGCTGGGCGCCGAGGTTACGGTGTTTGACATCTCTGAAGAAAACAGGCGCTATGCCATGGAAACCGCGGAGGCTGCTGAGACCAGCATTACCTTTGAAGTATGCGATATCCTGGAGATTGACCTGTCCAAATACGCGGGATATTTCGATACAGCCTTTATGGAGGGCGGGATCCTTCACTATTTCCATGAACTGGATGAGTTTATGAAGATGATGAACAGTATCCTGAAGCCAGGCGGGAAAATGATCTGCAGCGATTTTCATCCGTTTACAAAAATCATGGATTCGCTGAACCTGGAACGGCCGACGATGAATTACTTCTCAACCGAAATTTACGAAGGAGAGATGGCCCACGCGCGGTTCTATGATGAAGAGACCCGGAAACTGATTCCCAGGTGCAGTTACCGAAGATATACCATCAGCGAGATCATCAACGCCATCCTCCGGAATGGATTCCGGTTGATACAGTTTGACGAGCACCCCTCCTGGGAAAATGAAAACCTGCCGGGAGAATTTACGGCCATTGCCGTCCGGGAAGCATGAAAGGCGAGAACAAAGAATGAAACAGAATGAACCAATGACTTTTCAGGATCTGAATCTGATTTCTCCGCTGCTGGACAATATCCGGGCAGCGGGATACACCACCCCTACTCCTATTCAGCAAGCGACGATTCCTCTGGTTTTGCAGGGAAAAGACGTGCTGGGCTGCGCCCAGACCGGTACCGGAAAAACCGCCGCCTTTGCCCTGCCGATTCTGCAGCGGCTCATGGAAAGACCTTCCCCGCGGCCGGACGCCAAAGTGATCCGGGCGCTGATCCTGTCCCCTACCCGGGAACTGGCGCTGCAGACCTTGGAGAACTTCCAGATCTACGGAAAGGGCCTTCCGCTGCAGAGCTGCGTCATCTTCGGCGGCGTCGGCCAGGGAGCCCAGGTGGAAGCGCTGCACCGCGGCGCGGATATTGTCATCGCCTGTCCCGGCCGGCTGATGGACCTGATGGGCCAGGGCTTTGTCCGCCTGGACTGGGTGGAGATTTTTGTGCTTGACGAAGCGGACCGGATGCTGGATATGGGTTTCATCCACGATGTCCGCCGGGTGGTCCGGGCGCTGCCGGAGAAACGGCAGACCCTGCTGTTCTCCGCCACCATGCCGCCGGAAGTGGAAAAGCTGGCCCTGGACCTGCTGACGGATCCGGAAGACGTGAAGGTGGACCCGGTTACCTCCACCGTGGAGGCGATTGACCAGTGCATGTATTACGTGGACAAGGTGAACAAGAAGCATTTACTGGCCTACCTGCTCCGCAGCGAGGACCTGGAGAACGCCCTGGTTTTCTCCCGTACGCGCCACGGGGTGGACCGGATCGTGCGGGACCTGTCCCGCGCCGGGATTGACGCTGCCGGCATTCACGGGGACAAAAGCCAGAATGCCCGCCAGACGGCGCTGAACCGTTTCAAAAACGGAGAGTGCAAGGTGCTGGTTGCCACGGATATCGCGGCCAGGGGCATTGACGTCGCCGGCCTGAGCCATGTGATCAACTACGATCTGCCTGTGGAACCGGAGGCCTATATCCATCGGATCGGCCGTACCGGGCGGGCCGGACGCGCCGGGAAAGCGATTTCCTTCTGCTGCATCGACGAGGTCAAGCAGCTGAACCAGGTGGAGAAGCTGATCGGCAAGCGCCTGCGGGAACAGCAAAGCGACTGGCCCATGGAGGTTACCACGCCCAGCGAGCCCAAGGTGCGGGAACCGCGGCCGGCCCGGGTCAATGCCGCCGGACAGGCCATTCCTGCCCGTAAAAATCCGGAGAGTGCGGCAGCCCGCCAAGCCCGGCCCGCGGTCTCCCATTCTCCGGCAAGAAGGACTGCCGCTGTTTCCGGAAGGCCTGTTTCCTCCGGCCGGCACAGCAGCCGGAATTCCGCCCACGGCCATCCGGTTCGCCGGGTGAAGAGATGACCGGGAAAGCCCGGGCTATTCCGTTTTAGGTTAAGGGTATTCAATAGAGACATGATTCAAACAAAGGGAGGTTGAACACTATGAAACGGGTTATTGTGATCATGATGGCAGTCATGATGCTGGCGGCTTCCACGGCTTTTGCCGATTCCGCGGTTGACGTGATTATGAACACCGGAACCACACAGGCATTTACAGCGGAAGCGGTTTCTTCCGAAGACCTGGAAACGATTCTGCGGGCCGGACTGGCGGCGGAGAGCGCCATCAACCAGCAGCCGTGGTTTTTTGTGGCTGTGACCAATCCGGAAATCATGCAGGAAATTGCCGGATCGGGGATGGGCGGATTTACGCCGCCTGCCGGAACGGGAGAAAAACCGGAGGGAACGACGGAAGGGATTCCGGAAGGAAAGCCGGAAGGGGCTCCGGAAGGCGCACCCGGCGGAAATATGCCTGCACTGTCTTCCGGCGGCAACGGCAGCGCAAAAGCGTCGGTGGGCGATTCTCCGGCAGCTGTCATTATCTACAAGAATGGCGGGAGCAAATCCCCGGATGCCAGCTTTGACTGTGGCCTGGCCACACAAAATATGGTCATCGCGGCCTCTTCCCTGGGATACGGCGTGAAGATCGTTTCCTCTCCGACCAGAACGCTGAATGGAGAAAACCATGACGCGCTGTGCGAAAAACTGGGCGTGGATCCTTCCATGCAGGCTGTGGCGGTGCTGCTGACCGGCAAGGCGGACAGCAGCGTGGATGCGACCAGCGGTGCGACGACGCGGGAATCCCTTGAAAAAAAAACCAGGATCATCGAATAAGCTTTTTGAAGTTCTTCCGTTTTTCAGAGCAGTGCCGGCAACGGCGCTGCTTTTTTAGTTTTGTTTTAGGTTTACCCTGTAGAATTGCAGACGGAACACAGGAAACCCGATGAGAAAGGATGGACGGAACATGGAAGAAAGAACGGAAAACACAGCCGAAGTGAAAGAAGTGATTCAGGCTGCCAATGCTCATCCGGAAAAGAAGAATAAAAGAAAAGGCCGGAAGAAGACGGTGAAGCGGATCATCTGGACGCTGGTGATTCTTCTGGTGGTCGGCATCGCCGGCTGGTCTGTGGCCAGCAAGCTGCAGGCGGATTACAGAATCACGTATGACCCATACACCGCGACAACGGGCAGCATCTCCAATTCCCTGTCCTTTACCGGGAGCATGCAGCTGGTGAACAGCGCGAATTATACCGCTTCCGCTGACAGCAAGGTGCGGGAGGTTTACGTATCCACGGGGGATACCGTCCAGCAGGGGGACAAGCTGATCCGCCTTTCCAACGGGGAAACGATTGAGGCGGAGTTTGCCGGAACGGTCAGCTCCGTTGACGTGGAAAAAGGAGACGAGGTGAAGAACGGCGACAGCCTGATGACGGTCGCAGACTTTGACCATATGAAGGTCTCCGTTCGGGTCGGCGAGAGCAATATCGGCCAGGTCTCAGAGGGACAAAAGTGCCAGGTGACCGTTTCCTCGGCCGGAGCAACGTTTGACGCAACGATCGATTCCATCGACCATGTATCCTATACGGGCAACAACGTGGCGTACTACACCGGCGTCGTCAACGTGGACACCTCCGGGACGGACAATATCTGGCCGGGCATGCAGGCAACCGTCACGGTTCCCCTGGAAGAGGCCAAGGATGTGACTGTGCTGAAAATGGACGCCCTGAGCACGGCACGGGACAATACATCCTATGTATACAAGGAAAACGAAAAGGGCGAGATGGAAGAAGTTGCGGTCACTATAGGCGTCAGCAACGGCAACTATGTTGAAATCAAAGACGGCATTGCCTCCGGTGAAACGGTCTACAAGGTGGCTGAGAAAGTGGAGGAGCAGACCGGTATTGCAGCCCTGTTCTCCGGCCTGTTTACCAACACGCAGGTGAACCGGTCCACCCGCGGCAGCAGCCAGAGCGGCGGGATGCCTGATTTCAGCAGCATGTCCGGCGGCGGCATGCCGGACTTCAGCAGTATGCCCAGCGGCGGCAGTTTCTCCGGCGGCAGCGGTTCGGGCGGAGGAAGCAGCCGGCCGAGCGGATCACGGGGGCAGTAACGATGGCAGGAGAAGTATTCTTCCGGATGCAGGATATTGACAAAGTTTATCCCCTGGCAGGGGAAAATGTCCATGCACTCAAAAATGTATCCCTGACCATGGAGGAGGGGGAATACCTTTCGGTTCTGGGCCCATCCGGCAGCGGAAAGTCAACCCTGATGAATATCATCGGCTGCCTGGACATACCGACTTCCGGGGAGTATATGCTGCGGGGCCGGGAAGTGGAAGATATGGATGAACAGGAACTGGCAGAACTGAGAAACCGGGAGATTGGTTTCATCTTTCAGAATTCCCAGCTGCTGCCGCGGCTGACCGCCCGCAGAAACGTGGAACTACCGCTGATTTATTCCGGGGTGAAACCGAAGGAACGCCGGGAAAGGGCAGAGAAAATGCTGGAACGCGTAGGGCTGAAGGACCGGATGGACCATCTGCCGACACAGCTTTCCGGCGGCCAGCAGCAGCGTGTGGCCATCGCCCGGGCACTGGTCGGGAACCCTTCCATTCTGCTGGCGGACGAACCGACCGGCGCTTTGGACCAGAAGACCGGCGCGCAGATTATGCAGCTGTTCCAGGAGCTGAATGAAGAAAAGCGTACCGTGATCATGATTACCCACGACCTGAAGATCGCTTCCAATGCCCGCCGGGTTGTACACATTATCGACGGAGAAATCACAGAAGGAGGCCTGCATGATGCTTAACGGGGCCCGGAAACGCCTGATCATGGTCCGGGAAAGCATTGTCATGGCGCTGGACAATATCCGAAGCAACAGAGTCCGCTCTTTCCTGACCCTGCTGGGAATCATGATCGGCGTGATGGCGGTTATCACCCTGATTACGACGGTATCCGGCGTGTCTGGAACGCTTTCCTCCTCTTTCTCAAGCATGGGCGTAGGAACGCTGACAGTATCCGTGACCGGCAGCGACCTGAAAAGCGGCGTAACGCCGGAGGACCTGGAAGTGATTTCCAACCTGGACTCTGTAGACGGGGTGGTGCCGAGCGTAAGCCTGAACGGACGGGTTTCCTACGGGAACAACGTACAGTCGGGCATCGCTGTTTCAGGGCGTAATTCCTATTACTTTATCCTGAATCAAGACATGATCGTTCAGGGCCGCCCGCTGAATTATATCGATGACAACAACAGCAGCTATGTCTGCGTCATCAGCCAGGAGATTGTGGACAAGTTTTTCCTGGGAAAGAACCCCATTGGCGAAACACTGTATATTTCCGGGCTGCCCTTCACCATTGTCGGGCGGTATCAGGAAGACAGCGGCGGGGGCGTCGCCTCCATTTTCAGCGGGTCTCCTGCCGTGCTGATTCCCTATACCACGGCCATGCAGGTGAACAATTCCAATGACATCAACTCCTTCACGGTCTATCTGAAGGAAGGCATGGATTCCTCCGCAGCACAGGAGGAGATCGAGAGTACCATGGATGTGCTGTTTGATTATGAGGAGGACTGCTTTACGGTATCCTCGATGGAAAGCATTGAGGACACCATGAATACAATGACGACAATGCTGAGCTCCCTTCTGGCCGGTATCGCTTCCATTGCCCTGCTGGTCGGAGGCATCGGCATCATGAACATGATGCTGACGACAGTAACGGAACGGACAGGGGAGATTGGCCTGAAGAAGGCGCTGGGAGCGATTCCCGGACAAATCCAGATTCAGTTCCTGCTGGAGAGCTTCCTGCTTTCGATGATCGGCGGCCTGCTGGGGGTTGCTTTCGGCCTGCTCCTGAGCTTTACGTTATGCCAGGTGCTGGGAACGAGCTTTGTGCTGAATATCGGCGCGATTGTGCTGGGAGTCGGTTTCTCTGCCGCGGTCGGGATTGTTTTCGGATGGGCACCGGCACGAAAAGCCAGCAGGCTGAATCCGATTGACGCACTCAGAGCGGTATGACCCGGTTGAGAACATGTATTTTGCATAACTGTGGCCGTGACATCATGGAAAA
Organism: Clostridia bacterium; assembly: GCA_017404985.1. Lineage (GTDB taxonomy): Bacteria > Bacillota > Clostridia > Christensenellales > Aristaeellaceae > Aristaeella. The sequence goes on along the minus strand of JAFRBK010000030.1, from coordinate 3,242 downwards.
AATCTGATACCATGGAACAGGGTGAATGAACCAATGAAACTGTTGTTCGCGGAAGACGACCGGGATCTTTCCATGGCAGTCAAAACGCTCCTGGAGCGGTCCGGATTTACGGTGGACGCTGTATATAACGGCGAGGAAGCCGTCGATTATGCGCTGGCAGAAAACTATGACGGCATCATTCTGGACTGGATGATGCCCAAAAAGGACGGGATTGACGCCCTGCAGGAAATGCGCCGGCAGGGCGTCCGGACGCCCTGCATCCTGCTGACGGCACGGGACGCCGTGGAAGACCGGGTGACCGGCCTGGATGCCGGCGCGGACGATTATCTGTCCAAACCGTTCAACGGGAAGGAGCTTCTGGCGCGGATCCGTGCTATGCTCCGCCGCCGGGATTCCTATGTGCCGGATACCGTTTCCTGGGAGGATCTGCAGCTGGATAAGGGAACCTGTGACCTGAGATGCGGAGAGCAAAGCATACGCCTGACGGGCAAGATTTATCAGATGATGGAGCTTTTCATGGAGAATCCGAAGCATCTGTTTTCCGCACAGCAGCTGATGGACAAGATCTGGGGCTGGGACGCCGAGGCAGAGATCAATGTGGTCTGGGTCAATATTTCCCAGCTGCGGAAAAAGCTGGCGGAGCTTGGATCCAATGCTGAGATCCGGGTATACCGTGGAACGGGATACGCGCTGGAGAAAAAAGAATGATTAAAAAACTGCAGACAAGATTCATCCGTATCGCCGTGATCTCCCTGACGGTGGCCATGGTGCTTGTGGTGGGAATCGTGAATGTTGCCAACTGGATCAGCGTACGGAGGGAACTCTCCGATACGCTGAATTTGCTTGCAGAGTCGGAAGCGTTTCCGGTGCCGGACTTCCGAAGGGAAAACGCAACAGCTTCCGGAACGGAACGCAACGCGGCGGAGGAACAGCAGGGAGAAGAGAAACAGCAGGAGGAAGAGGAACAGCCTCCGAGGCCTTTTAACCCCTCCAGGCATGTACGCAATATGGTCTCGGAATCCGCCTGGTTTTCCGGGCTGCTGAATGAGAAGGGCGATGTGAAACAGGTTCTGATGGAAAGAATCGAGAACCTGGACGAAGAAGAAGCCAGAGAGCTGATCCGGAAAGCGGCCGCACAGGGCCAGACGGAGGGGATGATTCAGGATTACCTGTATCGGGTCCGGGAAGCGGCAAACGGAAACCGGGAAGTGGTGATGCTCAGCTGCGAGACCCGCCTGACAGCCGTACGGACCATTATCATGATTTCCGCGATTGCCTGTGCCGGCGGCATCCTGCTGGCCTGGATTCTGGTGACGCTGTTTTCCCGGAAAGCCATTGAGCCCACCATCCGGAACATGGAGCAGCAGAAACAGTTTATTACCAACGCTTCCCACGAGCTGAAAACACCGCTGACAGTGATTGCGACGAACATGGAACTGCTTCAGATGGAAACAGAAGACAACCCATGGGTTTCCTCCACGCTGAAACAAACGGCAACGATGGCCAAACTGGTGGATGAACTGGTCTATCTATCCCGGATGGAGGAAGAAAACCCAGCGCTGAGGATGGAACCGCTGGATCCGGGCAGGCTGCTTGAAGAAACCGCGGAACCCTTTATCGCTGTGGCGGAGAGCAGCGGACGGGAGATGACCGTGGCCGCGGAAAAGAACATGCAAATGACCGGAGACCGAGGTTCTCTCCAGCGGCTGATGTCCACGCTGTGCGACAACGCGGTGAAATATGCGCCCGAAGGGCCTATTCTTGCGGAGATCCGGAGCGACGGAAGAAACATTGTCTTTCAGGTTTCCAATCCGGTGGAAACGCCCCTGACGAAGCAGCAATGCGACCAGCTTTTTGACAGGTTTTTCCGGCTGGACAAATCCCGCAACAAGGACCAGAAGAGCGGTTTTGGCATCGGCCTGGCCATTGCTGCCGCCATTGTTGAGAAACACGGCGGCAAGATATCCGCCGCCATGGATGGGGACCGTTTGGCTTTTACCTGCATTCTACCAAAGGAGCAAAAAAGAATCAATTCATGATATTCCTGTTCCGCTTCCCGGCGGAACTGAGCGAGGGAAGGCTGAAGAAGGAACAGGAAGAATCAAAGAAAGCCTTGCCAGAGGCCCGGCATTTTCTTATAATATGGAAAACGATATCACCATCTGAAGGGGATGTGTTCTCTTGGCAAGGGGCAAGGCAAAGCGTTTTTCCAAAACCGAGTGGTCCTGGATCCTTTACGACTGGGCCAATTCGGTCTATGCCACCAATATTATGGCGGCGATTTTTCCGATTCTGTATTCCCAGGTGGCCGGCAGCGGAACAACGGGGGACCATCTGTACGGGTATGCCGTTTCCGTGGCCAACCTGCTGGTGGCGGTGCTGAGCCCGTACCTGGGCGCGATTGCCGATTTCCGCGGGATGAAGAAAAAACTCTGGATGGGATTCCTGCTGGCCGGCGTCGTGTTTACGGCCGTGATGGGCGTAGCCGGCAGCTGGAAGCTGATGCTCGTCGGCTTTGTGATCAGCCGGATCGGCTTCAGCGGCAGCTGTATGTTCTACGACAGCTTCCTGACTGACGTGACGACGCCGGAGCGGATGGACAAGGTGAGTTCCTGGGGATTTGCCATGGGGTACATCGGCGGGTCCACCATTCCCTTCATCATTTCCATTGTAATCATGTACCTGATGAACATGAGCGAACTGAGCATGAGGATTGCCGTGCTGATCGTTCCGGTCTGGTGGCTGGTCTTCTCCCTGCCCTTCTTCAGGAACGTCCGGCAGGTTTCCTATGTGGACACCCCACCTGCCGAGCTGGGGAAAGCCGCCTGGAGAAACACGGTGAAAACCTTCCGGAACATTCTGAGGAACAAGGCGATCCTCTTCTTCCTGCTGGCCTACTTCTTCTACATTGACGGCGTGGACACAATCATTTCCATGGCTACCAAATACGGCAACACGCTGGGCCTCGGCCAGATCGGCATGATTCTGGCGCTGCTGGTGACCCAGATTGTGGCTGTGCCCTGCAGCATTTTCTTCGGGAAATACGCGGAAAAGGTCGGCTCACTGAAACTGATTACCGCTGCAGTGATCATGTACGCGTTTATCACGATCGTCGGCTTTGCCATGGGCTACATTGTGGACTTCCACGAAACCCTGGGCATGACGGAAGCAGGCGCCGTCAGCGTCAGCCAGGTGCTCTTCTGGATTCTGGCCACCCTGGTCGGAACGGTCCAGGGCGGCAT
>JAFRBK010000029.1 GCA_017404985.1 Clostridia bacterium | reverse complement strand
TGCATTTTGGTACCCTCCAGTCGTTTGAATCGCGCTGTCCCCGCCAAGAGATCAGCGATTCAATTCTACTGTGGGGTACTTTCCTTTGCAACTTGGCCTGCTTCTCAGCGGTCATTTACATCATACAGGAAGCTCCTTTTTATTATCTGTACACACTCCCGTGGGAGCGCGTAGAGCCGAATATGGAAAAAAATAAAACTTTCTCAGATATTTTACTCTTTCGAGCCAGACAATGCAATACTCTGCACGAAAGTTTTCTGTGTGAAAACATACAGGATAATCAGCGGAATAATACAGATCAGCACACCGATGTTCAGTAGTTGCTGCTCCCGTGCTTGCGGAACAACAATCGTTGCATTCGGGTCACTTGAATTCAGTGCTGCAAAATACCGCACCATTTGCGAAGCCATACCCGTCAGCTTCGTGGAATACATGTTAATCGTCTTGAAAAAGTTCCGGGTATAGAACAGATCCGTCCACTGCCATACGAAGGAGAACAGGAAACAGCTGGCAATCGTCGGAATCGCGTCCGGCAGCATGATCCGCACAAAAGTATGCATCGTGGAGCAGCCGTCCACGAAAGCCGCCTCCTCCAGAGACTTTGGAATTCCCTGGAAATAGGTCCTCAGCATATATATGTATAGCCCATCCTTGAGACCCATGCAAGTCAGGCACATAATCATGTAGGGAAGCGTGCTGTTCAGCATATTGAGGGGTTTCCCCGTCAGTGCCGTCATGATGCCAAATGGGTCAAACGCGTTGAAGTTTGCAAACAGTGCGATGGAGATCGTCTGGGGCGGAATAATGATCACTGCGATGACACAGCCAAACCAGAACTTCTTCAGCGGGAAATTGTACCTGGCAAACCCGTAGCCAACCAATGTACAGGCAATCACCTGCAGGATACTTGATAAGGCAGAAACCCACAGGGTATTCAGCATGGAGTCCAGGTACGGAAAATCCTTCCGAAAGAAGCTGGTCAGATCCATCACGATTTTGTAGTTTTCTAAGGTAACGTGCCGCGGCAGCAGCACCACGGTAGAGTCGTACAGATCCGCCTCGGTCATCAGACTGATGCTGAACCGGGTAAGAATCGGCTGAATGATCATAAAGCATAGGCCGAACAGGAGAAGGCCGCGAATCACGGAAACAATCCCTTTCTTGAGCCTGTTTTTCATCACATACCCGCCGCTTTTTTTGTTACGGGAAACAGTCGCGTCAGTTTTCACTGCTGCTCACCCCCTTGGAAATAATCAGGGCGCTCAGGCCGATAAATGCAAGCGCGACGCCGAAGTATATCCAGCTCTGGGCGGACGCTTCACCATATTTGGAGTTCATCTGCAGCGTATTGATGTGCTCCATGACACTGTTGCTGCTCTTCATGAAGAAGTCAATAATTGTATAAATCGTGTTCACCAGCAGCAAGGGGCTCATGATTGGGAATGTGATCTTCCAGAAAGCTTCCCATGCCGTGCAGCCTTCCACGTTCGCCGCCTCGTACAGTGAGGGAGAGATGGCTGAAAGTCCCGTCAGGAACACGATGATCTGGATACCGCTGGCCATGACAACATCGTAAATTGCGTCAATCATGTCAAACACAATCTTGAACACACCGCTGCCCACCCCGGAAACCGAAAGCAGGTTCTGCAGCGAAGCGGAAAGGTTGATACCGGAAGAATTAGCCGTTTCTTCCGAGACTGCAGCCAGCATGTTGAAGGTCTGGCTGGTCTGCTCAATCCCTGCCAGCACACCGGAAGACAGGATCACCGGCAGGAAGAAGATCGCACGCGCCAGAGTCCTTCCTCTGAACTTCTGGTTCAGAATCACTGCCAGCACGAAGCTCAGCACCAGCGTCGCGATCGTATTGATAACCATCTTGCCGCTTTCATCAAGCAGGTTCTGGTTGAACGTGGTATCAAATCCGAAAGCGTATTTGTAATTCTGGAAGTTATTCCATACCAGTGAATATCCCTGGCCGGGAACCAGTGTCACGTTGCTGAGCGAGAACTGCAGTGACTGAATGAGGGGCATGAGCATAAACACGAGGAAACCGATGATAAATGGCATGATGAACCATACACCGGTCCGTGCGTTTCTGCCCCTCATACTCTTATAGGTATCGGTCCATGGGGCAAATACGCCGAATCCCTCTTTCAGGGACCAGTGCTCAGGGCCTTTTTTCCTGGCCATCACTTTCCCTCCTTTCCGACAATCAGGTAGTCACGAGCGTGAACCTTTGCTTCGCCGCTGTATTCTTCCGTGCCGTAATTCACATAGATCTTTGTTCCATCCTCGTAGGTGGTCACCGTCACGTATTCGTTCAGGATTTCATGGCCGGTAATCCGTTGCTGGTTCAGCCCTTTCGCTTCTTCCTGGTATCGCAGGATCGCCGCTTTTGCCTCTTCCTCCCAGGAAGCGAAGGTTGTACCATACAAGCCTGTATACTCTGTCTCCTGTGTCACGGAAGCCTTCTCCGCGGTAAATGCGTAGTTCAGTCCGGCGCCGTACTCGACAGAACGCAGCAGCTCCGTCTGGTAGTCGCCCTGCAGGTTCATCGCTTCGCCCGTATAATCGATCAGGCCGTGCAGTGCAATCTGGTAGAACGGAATATACTTGTCCAGCAGCACATACCGGTTACCGCCCAGGTTCATATCCGTCACGATATCTGCATAAAGCAGGGTGAAATCGAATCCGTTCTTGATCATCACCTTTTCTCCGGCGGAACGGGCTTCCTGCAGCGTCTGAATGTTCAGCGTTTTCACTTCCTCACGGGTAGCCACACAGTTCGGATCGTAATCAGCACTGAGCATAACGCCGATATCCCGGAAGGTCACGCCATTTGCGCCGTTCTTCTGCAGCCAGTCGATTAGGTTGCCTGCATTTTTCTTCGCGTAGGACGGTTTGACCAGATAGTAGGAATCCCGTTCTTTGTCCTCTGTGTAGTAGATCGGAGAGAACTGGACCAGTTCCGCGACCTCCCGAGTGATATGCCGCGCCGCATCTCTGGCAGTAACAAACCCGTCTATAAGGCCGCTGTCATAGGCAAATGCAGTAATTCCGTCAAAATACAGCGGAACTCCGGCTTCTTTTTCCTTTGCGATCAGTTCCTTCACGCCTTTTTCTCCGCCCAGCTCATTCAGCACGTGGACACCGGTCAGGACCTTCTGTTTGACTCCGCCCCGAAGCCATCCGGTATACCGGGCGTTCAGATTCCGGATGCCAGCGCTGCTTAGTTTTTCGAGAATTTCCTGTCCCTGGCTGAAGGTGGTTGTCGGAACCACTTTCTGCACCGGTAGTCCGGCTGTCACGACCCGCTTGTCAATGGCGCCGATCAGTTCCACTGAAACCGGGATGTCTTCCGATGCTTGCTTCCCCTTTAGTTCCGGATAATGCTCCCGCAAATAATCGCCGTAGGAAGCCGCCAGCTTGGCATAATCCCCGCTGTCCGTAAATCGGTAGCGCTGGACCAGCGTGGTATCCGGAATCATCTTCTCATACATTAGCTGAAGCTCGGCTGTCTTGGCGGAAACATTATACTGGTCCACATGCAGCACCTTCGCCTTGGCATTGGCGTAATTATAGCTGCTCCGTTCTGTACCGGCCGTTTTTCCGTTGATATCTGCCTGAATACTGACAAACGCGGAAGCGCCTTCCACCACGCAGAAAAAACTCTGTTCATTCCGCAAAATGCCGAACACCGGGAAGGAAGCCTTGGATTCGGTAATAAACTCAGTCCGCTTGATGCCATAATCGTAGCCGTAAACATCAGCATAATAACCGGTGAATTTTGTTTCCCCGTTGTTGAACCGAATCAGCGCGCCGCCGCCTTCCGGTACCAGCAGGTAGCCGTCCTCATAGCTGCCATCCGCCTGCGCACCGACTGCGCCGAACATGGGCAGCACGGAAATAAAGCTTAGGGAAGCATTTTTGCTGTTGAACTTCATTTCATTGTACGGAACTTCCGCTACAAAGTCTTCCCCGTCCAACCGGTAACGCACCTTGACATCGAAGAGGACCTGAACCGGCTTTTCAGCCGCCTCAAAAATGCCGCACTCGAGCATCCGCTCGCCTGCAGTATAACTGTTTTCGTCCACCAATTCCGCCACAGTGTAGATTGCGGAAGTCTCCTCCTCTCCCGCTGGAACAATGGTAAAGGAATCATTCTGGATTTCCGGGTTTGCGGCGATCAGCTGCTCCGCGAAGGCTGCCTGCTCCTCATTCCCTGTCTTGAGTTCTGCAATCATGGCCGGGGTAAACACTTGCCCAAGTCGCCGGAGAATGTATCCTGGTTTTTCCGTCAGTTCTGGCGTCTTCTCCAGGATCCGTGCCGCCAGGTCTTTTTCCTCCGCACTTCCACCCTGCATGGCGGTAATCTCCTCCGGAGTATACAGATGGTAACTGTACTGGTAAGTGCTCCTTGTGAGGATAATATCCAGGTTCTTTTCCTCTTCGGAGTAACCGGTCGTCATAAGCAGGTCATGCAACGCCTGAAGGTTGTTGTTGTCCTCCACCTTGATGGTATAAATGTTCTGGAAGGCGATCTGCGGGTATGTTCGGATAAACCCTATGGCCTCTTCGTTTCCGGCCGCCAGGTCATCCAGTGTCGCGGATGATTTCTTGTTCGTGTATTTATTGGTGAACTGCTGTTTTTTGACGCCTGTTGCCTTGACTCTGTCCGTCAGTTCGTCGAAGCGTTCCTTGGTCACGGAGTCCGGAACGATGAATTCCCGTGCGATATCCCCTACGGAATAGGTCACTTCCGCCGTCGTGTCGTCAATCTTTTCAATTTTGTATGCTGAACGGCTTATGGAGTATGTGTAGGCGTCGTAAACATTGTCGACAGCCTTCTTGGGCAGCCGGTAATACACATTCAGCGGGGATGCAAGGGCATTTTTGTTCTCGCCACCGGCAATCTTCTCATCAGAAGCAGCCGGATCAGCAAACGGATTGGATTTCCATTCGTGCCCATAAGCGTCCGTCAGCACAAACTGCGTCGTAGCCCGATCCAGTTCCAGATGCAATTTTCCGTTGTCCAGCACCACCGGCTGGTCGTCTTCTGCTTCGTACCGGAGTATTTCAGCCGTGTATAGCGGTTCGCCCTCAGGCCGGCCCCAGAGCAGATATCCCACATAGACAAGGCCGCCGACCACCGCGGCAAGAAGCACCCACGGCAGAATACGCAGGATGATTGGTTTCTTTTTCATGCCACGTTGCTCCTCTCTAACTCAAACGGAATCGGACTTCCTTGTACAGCGAGGCAAAGAACGAGAACGCGTCGCTGAGCAGGGAGAAGAACACCATCACCAGGAACAGGATCACCATGGCGCCGATTACCGTTGCCACAATGGAAATCAGCGTCTTTCCCGGGCCGAAATCGTGGATCTCCATCAGGGCAACAAACACCAGGAAACCACACCAGATTTCGGAAAAGGAGATCAGCACACTGTAGAAATCCGCCTCGTCATAGGCCAGCACATGGCTCAGAAGGATACAGGGCAGCTGGATCAGCACATAGGGTGTCAGCGCATAACACATACCGATATAGATGTCTTTGAACCGGCCTTTCCCGTCGAACAGCGTGGTCAGTGCCCAGTTGGCCAGGCACAGCACCAGAAACGGCAGCGCCAGGGAAGCCATTCGCTGGTACACGTTAATATACTGAATTGGGACCATAATGAACTGGAAGTTGGTGTACATCAGCTTCAGTACATAGGTTAGCAGGAACAGAAACAGCATTGTATTGGCCGCTGCCAGGGAACCGCGTTTTTCCCGGTTTAAATCCCAGAAGCCGTCAAAGGGATGCGTAATTACATACAGCGCGTACCGCAGCGAGGCGAGATATCGGCTGAACCCTTTTTCAGAAGGGCGGTCAGTGCTTTGTAAGCGCTTTGCTTCTGTCATGTGCTTCCACCTCCCACTTCTTTTTCCGGATGAAGCCCCTGCCGGCGAAGAAAGCCACCAGTACCAGAAGGGCCAGCGCTACCCACAGGATATTCTTCTCCATCCATTCCTGTCGGTAATAGCGGTAGGCCTTGCTGAAATTCACCCGGCTGTAAGCCTTCTTGAAGTTTTCCATGGCGCCTGAAAAGTCATTTTGCCTCATCTGGGCGCGCCCGATCCCGATATAGGACAGCGTGTAATTGGCATTCAGCTTCTGGATTTCCTTCCATGTCACCGCAGATTCGTCATACTCACCATTGAGATACAGCTCGCTGGCCTGATAAATCAGGTTGCCGTATTCCGTCGGTTTGAATACGGTAACCCGGGCGGTGAACTCATCCAGCACGATCAGGTCTTTGCCCATATGCTCAATGGAAACCGCGCCGTTGAAGGAATTCTCTGCGCTGCCCCGGGTACCGAAGGCCCACAACATGATACCCTGGGAATCGTACCCGAACACGCGTCCCCGCATCCGATCCACTGCGACATAAATATCATTGTCCAGGACCGTGATGTCGTACAGTTTGGATGGCCCGTGGTAGTCGTTGACCGCCAGCCCTTCCGACCAGTACAGATCGCCGATCGGCGGATACCGGTCGTTCTTGATCAGAATGTCGTTTCCAAGGGAGTTCAGCCGCCGGATCGGATGCGCAGCATCTCCCAGCAGATCTCCCTCACTGAAGTTAATGTTGGTAGCGTAAATAAATCCATCCTTGTCGATATAGATATTCTTGTATTCCGTAGGAACAAACGAAGCCATCTGCTCACGCTGTTCTTTGGTTGAGAAAAACTTTTTCCAGATATAATCCCACATGTTGTAGGTGACCTTGTTTGCCCCGATGAATCCGGCGAATGTCCCGTCTGCTTCATATTTCACCAGGCCCTTATTCACATTTGTCGCGTTAACAAACACACGTCCCGCTGAATCCACTACCAGCTTGCTCGGCAGGAACTCTGCGTTCTGGTCGAAGGTGGAATCTGTCGGTTTGGTGAAAGATTTGATGTAATTCAGCTCCCGGTCCATCACAATGACACGGTTGTTGTTTGTGTCAGCCACATACAGATTGCCTTCCTGGTCCGCTGCGATATCATTGGGATTGTTAAATGTTTCCGGCTCAGCTCTCGCAACACGGTCAATAATCCGCACCAGGCTGAAGGTTTCACTTTCCCTTGTCAGTTCCAGAATCCGGTTGTTACCCCTGTCCACTACATACAGGCGTTCTCCGTTTACATAGAGGCTCTGAGGTGCGTTCATCGGAGTATCCAATCCTAAAGTAACGCTGGTGATCGTTTCATCCACCCGGTAGGCATCCGGGGATTCCATGATTTCTCCCCAGTAGTCAAAATTATAGGTATACACGCTTGCAGTGCCGTCTGTTACCGCACCGGCACATTGCGGCAGAAGAAGCAGTGCCAGGAGGATGAGCAGCACTTTTTGGTTTTTTCTCATATGCCTTCTCTCCCCCTTAATCCTTGATGCCGGAGGAAGCCATGGTCTCCAGGATCCGGCTCTGGCTGAAGACGAAAATCAGGATCGGAACGGATACAATAATCACGTTTGCCGCGGCCACCTGTCCGGTCCGTGCGATACCGCCGGCTTGAATCTGCTGCAGCGCGTACACAAGCGTCTTCTTCGCCTCTGAATAAATGACCGTGGCGGCGCTGGTGTTCCACAGGCTCTGCACGCTGAAGATGATCATCGTCAGCCAGGCGGGCTTCACGTTGGGCATCACAATGCTCCAGAAGATCCGGAACTGGCCGGCGCCGTCAATCGTGGCCGCCTCAATCAGTGCGGTGGGCAGGCCCTCCATAAACTGTTTCATCAGGAACAGGCCGATCGGCGCCGCAAAAGCCGGCAGAATAAGGGCCCAGTAGGTATCAATCATACCCAGCTTGCTCATAATCAGGTAGTTCGGGATACCGGTTACATATCCGGAGAACATCAGGCACGTTGTCACCACGGCGAAGAACACCTTCCCGCCGGGAAATTCATACTTGGCCAGCACGAAGGCCGCCATGCTTGCAATCACCAGATGGCCGAAAGTGCCGACGGCGGTGATGAACACGGTGTTCACCAGGTAGCGGCTGAAGGGAACATAGCTCTGTCCCATCGTCACAAACAAGTCGGAGAAGTTGTCCGTTGTCGGATGGCTGGGCCAGATGGGCGGCGGAAAACGGAACAGCTCGTCCAGCGGCTTCAGGGAAGAGCCGATCAGATAAACCAGCGGGAAAACCATCGCCAGGCCGAAAAGAATCAGTAGCAGATAGATCCCGATGTCTCCCGCGATGGACCGGTTTGGATGCCGGCGGGTAATCAGGTGCTTTTTGACCTGAATCTTTTCGCCGCGCAGTTCTGCCAGCCGGTGCAACTCATCGCCACGCGTCCGGGGTGTGATGGGCTTGTCTGCCCAATGCGAGTCCATGTAGTTATAAACCTTGAGGCCATGGTCCAGTTCGAAAATATACCGGCTGTCGTCTTTCAGGATCACAGTTAGTTGGGTGCTGGTCCCGCCCCGGCGGATATTGTCCATCCGGTGCAGCCGGGCGTAGTGCCATTCGACGACAGGTTCGGCTTTCCCCTTCTGGTAAAAAGCGGCCCCGATTTCGTTCGCCTGAAGGGTTCCGCGGAATTTCTTTCCGTCGATCATCTTCAGCGTGCCGTTGGACTGGACAGTGTTGGTTTCGCTCATATCACGTTCCCACCCTTCCCAGCAATCCGGCAATTGCTTTTTTGCACAGAATCATGACCAGGAACAGCAGCGTCGCAATGGCGCTGGCATAGCCCATCTCGAAGCGGCTGAAGCCGTAGTCGAACAGGTGTGTCACCACCGTGCGTGCCGCATAGTCCGTGGAGGGATATCCGCACAGGGCCCGCGGAACATCGCACACATTGAAAGCGGTGGTGATGGACATCACCGCGCCGAAAAGCAGCATGGGCTTCATGCTCGGTAGCGTGATGTGGTACAGTTCCTGCCAGCGGTTCCGGACGCCGTCCACATAGCCCGCCTCGTACATGCTGCGGTCAATTCCCTGGAAACCGGCCACGAAGCTCAGAAAGCCGGTGCCCATACTCATCCACAGAATAACGATGATCAGGATGGTCATCATGTAATTCGGGTCCGTCAGCCACAGGCGTGGCGCCTCAATGATGCCGAACTCCATCAGAATGGAGTTGAACCATCCGTAGGCGTCGCCGCGGAAAAGGATGGAAAACACCGTAAAGGCGGAGCCTGCGATGGACGGGGCATAGAAGATCACCACGGCCACCGCCCGTAGCCATTTCGGCAGTTCGTTGATGAACCAGGCGAACAGAAAGCTCAGAATGTATCCCACCGGCCCGGTAATCACAGCGATCACGAAGGTGTTTTTGATGGCCGTTAGGAAAACCTCGTCCTGCAGGATCAGGTTGACATAGTTCTGCAGGCCGATAAACCGGGCAGGTTCCAGGATATTGTAATAAGTAAAGCTGTAAAAAATCGATGTGCCGATCGGAAGGATGAAGAAGGTGAAGAACAGGATGGCATACGGCGCCAGGAAGAGGTAGCAGGTTTTATTCCGTTTCGCCAGTTGCCAGCTGTGCGCCATTCTTTCCCGTTTCATGTCCAGATATCTGGAAAAAAATGATTTGGAAGCAGTCGGTTTTGAAGCAATGGATTGGATATGCTGCATGTGTGTTTCCCTCCCTTCTTCTTTCTCAGTCCACCGGCAGGTTGAATTCCCGTCGCTTGATCCGGATTTCGTCGTTGATTGTCCTCGCATAGTTCAGCAGGGTCTCCCGCGGGTCTTCCTTGGTATTGATCACCCGCCGGATCGCATTGGTGATATGGCGGGTGGTGGAATAGCCGCCGGCAATTTCCGGGAAGCCCCTGGTATGGGACATTTGTTCCTCCAGCACGGCCAGCTGCTTGTTAGACCAGGCCAGTTGCCGCAGCGCGTCCCGGTTCGCTGTCTGGTACCGGGCGGAAGCTCCCAGGATGCTTTCCATTTCCCGGCCGAAGCGAACCTGTGCGTCCGCGCTCACCCACCATTTCATAAATTCCCAGGCGTTCTGCTTCACTTTTTCGTCTTTTGTCGCCACCATCAGGCAGCACAGCCCGTCGGTCTGTGCCGTCCGGTCGATCGATCCGTCCTCCTTCTTCGTGCCGGGGAACAGGGTGAAGTCCCACAGGCCGCGGATTTCCGGAGCGGAAACCATCAGCGTGTTGTAGGTCGCATAGGAAGCAACACCCAGCGGCATCTCGCCGCTGCGGAACCGGCTCACGAAGTCGAACACCACGGGTAACCCATAGTCGTTGTAAAGGCTCGTATATTGTTTGAACGCTGCCACGCCGGCTTCGCTGTCGATCAGCGTGCGCTTTGCCTCCTTGTCATAGATCTCGCCGCCGTTCTGGAAAATCATCGAGTTCAGCACAGAGATATCCGCCACAGCGATATCCGGGAAGTTCACAGCCACCGTCAGGCTGTTGCCCTGGATCGTCGGCAGCTGCTCGATCAGCTCCTGCCAGGTCTGGGGAATCGGAAGCCCCAGTTCTTCCATCACGTCGCTGCGGTAGAACAGCAGCGGGAAATTCTGGGTTTCCGGCAGGCCATATACGCCGGCCTTCGTGCCGTTATTATATGTCAGCGGTTCCAGAATGCTGGCCTCAAAGGGTTTCACGACATCCGCGTAGTCCGGGAACTGGGTCAGGTCCTCAACCGCATTGCGCATGGCGTAGTTCACGGCGAACCACCCGCTGACGCTCAGCACGATGTCCGGCCCGTTGCCGGCCACCACCGCCGTCAGGATCGCGTCTGCCTGCACCAGCTTGACGTTGACTTTGATGCCGGTCTCCGTGGTGAAGGTATCGTCCACCATGGTTTTCAGCACCGTGCTCTGGTCGCGGCCCGTGGTAATCCAGATTTCCAGCACGTCGTCAGTGGCGGTGTATTTGTCGCCCAGGGAATTGTAGTCGACGAAGAAGGAACTCACACAGCTGCGGATTTCGTGTGCCGCCCGCTGGAAGAAGTTCTCGTGAACCGCGGGAATGTCCGCGTCCTCCCCGGTGATCATAATCAGGTCTACATCCAGCTTGCTCTCGGACATGTTCTGCATCGCGGTGCCCAGGGAAGTAATGTTGTCTTTGAAATTGGTGAAGGATTCTGTAATCCTGTCGTTGTTCTCGACAAACTGTTCCAGCTGCACCGCCAGGGTCTGGGCCACCGCCGCCCGATCGCTCTTCTCCCCGGTCACGGCCACGGTATCGTCCACAATCTTGTACAGGCGTTTGCTTTCCAGGTCCATCGCCTCAATGGCTTCCGGGTAGATTCCGGCCAGGTTGTAATCCCGGAACCGGTCCGGATTGGCGCCGGTCAGCACCAGCAGCTTCCGGTAGATCTGGTTCAGCCGGTAGATGCTGTCTTCCACCTGCTTGAGCACCGGGCCCATCTCGCCCAGCGTCACTTCCATCCGGATCGTATGGCTCCCTTTTGTCAGGTAAAAACGGAAGGGCTTTCCGTCCTTGTCCCCCAGGGTCCGCATTTCCCATCCGGTGTTGTAGCTGAATTCCACCGCTTCCAGGTCTTCAAAGGGCACTTCTCCGTCGATATAGACGGTGCGGGCGCTCAGCGCTCCGCGCTGGTACATCTGCCTGCCTTTGATGGAAATATGGTAATATCCGTCCTCCGGCACTTCAAAGTCCCATTGGATCCATTCTCCGGGATGGGTCCATGGATCGCCGCCGATATAGTTCAGAATTGTTTTGGTCACGGAATAGGGATCGGTCTGGGAGGAGCTCCGGTCATACCGGGCATACAGGCTCGGGCTGGAGCGCAGTTTGGCGCTTTCGCCCTGCACGGTCAGGCTTGTTTTCTTTCCTTCCGCGCTCATGGCAGCCTCCGGCTGCTTCGCCAGATAATCCGTGTAGCTTTCATAGCGCAGAATAGGAGTCAGCGTGATCCCGCAGACCACCATCGGCTCGTTGACCGCCTTCATCGTCAGGGTATTCTCCCCCTCCCTGAAATAAAAGGCATAGGGCTCCGTCTGGTAGCCCATGTCATCCCGGCAATAAGCCGTCTGCTTTTCAAACACTTCTGTCTGGCTGGGCCGGATTTCGTTTCCCTGGTTGTCTTTCTTTACCTCCCCGGCATCGGTCCACAGGCGGGTGAAGCACAGGGTACCCGCGCCGGTAAAGGGCAGCTCACCGTTGACCAGCAGTTCCCGTTCGATGTCGACGCCGCGGCTTTCCGTGGTCAGGTATTCCAGGCGGATGTTGTACAGGCCCGCCTGGGGAACATTCACTGTCCAAGTGGTCTCAGCCGTATCGGAAGTATAAACCCCGTCTGCCTGCTGCTCGCCGTCACCGATAAAGGTGAGCACGTCAACAGAAACCGGTTGTGTCACCGCCGGATCTCCCGCATGCTCCGCAAGATAAGCCTCGTAAGTATTGCTGCGCCCGATCCCGCTGACGTCCGTGCTCAGGTCGGTTCCCGCATACTTGTCCCTGAAGCTGCTTTCTCCCCGGCTGAGCAGCCAGATGCCGACAACGGCAATGGCTGCGGCCAGCACCCCGATGAGAATATTTCGCCACTTTCTTGACATGCGTTCATCTCCCGTAGTACCGGAAAACAAGCTGTTCAGAGAACCCGAACCGAACAGTTCCGGCAATGTTTGTGATAATGTTGATGCGTTGGTATCAGGTCAAATTCCGTTTCAATTATAGGAGCTCCCTGTCTCCTTGTCAATGAAGCAAATGCTTCGCGGTGATAATGAAAACGGTGCATTGGGCAAAGAAAATGGCACTTGAGATTTTGTCCAAACCCTTTATAATAGATGCAAGGAGTTGATGCGTTTTGAAGAAAATGACAGTTTTTACTGCTTTGCTGGTAGCCCTGGTTCTGTTGTTCTGTTCTTGTTCTTTTGCTGATGCCCCGGTTCAGTCGGAAGGGATTGTGATTCCCGTAATGAAGCCCACCGCATTTGAGATTCCCCGAAACGAAGCCACCGAGTTTGTCCGGGATATGAAAGCCGGCTGGAACCTGGGCAACACCTTTGATGCCTATGATGATATAGGTTGGTTCGAAGGAACGGGGGCCGATATGGAAATCGCCTGGGTGAAAACCAAAACCACGTCCTATCTGATAGAAACCATCCATGAAGCCGGCTTCAACACCATGCGCCTCCCGGTCAGCTGGCATAATCATGTGGATGGTCAGTACCGGATTGACCCGGTCTGGATGAGCCGGGTACGGGAAGTCGCCGATTATGCGCTCTCCCGGGGCATGTATGTGATTGTCAATATTCATCATGACGACGGGGAAAAATGGATCTTTCCGGACAGCGCGCATTATGAAAATTCCGCTGCTTATCTGAAAACGGTCTGGCTGCAAATTGCCGATGCCTTCGCCGACTGTGACCAGCATCTGATTATGGAAGCCCTGAATGAGCCCCGCCTGGTCGGAACTCCCTATGAATGGTCCTTGGATCTGAATGATCCCTCCTGTCAGGATGCCGCGAATTGCATCAACCGCCTCAACCAGCTCTTTGTGGACACGGTCCGCTCCACCGGCGGAAACAATGCCGATCGCTTCCTGATGGTCTCCGGCTATACCGCCGGTCCCTGGCATGAAACTGATCCGTCCTTCGTCGTCCCGAAGGATACCGTGAAGGACCGTTTGATCATCTCGGCCCATGCCTATTCGCCTTATTCCTTTACGCTGCAGGAAAACAGCGGTGATACCGTTTTC
Source organism: Clostridia bacterium (assembly GCA_017404985.1). GTDB lineage: Bacteria > Bacillota > Clostridia > Christensenellales > Aristaeellaceae > Aristaeella. The sequence continues at coordinate 14,353 of JAFRBK010000029.1, read as the reverse complement.
ACCCTGGACAGCGGGAGTAAGGATAAACAGGATGAAATCAACGGTGTCTTGGATAGCCTTTACTGGACCTTTGTCGCCAGAGGCATCCCCGTGGTAATGGGTGAATTCGGTTCATCGGACCGGAACGGCAACCTCCAGGACCGCGTCAATTATACCGCCTGGTATATAGCCAGCGCTTCCGCCCGGGGTATTCCCTGTATCATCTGGGATAATCATGTTTTTGAAGGAAATGGCGATGCCTTCGGCCTGATCGACCGGAACACCTGCAAATGGGTTCACCCCGACATCGTCCTCGCCATGATTGCCAATGCTACGCTCTCCCACTGAAAAGGCGCCATGCAAAAAGGCCGCGTTCCTCCGGTTGCCTGCCGGGTCGGATACGCGGCCTTTTTTCGTTATAACGCCCGCAGCCAGCGGGCTGCCATATCAATCCATTCCTGGCACTCCGGACGGATGTTTTCTTCGTCCGGCGGATAAACCTGATCGTTCCCCAGGGACATTCCATGCCCGCCATGCTGCCAGATGTGCAACTCAAAAGCAATCCCATGCCTGCATAGTTCCGATGCCAGCAGCAGGCTGTTCTCCGGCGGAACAGACCCATCTTCCCGGGTATGCCACAGGAACGTCGGCGGTGCATACTCCGTCACATGTTTTTCGAGCGATACCTCATCCTTCAGCCGGTCATAGTCCACGCCCAGCAGGTTTTCAATGGATCCCCGGTGGGCATATTCTCCGGAAGTAATCACCGGATAGGCCAGAATCATGGCATCCGGCCGGCAGGCCGTTCCCTGCGCCATCGTCTGCCACTTGAGGCCGATCTGCGCCGCAGCATGCCCGCCCGCGGAAAAGCCCATCACTGCAATCCGGTGCGGGTCGCACAGCCATTCCGCCGCACGGGCGCGTGCGTATGCAACAGCCTCCGCCGCTTCCTGCAGTGCCTTCGGATAGCGCACCGGTGCCACGGAATAGCGGACGATCACCGCCTGAATCCCCAGCGGCAGCAACCGTAGCGCCACCGGCTCCGCTTCCCGGTCGCTCCGGTACGCATAGGCGCCGCCGGGGAAAATCAGCACAAGCGGCCTTCTTCTCCCCGGTTCCACCGCCCGATTGTCGGTCAGATAGGTTTCCAGCTCCACGCCCGTCTCCGGAAGCGTAACCACTTCATGCCGCATCTTTTTCTCCTGTTTTGCCCAGCTTACCGGATTTCTGCGCCAAGCTTGAATTTCAGGTTGCCCAGGATCTTCTTGATGAACCGGTCCACATCCTCGGGGGCCAGCAGCTTGTCTGCAGGCTCAAAGCGAATCTTGAACGCCATGCTCTTCTTGCCCTGTCCGATCTGCTCACCCCGGTAAATGTCGAACAGCTCTACATCCTTGACAAACGGGCAGGCCCGCGCGATTTCCTTCATCAGGTCACCGCAGGGTGTATGCTCGTCCACGGTCAGCGCCAGGTCGCGAATGACTGCCGGGAAGGGAGACAGCGGACGGTAGTGGACGCTCATCGCCGCGTGGCTCATCATCTTTTCATAGTCGATTTCGCCCAGGAAGATTTTGTGGTTCGCTTTGCTGTCCTTGTGCAGTTTTAGCTCGGCGGTCACTTCATTCGCCAGCTTGCCGAACACACCGATTCGTTCTCCCTCGCACACAAGGTATGCGGCGATGCCGGGATGCAGCCAGCTTACATCTTCCGCCCGTTCCACATCGAAGCGCAGGCCGAAGGCTTTCCCGAGCTCTTCAACGCTGCCCTTGACGGTGAAGAAATCCTCCTCGTCGCCGAAAGCCGCGAATCCCAGGTGCGGCCGTTCGTCCGGCATCTGTCCCTTCTCGCCGGGCACATAGATATTGCTGATCTCGAAGATTCGTCCCTCGTTGTTGCCCTTCTTCAGGTTCTCCACCACGATATTCAGCATGCTGGGTGCCAGCAACGGCCGCATGATGGACAGATTGGCGGAAATCGGGTTCTGAATCCGGATCACGTTCCGCTCCGGAGCATCCGCCGCAATCCGCAGTCCGTCCAGGTCGCTGTCAGCATAGAAGCTCAGCGTATAGATTTCGTAGTATCCCTGGGAGCACATCACGCTGCACGCCCGGTCCCTGCGCTGCTGCGCCGGCGTTTTTCCGCCGCTGGTCACGGTCGCGTTCTTCAGGAAGGTGGGAACCACGTGGCTGTAGCCGTATTCCCGGATAACTTCCTCCGCCAGATCCGGCTCGCCGACCTCGATATCCTCGCGGAACCGGGGCGCCGTCACCTCCAGCGTGTCTCCCTTCCGGGTGACCTCAAATTCGAGGCTCTTCAGGATCCGAACCACGTCTTTCGCTGGCACATCGATGCCCAGGATCGCGTTGATCCGCTTCAGGCTGGCCGTGAAATGCTTGCCCTCCCGAGGCGCGCCGGCGCTGCAGTCGAAGGCGCTGGCGGTGATCTCACCGCAGCCCAATTCCTGAATCAGGTGCAGGGCCCGGGCCATGCCCAGCTCGGTAATGTATTCGCTGATGCCCTTTTCAAACCTGGCGGATGAATCGCTGCTCTGGCCCAGGGCCCGGGAGGTCCTGCGCACGTTGTCCCGCGCGAACTTCGCCGCCTCGAACAGCAGCTGGGTTGTCTTCTCCGTGATTTCGCTGTTCAGGCCGCCCATGATGCCCGCCAGGGCCACGGGGCGGTTCCCGTCGCAGATCACCAGGTTTTCCGTAGTCAGGGTGAATTCCTTTTCGTCCAGCGTCTGGATTTTCTCCCCGACCTTCGCCCGCCGCACGATAATCCGCCGGTCTTCCAGCTGGTCCATGTCAAAAGCGTGCATCGGCTGGCCGATCTCCAGCAGCACATAGTTGGTGATGTCCACCACGTTGCTGATGGACCGCAGCCCGCACAGCGCCAGGTGCCTCCGCATCCACCGGGGGCTTTCTTTCACGGTGATATTCCGCACACCGTGGCCCAGGTACCGCGGGCACAGGTCCGGCGCTTCGACCTGGATGTCCAGGCTGGGATACACATAGTCTGTCGTCGTGTAGTCCGTCGCGGGCATTTTCAGTTTCTTGCCCAGCACCGCCGCCACTTCCCGGGCAATGCCCAGGATGCTCTGGCAGTCCGGCCGGTTGGCCGTTACGGAAATATCGAAAATAAAATCATCCAGGCCGGTCACTTCCCGGATGTCCGTTCCGGGTACGGTGTCCTTCGGCAGGTCCAGCAGGCCGTATACTTCCGCGCCGGGATACAGGTCCTCGTTCAGGCCCAGTTCTTCTCCGGAGCACATCATGCCGTTGGACGGAATGCCCTTCAGGGGCTTGGCCAGAATTTTGACTCCGCCGGGCAGGGTCGCCCCGTCCAGCGCTGCCGGAGTATGCATGCCGGCGTATACGTTCGGCGCGCCGGTCACAATCTGGATGTCGTCCCCGTATTCGCCGCAGTTCACCTTGCAGATAATCAGATGGGTGCCTTCCACGGGTTCGCAGCTCTTGACTTCGGCCACGACGACTTTGCTGATTTCCGCGCCCGGGCTGGTCAGTTCCTCGACCTCAAAGCCGCAGCTGAACAGCTTCTCCTGCAGTTCCTCCGCGGTCACATCAATATCCACATATTCTTTCAGCCAGCTGTATGGTACTTTCATGGTGATTGTCTCCTTTCTGCCCGTATATCTGTTAAAACTGCTTCAGGAAACGAAGGTCGTTCTCAAACAGCAGGCCGATGTTGTTGATGCCGTATTTCAGCATGGTGATCCGCTCGATCCCGATGCCGAACGCGATGCCGGAATAAACGGACGGGTCGATGCCGCAGTTTTCCAGTACCTTGGGATGCACGACGCCGCCGCCCAGCACCTCAATCCAGCCGGTATGCTTGCACAGGCTGCAGCCCTTCCCTGCGCACTCGAAGCAGCTCACGTCCACTTCGACGCTGGGCTCGGTGAAGGGGAAATAGCTCGGCCGCAGCCGGGTCCGAACATCCGCGTCAAACAGCTGCTGCACGAATTTGTCCAGCATGCCCTGCAGGTCGCACAGCGTGATGCTCTTGTCGACCACAAGCCCTTCCATCTGGTGGAACATGGGGGAATGGGTAGCGTCGCTGTCGGACCGGAACACCCGTCCGGGAACCAGCACCTTGATCGGCGGCTTTTGCCGGTCCATCACGCGGATCTGCCCGCCGCTGGTCTGGGTGCGGAGCAGCAGGTCATCCTCCAGATAGAAGGTATCCTGCATATCCCGGGAAGGATGATCCTTCGGAACATTCAGTCGGGTGAAGTTGTGGTCGTCATCCTCGATTTCAGGCCCTTCAAACACGTCAAAGCCCATGCCGGAAAAGACGTTGATGATCTCGTTCTTGACCTGGGTCAGAGGATGCAGTCCGCCCAGGGGACGACCCTTAGCGGGCAGGGTGATGTCCACCGCCTCCCGCTGGTTCCTGGCCTGAAGCTCCATCTGTTCCATGGTTTCGCTCAGGGCCTTGTACCGTTCCTCCGCCTGAACCTTGAACTCGTTGATCACCTTGCCCATAGCCGGCCGTTCTTCCTTGGCCACAGTGCCCAGGCTCTTCATCAGGTCGGCGATGCTGCCTTTCTTCCCCAGAAAATCCTGCCAGAACGTGGAAAGCGCGTCCTTGGAGTGGATCTCGCTGATTCGCTTCTCCATCTGTTCCCGCAGTGCTTGAATCCTTTGTTCCATGGTCTTTCACTCCTGCCTGAAAATATCAAAATTCATTATATCACGCGCGGAAAGGGTTTGCAAAACAAAAAAAACACGGGAACGTTTCTGCTCCCGTGTCAGCAATACCGTGAAAAGGAAAAAAGGATTACTGGGCGTTTTTAACGAGCCGCTTCACATCCTCCACCACCATGCTCATGGTGGAATTGGATGCCATGTTGGCTTCCACAATCTTGCAGCTGTGCATCACCGTGGTGTGGTCCCGCCCGCCGAACACTGACCCGATCTGCGGCAGGCTCATGCCCGTCATCTCCCGGGTCAGGTACATCGCGATCTGCCGCGGCACCGTAATCTCGCGCTTTCTGGTCGGCCCGGTCAGGTCGCCGATAGTCAGCCCGTAGTAGTCGCTGACGGTATTCATGATCAGTTCCGCCGTCACCTGTTTCTGTTTCCGCTGGTCGAAAATCTCCTTCAGGGCCTTTTCGCACAGTTCCGTCGTAATCGGCTCATGAATCAGGTTGGAGTATGCCACCAGCCGGGTCAGGCAGCCTTCCAGCTCCCGGATGTTGCTCTCGATCTTTCCGGCGATCAGCTGCAGCACATCGTCCGGCACCTCAATGTTGTCCTGATGGATCTTTTCCCGCAGGATGGCCACCCGCGTGTCCACGTCCGGCCGTTGGATATCCGCCATCAGGCCCCACTCGAACCGGGAGCAAAGCCGCTCCTCCAGTCGCTGGATGTCCTTCGGCGGCTTGTCGCTGGTCAGGATGATCTGCTTGTTGTTATTGTGCAGTTCGTTGAAGGTGTTGAAGAATTCCTGCTGCGTGCTTTCCCGGCCGGCGATGAACTGGATATCATCCACCATCAGCACATCCACCTTCCGGATCTTTTCCCGGAATTCGTAGGTCTTCTTTTGCTGGATGGCGCTGATCAGCTCGTTGGTGAAGTTCTCGCTGGTCATGTACAGGATTTTCCTGTCCGGGTCGTTCTGATGGATGAAGTGGCCGATGGCCTGCATCAGGTGCGTCTTCCCCAGCCCCACGCCGCCGTAGATAAACAGTGGATTGTAGGCCTCCGCGGGGCTTTCTGCCACAGCCAGCGCTGCCGCATGGGCGAATCGGTTTCCGCTGCCGACCACGAAGCTTTCGAACGTGTATTTCGGATTCAGCCTGGGATCGTTGCCCGTAGGCGGTGTCACGGTGGTCCCGACCCTTTGCATTTCGTCCCATTCCTGCCTGGAGATCAGCACAGCCTGGATGGGTTGCCCCGCTGTTTCGCTGAGCCGTTTATCGATGAGGGCGCCGTATTTGTTTTCGATCATCCCCATCATGCGTTCCATTTTCACCACGATGAACAGGCGGCCCCCATCCAGTTTGGCCGGGTACATGTTCCCGTCCACCCAGGTATTGTAGGAAACATAATTCATGTCCTGCGTCAGCAGGGCACAAGTCTGTTCCCAGAGTGCTTCCATGTTCATTCTGACAACGCTCCTAATATGCTTTATATTGTACGCGCAGTGCGCGGCAAAATAGGCTTTCCCGTGTTGTGGATAACTTTTCCGCAGATCCGCGGACGCGTCCATGTTATCAGAAAAAATGTGGAATATCAACCCTTCCCGCCCGTAATGCCTGTGGATAAGTTTTCAGAATTGTAAGAATTTATCTCCTGTTTTGCCTAGGTTTTGTGCTCCCCGTCCGGAAGTTCTACAAGATTTATGGATAGCCCCGGAAGAATCTTCTGTTCTTTTTTTGATTCCGGTTTTTTCTTGAATTTTTCACCGAAAAAATTAATAAAACGTAATATTCCTTCCCTTCATCCCGGGATTCGCCCCGCAGGACAGCAAGCCGGAAGCTCTTTCCCGCGGATCCCTTCCTATTTTATATGTTTTATGGTATCATAAACCCATCGTGAAGCAGAGAGGAAGATGCATATGATCGAGACCTGGCATGTCCGGGACGCGTTGCGCCCGCGCCTGGGGTCCGCTTTGGTGGATGAGCCCGGGTTTCTGGACGGCATCACACACACGCTTCGCTCCTTTGCTCCGTATAAGGATACCTTCGCTTCCATGGCCGCCCGGCTGGAGGAGGATCTGTTTAATCTGCTTTATGAGCGTCTGGGCCCGGGCATGTCGGTCACGATGGACGGAGGAAGAACCCGGCGCGTCCGCACCGCGGAGCTGAAGGACGCGGCGGATGATGTCATGGGCGTCCTCTTTGACAGCCTGAAAGTCTATTCCGTTAATTATGATATCCTGCATGATTATTGCATGGAGACAGGTTCTTTTTCCGCGCTCCGGGTTCTGTATACCAAATATCAGGAATTTCTGCCGGAGGGCGAAAGAAGGATCATCGCCCGAATTATCCGGGATAATTATCCCGCCTCCGCCTGGGAAAACTGGCTTTCCCCCGCGGACCTTTGACCCGTCTTTTCCGCCCCCGGGCTCCCGGCGCCCGAAAATAATTGTTTATTCTGTTCGAAAGGATCGGCCGCCATGAATTTCAGCGTCTCAAGGGAACTCTTCGAAGTCCTTTCCCTGGCAGCGCGCTGGATTTTTGCTTTTTTGGCTCTGATCCTGGCGCTTCGTGCGCTTTTCGCCCTGCTGGCTGCCGGTCGTGACCGCCGAAGCACTGTCAAAAACCTTCCCGGTTCCGGCACAGTCGGCGAACTGGTCGTGATTTCCGGCAGCCCGGAACTGCAGGAGGAAACCTGGCTTCCGGTCCCCCGCGAGGGGGTGCTCGGCGCTGTCCGCACCTGTGACCTGGTCATTCCCTGCCCCGGCGTCCGGAAGCACCATCTGGATTTTTCCTGGCAGGACGGCGAAGGTCTCCTGCTGCGTCCCCGCAGCGGCTGCGAAGCGCTGGTCAACGGTGTGAAGCTGGACTGCCGCAGCGATCCCCACAGTGCCCCGCTGGGGCATGGTGCTGTCCTGACGATAGGCTCGGCAGTTCTTCGGATGATGGTTTTCGCGGCCCTGGCGCCTTCCGCTGATCTTCCGGACGCCGTCCAGGGGCCGCCGCAGGCCGTTCCTGAATTCATCCCGGGTGTTCCTGCGCCTGTCCTGAACTCGGCAGTTCCTGCGCCTCCTCCAGGCTCGGTGGCTCCTGCGCCCGTTCCAGTCCCGTCCTTTTCTCCGCCGCAGCCGGTCTGGTTCCAGCCTACGGTAATGCCGCCTGTACAGAATCCGGCAATGTCCCCGCAGCCTTCCCCACCGGTGCAGGCGCCGCAACAGGAACCCCCGGTTGCCACTTCTTCTCCGAAGCCCCGCCGGTCTGACCGCTGGAAGGAGGACTGGAGCGAATGAGAAGAAAGCGTTCTTACTCCGGAGGCCTGACGGCGCTCAATGGGATTTCCTTCGCCCTGGCCTTCCTTCTCTTGGCGGTGCGGGACGGTGCGACCGAAAAATATTGGCTGGCTGCCGGCTGCACGGTTTTCCTGCTGGCCGGTGCGTTCACCTTCCCGGTTCTTTTCCGGATCGATAAACTCCTGCTGGCGCTGGTGAATTTCTTCGCTGCCCTGAGCCTTTTATTGGTGGAGCTGGCCATTCCCGATCGTCTTCTGCCCCATCTGTTGGCCCTGGCTGCCGGCTATGCCTGCCTCTTCTGCTTTTTGGGGCTGGGGCGTGCAGCGCCGGAATCCCCGGCGGCCGCTTGGCTTTCCGCTGTGCTGGCGCTGGTAGTGCTGGCCCTTCCCCTGGCCGTATCCCTGCCGGGATCCGTTGGTCCGGCGGCCTGCGTCCTGTTGCTTCTGGCCTTTCCTGTTCTGCTGGCCCGAAGGCAGCTGCTGCCTGCGTCGCTGCTGGTCCTTCTGGCCCTCTGCCTGATGCTGCTCAGGGGAGATTGGGCTTCCGCCCTGGGGCTGGCCCTGGCTTTCACGCTCCTTGCCTGGTCTTCCTCCGGCAGCTGGCTGGTCCTGGTCGCTTCCGTTGCCTTGGCCGGCGGTCTCGGCTGGGCAGCCCTCCGTTTCCTGCCGAATCTGTCCCCCGGGCTTCTGTCCTGGCTCTCCGCCCGGAATCAGGCGATCGCCTTCTCCGGCGGCTTGTTCGGAACCGGCCTCGGCCTCGGCTCCTCGGTTGATTTTTCCGAAAGCGCTTCCGTCCTGCCCCTGTGCCTGGTGGGCGAACAGTTCGGTTCCGTTTTCCTTTGCTGCCTGGTGCTGGTGTTGGCCGCCCTGCTGCTTCGCGGTGTCTCCATTGCGGCTGCATCCCGCAGGAATGTTTCCGCCCTTCGGGGAATGGGAGCAGTCATTCTCCTGTCTTGCCAGGTCCTGGTTGCGCTGGGCAGCCTGCTCGGCTGGCTGCCCCTGCCGGCCGCGGGCTTTCCCCTGTTGTCTTTTGATCCCCTGTCCCTGGTCTCTGCCTTCGCGCTGGTCGGTTTCCTTTCCGGCATCCATGCTGCCAACCAGTCCGACCTGAAGGAGGATACCCATCTGGCCATGCTGGCCCATTGATGTCCGAACCAAACCGATTGGTTTCCGCGCAAAAAAAAGAATGTCCGGAAAAAGCCCATTGAGATCCGAGCTAGAGAATCGTTGAAAGGAGGGCCTTTCTGATGAAACTGCAGCGGCACCGTTTCCGTCTCATGGCGCTGGTCCTCCTTGTCCTGCTCGTTTTTCTCGGCGCCTCCCTGATTCTCCGGAGCCTGCAGCCTGCCTCCGTACTCCCGTCGATGCCGGATGCCGCTGCGCTGGATTCCCTGAAGGAAACCGTCATCCCCGGTACGATCGTTGATCGGAATGGCACGCTGCTGGCTGCCACAGTGGAGGGGAAACGGAAATATGCGGACCCCGCTGAACGCCGCGCTTCCCTGGTTCATCTGGTGGGAACGGACACGGGGCTCGTCCCCGGCGGGGCGGAAACCTTGTATGCCGTTTATCTCTACGGCCTTCGGCCCAACTTCTCGGAAGCCCTCTCCCGGGTGATCAAGAAGCAGGAACGCCATGGGTACGACCTGGCCTTAACCGTCTCTGCCGATCTGTGCGAGGAAATTCTCCGCGCCGCCGCATCTCATCCCGAAACCGCCGGGAAGAAATGTTGCGCCGCCATCGTTCAGGTAGAGACGGGGGAAATCGTAGCCTTGGCCTCCCTTCCGACTTTTGATCCGGAAACCGTCACGGAAGACAGTGCCGAAGCCCTGAAGGCTTCCGAAAGCCGTCCGCTGATGAATCGGGCAACCGAGGGGATTTATCCCCTGGGAACGCTGTCTGAAATCATCTCCGGTGAACTGTACAACAGCCTTCCAGTCTCCTTCCGCGATCTGCAGATAGCAGAAAGCGAGTGGCCCTCCGCCGTTCCCCTGAGGCTTTGCCTCGCCGCCTGTGCTGCGGCGAAGGACGGCCTGGTGCCGGATCTCCGCCTGCTCCGCACGGTAAAAACAAATGCCGGCGGCGTCGTGCTCCCCTGGTCCGACCCCTCCTCATCTCGCGCCTGCAGCCAGGAAGCAGCCCGCTCCCTGAAGGATGCCATGAAGGCTTCCGTGGCAACCGGCAGCGCTTCCCTGCTCTATGATCCGACGCTGGACATTCATGCCCTTTGCGGAACTGCGGAGGAAGCCGCCCCCGAAACCCAGCAGGTGCTGCCTGATCCGCTTCCCGCAGATCCCATCCCCCGGTATGAATGGTGCCTGGCCTTCAACGGTCAGAAAGACCTGCCTTATGCCATCTGCGTGCTGATGGAAGATACAACTGCAGCCGATCCCGGCTCAAATCCCGCTGCCCTGGTCGCCAAAGACCTTTTCACCTGGCTGAAGTCTAATCCCCAGCTGAACTGAACACCCTATGCCATCACGATCGCCGTTGCAATATCTTTTCAGAAAGGAAGTTATCCGGATGAAACGCCCCTTCTCCATCCTCCTGGTTTTCCTGTTCCTTCTCCCCCTCTCCTCCGCCCTCGCGGCCAAGCCAAAGGCAACGCCGACGCCTGCGCCCGTGCAGATCACGGAGGAAGTTGTTGAGGAAGTACCGGAAAAAATCCAGCATATGCTGGATATCGCCTATACGGAATGGGAAACCCTGGAAGGAAAAAAGCTGAAGAAAAGCAATAAGTACACCAAATGGTGGAATAACTATGAGTGGGGCTGGTGTGCCGGCTTTGTCACCTGGTGCATGCTCGAAGCGGAGATCCCGACAGAGCTGGAGGAAGACATCCTGAAAGAGCCGGAAGGCTCCCGGCAAGGCATCTTCTGCGTTCGCGGCTCCAGCCCGGCCAAATATGAGCACGCCTTTCTCCATATGAACCGCACCACCATGATGCCCCAGAAAGGTTTCGTGATTCTGTACGGTAAAAAGGGAAAGAACGGAAAATGGCATGAGGGCATCGTTTACGACGTTCAGGATCTCGGAAACGGAAAATACCGGCTTACCACCCTGGAAGGCAACGTGAACAGCTCCGTCTGGATGTTTGTCCATGATTATGACATGAATGCAGAAAAGAAAAATAAAAACATCTCCCTCGTCCCGGAAGAGGAACGAAAGGAGACGGATGCCAAAGCCTTTTCCTATAAATACACCTATAATGACAAGGATATGTACGTCAGCATGTTCCTGATGCCCTGGATTCCCGGAGAAGAAGAATAATAAGAAGCACAATAAGAAGAACAGGAAAGCGTATCAGAAGAGGAGTAAAGTAAGGAGGTTATCTCATGGCCTGGATCATCGGTGCCGCAGCCTTGAGCCTTTTTGTCTGCCTTCCCCTGTTTCAGTATTATAAGAAGAACATGCAGCTGCCGCTGGCCTGCGCTTTTAAAGTGCTTGGCACCTTGTGTGCCGCTATGCTGGTGCTGGTAGCCGCCATCAAGCTGGATCCCCGCTGCTGGGTGTTCTTCGTCGGTATGATGTTTCATCTCGCCGCGGATGCCGTCCTGGAATTCCGTTTCCAGATCGGCGCCGGGCTTTTCTTGGCAGGCCATATAGCGTATATCGCCTATTTCACGCAGCTCTGGCCGGTGTCCTCCCTGCATTTTGTCTGCTTTGCCATCCTGTTGGTCCTCGCCGCTGTCCTTCTGCATCAGTGGCGCAAGCCCATCGGAAAGCAGATGCCGCTCTTTATTCTTTATGCGGTTGTGCTCACAGCCATGGCTTCCTGTGCGATTGCCGGAGGCATTTCTTCTTATACCAAGTCCGGCATTCTGGCTGCCCTCGGAGCGGCCTTCTTCCTGGTCAGCGATGCCTTCCTGCTCCGGAGGATTCTTTTCCCGTCTCCCCGCGCCATGAACTGGTTTGTCATGATCACCTATTACAGCGCCCAGCTCCTTTTCGGCGCCGCCTGCCTGCTGTAATGCGAATCATCCTGTTCCCTGATGAAGCCAAATAAGAGACCGAATGGAGGCTGAACCGATCAGCCTCCTTTTTGATTCCCTGTGGAAAGGGGACTGGCTCTTCAGCCAGTCCCCAAAGTCGTTTTGCTTAGTCGAAGCAGTCGCCCACGTGGTTGATCATGATCTCCACACCCAGCGGGGTCTCATATTCTTCGAACACATAGAACTTGTTGCCGGGTCGTTTCGCGCCGGTTTCCCTGTTTTCTTCCTCAGGATGCTGCCACAGCGTGTTCGTGATTTCCGTCACCGTTCCGTTGGTCACGAAACCGGTCCTATCATATCCTCTCACTGTCTGTTCTGTCCATTTGTACGTCACGGGGTTCCCGTTCACGTATACCGGCAGGTTGTCAATGGTCGCCGTCCAGTTGTTTTCCACCGACAGGATCACCGTCGCCACGTCTTCAAGTCCGTTGCTCAGGACCATGTAGATGCTGTCCGGACGCTGTTGCGTTTCGTTTCCGTTGTCGTCCCAGATCTTGCGGATCGTGGCGGAAGTCACTTCCGGCTGATATGTGTTCTGGATGGTCAGCCCGTAGATATCCGTCTTGTATCTGGCCACCGCGTCCTCGAGGACCGTGTAAGTTATGGTTTTTCCTTCATCGTCGAACTTCGGCATGCCCGTGAAGATGTAGACCCATCCGCTCTGCGCCATCACCTGGGCGCTGGCCACTTCCACGCCGTTCGCCAGTAGACGCACCGTGATGCTCGCCGGCCGGCTTCCGTCGCGGTTGTTCCCGTCGTTCCAGATCTTGATGATCGGCACATCGACGGTGGCGCCGTGATCGATGATTTCAGGTTCCGGCTCCTCAAACTTGAATGTCTTTTCGATAGCCAGTTTGCCGCCCTGATAGGTATTGGTAATGGTGAAGGTCTTTCCGCTCTGAGTTACATTACTCTTGTATCCGTTCGGAACGTTGATTTCTTCCACCGTGTACGCAATAGCTGTCTTGGCACCGTTCACATTCACGTTAGTGTACAAGCCGTCCCAGGTATACGTCCAGTTGTTGCTGTCGTCCAGCACCACCGGTTCTTTGATGGCTGTACCGTCCGCATACAACTGCACCCTGACGGATTCGTGCACGAGGCCTTCAATTCCAGAGTCTTCCCAAACCTTGTTCACGGTGATCTTGGTCGTTTCAGGTCCGTACGTGTTGGTGATGACAGTCAGAATGCCGTTGGTTTCGTTGCTCGTCATCGAGTAACCCTCAGGCAGTCCGGTTACGTCTTCCGCCCAGGTATATACGATCTTGGTCGTGGTTCCGTCAGCGTTCAGCTTGTACTCACGCAGTCCAATCATCGTCTGTGCACCGGTTTCCGCATTGGTTCTCACTTCACCGTTGTACACATAACTCCAGTTGTTGTTCCTGTTCAGCATGATGCTGAATGTCGTCTTGGTTCCGTCAGCCAGCGTCAGTTCGTTTCCACCGTCAGCCAGCAGCGTAACCTTGATCTCCTGCGGCCGTACGTTGTCGCGGTTCTCACCGTCAACCCATGCCTTCTTCACAACAGCTCTGGTCTGTGTCGGCATATCCTCTACCAGCAGAACACCGTCATTCCTGATCGTAGTATTGTTCTTTTCTCCTTCAGTTACAGTGCCGAACGTGCCATCCGTATTGAGGATGAATACCGTGTCAACAGTCACCTCAAATCCTTCGGGTGCAGTAGTTTCACGCAGTGTGTAAACTTCTTCTGTCTTCAGGCCTTCAACCACATGGGCTTCATCCTTATTGCTTACCCACTCGTCTACTACGTTGCCTTCCTTATCGAGGATCTGGATCGTCGCGCCGTCGAGTTCTGTACCATCAGTAACGTCTACCTTGCTCACTTCGATGTGGGTCTTGGCGTCTTCTACCAGCAGAACTTCTTTTCCGGTTGTCTCATCCTTGCTGATGGTGCCGGTACTGGTCACCTTGCCCGTCTCGTCAATTGTGAACGTCGTGTCGGTGGTAACAGTGTATCCTTCCGGAGCGACTGTCTCGTGCAGCGTGTATTCTTCGCCGGTCTTCAGGCCTTCTACCACATGGGTTTCGTCCTTCTTGCTCACCCACTCGTCTACTACGTTGCCTTCCTTGTCAAGAATCTGGATGGTCGCGCCTTCCAGTTCTTCACCGTCAGCCACATCCACCTTGCTCACTTCGATATGGGTCTTGGCATCTTCTACCAGCAGAACTTCCTTCCCGGTCGTCTCATCTTTGCTGATGGTACCGGTACTCGTCACCTTGCCCGTCTCGTCAATCGTGAACGTCGTGTCGGTGGTAACAGTGTATCCTTCCGGAGCAACTGTCTCGTGCAGCGTGTATTCTTCGCCGGTCTTCAGGCCTTCTACCACATGGGTTTCGTCCTTCTTGCTCACCCACTCGTCTACTACGTTGCCTTCCTTGTCAAGAATCTGGATCGTCGCGCCTTCCAGTT
>JAFRBK010000028.1 GCA_017404985.1 Clostridia bacterium | reverse complement strand
TTCTCCGCTGTTACTCTGCGGTTTCAGCAGGAGCTGCTTCTTCGGCAGGAGCGGCTTCCTCGGCGGGGGCAGCTTCCGCAACGGGAGCTTCCTCAGCAACAGGAGCGGCTTCCTCGGCGGGAGCAGCCACGGGAGCGGGTTTGACAGCGCGGGGCTTCACAGCGCTGCGCTTCTCCTCCAGCTTCACCACCAGATAACGGAGCACGCTCTCATTGATCTGCAGGTTACGCTCGAGCTCACGGGGCAGTTCGGCAGGTGCCTTAAAGTTCACCAGCACGTACCAGCCTTCGGTCTTGTAGTCGATCGCATAGGCCAGGCGGCGCTTGCCCCATGTGTCATCGACCTTTTCGATCTCACCACCATTGTTGACGATCAGGGCGGAAACCTTTTCCATCAGCTCTTTGCGGGCGGTCTCCTCCAGCTCGGTATCAATGATGTAGATCATTTCATACCTGTTCATCATTCCTTTCACCTCCTCACGGACTTTTGGCGCTGCTCAGGCAGCGCAAGGATGTGCCAATTGAGGATTATATCAGATGAACCGTTGCTGTGCAAGGGGTTTCAGCAAATTTTCCCGAGATCGCAAAACCGTTCATTGGAAACGCGGAGTCCGCCCGCCCGCTTTCTGCCCTTTGGGGTTCTTTCGGAATCATCAGAGATGGATATTCCATCCTGTATTGATTTTCCTGTGAACCTTTTGCAGGGTTTCCGGGTCCAGGGCCGGCCAGTCGGTAACTTTCTGCGCTTTGTCCGTCACCAGGTGGGCTTTTTCCGCGCACAGGGCAATGGGCGTGTCCGCCAGGGAATCCGAATAGAAATGGTCGATCACCGGAAAACCATGGTCGATCATATATCGGGCTTTTCCCTTGGCAAACATCAGGTTGTCCGTGATGACCCCGAATTCCCGGTCGTATTCCGTGGCAACGAACTGCACGCCAAGCCGTCTGGCGATCGGCTCGATGAGGCAGGACGGGGAAGCGCTGATGATCAGGTCGTCCGGTTTCTTCTGGGCAAGATACCAGGCGGAAATATTCTTCTCGTGGGTATCCCAGTATCGCTCGATCAGCGTGTCAAAGTCCTTCACCCGGAAAATGCTGAAAAACTCCAGCATCATCCGGGCCCGGGTCATCTTTCCACGCTTGTAGCGGATCAGGTTCCGAACCGCCTTCGGGAAGAACGTCAGCCACAGATGGGGATGGTGGTTCATGCAGTAAATCGCAAAATTGACCGAGCAGTCCGGATAGCAGATGGTACCGTCAAAATCATATGCGTTCATCGAAAATCCGTTTCCTTTTTCTCATCCTGTTATTGTTTCGTCAACGGACAGGCCGTGATTCGCCCTGCTGCCTGCCCGGTTGGCCGGGCCGGCCTATTCAAACCAGGCGACCGCCCGGACAGGCGAACCGTCGCAGTTGTCGAGCCGGAGCGGAAAGCAGCTGAACCAGAACAGTTCGTTCCCGCACAATTCCAGATTCTTCAGATTCTCAATGTTGACAATATCGCACGCTGCAAAGAGCTTCTTATGCCGCGTCAGGTTTCCGTCCGCGATGGGGTCAAGGCCGATCACGTCAAAGCCGATGCCCTTATAGTTTCCCTTGATGATGTAATCCAGCACCTCATCGTCGATACACGGATAGTCCCCGAAATAAGCGTCCGTTCCCCACCGCTGATCCCAGCCAAGATTGAAAAGAAGGAAATCTGCCCGCTCGGCTTTTTCGCCGGCTTTCCGAAGACGATCCATCGTGATCGCCTCTCCTTCCGCCAGATCCCGGCAGTCAATAACCAGCGCTTTCCCGATAAACTGGTCCGCCGGGAACTGGTCCAGGGTTGTCCTGCCGGGAAACAGATGCGCCGGGGGATCCATATGGGTCCCGGTATGGGAGTACATCTGCAGCAGGGTTTCCTTGAACCCGTCTTTTTCATAAGTGTTGGCCGGGATGAATTTCGGGGTGTCCGTCCCGGGATAAACCGGCATATCCGGCGTAATCACATGCGTGAGGTCTATTACCTTCATTGTCTCATCATCCTTTATGAACTGCGCGTAATCCCCGCGTGGCCGGCTGCGCTGTGCCGGCCGGTTTCCCCGGGGTGTCATCATTATACCAGATTCCTTTATGTCTGGACAGCGCGGAACCCGTTCATGTTTTATTTCAGAATCACACCGCTGAAAGAAAAAAGTTGCTGCAGAAAAGCAATGGCAGTAAAATAATACAAAGCGCAGAAACTTCCGTCCATGAAAGGAAACAAAAGCCAATGAAAATCATGGTCAGCGCCTGCCTGCTTGGCGAAAACTGCAAATACAGCGGCGGGAACAATCTGAGTCCGGATCTCCTCCGCCTGCTGGCGGGACATACGGTCATTCCGGTCTGTCCGGAAGTGCTGGGTGGGCTGCCCATCCCGCGGATTCCCGCTGAGATTGTGAACGGAATTGTGATAAACCGGGAAGGCGTCTCTGTAGACGGGCTGTTTCGCCTGGGCGCGGCCAGGGCGCTGGAATTGGCCCGGCAGGAAAAACCGGATCTGATTATTCTGCAGTCACGGAGCCCCAGCTGCGGCGTGAAGGAAGTCTATGACGGATCCTTCTCCGGAAAGCGGATT
>JAFRBK010000027.1 GCA_017404985.1 Clostridia bacterium | reverse complement strand
TTTTCGCGGATGGCCTTTTTCGTTTCGGTGATTCGTTTACTCGTGATAGGCGGCATCCGTGCAGGTGCACAGCGGGTATTCCAGTTCGCCGTTCCGGTGATCCTTGGAAATCTGCTCAGTCGTGATATTGAAATAGTCATATCTTATCCCTGGATTCAGGTCATCCCATGTTACATCCACATAGTACCATTCGCCATCAATGCGGACGAGGTTCCAGGCATGTTGAGGTATTTTGAAGTTTTCTTCAGGAAAAACATCTCCATATACCGTTGCGCTTTCAATACCGGCCCGGTGCAGCAGATCCGTAAATGCTTCAGCATAACCCTCACAAACAGCCTTGCGCTTGACCATGGCGAAATAGGAACTTGTGGTTCCAAGTGTCTCATCATAATCATATTGAATATGGTCGCACATCCAGTTATGCAGGGCGAGTTCCTTTTCATAGTCCGTCATATAGGGATCGATCACTTTCAGCGCTTCGGCGACAGCCTGCTCATATTCATCCTTCATAGAAGCAAGTTCCTGCCTGTTGAAGAAATAATCAACCTTAAGCAACCGTATTGCTTCGTCATCGTACGGGGTGACATTATACCAGTGGATCCCGTGATTCTCCGCCATAAAATCCTGCGGATTGTCTATCAACACGGAATACCAGGCCCAGAAAAGGTCATCCCACTGGATGTGCGTCGACATGCCTTCCAGTGAGACTGGGCTGTCCATCCTCTCCAGCTGGGGCAGCATGATATCATACGCTTCCTTCTGGGCTTCCGTCTTCAGTTGATCGCGGTAAAAATAGTAGTCCGATGGATTAAAAGACCGGTCTTTTCGGATTCTCGCGCCGGTATCCGCGATTTTATAGCCATCCCTGGCATAGGAAATTTCGATGGTTTTCGTGTCGGAAAAAGTACCACCGGTTGAAAACGTGATATAAACCGACACGTCCGCAAAAGACCAATTGCGAGACGAATCCTCCAGGGAAAACCTGCCCCAGTTCTTGTCCTTCGCCTTCAGGGCAATACCGTAACTGGCTGCGTTGTTCACGCTGTTGTATACCTCTTTCTCGGATTTGGAGATATAAATATCGAATTTCCGCAGTTCCCTGATATATTCCTGGACAATGGTTTCCACGTCCTGTGTCAGGCACAGGTAATGCCGGGTCACATAATCCGCTTTGGCAATCTGGGCTGTTTGATAAACAGATCCGACGCCATCCGCAAAGCTGGCCAGCTCCGGCAGCGTGCAGGTAGTTGTGATCGCCATGGCAGCATGACACAGGGAAAGCAGCAGCATGAGCACGGCTGCAAAGAGACAGAACCTTCTGCGCATAACAGAATCCCCCTTCGCCTTCAATATTCCTTCGTTATGGAAAGCTGGCTTACTCCCTTTTACAACAATACTTTATGTTCATCCTTGGCTCCCCTTCATTCTGTCTCGGGATCAGTGTTCGGGTGTGAATTCGAACGTCTTTACCCCATCATCAGTTCCGATAATCAGCTCATCCGTATTCCATTCGATATTCATGGGATAATCCAGTCCTAATGATCCGACCCGGATTTTTTCTGCATCCAGTCCCGAGACTTTCTGAAGAGTCATATCTTCCAAACGGATGAGGAACAGATTTCTGCTTCTTTCCTCTGTAGAGCTGCTCATCGTATTCAGGAATAAATAGTTTCCATCAGGAGAGAAAACAGCATTGAGAATTGTCTGATACGGATAGAGAATTGAAATGTTGGCTGTTGTTTTTCCTCCGTTTTTGATATCGGTATCGATCGAAGCCTGGAACTCTTCCGGCGAAAGAGCTACGATCTCGTTCGTGTCTTTCTTGATGCACCAGAATTGATCAATGCCTTCAAAGTCTGTATTCGGATTGATGATCTGGAACGAGACCGACGAGTTGCTTCCTGTGTTTCCCAGCAGGCATACAAGGCCGGAATTGGGTGAATACTTCAATTGGTTCGCATAATAAAAATCCCGACTCAGTTTCAGTTTTGTTTCTTCAAGCGACCAGACACCGTTTTTGCAGGATGCTGTTACAAGGCCTTCGGTCTCGCCTGTCCGATAGCAATCGTTAATGATCAGAAGGCTTCCGTCTTCCAGTTCAGCAAGATGGGGGTAATACAGGTTCTTTTCAGATTCCAGGCATACTTCAGTCTCTCCGGTATCCAGATCATATCGGCACAGGCGTATCCGTCCCCCTTCAAATCGTCCATAGAGAACGTAGTAGAAATATCTGTTATCTGAGGAGAACACAGCAGAGGTAATGGCAGCCACATTGTCATCTTTTACTTTGTTAGGGTATGTGGCCGTCAGGATCAGTTCCCCGGTAGAGAGATCAATCAGAATCGGATCCAGGAACAGTTTCGACTGAGTCAGCGTAATTCTCCTGTTGCAAATTGCGGCATACCGCCCATCCGGAGAGTATGCAATTCCTTCTTCTCCAATCAGAGACCGGAACTTTGTATAAAAGTATTTGACGTAATTTTCCATGTTGGAGTACTGATCCGGCACGCCTTTGGTGGACGGATAGGCAAGATGATACTTTCCATGAAACTCAATGACTGCAGCATCTCCGGCAGAAATAAATCCCGAGTTCCCGGCAGGTGACTTTGACAGCAGAACAAACTCTGTTTCTCCGAGGCCTTCCGACAGGGATGTATCAAAATCGTTCATATTCCCTGACTCTTTCCAGGCTGCTATGATATCATCCGATATTTCAAAATCGGATGCTTGTGGCTTTATTGTTGCTGATCCTGTTTCGGAGAGCGTTGGATTTCCCGAATCGAATGCCGCATCCAGTTTCTCGTTGCGCATCCGGGCCGCATCCAGCCCAAGCGCAGCCGCCTTTTCCTTTTCTCCACAGGAAATTAATGCGCGCCGATAGGTAGCCTTTTGACGATCATTCAAATTGTCAACTGGCACTTGTGAAAAGGATTCCACGGCCTTCTCCGCATTGCCAGCTTTTGCATACATCTCTCCAATATCCGCGGCGTATCCTGAAAGATCAGCTCCGCAGATTTCAGTGTAAAGCGCATCTGTTTCAAAAGCGGCAACGTCCTCGATAGCCACATCCAGGCGGCATTTTACTACCCAGGCATCGGACGATGTGGCATCAATGGACAGAGCCTTTTCAATACCCTCTGATGCAGCTGATACTTCTCCCCTTTCCAGATGAAGCATTGCTGCTTTGATATATGCTGTGGCATTTGTTGGATCGCTCTTAACTGCCAGGTCATAACAAGCGAACGCTTTTTCATAGTCTCCAGCAGCTGTATACTCATCTGCTTTTTGCAACAGTTCATCATAGGACAGCGCATAAGCCGTAAAAACAGACATAAGAATCAGCAGGCTCAGTGCCAGACAGATCAGTTTCTTCATCTTCGGCAGCTCCTTTTCTCAATCACTTTTCAAAATGGTCTGCTTTTAGCGTTTAACAATCAATTCCCATTGCAATCATCTTACACCCGTTCAAACACCGGAATGACCTCCAGCGGCGCGGGAACAGTCTGCCAGCCGCCGCCCTGCAGGGTTTCGCCGGTGTCCACGTTGCGCCAGCAGCCCGCGGGGAGATACACCTGCCTTTCGCGGGCGCCGGGATACAGGATCGGCGCCACCA
Source organism: Clostridia bacterium (assembly GCA_017404985.1). Classification (GTDB taxonomy): domain Bacteria; phylum Bacillota; class Clostridia; order Christensenellales; family Aristaeellaceae; genus Aristaeella. Next base: position 164,975 of record JAFRBK010000027.1, on the reverse strand, counting down.
GGAAACGCCCGCCGAACATATACTGGTCCTTCAGGTCATTGCAGGCCGCGTCTTCCGGGAAGGCATACCACATGGCCCGCAGCAGCGGCGTTCCATCCTCGTGGGCCTCCTTCATCAGCCCGCGGATATAGTCCCGGAGTTCCTCCCGCCGGTTCATGTATTTGACCAGGATCGGATACGCCTCTTCCCCGAAGCTCCAGACTTCGTTGTCGCTGCCGGAGTTCAGCACCCGGGTTCCGTCCTTGCGGTACACCTCCTGCGCGGGCTGCCGGTCGCCGTGCAGCCGCATGACCGGGCAGTAACAGCCCCACTGGAACCAGCGGACCAGCAGCTCCCGGAAGCCCGGGTCCTCCGGATTCCCCGCGTGGAAGCCGCCGATGTCCGTCGTCCACCATGGGATGCCCGCGGCGCCCATGCTGAGCCCGGCGCAGATCTGGCGGCGGAAATCCTTCCAGTCGCACATGATGTCCCCGCTCCAGACCAATGCGCCGTACCGCTGGCTGCCCGCCCAGGCGCACCGCAGCAGGTTGACCGGGTTTTCCTGCCCGGCGGCTTTCATGCCCTCATAGAAGCCCCGGGCATAACACTGGGGATAGATATTCCCGATTTCGATGTTCGGCCCGGCAGCATACCGGTACGCCCGGAAATCATAGGTTCCGTATTCCGGCTCCGCCTCATCCAGCCAGAAGATGCGGATGCCGTAATCATAGTAGTTCTGCTTGATTTTCCGCCACACGTATTCCCGGGCCCGGGGATTCGTCGCGTCATAGAACATTGAATCCTCCACGAAGCGCATCCCGATCTGCTCCCCGTATTCCGCCCGGACCAGCAGCCCCTGCTGGTCCATTTCGGCATAGTTTTCCGAATTCAGGGAAATCTGCGGCCAGACGGAAACCATCAGCTCGATGCCCATCTCCTTCAGTTCCTTCACCATGGCGGCGGGATCCGGGAAGAACTCCGGATCGAACCGGTAATCCCCCATCCTGGGCCAGTGGAAGAAATCGCAGACGATCACGTCAATGGGCAGGTTCCGCCGCTTGTACTCCCGGGCAACAGCCAGCAGCTGTTCCTGGTTCCAGTAGCGCAGCTTGCACTGCCAGAAACCCAGCCCGTATTCCGGCATCATGGGCACAAACCCGGTGGCCCGGGCATAGTTCCGGCTGATTTCCGCGGGCGTATCCCCGGCCGTGATCCAGTAATCCAGCTGCCCGGAGGCCTCCGCCTGCCAGGTCGTCCGGTTCCGGCCGAAGGTCACGGAGCCGATGGCCGGATTGTGCCACAGGAAGCCGTATCCCCGGCTGGAGATGATCATGGGCACGCTGGCCTGCGAATTCCGGTGGGCCAGCTCCAGGGTACAGCCTTTCCAGTCCAGGAATTCCTCCTGGTACTGCCCCATGCCGTAAATCCGCTCACCCTCCTGCCCGGCAAAGGTCGCCGTCAGGCGGTAGCTGCCGCCGGGAATCGGTTCATACTTCCGGGCCAGCAGAAGCAGCGCGTTCTCCCCGTCCGTTTCCTGCAGCAGCACTTCGTTCCGGCTGTTCAGGAAGGTGACCTTCGCCCTTTCCTTCCAGCCGCATACTTCCACCAGCGCGGTGATCTTCCCGTTGCGCACAAAGGCTTTTTTCCCGTTTTCGATGACGATTTCCGCGTCCCCGCCGCCGGCCGGGTCCAGCAGGGCGAAGCGTTCATCCTTCACCTCCCGCATCAGGGCGGCGCGCACCCGGATGCTGTCCTCTCCCCACGGCTCGACGACCAGGGTTTCCCCGTGGTTTCTCCAGACCAGCTGCTGTCCATGCTGCTCAAAAAATGTCATGGCATTCCTCTCCTCGCTCTTTTTCGTTCCAGACGCTCCCGATCTAATGTCAGCTTACCACAAATGCCGCGCTTTTTCCAGGGTACCTGAGGGGACGGTTCCTCTGGTACCCGCACCAATCCCTGAGATCTTCCTGGACACTTTTCTGCCGCGCTGCTGGTATTCAGTGTTGTTTTAAGGTATAATAATCGTAATTTCCGATCGAGGAAAACCTGCGATTCATTATGATGGGAGGATGAAATCATGGCATTTTTACAGGTTCAGTTCTTTTCCGGGTGTTTAAATGTGGCCTCCACAGTCAATGTGATCCTGCCTGAAGCCAATCAGGGCATCGGCATAAAGGCCGGGGAGTCTGATGTGCTTCCGAAAGTGCTGTATCTTTTGCATGGGTACAGCGACGATCACAGTATATGGATGAGAAGGACCTCTGTGGAACGGTACGCGGCTGAGCGCAACCTGGCCGTGATCATGCCGGCCGTCAATCACAGCTTCTACTGCAATGAGGCATACGGGGAACGCTACTGGGATTACGTCAGCGAGGAGCTTCCCGCGACGATGCACCGTTTTTTCAGGCTGAGCGACAGGGCCGAGGATACCTATGTGGCGGGCCTGAGCATGGGCGGCTACGGAGCCATGCGGCTGGCCCTGACCTATCCTGAACGGTTCGCGGCAGCCGCGAGCTTCAGCGGAGCTGTCCGGATTGAGCGGATCCTGACCCATCATTCCGAAGACGGAAGGGCCAAGGCCATCTTCGGGGAGCAAACCGATCTGTCGGGCACAGAGGTGGATCTCTTTTATCTGATGAAGAAGAACGCCAAATCCGCCCATAAGCCGAAGCTGTATGTCAGCTGCGGCACCAAGGACTTCCTGTATGAGCATCATCAGCAGTTTATCCCCGCCCTGCTTGAAAACGGCTGGGACGTAACCCGCCATGATGAACCGGATGCAATTCATGAATGGGGCTTCTGGGATCAGGAAATCCGGAAGTTTATCGGGCGCTTTATCGTGTAACCCGGCCCAGCATCTTCTCCACCTCGACTGCGGCATCACGAATCAATGCTGTTTCACTGAGTCCTCCTGAAAAAACGCCTTGGCGATACACAATCTGTCCGTTGACAATGGTGGTATCAATATTCTCCTCCGATGATGCATAGACGACGGTCGCTTCCGCGTCATGGTCCGGGAAAGACTTCAGATGCTTCGGGTCAAACAGCACCATATCGGCTTTCTTGCCTGTTTCCAGCGTGCCGACCAGGTGGTCCATCCCGATGGCTTTAGCCCCGCCGCAGGTTGCCATCCGGATGACCTGGTCTGCTGTGATCACTGATGCGTCCCGGTGAATCCCCTTCTGAATCAATGCGGCCAGTTTCAGCGTTTCCAGCATATCCGTGCTGTTGTTGCTCGCGGCTCCGTCTGTGCCCATGGCTACATTGACGCCCGCGCGCAGGCATGCCGGAATCGGGGGAATGCCGGATCCAAGATAAAGGTTCGGCGCCGGGTTATGGCTGACGGATACGCCGTATTCCGCGAAGCGGCGAATGTCGTTTTCTGTCAGATTCACACAATGGACGGCAAGCATTTTGTCGGTCAGGAAACCGATTTCTTCCAGCAGATCGACAATATCCTTTCCGTAATAGCGGAAGCACATTTCGTTATCCACTTCTGTTTCTTTCAGATGCATGGAATACCGGACATGCTCGCTCAGGCAGTATTCCAGCATGGTCTGATAGCCTTCCCTGGTCGTTGACCATGTCACGTCGGGCCCGGTCCAGATGGAAAACATGTCGTCTTCCTGATACCGTTTCTTCAGCGCCGCCACTTCCCGCATAGCTTTCGCCGCAGGCTCGATAAAAACGGACGGCATCCCGTATTCTTCCCCGGTGTCCTGGAAGGTCCGGATAAAGATGCTGCGGATTCCGGTGGACCTCATTCCTTCAATGCATGCATAGGCCAGTTCGGGATCCTGGTTTGTGTAGAAGAATTCGCAGATGGTGGTGCATCCGCTTTTCAGCGCTTCCATGCTTGCGAGCCGGGCCGCCAGTTCATGCTGGCGGGGCGTCATCTTTGTGCCATAGGGCAGGGCGGAAAGATTCAGCCATTCGATCAGGCGATGGTCCGCGCCCAGGCCTTTCAGAAACGACTGAAAAAAATGAATATGGGTGTCGATAAACCCGGGAAACAGGATCATGCCGTCCGCATCGATCACCTGGCCGGCCTCATAGGATTCCGACAGGTCAGTGGGTTCAATCATCGCAATTTGATCGCCCTGAATGGCGACAGACCCGCGGTCCAGCACACGCCCGTCCCGGTCCATGGTATAAATCCGGGCATTTTTTACAATCAGATCCATTTTCTTTCCTTTTTCCATGCTGCTCCCCGTCCTTTTATTTCAATCATCGCCCGGGTTCCTTTTCCTTCGCTCCCCGGGAACCATTCAGGATATTTCTTCGTGGTACCCCGTCCCTGCGTTCGGGCGTAAAAAGAACCCGTGAGTGTTTCCGCTCCGGATTCTTTTTGCGTCCCTTGCCAAAAGGGATTAGCCCTGTTCGAAGGGATAAACCAGCCCGATCTGTTCCCGGCAGGCGTCCATGATGTCCATTACGTCGATGGTTGCCTGCGGGGGAATGAATGCGCTTTCGGTTTTCCCGGCCCGGATTTCTTCCGAGGCCTTGTCGAATTCTTCCAGCAGCGTCGTCCTGGCCTCGTACCGCTGTATCAGGCTCCCGTCCTTCGCCAGCAGATCGGCATGGTCCGTGTAGTGGAAATGGTTCAGGAAGATATCCGCCTTTTCCCCTTCAATCCGGATAAAGTTCTCGTCCGCGTCGCTGTCGATCGCCAGGGAGATGTGGCAGCGGAGCCCGTTCCCGAAGGTCAGGTCGATCTCGTCGCCCAGGTCCACGCCCTGCGCAATCCTTCCGCTGCAATGAACCTCCGTAGGCTTGCCGAACAGCCGGTACAGGTACGTGATCGGGTATACGCCGGAATCCAGAATGGCGCCTCCCGCAAGCACCGGATCCGTCAGCCGCGGCGCATAGTGGATCACGTTGACCAGCATCTTCGTGGTCACCTGCTGAACCGCGCCGAGGACGCCGCCGTCCACCCATTCCTTCACCTTCCGGGCCACCGGAGCAAACCAGGTCCACATGCCTTCGACGATATAGACCTGTTTTTCCCGGGCCAGCCGGAATAGCTCCTTCGTTTCGCACGCCTTGACGGTGAAGGGCTTTTCGCACAGCACCGGTTTTCCCATTTCAATCGCCATTTTGGTGTACTGGTAGTGTGAAGGGTGCGGCGTCACCACGTATACGGCGTCCGCCTGCTGAATGGCTTCCTCCGCCGTCTTGTACGCCTTCGCCCCGTAGGGCCCGGCGAAGGCCTCTGCCGCCTCATATCTGCGGGAATAGACCGCGGTGATCCGGTGCCTGCCGGAAGCGGTAATCTCCGCGGCCACCTGTTTGGCCAGCGTCCCGGTGCCGATAAAGCACCATGTGAATGCCGAATTGCTCATGCTCTTCTCTCCTGTTTTTTATTTTCCGCCGAAGGCGTCCTGGTGCTGGTTCGGGCTGGCCCGCTTCCCGATTTCGGGAAAACGGTGCTCCAGCGCCGCCCGGGATATCTCGATGTCCTCTTCCGCCTCGCTCGGATGGGTGCATCCCACCGTCACCATGTCGCAGGGGCGGATTGTGTTCCAGCTGAAGTTCAGCCCCACATACGGCGTGCACCGTCCAGCCGCCATCGGCTTGATCGTCATCACCGGCTTTTTCGCGTTGTGGATGATGGAGGCCACGGTTTCAATCTCCACCTGCATCAGGAATCCCATGCAGTTGTAAATCTGGATGTAGGTCTCCACGTCGTATCCGTTGTCATCGGAATACGTGATCAGCTCCGGCATGTGGGCGGAAAGCCCGGGAATCATCCCTTCCTGCCGGATCATGTCGGTATAGTCCTCGAGCCGGAGAATCTTGTGCAGGTTCTTGTTCACCAGCTGCTCCGCGCTTGAATGGTGCAGCAGGCAGAAGGTCGCCCCGCATTCCTTGCTCCGGTGGATGGTGGCCCGCGCTTCCCGCCGGGCCGCTTCGTTGTCATCCACGTTGATGATCGGCGTGTCAATCAGGATCATTCTTTTCCCTGTGCGGTCCTGCGCTTCCTTCACCGCCTCCTGCATCACGCGCTCCTGCTGCAGCGGCCCCATGATGGTGTCCACGCCCTCGTCCAGGAAGGCTTTCAGCAGCGGAAAAACCTCGCTCCCCCCGGGAAACCGGTTCTTGATCTGCTGGTCCGCCGCCGGGCTCCGGTGGCTCCATCCCAGGATCCAGTTGGTCCCGATAATCATCCTGGACAGGGAAACCCCCGCAACGTTTGTTCTGGGAAATGCATTCTGTGGCAATGCTTTCACCTCGCCTTTCTTTTGATTCTCAAGTTCCTTTTTGTTCTCAAGTTCCTTTTCTGTTCTTCGGTTCCTTTGTTTCTTTGGGCCCTGTTGTTTTTCGTTCCTTTACCAATCATGATAATCTTGAAGTCCACTCGAAGTCAAGGAGAATTCATCCCATAATTCTCATAAGCCTTCCGGATTTCCGCCCGGATCTCCTCCGCCAGGCTTTCCGGGGAAACGACCCGCACAATCCCGGCGAACTGCGTGGCCCAGCGCTTCATGGCTTCCCGGCTGACCATGATATGGCAGGAAACATTCCCGTCGCCCCGGTCAAAGAAGGAGGCGTGCTTTCCGAAGAAATCAATCACCAGGCTTACATTTTTCTTCGGCACGGTGAATTCCACTTTCTCCGGTTTCCCGGAGAACATATTCACATGCTGGTAGACATAATCCTGCAGCTTCAGCCCGTCCTCCAGCCCGGCTACCTGGTTGCCGGGTTTTGCCGGTGTTTCCAGCTTCTGGATTTTCATGATCCGGTCGATCCGGTAATTAGCCACGTTGTTATAGTTGTCTTTGTTGCAGATCAGATAGTACCGGCCTTCGCTGGCTACCAGCTGATAGGGATTCAGCAGCTGTTTTTTCTCTGTGCCGTCCTCATTCAGCGTCGCATGCAGCTTCAGGTCCGTCCCGTAGTACCCGTAAATAATCTCCACCTGTTTTCCTTCCGCGATCGCCTCGTTCAGCACCTCGATGTTCAGGAACAGGTCCTTGTTCTGCGGCGAATCCGCGTTCATGCTGTGCACGTGCTGCATCCGCTGGCTGAAATAGGAGCTGGACAGATCCCCCAGTTTCTTGATCAGTTCTCTCCGCGGCTTATAGGGCACGGAACGGGAAAACAGCAGGCCGTCGATGAGCATATGCAGTTCCGATTCCGTAAACTCATGCTCATAGTACAGGTCCGTATAGATCGTGGTTTCCTCCCGCTTCCCGGTCTTTCTGTCAACGGAGGAACGGGTCACCGTCCTGTAGCCGATATCATACTCGGCGTCGATCAGGTCCATGATATTGTTTCGGACGGTTCCCCGGTCAGCCGATATGCCGTAATCGCTCAGCAGCTTGTCCGCGATCTGCTGTTGTGTCATGGGGTGGTTCACGTCCGTATATTTCTTCAGGATGTTCAGGATATACAGGATGATGATTTTCTTTCCGCCGTCCATCAGCATATGCCCTTTTCCCCTTTCCCGGTGTTGGATTCAGCATATCAGCGATACAGCAAAAAATCAATATCTTTCGCCCGCTTTCCTTTTTCCCGTGACTGTGGTACGATGATGGAAACGAGGGAAAATAAATGGAGGTCATCCTTATGAAGGATCTCGAATTCGGCAATCGTCTGCTTCAGCTCAGGATAAAGGCCGGTTTGACCCAGGCGCAGCTGGGCAAAAAAGTCGGTATCTCCGCCGCGACCGTTTCAAGTTGGGAACACAGCCGGTCCACACCCTTGCTGGGGTTCGTTCCAAAGCTGGCCAATGCATTATGCGTCTCGGCGGATGAGCTGCTCAGCATGCCGGCCCACGATAAGCAAATCAGCAAAATCGTGGTTACAGGCGGCCCCTGCGCCGGCAAAACGACCGCCATGAGCTGGATTCAGAATGCCTTCACCAAGCTGGGCTATGCGGTGCTGTTTGTGGATGAAACGGCGACGCAGCTCATTACCGGCGGGGCCGCACCCTGGCTCAGCACCTCCAACCGCGATTTCCAGTGGCATCTCATTCAGCTCCAGCAGGCCAAGGAGCATACCTTCACGGAGATCGGCAAAACGATGAAGGAGAACAAGGTCCTCATTGTCTGTGACCGGGCTGCCATGGATAACTGCGCCTACATGACGGAGCAGGAGTTCGCCTGGGTATTGCAGCAGCTGAAAACCAGCAAAATCGCACTTCGGGACCAGTATGATGCCGTTTTTCATCTGGTGACCGCGGCAAAGGGCGCCGAGAAGTACTATACGCTGTCGAACAACCAGGCCCGAACCGAGACGCCGGAGGAAGCGATCGCGCTCGATGATAAGCTCGTTTCTGCCTGGACCGGGCACCCCCATTTCAGGGTGATTGACAATTCAACCGGTTTTGAGGAGAAAATGCTCCGGTTGATCAGGGAGATCACGGCTTTTCTCGGGGAAGATGCCCCGATGGAGATTGAACGCAAATACCTCATTGCCCGTCCGAACCTTCGCCTTCTGGAACAGCTGCCGAACTGTGAACGGGTCGATATCGTCCAAACATATCTGAAGACCAATGACCCCTCTGAAGAGCGCCGGATCCGCCAGCGGGGAAGCAACGGCAGTTACGTGTATTTCATGACGCGGAAAAGCAAATCCGACGGCATCAAGCGGGTGGAAATCGAGGAACGCCTCAGCCAGGAAGACTACGTCGCCCTGATGGTGGAAGCCGACCCCGCCTTCCGTCCGATCCATAAGGAAAGATACTGCCTCAGCGCAAACGGCCTGTACTATGAGATCGATATCTTCCCGGAATGGAAAGATCAGGCGATCATGGAAATAGAGCTGCACAGTGAAGACCAGAAAATCGTTTTCCCGAAAGAAATCGAAGTCATCCGCGAAGTCACGGACGACCCCGCCTTCTCCAATCGGGAGCTTGCCAGAATCAGGTGAACCCAAAAAACATTTTGATAAAATCAGCTCATATGCGTCCGATGAGGAAACAAGCGTGGCTGATAGGAACATGACGATGAAAAAGCGGATCTTCTCCCTGATAATGTTTTTCCTGATCATGGCAGCCGCCTGTTCAAATGCGGCCGGCCCAGCCGTCACCGACGGACTGATCTACGATGAAACAGACAATACCTGGGCTTCCTGCGATGAGGATCTGGCAGAGCTTGTCGGGATCATGAAAAACGAATGCTCAAAGTCCCCGGAGATCAAGGGGGCCTATATTCTGGCGACGGATGACAGGATCGTATTCATTGGCGGAATCAACTCCGTCGACACAAGCGGAAAAAAGGTAGACGCTTACACAACCTACGAAATCGGATCCATGACCAAGGCTTTCACAGCCACCGCCGTTTTTCAGCTCTGCGAGCAGGGAAAGCTCTCCCTGGACGATACGCTGGATCGGTTCTTCCCCGAGTTTGATTACGGTAAAGAAATCACGATCCGGCATCTTCTGCATATGCAGTCAGGGCTGAGGAAAGACTATGTGCGTGAGGAAACATTTCTGGATGAGCAGGGGCTTCCGGATATTGAGGAATTCAGGAGGTATTATTACGACGGCTTTACCGATGAAGAGCTCCTGGCCATGCTGTTCTCCGACCCGCTCGAATTCAAACCGGGAACAAAATTTTTATACAGCAATACCGGATATAACCTGCTGGCGATGATCATCGAGAAAATCACGGAAAAAAGCTACGGGGAGTATATTCGGGAAAACATTTTTGCTGTCTGCGGCATGGATCATTCCAGCAGCATGGCAACTGGGGATGTTACGAGCATCCCCGAGTTTGTTCCGCGCGAAAACGCGTCTGCTCCGTATGACGATCCCTATGAAATCGTCGATACGCTGTATATGCAGCTGATCAAACCCCAGAGGGGCGTCGGGGATATCCATTCCTGCGTGGCCGATATGCTGGCCTTTGACAGGGCGCTCATTGGGGGAAAACTGATCAACGCAGTATCCCTTGCCGAAATGTTCAGGATGGACAAAGGCTATGGCTGCGGCTGGGTTCAGGACAGCCGGTACCGCAGCATATATTATCATGGCGGCGAGACATATATCTACAAGGGATATAACCTGTACGGCAGCACGAAGAAATACGGAAATATCTATCTGATCCTACTGCATCCCACGGTAGCCGGAGACCAGTACTCAAATGAATGTATGATGGAGATTATCCGGGCTGTCATGAAATAACCATAGTGTATTAGTCCGCCTGGTTGGTCCTGGCGCCCGGGTTCCGGTTGATCGACGCAAAGCGCTCCACATCAATCTTAGGCTTCCGGTCCGGCGTCATCAGGCCGTTCACCTCCTGCAGCACATCCGTCAGCTGCGTGTAGCAGTATCCCTGGCAGTAAGGAATCCCGCGGATCGCGTCGGTCACGCTCCGGAAGCGTTCAAAGAAAGCCTCCTCGCTGGTCACCTTGTCGTGATATCCCCAGCTTTCCATGCCGCCGGCATCCCCCTGCAGGCCGATGTTGGAGAAGGCAATTCCGCCGTATTCCGTCACCAGGAAAGCTTCCCGTCCCGTGGGCGCCACGCCTTCGGCATAGCAGGGCCGCCAGTCGCAGGCATGGCGCTCCACTTCCTCCCGGCTGGCGAAGTGCTCCGCCAGCACGGCGCCTTCCGCCGCATAGTCGTGCAGGGCGCAGATGTCCGTTTCCACCTGTTCCCAGCCGTCGTTCACGGAAACCATCCGGGTTCCGTCCAGCGCCTTCGCCGTCTGGTACAAAAGCCTCGCCAGCGCCTGCTGCCTCCGGTCCGTGTAGATCTGGCGCACGCCCCAGCTCTCGTTCAGCGGCACCCAGGTGATGATGCACGGATGATTGTAATCCCGGTCGATAAAACCGCTCAGGGTTTCAAAAAGGTTGCGGACCGACTGCCCGCAGAATTCATACGGGCTCGGAATCTCGCCCCATACCAGCAGACCCATCCGGTCCGCCCAGTAATAGTACCGCGGATCCTCCAGCTTTTGGTGTTTTCGCGCGCCGTTATATCCCAGCGCCAGCGTCATGCGGATATCCTCCTGCAGCGCCTCGTCGCTGGGCGGCGTCAGCAGGGTGTCCGGCCAGTATCCCTGGTCCAGCACCAGCCGCTGGTACAGGGGACAGTTGTTCAGATACACCTTCCCATCGCGCACTTCCACCTTGCGCATCCCGAAATACGTCTTCACGTGGTCCAGCTCTTCCCCGTCCCGGCGCAGGAACACATCCACGCTGTACAGCTCCGGCCGTTCCGGCGTCCACACATGCATCGGTTCCAGGCTTCCCTGCGCATTCAGGTCCACCGGCACGGAAATCCGCCGTCCCGCCATCTCCGTCCGCAGGCTGCGGACCGGCTTCCCGTCAAAGCGCAGCGCCACTTCCAGCTCCGCCGGGGCTGTCAGGACGCTGTCCAGTTCAATCTCCGCTGTGCACAGGTGCCGGTCGTAATCCGGCGTCATGTGAATGCTGCGCAGCGCGGTCTCCCCTGCCGCTTCCAGATACACGGTCTGCCAGATGCCGCTCACCGGCGTATACCAGCACCCCATCAGCCCCCGTTCCCAGTATTGCTTTCCCCGGGGCTGCGTGCAGTCCGGCCGGTCCTCCGCCCGCAGGCACAGGTCATTCTCCCCGTCCCGCAAAAGCCGTGTAATATCCAGGGTAAAAGGCGTATAGCCGCCACGGTGCGTTCCGGCTGACTCGCCGTTCACATATACCTCAGCCTCAAAATCGACGGCGCCGAAGTGAAGCAGAATGCGTTTTCCCTTCATCCTCTCCGGGATCGCCATCACCCGCCGGTACCAGAGCACCGGATGGATCTCATCCGTCGGCCCGATCCCGCTCGCCCGGGTCTGATAGGCAAAGGGAACCAGAATCTCCCGTCCGAAGGAACGGCCCGGAAGATACCATTTTTCCCTCCGCCCGACATCCGCATCATCAAAGTCAAACTGCCATGTCCCGTTCAGGTTCATCCAGTTCTCCCGTTCAAAATCCGGCCGCGGATGCTCCGCCCGCGGAATTTGCTGCATGGCCATTTTTCCCATCCTCCCCGCATCAGTCTCCTTCAAACACTTTCCCGGGATTCAGGATGCCGTTCGGGTCAAACACCTGCTTGATCCCGCGCATCAGTTCGATCTGCTTCTCTCCGAGGTTCTCCCGCAGGAATCCCCGCTTCGCGTGCCCGATGCCGTGCTCCCCGCTGATCCCGCCCTGCAGCTTTCCCGCCTCGGCGTACAGCCGGTCCATTACCTGCGCCACCCGTTTTTTCCATTCATCCTCTGCCAGTTCGTCCCGGCACACATACACGTGCAGGTTCCCGTCCCCGGCATGGCCGAAGGAACGGATCCGCACCCGTTCCTCCCAGCTGATGGCCAGCACCTGCCGCAGGTATTCCGGAATCCGGTCCCGCGGCACAACCACGTCGCATTCGTCCATGGTGGGCGTGCTGCCCTTGATCGCCTCCAGGAAGGCGCCCCGCGCGTTCCAGATGCTCTCCTTCCGCTCGTCCGTATCCGCCAGCAGCACGTCCCCGGCCCCCAGGGCCAGCGCCGTGTCGGTCAACCGGTCCAGCGCCGGCTGCAGCGTTTCCCTGCTGGCCCCGTCCAGCCGCACCAGTAGATACGCGCTGGCCGAGGTATCGGGAAACTGCTTTCCCAGATAGGTTTCCGCGCAGGAAATGACCTCCCGCTCCATGAACTCCACCGCGGTCGGGTCGCATCCGCAGTTCAGGATCTGCGGCACGGCCCCGATGCAGCTGTCCAGGTCGTCGAAAGGCAGCAGCACCGACAGGTTCACCTTCGGTTCCGGCACCAGCTTCACCGTCAGCTCCGTCAGGAATCCCAGCGTTCCCTCGCTGCCGATCATCAGGTTGATCAGGCTGTATCCGCTGGAGGTCTTGACATTCTTCCCGCCCAGGCGCAGCACCTCGCCGCTCGCGAGCACGATCTCCATGCCGAGAATGTAGTCCCGGGTCACGCCGTAGCGGACCGCCCGCATGCCGCCCGCGTTGGTCATCGCGTTCCCGCCCATGGTCGCCGTCTTCTCCCCGGGATCCGGCGGATAAAACAGGCCCGTTCCCTCCAGCGCCTGGGGAAACTCCAGCAGCAGCACCCCGGGCTCCACGGTGGCCGTCATGTTCCGGGTGTCGACTTCCTTCACCTGTTTCATTTTCTCGGTGCTGAGCACGATCCCGCCCTGAATCGGAACGCATCCGCCGCACAGGCCGGTCCCCGCGCCCCGGGGCGTCACCGGAATGCGGCGCTCGTTGCAGTATGCCAGCACCCGGCTCACTTCCTCCGTCGTCAGCGCCTGCAGCACCGCTTCCGGCGGAAAATGGCCGTATTCCGTCATTTCGTCATGGTCGTAGTCGGAGGAAATCTCCTCCCCGCTGAAAACCCGCCCGGGCATGGTTTCCCGGAAGAAGCGAAGGTCCGCTTCCGTCACTTGATTATAGGGACGCATGTTTTTCCTCCCTGATCCGGCGGGTCAGCGCCGGAAGAATCTCATACAGGTCGCCGGTAATCGCGATGTGCGCCACCTGGTTGATCGGCGCCTTCGGGTCCGTGTTGATGGCCACAATATGCTCGCTGGCGTTCATGCAGGATGTAAACTGGATTGCCCCGCTGACGCCGCAGGTGATGATCAGCCGCGGCCGCACCGTTCTGCCGGAAAGGCCGATCTGCCGGTCGTTGGTGGTCCAGCCCTTCTCCACCAGCGGCCGGGTGGTGGCCCAGTCCCCGCCCAGGGCGGCGGCCAGGTCCCGCACCAGGTCCAGGTCGCTTTCCCGCTTCAGGCCGCGGCCGCCCACCACCAGGATCTCCGCGTCGGAGATGCTCCTGGCCGGCGGCACCGGGGTCACGCTGACGCAGGTCACCGGCGATTCCGCCACGCCCTTTGGAATCGGCCGCCGGATGATTTCGCCGGAGGCCTCTTCCCGCCGCTCCGGCGGGTTCATCACCTTGTATCGCACGGTGGCAAACTGGGGCCGGGTGTTGGTGGTGATGATCTGGGCCATGATGTTTCCGCCGAAGGCCGGCCGGATCTGGACCAGGTCGCTGTTCTCCCGCCGCTCCAGCCGCGTGCAGTCCGCCGTCAGCCCGGTATGGAACCGGGTGGAAAGCCGGGGCGCCAGAGACCGTCCCAGGCTCGTGGCCCCCACCAGCACCACGCTCGGGCGAAGGGTCCGGATGCAGTCCTCCGCGCAGGCCGCGTACGCATCCGCCCGGAACCATCCCAGCGCCGGGTCGTCATAGGCCATGATTTTGTCCACGCCCCAGTGCCGCAGTTCCTCCGCGCACGCTTCCACGCCGTCCCCGACCAGCACCGCGTATACCGGATCGCCGCAGACTGCGGCCAGCTCCTGCGCCTTGCCGATCAGCTCCAGCACCACCGGATGCAGGCGTCCTCTGCCAGCTTCGGCAAACACCAGAATCCCCTTCCATTGGCTCTTGTCCACGGAGGCCGCCCGGGTCTCCAGGCGGATCAGCGCCTGCTCCGGGCAGTTTTTGACGCACAGCCCGCATACCTTGCAGGCAGCGTTCAGCTCCGGTTTCCCGTCCCTGAAATCAATCGCGCCGAAGGGGCAAACAGTCCGGCAATGCCCGCAGCCGGTGCATTTTTTCTCCAGCAGCGCTATTTTCGCCATGTTTCTCCCCTCCTTCTCAGATAAACTTCCATGCCTTCAGCCGCTCGTGCAGCCGTCCCGTGCTGTCTTCCCCCGACCATTCCTCATGGAGGGCGTCGTGTTCCGGCGGAAAGATCCGTTCCACCTGGGTCGGGCTCCCGCTCAGCCCGTAGTGGTTCTCGTCCGTGTCCGGAAAGTCGTCCAGGGAAAGGAACTGGATCGGCCGGTCCGCCGTTTCCCGGGCCCTTTTCAGGGACGGCAGCCGCGGCATGCAGATGTCCTGCTCCACGGTCACCAGGCAGGGAAACGGCATATGTACGGTTTCAACCACGTCCTGCAGCTGCTGGCAGGCGTCCACCCCGTCCCCGTTCACATCCAGCCGGCTCACCCACGCCGCGTGCGGAATGCCCATGTGCTCCGCGATCGCCGGGCCCACCTGCGCGGTGTCCCCGTCCGTCGTCTGCTTCCCGCACAGGATCAGGTCGTAGTTCCCGGTGCTCCGGATCGCCTGGGACAGGGTGTAGCTGGTGGCCAGCACGTCCGCGCCGCCCAGCCGCCGGTCCGAAAACACATATCCCCTGTCCGCGCCCATCATGTAGGCTTCCCGGATGATGTCCTGCGCCTGGGGTGGCCCCATGGTACCGACCGTCACGGTTCCGCCGTGCTTCTCCCGCAGCCTCAGCGCCGTCTCCAGCGCATACAGGTCGTATGGGTTCATCTTCGATGCCACGCCGCTGCGCTTGAGCACCCCCGTCTTTTCGTCCACCTGGACCTGCGTGGTCGCCGGCACCTGCTTGATGCATACAAAAATATCCATGGATATCCCTCTTTCTTCCTGTGAACCGGTTTTGTCTTTTCTGAAGCATATCAAATTTGAGCCGCCGCCGTCAAGAAAAAACCGCCCGCTCCCTCTGGGATTCCGCCTGCCGATCTGGTATAATTCCATATCATCCCAATCCAGAGAAACCGCCCCCGCCGCCTGCGGAAAAAGGGGCATGGAGGAAGAGAAAAGCCCATGAATATCAATCCCCGCCTGCAATTTGAACTGGAGGACCTGCTGCGCCGTTACCGGGACGCGGGTTATTTCCCCTCCGCCTGCGTCCGGGTCTTCAGCAGCAGAGAGACGCTGGCCGCCGCCTGCATCGGCGATGCGAAGGAGGACAGCGTCTTCGATGTCGCCAGCCTGACCAAAATTGCCACGGCCACCCAGATCCTGCTGGCCGTCCGCCGGGGAGAGCTTTCGCTGGAAAGCAGCATCACGGACGTTCTCCCGCCTCTCCGGCAGGACCCCGCCCTCCTGGCCCGGATGAAGGATATCCGCATCCGTCAGCTTCTGACCCATACGTCCACCCTCCCGGCCTGGTATCCGATGTACAACTGCGATACCCGGGACTTTTTCGCCGCCCTGAAAACAGCCCTGGCCCATACGGAGCCGACAAAAGGCGTGGTCTATTCGGACCTGAATTTCATGCTGCTGGGCAAGGCCCTGGAGGAAATCCGCCGTAAGCCGCTGGCCCGCTGCCTGCAGGAAGACCTGGTGTTGCCGCTGCATCTGGGAAGAATGGCCTATTGCCCGGATCCCTCCTGGCCGGTCATCCCCTCCAGCTACGGCAATCCCATTGAGGAGGAAATGTGCCGGGAGCGGGGCATCCCCTTCGGCGGTTTCCGCCCGGCCTCCGCGCCCGTGCGGGGAGAGGTGAACGACGGCAACAGCTGGTATTTCTTCGGCGGCGTGGCCGGCCACGCGGGCATCTTCGCCGAGGCGGAAGCCTATGAAAAGCTCTGCCGCTTCTATATGAATGCTTCGGACCCGCTGCTTCTGGAGGCCCAGCGGGAGCAGCCGGATGCCCCCGGCCGGGGCCTGGGGCTGCAGACCGGCATCAGCTATCCCCACGGCTGCGGTCACACCGGCTTCACCGGCACGGGCATCTATTTCTCCCGCCGCGCGGATCTCGGCGTCGTCTCCTTCACGAACCGGCTCTTTTACCCGGAACCCAATGAAAACGAAACCTGGGAATTCCGCCGCGTCCTCCACGAAGCCGCCTTCGCGCTGGCCTCCGGCCTTTCTTCCGGCCGCTCCCATTCATAAATTTCCCGTATATCAGGCCTTTAGTCCCAAAACATCCGCCCGTGTAACTTTCGCCGATTTTTTACCGTTCTCCGGCGTAATTCCTGTTTGACGGAAAGCCCGCTGAATGCTATAATCGCATCAACAAACAAAATGATGCTGAGGCATCAAAAACGAAAGGAGAACCCTGTCATGAAGCGTTTCCTTGCCCTTCTTCTCACCTGTGCCCTGCTGCTGGGCTGCGTCAGCCTGGCCGCCGCGGAGGATAAAAAGACCCTGACGGTCTGGATCCCCCAGTACCAGTTCGGCGACGGCATTTCCGACCAGGATTTCTGGGACGGCGTCTTTGATCCCTTCGAGGCGGAAAACAACTGCGAAGTCAAGGTGGAAATCCTCTCCTGGAGCGATTACAACACCACCATCTACACCGGCCTGCTGAATAACGACGGCCCCGATGTGGTCTATGTCACGGATAACTATGACCTGGTCAAGGCCAACCTGCTCCTGGGGCTGGACAGCTTCCTGACCGATGAGCAGAAGGATAACTACCTGCTCTGGTCCACCGGCCCGGTGAATGCGGACGGCGAGCATGTGATCGTCCCCATGGACGACGGCGTGGCCATGGGCTTCTATAACAAGGACATCCTGGCGGAAGCGGGAATCGAATCCTTCCCGGAAGACTGGGATGCTTTCCTCGAAGCCTGCAAAACCATTAAGGAAAAGACCGGCAAGCAGGGCTTCCTCCAGAACTGGGGCGCCACCACCGGCACCAGCGCGCTGATGCTGGCCTTCTGGCCCTATTATTTCCAGGCCGGCGGCGTCATGCTGGATGAAAAGGGCGAAATCACCATCAACAACGAAGCGGGCCTCAAGACCCTGGAGTTCCTGAAGAAGTTCGCCGATGAAGGCATCTTCGATGAAACCATCGTCTCCGAAGGCGAGTCCATTGACAAGTTCGCCAATAACGAGCTGGCCTTCGTCGTGGCGGACCTGAACAAGGGAAACTCCTTCACCAAGAACGGCGTCAACTGGGAATACTTCTTCTCCCTGAAGGGCCCGGCCGGCTACGGTGCCCGCACCGCGACCGACTCCTTCGCCGTGGCTTCCAAGGCCAAGGAACGCGGCAATGAGGACCTGGCGGTGAAGGCCCTGCTGCTGATCACCTCCGGCGCCGTCATGGACCGCTTCCATTCCGAAGTGTTCTATCTGCCGCCCTTCACGAAGGACGCCACCTATACCCAGAATGAAGCCTACACCGCCCTGACCTCCGCTCACCTGAGCGATATCTACGTGGTCAGCGAGTTCGAAGGCAAAGCTTCCTTCGAAAAGGAACTGCAGGCCAACATCCAGATGATGTTCATGGGTGACCTGACGCCTCAGCAGGTTCTGGACAACACCATGACCTACTATGCGGAGCAGATCAAACAGTAATCCGTAACGCATCCGCGGAGCTCCGGCAAGCTTGCTTCCGGAGCTCCGTTCTTCTGTTCAAATCCTTTCTTCCCGGAGGTGAATCCCATGACCGTTGCAGGGCGCGCGCGGCGCCGCGTAAGTCCCCGAACGCGCAGGCAGATCATCATCGGCCTTCTCTATATCCTGCCCAGTTTTGTCCTGATGATGACCTTCAATGTGATCCCGATCTTTCTGTCTGCCTTCTTTTCCTTCACCAAGTATAATATGGCCTCGCCTCCGGAGTGGATCGGCCTGGATAATTACGCCCGTCTCTTTACCAACCGCGTCCTGACGGAATCCCTCAGCAACACGGTGCGCTATGTGCTGATCACCGTGCCGGCCCAGACCGTCCTCTCGCTGCTGATCGCGGTCTTCATCGCGGAGCATATGAAAACCCGCTACGGTTCCCTGATGCGCAGCGTCATCTTCATCCCGGTCATCGTCTCCCTGATCGCCTCCGCCACCGTGTGGAATATCATGTATCAGCCCAAGGGCGGCCTGATCAACCAGCTGCTGGAATTCCTGGGTGCCCAGCCGGTCAATTTTCTCGGCAAGAAAGCCTCCGCCCTCCCCAGCGTGGCGGTGGTTGCCATCTGGAAGGGCACCGGCTATTATATGGTCATCTATTACGCCGGCGTCATGAATATCCCCACGGATGTCCGCGAAGCCGCCATTGTGGACGGCGCCACCCCGGTGCAGCGCTTCTTCCATATCACGCTGCCGCTGCTCCGCCCGATCACCTATATGATCGTGACCCTGGGCATCATCGGCTCCTTCCAGGTCTTTGACCTGGTCTATAAGATGACCGGCGGCGGCCCGGGCCGTTCCACCTATACGGTCGCCTATGTGATCTATACCTTTGCCTTCCAGGATAAGAATTACGGCTATGCCAGCGCCGTCGCCATTTGCCTCCTGGTCGTGATCCTGCTGATTCACCTGATCCAGACCGTGTGCTTCAAGGAGAAAGACGAGGTGAAGCAGGCATGAAAAGCAAAAAAAACAGCATAAAAAAGCAGCCCTTCTCCCCTTGGGTCGCCCTCGGCGTCGTGCTGGTCACGCTCTTCGCCGTCCTCTGCCTCCTGCCGCTGATCTATATGATCGCCGTCTCCTTCACCGATTCGGAAACCCTGTATATCAAGTTCAAAGACCTGCGCCCCGACCTGTATAATTACTGGTATGCGATCGTCAAGCGCGATTTCGGCACCGCGCTGAAAAACAGTATCATCGTCGTCACCGGCTCCTGCCTGCTGGTGGATATCGTTTCCGCCATGGCCGCCTACGGGTTTGAAAAGAAGCCGGTTCCCGGCAAGGAAGCCCTTTTCCAGGGCTATCTCGCCACCATGATGATCCCCGGCCAGGTCATCCTGATCCCGATGTTTGTCATGATCAACCGTGCCGGGCTCACGAATACCTATTCCGCCCTGATCCTGCCCATGGTCGGCGCCTTCGGCATTTTCCTGATGCGCCAGTTCATGGTGGCGGTCCCGAATGAACTCCTGGAGGCCGCGGAAATTGACGGCTGCGGCGAGGTCCGCCGGTTTGTCACGATCGTGCTCCCGCTGGTGCAGCCGGCGCTGATCACGCTCACGATCTTCACCTTTAACGCTGCCTGGAACAACTTCCTCTGGCCGCTGATTATCAATACCCGGTCGGAGATGCGGGTCCTGCCGGTCACCATGTCCACCCTTTCCAGCAACTCCACCACGAATTACGGCATGGTCATGGCCGGCGCCACGCTGACCTTCCTCTTCCCCTTCGTGCTCTATGTGTTCCTCCAGAAACAGTTTGTGGAAGGTATCGCCCTCGGCGGCGTGAAAGGATAATGCGATGGGCCTGCTGAATGCATTGGAAAAGAAGGAAACCCGTTTGGTCATCGGCTTGATGAGCGGCACCTCCGCGGACGGTATGGATGCCGTTCTGGCGGAAATCAGCGGCTCCGGCCTCGGGACGAAGGTCCGCACCCTGGGCTTTGTTTCCCTGCCCTATTCCGATCCGGTCCGGTCGGAGATCCTCCGCCTGGCCTCCGGTGATGCCGGCGGCAGCCGGGATCTGGCCCGTTTCCATTTCTGGCTGGGGCAGTTTTCCCTGGAAGCCTGTCTCGCCGTCTGCGCAGCGGCCGGTATCTCCCCGGCTTCGATTGATCTGGTGGGCAGCCACGGCCAGACGCTGTATCATCAGCCCTCGGCGGAAACCTATCTGGGCCGCCCGGTGCGCGCCACGCTGCAGCTGGGCGAGCCCTCCGTCATCTGCGAGGGGCTCGGCTGCCCGGTCGTCAGCGATTTCCGGGTGCGGGACCTGGCGGCCGGCGGCCAGGGCGCGCCCCTGGTGCCCTATGCCGAATATCTGCTGTACCGCCGGGAAAACGAAACCGTCGGCCTCCAGAATGTGGGCGGCATCGGAAACCTGACGGTACTGCCCGCCGGGGGCAAACCGGAGGATACCTTTGCCTTTGATACCGGCCCCGGCAATATGGTCATGGACCAGATTGTTGAAATCGCGTCCGGCGGGGCGCAGCGCTTTGACCCGGACGGCAGTCTGGCCGCCGCGGGCGCTGTCAGCGGGCCGCTGCTTTCCTTTATGCTGCAGGATCCCTATCTGAAAAAAAAGCCCCCGAAAACAACCGGCCGGGAAGCTTATGGGGTAGAATATGTCGCTGTGCTGATGGCAAAGTCGCAGGAACTCGGGCTCAGCCTGGAGGACCTGCTGGCCACGGCCACCCGTTTCACGGCGGAATGTGTCCGTGCCGCCGTCCGGGATTTCTGCCCGGTGAAGCCGGACTGCCTGGTGGTCGGCGGCGGCGGTTGCCGCAACGCCGCCCTCATGCGGGACCTGCGCGCGCTACTGCTGGGCATTCCCGTCCTGACGAATGAGGATCTTGGGCTGGACAGCGACGCCAAGGAGGCCGTCGCCTTCGCCGTTCTCGCCAACGAATGCGTCTGCGGCCACGCGAACAATCTCGTTTCTGTCACCGGAGCCTCCCATCCCGTGGTCATGGGAAAAATCAGCATCTGACCATCCGGACTGCCAGTTGTTCCGCCCCGCTGGCTTTATCCGATTTTCTGGTATATGTCACCGCGCAGTATCCGGGATAAATAATCTGGCGTACCGTGTAGTGGTACCGTTCCCCGTCCAGGGCATTGGTCATTTCCCCTTCGACGGTTTCGCCGTCCAGCGCGGCGCGCTTGATCTCCCGGAACCATTCCTCCCCGATGTGAGGATAGAGCTCCCGCACGCTGTGCCCCAGAATCTTCGCAGCCGGCACCCCGCCGAATTCCTCCTGCATCACGGCCAGCGCCTTTTTCGTCATGGTATCGTCGGACAGGTACCGGGTCAGGTCGTAGTTGATGTTCGTCCTCCCGATCTGAAAAACGCTCCAGGTAGCAACGATAAGGATGCAAATCAGGATCCCAATCCGAAACCGTACAATAGCGGCAGCAATGCGTTTCTTCATGCAGTAAACCGGCCCTTCCGTCTCCAAAAAATGGTTTTTCCATGGTGATATTTCGCCGTACTCCTGCCTTTTCCCTTTGCCAGCTGTGAACCGGATTGGCGCCGCGTGCAGAAACACAGCCGGCAGCGTGTGCCGGCTGTTTTCCGTATTCATAGGATTATCTCTCCGGGGCTCTGGTCGCATAGTCCATCTCGATGTCCGACTTCCAGTCGCCCCGGACGGGCGCATTCATCCGCATGGCGCCGACGGTTCTGCTGACCGTCTCGTAGTTCAGCGCCACGCCCCTCGGATCGTTGTGGAACCGCACGGCCCGGTCGGCCCCGATCCCGTACCGCTTCGCGGTCTCCACCGCGTCAATGTTGGCCCCCAGGAACAGGAACTCCCATCCGTACTGGTTCTTCTCCTTCTCCACCATCCGCTTCACCTCGTCGCTGGAGTAGCGGTAGCTGGCGTTCTCCATGCCGTCCGTGGTGATGATGAAGATGGTGTGCTCCGGCCGGTCCTCCTCCCGTGCGTATTTGTGCACGTTGCCCATGTGGTGGATTGCCTGCCCGATTGCGTCGATCAGGGCCGTGCTGCCCCCGACGCGGTACTGCCGCTCCGTCAGCGGCTCGATCTTCCGGATGTCCACCCGGTCGTGGATCACCGTGCTCTCGTTGGCGAACAGCACGGTGGAAACCAGGGCCTCGCCGTCCTCCTTCTTCTGGCGTGCAATCATGCTGTTGAAGCCGCCGATCGTGTCCCCTTCCAGCCCGCTCATGGAGCCGCTCCGGTCCAGAATGAAAACCATTTCCGTCAGATTCTTTTTCATTGGAAATCCCCCTCCCGTCTTTTTCGGATCGTTTCCGTTCCTTACGGGAGAAATCATACAGCAGATTGTTCTTTGAAAGGTCGCCTGCTATGCGACATTGTTGCTGTTCCCCAGCAGCGGCAGGTCCAGCTCGTACAGCACTTCGTTGATCTGGATCACGTCGTAGAAACGCCGCTTGATGCAGTATTCCAGCACCACGTCCATCTTGCTACTGTGGGTCAGCGCAAACCCGGCCTTGCTCAGCAGGTCCTTCGTCTCCGGCAGGGACAGCTCCAGCGCCATGGCGAAGGCGAACACCGTGGGCTTGCTGGGCCGGTATTCCGGGTCGGAACGGATCTTGCTGAAAAGCCGCCGGTCCACGTTGGCTTTCTTGTAGCATTGCGCGTCCGTCATGCCCCGCTCGTCAATCATCCGCAGCAGTGCCTGGGAGAATCCTTCGTCCGTCCCCTTGACCAGCTCGCTCCAGTCCGTCATCGGCATGGCGCCCGGTTTGCTCGCCGCTTCCGGGATCGGCATCCCACCCCATACGGTCGCCTCATCCGTCGCGCCCGCCATAGCGTCCGCATAGAAATCCTTCTCCGCCTCCAGCGCCTTGAATTCGTCCCTCTGCCAGAGCTGTTCCCGCCGGAATTCCGTGTTTTTCCGCACATGGCTGGCGGCATAGTGGTCGTCGATGTATTCCTGAATATCCCGGAACAGTTTCTTCCCCGTAAAGAATTCCTGCCTGCCA
The DNA here is from genome assembly GCA_017404985.1 of Clostridia bacterium. Classification (GTDB taxonomy): domain Bacteria; phylum Bacillota; class Clostridia; order Christensenellales; family Aristaeellaceae; genus Aristaeella. The sequence goes on along the minus strand of JAFRBK010000027.1, from coordinate 141,948 downwards.
AATACCACCAGATATACCATCATTTCGTTGTGCAGCAGAAACTGGCTGATCACCTCCACGGCCACCGCCATCGCCTCGTCCTTCGGGTATCCGTAGGCCCCCGCGGAAATCAGGGGAAAAGCGATGGATTCGCAGCAGTATTCCGCGGCCAGCGCCAGCGAGTTCCGGTAGCAGTTCCCCAGAAGCTCCCGTTCGTGGTATCCTCCGCCGTGCCATACCGGCCCGACCGTGTGGATCACATATTTCGCCGGCAGCCGGTATCCTCTCGTGATCTTGGCCTGCCCGGTTTCGCACCCGTTCAGGGTCCGGCATTCCGCCAGCAGCTCCGGCCCGGCCGCGTGGTGAATCGCGCCGTCCACACCGCCCCCGCCCAGCAAACTCCGGTTTGCGGCGTTCACAATGGCGTCTACCCGCATCCTGGTAATATCGTTCCGGATTATTTCAAATGGCATAGGTCCGTCTCTCCTTCTTTCCGGTTTTCTCCGTCATGCCCGGCCAGCCGGTCCTGTCCGTCCCGCAGTCCTCCCTGTATTATTTCTCCGCCGCCCCTTGATTTCCCTTCGCCTTTTCTTCTTCCCGCCTGGTGATATCCGCTCCCATTCCCCCGGCAGTTTTCCCGCTCCGCATCATCCTCTCCCCAGCAGGGGGTGCCGCAATAAATCGCAAGAAATATACAACAAAAGAACGACCTTGACAGAACGCCCGCTTTGCACTTAAATAAAGGGCAGAAAATCATTCATCCGAAAGATGGAGGAGGGCCCTGTATGAGCGATTTATTCAAACTGAATCCATTCCGCCTGGGCTTCGGTCTCATGCGCCTGCCGAAGCTGGCCGATGGCAGCATTGATGTCCCCCAGGTCTGCGTGATGGCGGATAAGTTCATCGCCGCCGGCGGAACCTATTTTGATACGGCCTATGTGTACGACGGTGGCCAGAGCGAAGCCGCCTTCAAAGCTGCGGTGGCGGACCGTTTTCCGCGGGATGCCTATACCCTCGCCACCAAGCTGAATGTCAACGCCGCGGTCGTGAAGGATGAAGCTTCCGCCAAGGGGCAATTGTTCACCAGCCTGGAACGCACCGGCGCGGGCTATTTTGACTTTTACCTGCTCCACGCCCTCCAGCGTTCCAATGTGGAAAAGTATGAAGCCTACGGCCTGTGGGATTTTGTCAGGGAGCAGAAGGAAAAAGGCCTGATCCGACACTGGGGTTTCTCCTTCCATGCGGACCCGGCCCTCCTGGATGACCTGCTTACGAAGCATCCGGACGTGGAGTTTGTCCAGCTGCAGATCAATTATGCCGACTGGGAAAATCCCGGCGTAGCCTCCCGACGGAACTGGGAAATCTGCAAAGCCCACGGCAAGCCGGTAGTCATCATGGAGCCCGTGAAGGGCGGCATCCTGGCCGATCCCATTCCCGAAGTGAAGGCGATCTATGACCGGGAAGGCAGCGGCCGCTCCTACGCCAGCTGGGCCCTGCGCTATGCGGCCAGCCTGGATAACATCCTTGCAGTCCTCAGCGGCATGAGCAATGTCAGCCAGATGGAGGACAATCTGGAATCCATCAAAGATATTCCGCTGAAGGAAAAGGATTATGAGCTGATCCGCCTGGCCCAGGAAGCGATCAACGCGGATAAGTCCATCGCCTGCACCGCCTGCCATTATTGCACGGAAGGCTGCCCGATGGGCATCCCGATCCCGGAAATCTTCAATGTGGTTAACCGCCGCAAGGGCAGCCCGGAATTCCGCACGCTGCGGGAGTATTCGATTGTCACCCAGGATAAGGGCAAAGCCGGCGACTGCGTCGCCTGCGGCCAGTGCGAGGGCCAGTGCCCGCAGCATCTCCCGATTATCGATCTCCTGCAGAAATGCAGACAGGAACTGGAAAAATAACCCCACCCCGCAAATCCGTCCAAAAAACCGGAGCTGCATGCATCAGCAGCTCCGGTTTTCCGTTTTGGTTCTTCCGGTCCGTTGGGCAGATCCGATCCGTTGGCTCCGTCCGGCAGCTCAGCCCAGGCTGGAAATAAGCTCCCTATCCCTGCTGCGGCCCGTTCAGTCGATTCTCAGTATCAGCTGCAGCACATTCTCCGCCGCCCGGTTGATTTCCTCCCGGGTCAGCGCGCCCTTTTCCATCGCCATCAGAAGCCGGTCCGTGAATCCGGTGGCCATCTTCATATCGTTTCCGGCCGCCGTTTCCTTGTAGTGCTCGCCCCATGTCCACCAGTCCGTCGTCACCATGCCGTCAAAGCCCCATTCTCCCCGGAGGATCCCGGTCAGCAGGTCCTTGTTCTCGCTGGCACGGTGGCCGTTGATGATGTTGTAGCTGGTCATGATGGACCACGGATGGGCTTCCCGGACCAGGATTTCGAACTGCTTCAGATAGATTTCGCGGATGGCCCGCTCGGAGGCCCGGGAGTCGCAGTTGAAGCGGTTGGTTTCCTTGTTGTTCAGCGCGAAGTGCTTCGGCGTGGCGGCGATCCGGTTGGACTGCACGCCGCGGATCACGCCCGCCGCCTGTTTTCCGGCCAGCAGCGGATCCTCCGAAAAGTATTCAAAGTTTCTGCCGCATAGCGGGTTCCGGTGAATGTTCACGCCCGGCGCCAGCCATACCATGATGTTGTTTTCCTTCGCTTCCAGCCCCGCCGCGGCGCCCACGTCGTAGGCGGTCTGCGGGTCCCATGTGCTTCCGAGCAGCGTCGCGCACGGGAAGGCTGTGGTGTATACGCCGAGCCCTTCATGGAAGCGTACGCCCGCAGGCCCGTCCGCCGTCATGATGCTGGGAATGCCGTATAGCGGGTTGTTCCCGTATCCGAAGGTGTTGGCCAGCCCGATATTGGGCTGCCCGCCCAGCAGGGCAGCAGCATCCTCATCCGGCAGCGCGGCCACGAAGTCGTGCAGGCTCATCTTCCCGTCCGCCACGTCCTGCAGCTTCATCCGCTTTCCCAGCCCGAAGTCCGCCTGCCGGGCCACGCCGCGGATTTCCGGGGTGCCGAAGCGTTCTTCCTTGGTCATGGGCGGCAGGGCACTGGCGTTGAAGTCGTTGCACGGCGCGGTCGGCAGCGCCTCCCAGGTGCCGTCTGCCAGCATCCGTTTCTCCAGGCAGGTGGGAGCCATACGGGTGGCCAGCTGCTCCGTGATCCGGTTTTCGCCCAGCGTCCAGGTTTCCTGTAGCCATTTCCCGTCGCGGACGCTGGTCCCGACGAAGAAGCGGTATTCCCCCGCTTCCAGCAGCCAGGCGGCTTTGGCCGCCTTCCCCAGGTCGTCATAGCTGGCCATGCCGGCCAGCGGGAAGCGGATAATCACCTGCTCACTTTCTCCCGGCGCCAGCAGCCGTGTTTTCCGGTATCCGGCCAGCGCTTTGGCGGGTTTCCCCAGCAGCCCCTGCGGCGCGCTGTAGTATGCCTGCACCACTTCTTTTCCGGCCGTGTCCCCCACGTTCGTCACGAGGACGCGAATCTCCGCCTCGTCGCCGGAAAAGCGCAGTTCCTCTCCGCTCAGGGAAAACTGCGTATAGCTCAGGCCGAAGCCGAAGGGATACACCACCTTTTCCCCCGCCCCGGGAATGGTTTCAAAGTACCGGTATCCGACATAGATGTCCTCGTAGTAGTGGACATAGTCCTCGCTCTCGTAGAAATCGGCGCAGCCCGGATAGTCCTCCAGGTTCTCGGCATAGGTGTCCGTCAGTTTCCCGCTGGGATTCGCCCGGCCCATCAAAAGCTCTGCCTCGGCGCATCCGCCCTCCATGCCGCCCTGGAAAGCCATCAGCAGGCCCTGGATCCGGGGATTGTCCCGGAAGCACGCGGTCTCCACCATCCCGCTGTTGTTCAGCACGACAATCGTCTTGTCGAAGGCGGCGCTGACGGTTTCCACCATACGGCGCTCCGCGTCGGAAAGATAGAAATCCCCTCTTTCAAACAGCACATCGCTCATGCTCACCGCGTCGCCGGTCACGGGCTCTTTCCGGGTAATCTTCGCCTGGGGCGATTTCCGGTCCCATCCTTCCCCGGAGAACCGGCTGATAGAAATCACCGCCGTGTCCGTGAAAGCGCGGGCTTCGCGCAGCAGGTCTTCTGGAACCGGCGGCTCCGCCACCATGCCCGGCGCCCAGTGCTCGGCATACTGCCCGGCAACATATTCCTGATAGTAGGCCACCGTCCCCGGATAAATGGCCTCCTTGCCGATGGTCTCCGCGAACCCGTCGTAGAGATTCCGAATATACGGCACGGTCACGTCGCCGCTACCGCCGCCGCCCTTGACATAGTCAATCGTCGCCTTGCCGAACAGGGCCACCTTCGTCCCCTCCGCCAGCGGCAGCGCGTTCTCCTCGTTTTTCAGCAGCACCATGCCCTCCCGGGCGGCCCGTCTGGAAAGGGCAATATGCTCCTTCCCTGCGGTCACCCGCAGCCCGTCTTTCCCCAGCGGAATCCCCGGCAGATACCGCGCCCGAATCCATTTTTCCATTCAGTTTTTCCCTCCTGTTGCAGTAATTCAGCTGATATTTCCCTGCGTTCGCTTTATTTTTTTACTGTTTTGAGTATAAGCACTCGGTATTGTCTTGTCAATTCCGTTATTCCGCCGGCCTGCCCCAAAAGAATGCTTGCGTTCGAGTGGTTTCAGGGGATAAAATAGTTTATCAGGAAAAAAAGGAGCCGACTGCCATGTTTATTTGCTCTGATGATCAGGCGAATTGTGTCGAATACCCTTATCATGTGCGCGATGTGCATATCAGCGATCCGTGCATTCTGGCGGATCCGGTGAGCCGGAAATACTATACCTATGTACAGTTTGTGGATTCAAAGCGGTTTCCGGATGTGCCTGCCGGCCCCGGGCATTTCTATGTGCTGGAAAGCAGGGACCTGATCCACTGGTCAAAGCCGCAGGTATGTTTTGAAAAAGGCCATTTCTGGGCGGACCGGGATTACTGGGCGCCGGAGTGCCATCTCTGGCAGGGAAAGTATTATCTGATCAGTTCCTTCCGCGCTGAGGGAACCTACCGGCGCTGCCAGTGCCTGGTGTCCGATAGTCCCAAAGGCCCCTTCAGGCCGGTAAATAACCGGCCCGTGACGCCGGAAGGATGGCACTGCCTGGACGGGACGCTTTATGTGGACCGGAAAGGCACGCCCTGGATGGTGTTCTGCCATGAATGGCTGCAGGTGGGGGACGGGCAGGTCTGCGCCGTCCCTCTGTCCATGGACCTGGGGGAAGCCATTGGCGAGCCGATCATTCTTTTCCGGGCATCCGACGGCCCCTGGACCGGAAACAGCGGCGTGACGGACGGCCCGTTCCTCCACCGGCTTCCCGGTGGAAAGCTGCTGATGCTCTGGTCTGACTTTACGCCTCAGGGAAGCTATGCGATTTCCTATGCGGTCAGCGAATTCGGCGAAATCACCGGCCCCTGGAAGCAGCAGAAAGAACCGCTGTATGCCCTGGACGGTGGCCATGGCATGCTGTTTACTGCGTTCTCCGGCCAGCTGATGATGGCATGCCATTGCCCGAATGACCATATGCGCAAGCGCATTCTGCTGTTCGAAATGGAGGAAACCGCGGATTCCCTGCATATCATCAACGAAGTTACAGGAAACTGGTATAACGGGATCGGCGGGTTCGGGTCAAGGTATGCATATCAAACACCCTGTGTTGAAACGCCCTGCTTTCGTCTGGACCCAAGGGGATAAGGCTGTTTTTCCCCATGCCGGCTATGCGGCCTTCCTTTGGCAGGATGGCAGATACTATTTTGTGAGGCAGGTGGCTGCAGTTGAACAGAGATGCTTCAGATGCGCAGAATGAGAAACGCATGCTCCTGGCGGTTTTTCTCTTCTGGTTCTCGGTTTATACCTATCCGTCGTTTCTGTCATCCTATGCCGTTAACGGGCTGAAAGCCACAAGTACCATGGCCGGGATGATTGTCGGCAGCTACGGGCTGACCCAGATGGCCCTCCGGATCCCGCTGGGCATCTGGTCCGATGTGCTGAAAAAGCGCAAGCCCTTTATCATGTTCGGCTTCGGGTTTTCCATCCTTGCCTCTGCCGGGCTGGCCTTAACCGCGCTGCAGGCGGGAAAGGACTCCGTTCCGGAGGGGCTGGCCGTTGCCGCACTCATCTTCCGTGGAGTTTCCGGCATCACCGCGGCCACATGGGTCCACTTTTCGGTGCTTTATTCCGCCAGTTACCGGGGCGACCAGGTTTCTGCCGCCATGAGCCGCATCATCGTGCCCCAGTGCGGTTCACAGATCCTGGCAATGCTGCTCGGCGCATTGCTGGCGGATTATCTGGGCGAATTGTACGCCTTCCTGCTGGCAACCGTGGCAGCAGTTGCCGGCCTTGCCGTCATGTCGCGCGTCCGGGAACAGCGGCCAAACGGCTCGCCGCTGACGCTGCGTGGCCTGCTCGAAGTGGCGAAAAACCGCAGGCTGCTTTTCGGAACCCTGCTGGCAACGCTGTATCAGATGGTCAGCTGGTCCACAGCCCTGGGCTTTGTCCAGAACTGGGCCAGGGATGTAGTCGGCCTGTCGACTGCGCAGCTGGGCTGGCTTTCCGTCGCCAATCTTCTGCCGAATATGGTGCTTTCCCGGTTCAGCGGTACCCGGCTGATCCACAGGTTCGGCAGAAAAAAAGTACTGGCCGCCGGGTTTCTGCTCCTCGCTGCCGCGTGCTTTTTCTATCCCCGCACACATTCGTTTGTAGCACTGCTGGCTGCCCAGGCTCTGCTCGGTTCAGGCATCGGGTTAATCATGCCGCTGACCATGGCCGGCGCAATTGAGGAAATCCCTGATGACAAGCGCGGGGCAGCCATGGGTATCTATCAGGCGGTATACGGCCTGGGCATGTTTATTGGGCCGGTGCTGGCCGGCATTGTGCTGGAACGCTTTTCTCCGGCCGGATCCGGGGAAGCCAGTGTGGTTCCGGGCTATTCTGCCGTATTCTATATGGCCATGGCAATTGCCCTGATCGGGCTTGTGCTGGCCGTTTTCCTGACAAATGATCACCAGGAGGACTGAAAGATGATTATGCGTTTCCCGGGCGGTTTGCCCAAAGCCCTGACCCTGAGCTATGATGACGGCGTTGAACAGGATGAGCAGCTGATCGCCATCGCGGAGAAATACGGCCTGAAGGGCACCTTCAATATCAACAGCGGATGTTTTCCGTCGGAGGATGTTACCTATGCGCCGGGAACGATTCACCGCCGCATGCCCATGAACCTCCTGAAGGAAGTATACGCGAAGAGCAGCTGGGAGATTGCAGCCCATGCTTATACCCATGCTTCGCTTGTCGGGCTGCCGGCCAATGTCGCCGCGGACGAAGTGCTGCAGGACCGGAAAACGCTGGAGGACATTTTCGGCACCGTCGTCCGGGGCTTTGCCTATCCCTTCGGCGCCTATGACGACCATAGCGTGGAAATTCTGAAAAGCTGCGGTATCTGTTATGCTCGGACGGTGGTTTCCACCCGTGACTTCCATCTTCCACAGGACTGGCTCCGCCTGCCCGCAACCTGTCACCATAATGATCCCGAGCTCATGAATCTCGCGAAGCGGTTCGTCGAAACCACGGAATGGTGGGACCCGATGCTCTTTTATCTCTGGGGCCACAGCTATGAGTTCGAGGCCATGAACAACTGGCACATGATCGAAGCCTTCGCGGAAGCCGTCAGCGGAAAAGAAGATATCTGGTACGCCACGAACATCGAAATCTATGATTACTGCCAGGCGTTCAGCCAGCTCATCTTTAATACGTCCATGACCCTTTGCATCAACCCCACCGCGCGCGACCTGTGGTTCGCCCACGGCAAGAAGGAGATTCATGTCCCCGCGGGACAGACAGTTTCTTTCTGAGCTTCTTTTCTATTTTTTCGCACCCCGTAAGTGTTCGGAAGGGATCTTTCCGATGAATCATAGCCAGTGAAAACCATAATGAAAAAAAGGAGAACAGAATCATGAAAAAGCTTGCTGTTGCCCTTTTCCTCCTCGGCTTGCTGGTCTTCGCCATCATCTTCCCGGCCTCCGCAAAAACCAATCAGTTGTCCTATACCCTGCTGAAAGACGGCAGTGGATACGAGATTTCCGAATGCGCTGCCGATGCAACCGTAGTGATGATTCCTGCCGAATATGAAGGCCTGCCTGTGAAATCTGTCGCGGATCGTGCCTTTACCAGTTGCCCTTCCCTGAAGATGTTTGTCGTCAACCCAGATAACCAATTTTTGTATTCAGAGGACGGCGTCCTGTTCACTGACAATCCGGTGAAAACGCTGCTTCGTTTTCCAAATCAGAAGAAGTATGATAGCTTTGCCTACCAGGTTCCCGAAGGAACCGAAGTGATTGCGCCTTGGGCATTTTCCGGCTGTTCTTTCCTGCAATTCCTTCATATTCCCGAAGGCGTTACCACACTGGGAGATTATGCTTTCGCGGAGGCTACACCGCCGATCAACCTGTCTGTCTACGTTCCGGACTCCCTGACAAAAATCGGAAAGAACCTGACGCAGAACATCCATGGAAATCTTGCCGTATATGGCAATAAGGGCTCAGCCATGCTGAAGTATGCCAAAGGCCATCGAATTCCCTGTCAGGAATATAAGACCATGGAACCACTTGAAAAAACCGTGATTGAAGGCCGGTTTGATCTGACAGATGCAGATGTTTCTGAACTTCCGGATCCCGAAAAAAGAGTCTTGGTTCAGATAGTTGAAAGTATTGATTTTTACGGAATCAACATTGTCTTCAACCGGGATATCTCCGGGCTGCAGAATATGCCGCATTCCGAAGTGTATTTCCCGCTGGAAAAACGCTGGCCTGCCATTCTGCCGAATTCAGAAGGAAAAACTGCCAATGGGCATCCGGCATTGGAAGGCCTTTATGGCATCGGATATACGGAGACGGAAGCCGTTTTACGGGGCTATGACGCGAAAGGAAATATCACCGGCACCCGAAAAGTGAATGGCGATTTTATGTTTTCCCTCCCCGGTGCTGTTTCCATGGGAATTGCAGGCGGATCGAATACGAATGTTGCTGTCGTTCCGTATGAACCGGTGATTATTTCATCGCCCGGCGATTATCCGTTGTCCAGGGAGCTTTTCCGGAGCAGCGATACCTGCGCTCCAATCCGCTCCTTTATTCAAACGTACCCGTATTCATACCATTCTGCTGTATTTCCTGATTATCTGAACATTGTCAGATTCAGAAGAACGGAAGCCTTTGGCGCAACCGATTCAGCAACAACGCACTGGGCGATGATGACGCTGGTTCTTGAAGATCCCTATCTTCTGGATCAGATCAATCAGATTACCTATCAGTTCCATGCCATGGAAACCATCTATGAAAATGATGATATTACATTTATGGCCAGCCAGACATATATGAATAAGCTTGAAAAGAGCATTGGAGAAAAAGCCTGGAATGTGTTCGCTACCGAAATGAAAATGATGGAAGGGGTTTACTACCCGGCAGGCGCTGAGCTGAACCATGTTGTTCTGCTGTTGAACGGGGTTTATCCCAGCACATTTTCTGTTGACAGCTCAACCTCATATATCAATCTGGATGACCAGTGCCTTCCTTTCTCAAAAAACGGATATGCTTATACCCATGAAATGGTCCATGCGATTGATGAATCCTTCAGAAACGAAATATCACTGCTGGTTCCTTCCGCATGGATGGAAGGCCGTGCAGAATATATCGGCAACAAAGCATGCAAAGCCCTGAAACTGCGCGGAAACGGGGATTATCCGAAACGCTATAAATGGTCTTTTCTGAGCGAAGAAGACAAAGCGGACTTTTTCAGTTACTATTATAATTCCACCAATCGGGAAACAAGCTATCCTGTCGGATACTATTTCTTCAAATACCTGTGTGATACCTATGGGGAGGACATTTCCGTCAGGATTACGGAAAACATTATGAATGCCAGCTTTACCGAGTCGAACAAAGCGGAAGTGTTCAAGGAATGCGTGACTTCGGTCACGGATCCGGATGTCTTCCAGAACTTCGTCCGGGATGTGATCAAATAAAACCGTTCGTCTTAATCACTTATCAGTCTTTTTGGTTTCACCATTATACTGCTCATCGGATTTTCCAAGATACCATGGCCTTGGAGTGCATTTAGCGCATCCTGCCAGCAGGCGGCGATATTTTCTCCTGGCAGAGTCGCTAAGCGCACAGGTAAAATCTTTGTCATTTTTGTATATCTCCCCGGCATCATTGCCTCCGGTAAGCACAGCAAAGAGATCGAAGAATTTTTCATTCGTTCTTTCTTCAACCATATCCATGGAATAATGGCGCTTCCGGGCATATTCTGTCCATTCTTCATCATCCATGCCCATTCTCATAAAACGGCAGCCACTCTCTTCGATTGTTTGTTCATCCAGGTAATATCCCTTCACAAACTGCCAGAGTTCCCGATACGGTTTTCTGGCTTCCCAATAGCTGTATTGGAAATGGTTCAATAATTCCTCCAACGAAGGAATGTACGGCTCCTCTGTTCCTTCTTCCCAGGTTTCAATCAGCGCCGCTTCATAGCTGTCTTCTCCTGTCATTTCATCTGTCAGTTCCTCGCCGCTCAAATTGCGAATGTATTTCTTTCCCCGATATACAACTGAGCCATAAAGAGAACCCGGATCCTCCTGCATTTCACTCTCAAATGCCCTGAGGAATTCTTCCTGTTCCATATCCGGATATCGTTCTGGATTCTGCTGCCGCAGGATCTGATAGAGTTTATGCGCCATCGGAATGGGAACAAGTTCATAATAATTCTGAATAATGATTTCCAGAGAATACATTATGTATCTCTGATTCCTTTCCGATTCCATCTCTGCATTATCTTCGTCCCTCATAACCTGCAGCGTATCATCCGTCAGCGCAATTCCTGTATAGTGCTTTCTGTCATCTTCTTCATCATATGGATCTGTTTTGCGAATAACAGCATAACCGTATTTTTCAAGCCTGTTCCAAAGAGTTCTTTGATCCGGTTCGCACTCGATTGGGAAAAAACCTTCTTCATCCCGTCGAAGTTTACCCGCAAGGATGTCTCGTAAAGTGAATATAACAGGATCCCCCATGTCCACCATTAGTTTACGCACCTGCTCTGGCTGCAGCAGTACCTTGCCCAGCTCAACAGCAATTTCCGTTTTTCGCTCGTTAATTTCACAAAGTTTTCTTGCGATTGACAGTTTATGCTCCATCCATTGCTTCTGAACCTCTCTGACGCTGCGTTCTTCCTCATTCTCCGGTTCCTGGCCGTCTTCGGAAGATTCATATTTCCCGTCCTCCCAGTCCTGCAGGAACTGGAGGTAATACTGATCGCTGTCCGATTCAGAATAATAAGCCCTCCGAACAGATTCTGTTTCCTCATCCGTCCAGCTTCCCGGCAATGGAATGTCGTTTTTCAGCGCCGCCAGGAAAAGGAATCTTCCCCCTCGCAGGCACAACAATTCTGACAAGCTTTTTATCGTTTCTTTCACTTTTCCCAGATCTGTCAACGGATCGTTCTGTCTCATTATTCTTCTCCTTTTCCTCCTGCAGTCGGGTGCATTCACAGTGAATTGACTGGTACAGATTTTATCAGAAATCTCGATGCCTGACAACGAAAACAGCAAGATCCGCCTCGCATGATTCCTGCATCGCCTCCCGGTTGACAAAAATATCCGGTTCCGGATATACTTCCCTTGTGGAAAAAACCAAAATCATATTAATCCGGGAGATGATGAATATGGCACACTCTTTTAAGCTGTTCCGCCTGGTTATCCTGGTTGCCTTGCTGGCCGCTTTATTGGCCTGTCCCTCGCTTTCGTCAGCCGAAAATACCGCAACCCCGGTCACCGGGATTACGCTTTCGGAATCGGAACTTCTTGTCCCGCTCGGCACGCAGTCCGTACTGACAGCAGCCGTGGCGCCGGAAAACGCAAGCAATAAAAAAGTCGAATGGTCCTCGTCGGATCCCGCTGTCGCCACGGTCCAGAACGGCAGAGTGAAAGGCGTTTCCGCCGGAAAATGCGATATTCTCTGCAAAGCCCTGGATGAAAGCGGCGTTCAGGCAGTCTGCCATGTTGAAGTGGTAACCCCTGTCAAAACCCTTTCCCTCAGCGAAAAGCAGGTCACGCTGCTTGTCGGCGCAGCCGATGAGCTGTCCGTCGCCGCGCTGTCCTGCACGGTCGCCCCGGAGGACGCCTATTGGCAGGCCGTCACCTGGGAATCATCCAATGAAGCCATCGTCACCGTCAGTGCGGACGGAACCGTCAAAGCCCTCGCCCCCGGCAGGGCGGTAGTCACCGCACTCACCACCCAGCCCGGTTCGAAAGCCAAAGCCCAGGCCCAGGTCATTGTACAGCAGGCCGTCACGGGCATTGCGCTGGAGAGCGAATCTGTCAGCGTCCCGGTGAAGAAAAGTGTCAACGTCAAAGCCGCCGTTTCGCCGAACAACGCGTCAAATAAAAAGCTGGTCTGGTCCTCTTCAGATGAAGCCATCGCGAAAGTCTCCGCCCAGGGCGCCGTCCAGGGCATTTCCGCCGGAGAAGCCGTGATCACTGCCACCGCTGCTGACGGCAGCGGAATCACCGCATCCTGCGATGTAACGGTCTATGTCCCTGTCAGCAAAGTCACGCTGAGCGAACCCAATTTTTCCGTGCCGGCAGGCCTGTCCCGCCCGCTGAGCGCGTCCGTATCGCCCGAAAACGCGACCAACCCCGGCCTGGTCTGGTCGTCCTCAGATGAATCGGTTGCCACAGTGGATGAAACCGGCACAGTCACAGGCGTTTCCTTCGGCAGAGCAAAAATCACCGCCACAGCCGTGGACGGAAGCAAAGCATCCGCGTCAGCAACCGTAGTGGTAAATCAACCGGTGGAGGGCATTACGCTGAAGCGTACGGATCTGTACGTTCCGGTCGCCGGAAATGCGGTCCTCAAGGCTGCAGTGCTGCCGGACAATGCCGGAAATAAAAATCTGGAGTGGTCTTCCTCGGATGAATCGGTCGCCACAATCTCCAAGGACGGAAAAATCACCGGCGTCTCCGCGGGGGAAGCGGTCATCACCGCAAAAGCAACAGACGGAACCGAAGTGGAAGCCTCCTGCGCAGTCACCGTGGGCGCCGACCCCTACGATGAAGGATATGCGGCAGGCCTGGAATACATGAAGGAAGAAAAATACTACAGCGCCCGCGGAGCCTTCGAAACGAGCCGCATGGTGGATGCGGAGGATATGGCGGCAAACTGCATCCGCCCCTGGCCCAAAACCGGTGAACTCTGGCATAACAAGGACCTGGGCAAAAATGATATGGTTCTGCAGTTCCAGGTAGGCAAAGCCGATTCCTCCAGAGGAATGTACTTCATGGTCTATACTGAGGATAACGTGCTCGCTTCGACAATGTTTGTCCACGGGTCTGGCAAAGCGTCAGCCCGGCTTCCCGGCGGCAACTATCGGATCCGGGACGCGGCGGGAACGGAATGGTACGGCGAAAAAGAAACCTTCGGGAAAATCGGAAGTTATGAGTACATGGTCTTTAATGAAGTCCCGGGAGATGAATATCTGACCGTCCTCGATGCAGGATATGCGTGGACCATCTCGGTCAGTGTTTCCGAAGCAACGGGAGGCACCGGTGTTGGCTCCGCCGAAACTGACTGGGAAAGCTGGGGCGCCGGAACCCAGTAAGAAAAGCAGCCCTGCATCTGCGAAAACCATATCCACACGGTAAAACCAACAGGCCGATCCGAAGATCGGCCTGTTGCCATATGCTTGGCCTTATTGCGCCACGTCGTAATCCTGATGGATCTTGACAATTTCCAGATTCTCATTCAACGTGATCTTGGTCGCGTAGAAGTTGAAACCATTGCTGTTTTGTTCTTTCTCCGCCTTGGCCTTCAGGATGTTCTCCAGGCCTTCTGCGATGATCGGCTTTGCTTCCAGGTCCGGATCGGACTGATCCTCGTATACGATGCCTTCCGCCGCCGGCAGGTGCAGGACCGTCACAACGTTCATGAAGATGCGGCTGTCCATGATGCTCCGGGCAATCACCTCGTCGTGGTCATCGCCGGCGTCATAGGATTTCCCGAAGTTGATTTCCTCGCCGTCTTCGCACTTGAAGTATTTCTCCCCGTCCACATCCTCGGTTCCGGTAATCTTGTAGAGCCATCCGCCGGCCAGGATCGTGTCCCCGACCGCCAGTTTCGCGACATCTTCCTTCTCATACCGGTCGTAGTCATAAACGGTCACCGTGAAAGTCTTGGTTGCTTCGTCGTATGCGCCAACCGTAGCGGAAACCGTCTTTCCGGCCAGATGTTCGATCTCCGTATCTTCCGGTTCCAGCGTCTTCGCAAAGGCCAGAGACACCGAGAACAGCATAACAACCGCGATCAGGGCAGATAAAAGCTTCTTCATAAATTTCATTTCCTCCGTTTTCGTCTTCATTTTCGCAGGTTCCGTGTGCCGGCCTGCATCCATTGATACGAAGCAGAAACACCGGCTGGCAGTTTCAGACGAAAAGCTTTTGCGTTTACCCATGCAAAACGGTATTCGCAGAGGGGAACTTTTAGTAACACTTTTCTTTAGTATCACCGGCTCTGGAACAGCCTCTGGTCATTTTTTTGACCAGATTGTCCATCATTGTCACGAACTGTTTTGAGTGTACTGTTTTTTGAGTGTACACGGGCTGTGTACTCGAACCTTCCCCATTGGTTTACCTATCACGGATCATATCCCCGTATGAGTTTCACTTTTTTTGAGTTTCATCACGTTCCAAAACGAACGAGTCACAAAAAATTCGAGTCACAAACCGAACCGGGTATTGCCTATGGGATGGCGTTTTAGTAACACTTTTCTTTAGTATCACCGGCGAAAAACGTATACAACACGTGTTTCTCGATTAGCTTGCACTAACCCCTTTCGCCAATTCGCCACAAGCCGGCGAATTGACTTTCCTTATATTTCAAGGCCTGGAGGCCTCAATTCGCCAATTCGCCAATTCGCCGACGAATCAGCCACTGCCGTTCATTCCTACTTACCATGTCTGGATTAAGCGCTTCCTTTCTCGCAATGACATGACAAATCGTACCGTTCCCCCGCAGTTGATTTTTCTGATTCGCCTATTCGCCGCCTATTCGCCTATTCGCCAATTCGCCAAAATCCGGCGAATAGACTTTCCTTATTTTTCAAGGGTTGGAGACCTCTATTCGCCTATTCGCCAATTCGCCGGCGAATCACCCAATACGTTTTATTCGAAGCAGACACCGACATGGATCTGGATATCCCCAAGGCCCAACGCGGTCTCGTAGTCATCCATATTGATATAGTTCTTGCCCGCCTGTTTCGGGATGTAAATAACGACGTATTCCATATCGTGGTGCGGCATCACGCCCTGCACTTCAAGGATGGTGGCCCGGTATCCCGGAATCACGGGGCTGACGACATCATATTCAGTCCCCGGCCACAGCACCTCCTGGTATGTCTCCCATGCCTGCGATCCGTCTTCATATATATAATAGATCGTCAGGGTGTAGGGATGAGGAGGCATGGTAGGTTCAGGCGTATTTGTCACAACCGGTGAAGGGGTCGGATTGAACCAGTCCGGAGTCACCGTCGGAGTCGCCGTAACGTTGGGAGGAGGCGGCGGGGCTTCCGGCGTTGGGGTCGGCGTCGGTGATGGCGTCGGTTCTGGTGTCGGTTCCGGCGTCGGCGTAGGCGTCGGGACGAAGCTGTACTTCATGACCACTGTAGCGTCATAGGAAACCGGCTGGATGTTCAGATCCGGAATCGTGACGATGAAGTTCTGTGCCGCCAGCCCTTCCGGTCCCCTGCTCACTTCGCCGTAGTATACGCCGTGCTCGAGCCCGGTGAATCGGATCACGCCATCACCGTTCGGCGTGCCGCTGGCCCTGGCACTGGAATTCCGGCTATGCAGAATTGTAGCTACCTGGTTGGCCGCGGCGTCAATCTCGGCGGATGTCTTTGCTTCCACAATCCTGATTCCCTGGAAAATATCAGAAATCCGCCAGTAACTGGGCGAGGTGTTATCCTCCACGCCGATCTGGTAAATCGAAATCCGGATATCACCCTTTGGGAGAATGGTATTGCCGGATCCGATGTTGACCGTCAGGGTGCCGTCTCCGGAGGAGACTGCGGTGCCCCACAGGCTCAGTACAAGGCTCGCCAGCAGTACAGCGGCCATTATCCGGCTCAGGTGTCTCAGTGTGTTCTTCTTCATGGCGCTCAATCCTTTTTCCCTTCTGTCCCGTCCGTCTTCCCCTGCCTTCCGTCGGCAGCATGTACTTTCTTCGAATCAGGCACCTGATTTCACTCCTGGTTGGCTTTCCGTTTCCGTGCCACCAACAGCACCCCGGCCAGGGTAATCAGCATCAAACCCGCAACCGTGTAGATCAACGTACCGGGTCCGCCGGTCGCCGGAAGTTCGACGCCCGCGGTGTATTCGTTCCTGATCGTAACTGTTCCCGGAGTAGCTGCTGCGGTTGCCTTTCCATCACCTGGGCTATATGTCGCCTCGACATTATAGCCATTAATCCCATAGCCGCTCTCTTCGAATGTCACTTCAGTACCAAGCGGCAGATTGCTGATTGTCCAAGTGCACGTCAAGCCATTGTTGTCAATGCTGACATCTGAGTAGCTTTCACCATCCACAAAACCATTACTATTAATTGCAAGCTGTCTTGTCTGTGCTCCTGCACCGGTTCCCCATGTTGCCGTAATCCGGAAGCTGCTGGGGATCTGTCCTGCCTCAATGCCAGAGAAGGTCTTGGTTACCCGAACAGAACCAAGTGAACATTTTTTATTGGTGACAATCAGAGTATTATTGCTACCCTGGGTATACTCTGCCTCATAGGAATCTCCATCCTTCTCAACCACATAATACTGCCAACTTGTGGAACCCGTAGTCTTAGGTACTGATATAGTAATACCACTCCAATGATCCTGATCAAGTTCATATTCACCATATTTAGTAGCGGTAAATCCCAAAGCTTCGATTTCCTGACGTGATTTTGGTTCAGCAGTTAGCTGTTCAATGATAATAGGGACAGTGCCTTTAATTGACAAATTATGGTTACTACTATTATAATCTGTTTCCCTGCCATAAGTAATATGGGTAATATACAAATCGTACTGTGTATAATATTCGCCAATAACAAATGTGTATTCGCCCTTACCTTCGTTATCTATATCAATAGCAAAAGAAGGAGTATAGCAGTAAATCTTGTTATCACCAACGCCAGCAAAACCGCTAAATGCAACTGTTACACTATCGCCAACATCAGCATTAAAAGTAATACTCGCTGGAGTGTTTTCTCCTTGGTGAACAATAACATTGATACTTTTACTTCCTGTACTAGTCCCTCCACTCGTCCCACTTGCCGCAACCTGATATAATTCATAGGTAACAGTTCTTTTATCAGCATCGTTGGAAAATTCAGTGGGATCCCACACCTTCTTCAAAATCAGCTCTGCTCTGTTGTTACCGGGAATTGTTTCGCTGTTCTTGATCAGAATCTCATCTTCATCCTGTGTCGCTGCTGCTTCAGCATTTGAAGCTTTATCTGAGCTGTTCAGCGCATAATTGATAGAAAAGTCATTCCCAGTACCTTCTCCGGTGTACAATGTTTCAGTTACGACATAGCTTGCCTCAGGCACATCCACAAACTTCACAATGGGCCATCCGGACTCGCCTGCCGTCAGCGTCACGGTATTGTTACCGTTCTTGGTAAAGCTACCAATGCCTATGTTCATCTGCTCAATTGTCACGTCCGTAAGGTCAAAATCTACGCCATCTTTTTTAACGGAGAAGGTGATCGTTCTGGGTGCAAATACAGCAACACCTTCCTGCTTCCATTCTTTTGTGACAGTAAAGCTGATACCGTTCTCTTCCCAAGTGTTATTGAACACCATATCCTCTGAGTAAGCAATCCCGTTGGTCGGATCAATGGCCAACTCACCTGTCTGAGCATCTTCTGTAACTGTCACGGTTACCGTATAGCTATTTGTGTCATATGTCACCCCGGACAGTTTTTCTCCTGCAGCAGGGATAATCTCCGTAACAGTATATGTATACACACCTGCTTTGAAATATTCGATCGTCTGGAATGTGATGTTCGCAGTGGCTACCATTGCACCCTGGTCATCAACAGCTGTTGCTGCTACATTTGTTCCAGTCACAGTCGTTGGGGCGGTTTCTGTTACTTCTGTTGGATCTGCGATAGGTACATCGTCAATCTGCGTCAGAACTGCCTGGAAGCTAAATTCTTCTGCCTCCAAATCACGTCCTGTCAGCTTCTTCACACCGGTAATAGTACCTTCCGTCTTCTCGATGTATGTGTTTTCCATGCTGAAGGTCAATACAGGTACGGAATCTGCCGCATCAAAGGGGCGTGTAATGGTATTCGAATTGTCCTTGATCTCAATAACCTTTGCAGTGATTGTGCCCGCGCCATTATCAACCAGTTTCACCTTCACAGTCTGATCAGAAGCGAAAGTAATCCCGGCGTTCAATTCTGTCGCATTTTCCGCATTTCCGTCAATCTCATGGATCGTATACTCAATAATCTTTTCACGCTGTCCGGTAGGATTGTCGTTACTATCCAGAATCGCTGTTGCACCGATCATGTCATCCTGGGTATAGCCGATAGTGCCAAAGTCAATATTCCCTTCTGCTGTATTGTATACGGTTTTTATGGTGTCGCTTCCCTGACTCAGTTCAAATCCAAACTGGGCAGCGACAAAATTGCGATGCTTTGTTTTGTCATTTGCGTTCACAAGTGTCTTAATACCGGTCAGCGGTACAGACCCACTTGCTCTATATACATTCGTGAATGTATTCGTATTATTGACACCCTTCTCAACAACTACCGGCCCTATGCTGGTTTCTGTGCCTTCTTTGATCGCATAGCCGGGATTCACCGACGGATTATTCTCCGTAATATAGTATCGGTGAAGATCCGGCAAGCCGTTAAATGCTGCCGTCTGACCTGCTTTCAGGCTGAAAGTAACTTCGCCCAAGGAGTTCAGTTTAAACTGGGCGCTCGCATATCCTGATTCACTCTCGCCATATACATGAACGGGAGTTGTCATGGTGGAATTTGAACCGGTAATCAGGATAGTAAATGCTTCATCACCTGTGGTTTCTGTTGTGCCCTGCCATGGAGTAAAAGTGTTATTATTGGGATCCCCAACCTCAACCTTCAGCGTGAAATTGAATACTTTTGTATTGTCCGTAGTGCCGGTAACCACCTTGGAAATGCTTAAGCGGTCTTTTTTCGTTGTATTTTCAAATGCGGGCCGGGTTTGCCGGGTCAACCTGATGCCATTGCCGGCACTACCGAAAGCCTCTGTAATACTTGCTGCTGCAGGATTCCAATTACTTTCATTAAAGACGATTGTCCCGTTTCTGTCTTCCATATAATAAACAGGGTTGGTTGCAATCCAGGCAGTGCTGTACCCAGCCGCTGTTTTCTTAACATACTGGACGACTGCATAAATTGCCCGACTGTCAACAGTATACTCACCGGTTGTCTGAGTGATAGCCGGAATGGTGACACTCTCTTTAATGCGATAAATGTTCCAACCGGGCTGCATTTCGGTAATATTCTCTTCTTTCAGAGTACCATTGGTGTTCTGAACAGAAGCAATCAGTTTCCACGGTTCGGCAGAGCCCTGCACAAAATGATCCACGGTGAAATTAAACAGCTGGCTGCCATTGGGGGTTTTTCCATCAATCGTCTTACCGACATTCAGGTTGGTTTTGGACACAGAAGGCAGTTCACCGTATACGCTATGCCATTCACCGCTGGTGTTGGTCACCTCACCACACGCAATAATCCAGCCGGAAGATGTACCGCTGACTACAGTCTTGGCTGTGGCTTCCGGAATCAGGTACATGCCGGTACAGGTATTGATATCCACCATGGTTGCATTTTGTATATTCCATACAATATGCTTGGCAATCAGATCGACGTTATCATTTTGTTCCTCACCATGACCGACTGGACTCTCGGTATGCATATATGCATCTCCACGTCCATAGCGATATTCAAACTTGGCTAATTTAACCGGATCGCTATCCTGGAAATTGAACACAATCATCTGATTGGGTTTCTTTGTCAGTTTGATACCGCTTGTAGTAGCGATATAGTTTCTCAGTGCGTCTCCGTCAAGATAGATGGTGGCGTTGTCCGGGAAATCGTAGGTGTCAATCTCATAGTAGTTACCGGTCGGTCCTTTCGGAGTGAATGTCGGTGCATGAGTAGCCAGTGCATCGGACATAGATGCGCCATGACTCAGAATCGCGTCAACCTGAGCCTTCAGTTCCGCCTCAGGAGTAATCATTTTATATACGAAGGAACGGGGATCTCTTGGAGCCTTATCTTTATCTTCTTCGCGCACATACAGCAGCACATCACCAGAATGATTGTTGCCGATAAACATACTGTCAATAATTCTGGTAACGACAAATGCACCAGCCTCGCTTGCCAAGTCCGCCTCAATCGGTTGCCCATTGCCATAGTATGTATTCACTGCAAAATTGGACTGAATGTGGTTTTGCTGATTAAACACATTGGCATTGATGCCGTAGTAGACCCCCTGTCCAAGGATATCGGTAAAGCTGTAATCGCTGTTGGTAATAATTTTAGTTAGTTTAACATAATCAGTGATATGGGTGGCATTGTTGTTTTCGTCCACACGGCTCTGTTCCTCAGCATAACTGACAATGTAAGCCTTGGCAATGTCACCTTCTCCAATAATTGTGCAGTTTTCTCCGTTGATTGCCTTTGTTGCGTCAAAATCATCGCTGTTAGCACGGAGCAGCCGAACTGTAGCAGTTTCATTTCCGGTGATGGTGACTGAGCTTTCTGTCCATCCGCTTCCAGCATCTTTATACCATGTTAAGCTGTCATAATCCACCGAGACCGAACCCTCTGGAATGCTTTCGAGGAGAGTAATTCCATATTCTGTACCTGTGGTCTGATGCACCAGCTTTACACGAAGATAGAGTTTATCTCCGGCGGTTATCTCAGGACTTGAAGGATCGAAAATCAGCTGCACTTTGTAATCCTTGTTATATGCTTTATGCAGCTTCACCTCGGTGACTTCCTGTCCGTCGATTTTGTTATTGGACATAAAGTCATAACCCGGCACCAAGTCACTGGGCGATCCGTTCACTGCAGCATTCATGTAATCAGTCGGAATATCTCCGCTCTTGTGATACAGGCGTACCGCGATGTCAAACACATCCGGATCATAGCCTATGTCAGTACCAATATTGTTTCCGTTCGTATCAATAATATGATACTTATCTTCAAGAGTCGTTTCAATCATTCCGTCCGTATCTGCCATATTGAGCGCAGCAATCTTATATGCAGCTGCTTTATCAGAGCCCTTTGTCTTCAGCATCGCCAGGAAATAATACTTATGACCCTCATCCTGATCAGCCGTTGTTCCCAAGGGTGGATCGATGGTATCAAGCGTAACCTTATCCGCACCATAGAAATAGGTATTGATTTTATGGGATGTATTCGCAGCTGAATCCAGTTTTCTTAATTCGGATGTCAGAATATAGTTGTCCTGGGTTAGCTTTACCTGATAAAGATCACCTGTCACAAGGCCATTCGTGAACTGTTGTCCTGAATAGGCTGCATTATTCAGCGCAAGCTCATCATTTGAGGTCAACAGCTGCATGGTCATATTCTTGCCGGGAATATAGTAATACTTTCCTGATCCATCTGCCTTTGTCAGATTATTAATCGTAACAGTTTCTGTTGCCTCAGTGTTTGGATTTAGTTTCTGGAGATGATAGACAGGTTGCCCTTTCTCCTGCATGGTCAGTAGGATGTAATAGTTTCTCGTCAGCGAACTGTCCGCGGCCGGTGTAGTTGTAACCTTGTCCGTAAAAATCTTACTGTTCAAGGTTAACACTGGAACTTTTGTCATATTGATGACAGCATTCGTATTTGTGTCACCCCGTGCGTTGGTTCGATCAAGTACAGCGCACCCTGTTGTTTCACCGTCCTGATAAACCGTGATTCCCCCTACACCTTCACCATAAGCCATACGCTCATAAACAGTTTTCAGAGAGGAAATATCGCTATTATCTTCCTTTCTGATGATCCAGGCTTCATAGGAATATGAACCGGTAAGATACTTGTCTAGCAAAGTACCATCTTGTTCCTTCTGAAATACAGGAATGCTGTATACCTTTGTTGCAACAGAATTGTCCAGTTTCTGCAGGAAGCCATACTCCGGTTCATCTGTTAAACGAGCATACAGATAATAATTATCTGCGCCGCTTTCTGTGAGCAGGTTGGCTATTCCCGTAATACCATCGGTGTCATATGCATTCACCGTAACTTCAGGCGTCACTGCCTGCGTAAGCGTTACAGAAGCCATACCGCTGCTGTCCATAGTACGCACAGTGTACTTATACAGGCCATCGCCACCTGTGAAATACTTGCTCTCTGCCTTTTCGTTCTTGCCGTCGTTTCCAATTTGATTGAAAACACCCACGATTTCAGAATTGGACTTGCCGCTTTCGCTCATGTGAACCAAGCGGGTTTCGCCTACGTCCCCACTGACATACACGGCTTTGTTTGCAGAGTAAATATCGCCATTCTCATAGAACCAGTCAATGGTTCCGGTAACAGCGACTTCACCATTGCCGTGCAAGTTACCAAGAGTCCGCACGAAATAATAAATCTTGCCGGTATTGTTCTTTGTCAGCTTGGTGACCATGTACCAGTTGTCGTCGTTCATGCCGCTGTCCGACAAATCGACATTTTCCGCGGTCGCACCATCCGTCGCCAGGGCATTGAAACTGGTATTGTACGGAGTCACCGCGCGGAATATGATGGTCGTCTTGCCGTTTTCGACATCCTGATTTATGGAGGCAAGCTCATAAGTGCCGACTGTGTCGCCCTTGGAAAGCGTCATTCCGCCGTTGAGTGACCCATCGTTGTCGACAGTTCCGTTCTGCACAATGCAAACAAAAACCTCCTCCTGGCCACTGTAGTACTGCTCAGGTTCATGATCCTGCTCGTTATAGCGGAAACGGCTCAGATTTACATTTGTTACCTCACTGTTAAGCGATACTTCATCAGTCAGATAATAATAATTGTGAATGGTTCCGGTGCCATCGTCCTTGGCAAACATGGCATAAACCTTGTAGCCACTACCAGTTTCGCTGGGTGTTGTCTCTCTAAAGCTGCTATCCAGGAATTTGATTTCTACAACATACGGCTTATTTTTCTTTGCGGTGACCTCATATATGCTGTTCACTTTGCTGCCTACACCGAAGGTGTACCCGCCGAAGCTGTTGTTCTCGCCAGTGAGAATAATTGTCGTACCCTTTGGGTTCACACCGTCAAAAGGAGCATCCTGGCCCCTGCCAGCAACCATCCACACGTCTAGATTTGTCTGAGCAGGATCAGGACACTGTATGGCATTGGGGCTAGTCGAGTTGTTCATGTTTCCGTCCTTCACCAAATAGCTAAGCTTGAGCTCAGGAATGGCTTCGGATCCTACCTGCTGAACGGCATAATAGTATTCACCGTTATATTGATAGCGGACATACCAGTACAGCCTGTAGGTATTCATGTCCCACGCAAACGACGTATCATTGTTGTCGTAGGTCTTGGAAACCAGCTTCGCCACGTTGTACTCTATAAAGTCCGTCACCGTGATCTCATATGACTTTTTATCCGCGATCACGGTCAACCGATAGACATCTGTAAACGCAATATCGCTGTTGATGGTGATGTCGCCGTCCTCATCATTGTCGAGGTACAGTGCGCCCTCGTGCTCCTCGCCCTCAACCAGCTGCAACTCAGCATCTGTGATAGTCTCAAACTCGATCTCCAGGGCCGTCAGTACCTCTCTGAGTTTGTAGCTACCGTTGCCAGGGAGCTTCCAGGTGTGGACTTCGCCCACTTCATCTATATACTCAAAATCCACAGTATAGGAAACGACGAAATAAGAGAAATTCTCAGTGACAAAAGCTAGTTTATCATCAATCAGGTTGAACTCCTTGATCTCAGAAACCTGATCATCATGAACATGATAGAGGTGAATATTGTCGCCTTCTACTTTTTCACTCAGTTTCATTTCAACCTGGAAGCCAGCGGCATAATTTTCCGCATCCACATTTTCCAAACTGATATCATACACCTGATAAAAAGTGCGGGTAACAACGGACTGTTCAGCCGATCTGTTTTCTGATGCTTCCTTTAAATCATCTTCCTGTTCTCTTGTTTGCTCTTCGGCTTGTTCCATTGTTTGTTCTGCTGTTTTCTCGGAAGCTTCCAATTCGGTCGCAGCTGTTTCCGTTGTTGCTGTTTCGGCGGTGTTTTCCTGAATCAGGGAGATGACTTCTTCGTTCTCGCCGGCATACTCGATGCTGCCGGTGGCTTCGTTGGGAAGATACACGCCATCGGCGGAAGAGATGACAGCATCGCCAAGATCGACAGATTCCTTGCCGGTGGCAGCGACGTTAATTTCGATCACTTTGTCAGCGGTGTTGATGGTCAGGACAGATTCCTCGTCCGCATTGGGTATGACCCTGATCAGGCGGTCGTTGTTGTCTGTCTCCGTCAGCGCCACGGATGTGCCGGTGTAGGATACGCCAGTAATGTCGCTGATCGTGGTGCCGGTTTCCAGCACTTCCAGCAGCTTCGAGAGCAGAATCTCGGAGTTGCCCAGCATCTCGTAGCTGCGGCCCATATATTCGAAGTTTACGGTATAGGAAACAACAAAATAGGAGAAGTTTTCAGTAACGAAGGACAGACTGTCCCCTGCCAGATCAAACTCAGTGATTTCTTTCACCTGGTCGTCGTGAACATGATAGAGGTGAATATCGTCGCCCTGGACTTCCTCATTCAGTTTCATCTCAACCTGGAAGCCGGATTCATAGTTATCCGTATCCACGTTTTTCAGGTTGATATCATAGACCTGATAAAAGGTCTGGCTTTCCACACCCGTTTCTTCCGGTTTTTCTTTGGAAGCATCTGCCTGTTCAGCGGTGCTTTCCTGAATCTTGGAGATAACTTCCTCGCGGTCGCCGACATACTCGATACTGCCGGTAGCGTCATTGGGAAGATATACATCGTCGGCAGAAGAGATGACAGCATCGCCGAGATCGACAGATTCCTTGCCGGTAGCGGCAACTTGGACCTCGATGATCTTGTCAGCAGTGTTGATGGTCAGGACAGATTCCTCGTCCGCATGGGGAATGATCTTGATCAGGCAGTCGTTGCCCTCTGTTTCCTTCAATTCCACGGAAGTTCCGGTGTAGGAAACGCCGGTGATATCGCTGATCGTGACGCCGGTTTCCAACACTTCCAAGAGCTTCGAAAGCAGGATCTCGGAATTGCCCAGCATCTCGTAGCTGCGGCCCATGTATTCGAAGTTCACGGTATAGGCCAGGACGTAGACGGAAAAGGAATCCGTCTGAAAGGAAACACTGTTGCCATCCACATCGTTTTCCAGGATTTCAGAAGCTGCTTTTCCTTCCTCGGCAGTGGTCGTGGCTTCTTCCGTAAAGTGGACCACGTGAAGTTCTTCCGCCTGGTTGATGGTAGTCCGGAGGAGCGTGATGTTGACATCAACCGGAGCCTTGGGCTCCACTTCATTCGCCTCACTGTCGACGATGGTGATGTCGAACATGCCGGGAGTCTCGACGTCATCAGATTTCAAAGCCGCAGCGGTCTGGCTGCGGTAAAGCTCGTATTCCTCTGTGCCGGGCCGGATTTCCCGGATCTGCAGTTTTGCGTCTGAAGGGATTCTGGCTTCCTCTCCGTAGGTCACAGTGATCTGATACGTCCACCCTCTCTTCGTGATGAACTTCTCCGTCATCTTGGTAGTCTTCACAAATGCATACACGGAGAAGGTGTCGGAGGAGAAGGAAATCGTATCAATGGCGTCGCTGTTGTTGGCGGCGGCTTCGTTGGAGTCGGTTTCGGCCTTGATAACTTCGATGCCGGTTTCTTCATTAAAATGGATGGCCTGGATATCGGCGGTTTCCTCCGCGACGCCAATCACGTCGTCGAAGAGGACTTCTACATCAATATAGGCCTTGGGCTCGATCTTCTCGCCGGCGCCGTTTTCGAAGGTGATGTCGAAGTACCGGGCAAACTCGGTCACTTGCTCCCAGTTTTCATCGAGCATCGCTTCGGTCTGGTTGTTGTACTGCCGGTATTCCGCGGTGCCGGGCATAATCTCCCGAACCTTCAGCTGCACATCCGCCGGAAAACCCGCGTCCGGGGCATAGCCTACGGTCACCTTGTAGTCTTTGCCGCGGTATTCGAGCACGTCATAACCGACTTGGGTCTTTTCTGTATGGAAGATAGCAATCATGCCAACCGTGTAGCCGTTGATTTCAATGGTGTTGGCGTTTTCGGCCAGTTCTTCGGTCCGTCCGCCGACCCGGTAGAAGTGAGCGGGTTTTCCGTCGTACTGAACGGTCAGAACCACGCCGTTTTCCGGAATCACTTTGTTTCCTTCCGCGTCCGTGAACGTAGGACTCAGGAAGATCACGTCAGAAATGTAGTCCTGCCAAGGGGCGTCGGGATTTTGGGAATTCAGTCTGTTTTGCAGGGCATCCACATAATCATAGAAGGCCAGTTCATCGGGCTCTGTGGCTCCCAGGCTTGATCCCGCAGGAATCCGGGCATCTGTCGGGAAGGTTGCCGTCAGGCTGTATCCGTTTCCGGTATAGGTCAGCGTCCCCGCCGGATAAATGGCGGAAAGATCCTCCGTGGGTTCAGGTTCCGGTGTCGGTTCCTCGGTTTCCTCCGGTTCGGTCGATGCGTTCGGATCCGGCGTTGCATCGGGGTCTGGTGTCGCGTCAGGATCCGGAGTGGCATCCGGATCTACGGTTGCGTCCGGATCGGCTGTCGCATCCGGATTCCCGTCCTCCGGTTCCGTCTGAATCCCTTCCTCGTCCACATTTTCCCGCGGGACTTTGTACGGATCCGAAACAAGTAGCGGGTTCGAATCCCAGATGGAGCTGTGATACTCTGACTCCGCCAGCGATCCGCAGGAAGAAAGCAGCATCGTCACTGCAGCCAGCAGGGCAGTGATTCTCCTTCCATTGATTCGGTTCAGATTCTTCCGTTCCAGACGCTTCATTTACGCATCGTCCTTTCTTCATCCAGAAGGCATTCATCGGCTTGGCCGATCGGAAATATCGGGCAGTTCGGTCAGGCGCAGCGTTTCGTTCGGTAACTCGTTCCCGTCAGACGCACACTCCCGAACTTTTCGTCGAAAAGTAATTAGATGCTTTTTTATGTAACTTTCGAGGCAACTTTTTGAAATTTTGCCCCATTTTACGGCGGTTTTCCGCCTGCTTAGTTACATGGTAAAACAAGCATACTCCTACGAAGTTATTTTACCAAAAAATGCCTTATTTAACAAGTGTTTTAGCAGATATGTAATGATTAATCATTCGTTCCCTGTCATTTTTCTCTATCGGTTCAGATACAGTATGTTGTTCTGGATAGCATACTTGCACGCTTCGCTGGTTGCCGGACAAATCAGGATCGCGTTTTCGCACCCGTTGAATGCGCCATCTCCGATATGCATCACACTGGCGGGAACATTCACCAGATGCAGCCCGGTACATCCGGCAAAAGCTCCCGCCCCGATCCGCGTCAGCGGTGCCGTGGTCAGATCCACGTTCCGGAAGCTGCTTCCGGCAAACGCGCCATCCCCAATTTCGACCAGTTCTACCGGAAGAACCATATCAAAATTCTCGTCAGCAACCGTCAGCAGCGCGCAGCTGTTCAGGTTCAGGGTACTTCCGTTGCTGTAGGCGATGCAGTGTCCGTCCGGCGCATAGAAGAAATTGCATAAAGAACTGGCTGAAGTCCCGTCGAATCCCGCATTCTGCAACAGCGTCCAGAAATCAGAATCATTGTCACTGTAATTCACAAACTGCACATGCGGATACGTATTCTGAAGATCAGCCGTCATCTCCTTCAGCGCCACAATCAGATCGATCCCCAACGCTTCATACAGTCCATGCTTGTTTTCCCAACTCTGAAGGAAGCTCTGCGTACTGTTGTAGTTGATCGCCTGGTTGCATAGGAAAACAACATATTTTCCACTTGCAACAGCGGACTTGATCGCGCTGATTTGGGAATGCCCGCTTAACTGGCTTACGTTTCCGCTTCCGTTTTCAATTTCATGCGGATTTGTCTGTTCCGGCTTGGGCAGCGGTTTCCCGGTTCCAAGTGCATAAGCGGAGGCGATGGTCTCCGTCATGTTGCTCACAAATCCGGTGGAATAGCTGACAATCTGCCCGGATGCGTTGATCAGAAAGACGCAGGGGAATGACACACTTGTCGTAGTATCAAACCCGACCGCATGCAGGTAATTCCACATCACGCCAATCTGATCATAGAGCAGATTGTATCCGGGATTGACCCCATTTCCCGCAAGCGTTGCTTCCATCGAAAGAATATCCTCGACCCCGTTTGCGTTAACCACGCTCACCAAGGTTTCAACGCCGACGCTGGCCAGTCCCTCAGCTTCGGGGCGGAACCCTTTCAGAAAAGATTTTGTGTTAAAACAATCCTCCCGTCCGAAAACCAGTACGACCCCGTTTCCAGCATAGTTCGACAGCCTGTAAGTTCCAGACGGACCGTCCATGGTAAACGGATCAATCGTCACCGGCTGCTCCAGAACAGTTGCCGGCTTTTCCCATGGATCCGTATATTCCATAGTGAAGGTCGCAAGGAAGTTATGATAATCCGCGTTAAACCCGAGAATGCCGTATCGATAATTGACAGATTCTGCCCATTCAACAAACGCTCCCACCACGGAAAAGGTCGGATCGGTCCCGTAATAGTTCAGACGGATCACAGTCGGACGGGTCGGAATCACCCTATTCAACTCTTGGATCATTTCCTCTTTGTTGCTGGCCAGCAGAACCCCTTCATTGTTCCGAAGCGGATAATAATTGTCCAGCGTCGTACAGGCATAAGGGGGATTTACTAGGGTATGGTCCCGGGAAAACAGCGCTTCATTCATGCCAAAGTAAAAATGGTTTTCCTTGCCGCCGCCCGTAGGATCATCCCAGGTCACATCTATATAGCACCACTCGCCATCCAGCTTGACAACGTTCCATGAGTGATCCATGGATTCGGAGCCCATCGTATCGTTTTCTATGCCGGCTGCAGTCAGCAATAAAGCATAGGCATCTGTATAACTCTGGCAGACGCCGGCCCCATGGAGCAAAACGCCCTCAGGATCGAACCAATAATTGCTTTCATCATAGTTCGCGTGCCCGGTCAGCCAGTCATGCAGCCATAACGCCTGGTTATACTCTCCTGTAATCCCGGCAGCATGCATCTCCCCGATAATCCCCACAACGGCTCCCTCGACTGTCTGATAAGCCCCGGCGCAGGCCGCACCCACAGCCAGCAGGACAATCAGGCTCACCGTCAGTATTCCAAAGATCAGTTTTCGTTTCATCGTCCCCACCCTTGACCCTAAAGATTCAAACAAGTAAATTATACCACGAGTTCCCAAAAACACAATTTGATATTTTGCTTCCTGCCATGGACGCCTCGTCTCCTTAAAAATGTACTTGCCTTTTATCCTTACA
Source organism: Clostridia bacterium (assembly GCA_017404985.1). Taxonomy (GTDB): domain Bacteria; phylum Bacillota; class Clostridia; order Christensenellales; family Aristaeellaceae; genus Aristaeella. The sequence goes on along the minus strand of JAFRBK010000027.1, from coordinate 112,384 downwards.
TCCCCTTATACTTTAGTCAGGAAGACTACTCTGGTCTGCTTAGTCATTTGGTAACAGGGGGTGCAAATTGCATGATGCAGGTTAACGTCCTTGAAGCAAAAACTGATTTTTCAAAGCTCATCCGACTGATCGAAACAAACCGTGAAGATGAAATCAGAGTTGCCCGTAACGGCAGACCTGTTGTGAAAATCACCGCTATCGAGAAGAAGCCCGTATCCAGAAGAATCGGTGTAGCCGAAGGGAAGTTCACGATGCCTGATAATTTTGACGCCGATAACGATTATATTACCGACCTTTTCATGAAAGGTAGCTTATGAACCTCTTCTGGATTTGATAGACTTCTTGTCGCACAGGCGAAGGCAGAAAACTATTCCTTCATCACCCACGATTCAAAGATTGACTATTACAATGAAAAATGCGTCGTAAAAGTCTGATATCATCCCCGCCCAAGCAAAACGCCTGAGTGGGGTTTTTTCATCATCAGAATTTGGACCAAATTGCCCGCCTTGCAGTCGAAGCCCCACGTATCGATACCTCCGGTGCTTTATGTCCGGCTGGCTGAGTCAATGACCCGTTCATATATACGTTTCCTTTTCCCAGCATATAGAAAATCCCGATCCCCTGTGAAGAGGACCGGGACGTTTGGTTTAACCGTTGTTCAGATTAATCCGTTGAAGGATTAGTCATGAGCCTTACGGCGAGCCACCAGTATGATCGCGGCACCAACGATCAGCACACCACCCAGGATGTAGAAGATCGTAGTACCGATACCACCGGTGCTGGGCAGCTCGGTGCCCTGGTTGTTCGTAACAGTGGTTTCAATAGCCAGATTCAGATCTTCCGCATCAGCATCTTTAATGGTCAGAGTAGAATCAGCAGCCTTGTTATATCCCTTCGGGACTGTTTTTTCTACCAAAGTGTATGTACCATTAGCCAACCCAGTAAAGGTAGCGGCAGCTACAGTGGCTTCATCGTTCGCCTTTACAGGGAAGATCTCGGTAGCTGCAGCTTCTGTATCCACCCAAGAAACAATACCATCAGTATTCTTGTAGTACTTGCCGTCTTCATTCTTCAGAACGAAGCCAGCTCCATCCAGTGCATTACCAGCACCGTCAACCTTCTTAACAGTAATCTTAGCGGACCAAACTTCAACTGTGTCTTCATGAGTCAGAGGCTTATCGGTATTGCCCCACTTGATGGTGGCCTTATTGGGGTTCGCAGCATCAGCGATAACGGCATCAGCGTTAACCGTCGCAGAGTATTTAACAATAATGTCCTTTCCAATGTTGTTCTTCAGCCAGGCGTTGTCAAAAGCGATCACGATATCGAGGTTGCCTTCGGTCGGATAGCTGAGAGTGCCGTACGCAGTTTCCGCAGTTGCGCCTTCAGCAACCGCAGCATCCTTTTCAACCAGATATACGGTAGCATTCTTGCTATTAGTCAGTCCTGCGCTCATGTCATCTTCGAAAGAGTAATTCACAGCGCCGTTGGCAATCGGAATGCGCACTTCAAAATTGACTTCAGTACCAACCTGAGCAAGAGCCTTTTCTTTATCAGTAGTGACATCGCCATCAGCCACACCGGTGATCTCCTTGTCAATAGTGGTGGGCGGGTTCTTATCCTGAACAGTTTCATCAGGACCAATACTGTCGATTGTTACCAAAGTACCAGTTGTTGTGGTGATGAAATAGTAACCATCATCCAAGCCAGTAATGGTCTGGTCGTTGCCGTCACCTGTAACAGTTTTGTCAGTCAGTTTCTTACCATAGGCCATTGCCCACGCCTTGAAATCATCAGACTTCAGAACTGTTTCAGTTAATCCAGATTGTCCCTTGACGTTACCAGCAGAATCAAGTTCGAACCAAGAAGTAGCACCATCTACTTCCGTACCATTTACGGTAGCTTTAAAGTCTTCTTTGTCGCTACGCAGTTTGTAGCTGATACCACTTCCACCGTCCACTCTCTGAGGATCCACAACTGCATCAAACAGCTTATAGATTTCATAAACTTGGTCTTTATTTGTCTTTTCGATCGTGATCTGCGCAGCAGAAGCAACAGCAACTGCCATTACCAGAGCCAGGGCAAGTACCAGAGCAATAAGTTTCTTCATGTTTGCTTTACCTCTTTCCTTTTCGTTTATTTGGAATTCATTGTTCCCTAAGTTGTTTCCTGGGGCAGTAGGTTTCGCCAAATTGGGATACCGTTTCCCTCAATGTTGAATTGATTGTTCGGCTCCCTCCTCTCCGGCGGTCTTCAGACTGCCTCGTCCGTCGTCCTTCGAGCGGGAAGACACTCTTTTCACAGGGTTCTCCCACTCTTGTAACTTTACACTGAGATTTTATGGGAATTTATTCCTTTTGTCAAGGTTTTGGGGTAAAATGGCCGCCAAATGCCCGATTTTGGAATGTAACCTCATTTTCCAAAATCGCCGTTTTTCTGTGGATAATTTCTCTTTCCCCCTTTCTTGATGTAACCCTTCTCGCGGCAGCCCGGGCTCTGCTTTGCCCTTTGCTTTCAATCCTTGACAATTTGTGTCATTTTCTTCTCATTAGCAGCTTTTTGTCACAATTTCGTCATCTTTTTGACTTGAAAAAATTTTTCCCAATTACATTTTGGGTTACATTTCACCTCTCTCTACATTCCGAAGTACGTGAGGCTGTTGAAGGGATAAATCCGGACCAGAATTTTGCCAACCATTTCCTCACCCTTGATGCAGCCGAAATTCGTTGCACGGCTGTCCACGGAGTTGTCCCGGTTATCCCCCATCACGAAGTAGGAATTGAGCGGCACCTGAAAGGGGAATTCGATATCGCACATCCCAAGTGCATATTCGGAGATGTAATCGGATTCTTCCAGCTGAACCTTATTGACCGACACATGCCCTTCCTCATCGATCTCCACTAGATCGCCGCCAATTGCGATCACTCGCTTGATGATCAGCTTATTGTTGAAATAAAACGCGCAGATGTCACCCTGCTTGAACTCCTGGGTTTTGTAACACGCGATGATGTCCCCCGGCTGGAATCCGGGCTGCATGGAAGTACCGGTCACCCGCAAAACAGGCAGCATAATCGTCGCCACCAGCACCGCCAGGGCCGCGACAACAATCACCGTGCCGGCCGTTCCCTTCAGTGCCTGTCGAAACCGGCCCTTGCTGCGGACCTGGCTCATCTCGGTTTCGATTTCCTGTAAATCCGGAAATACTTCCATCGGCTTCTTCGCCATTGTTACTTCCCCGTTCCCCCGCTCGCTGTGTTAAAACTCGTAGTCAACCCCTTTGGGTGGCTTCTTCTTTTCTTCCGGCTGCTCTGCGACTTTGTCCTTTTCCTTCTCTGCCGGTTTATCGGCCGTCTTGGGCTTCTCCTCCGGTTTAACCGCTGCCTTGGCCTTTTCTTCCTGTTTCTTCAGTTTCCTGATCTCCGCGTCAGTCGGCATCTCGCTCAGGTCCACGTCCACCGATGTCAGCTTCTGCATCACGCGCAACTGCTCTTCAATCTTCTTCATGCGGATCTGCAGGTCTTTCGCAGCGCCTTGCATCCGCAGTTCCTCGATGCGGTTCTCGTAGTCCCGGCGGTTGTTTTCGATCCGGCGCTCGGCGTCCTCCTTGATCTCCCGGACCTGTTCCTCCGCCTGTGCGCACCGTTCCTTCAGTTCCAGGTTTTCCTTGCGCATCGCGTAGATCAGCTCCAGCAGCTCAAACCTGCCGTAGTTCTTCAGCATGTTTTTGGCCATCCGCGTATCCTCCTCCGGATCGAATGAATCTGCCAGCAGGTGTGCCGGTTTGGTCCTTAATCCTCGAAATCCGAATCGTCAAAACTGTCGTCATCGAAGTCGTCGGTCTCGAAGTCATCCGTTTCGAAATCGTCCGAGCCTGCTTCCTCTTCTCCAGCAGCAGCCGCGGCAGCTTCTGCCGCCTCCTGTTCGAGCACAAACAGGCCCATGCTGGCCGGCACGATCGCGTCACCCCAGGTAACCGGTTTCCGGATCTCGTAGTTCAGCAGCTCTTTGGTGTAGAAATCGAAATACACATTGGAGTATATCGGAATCATCGGCAGCATGTCGCTGAACTTCTCCTGGAAGGTCACCCATTTGCGCATGAAGCCGAGGGTATCGTGCGGGTCTGTTTCGCACATCAGGCGGGCATATTCGTACATCTGGGCATGCACCCAGGCCAGATTGTCCTCTTCCGGCGCCGTCGGGTCTCCGGGAAGGAAGAACAGCTGCGGGTCAAATTCGATGTTGAAGTCGTCCCCCAGATAGAACATGTCGATCTGCTCAATGTCCCGGTCGTTGTAGGAACGCAGCAGTGTCTTCATGTCCATCGGGATCAGGGTCAGCTTGATGCCCGCTTCCTCCAGATACGGGATGAAAAGGGTTTCCATAGAAACTGCCGTCCGGTTCGTTTCCGGATAGGCGCAGGTCATGTTCAGGGCTACCAATTCCCCGTCAATCATCTTACAGCGGTATTCATCCACCCCGGGTGTGTAGGTCCCGCCCTGCGCGTTCAGGGTCCAGCCATTTTCTTCCAGCAGCCGGATCGCGTGATCCACGTTCAGGTCGTAGTGGAGCACGTTGTCCAGGGTAATGGCTTCCCACTCGGCGTATTCCTTCTCGTACTGCGCCTTGTCCGCTGCTGAGCTCTGGTCTGTCAGCTCCACGGAAATCGGATAGTCCAGGGATCCCTGGGCAATGGAATACATCCACTGGCCCACGCCGGCGAAGATATCCATCTGGATGCCGAAGCCGCTGGTGTAATCGCGCACAATGGTCGTGGTATCCATGCAGTAATTAATGGCTTTCCGGACGTTCTTTTCCTGCAGGGCTTTCCGGTCCGGCGTGAAAACGATGAATGTCAGGCCGATCCGCGGATAGTTCTGCATGGCAAACGGCCCGGAAACCAGCTGCAGGCCGCTCAGGATGGTGTCCTCCCGGGTCACCTTGTTCAGCAGGTCAAACTCCCGTTCCTCCAGCTTTTGGATCATGTCCTCATTTTTCGCCAGGGTAAAATGAATCTTCGGAATGGACGGCTTGTTCCCGTCCTCATCGCCCTTGAAATACGGGTTAATCTCAAAAGTGCAACTTTCTCCGTCCCAGGAGGTCAGCACATAGGGGCCGCTGCCGACGGTCGGATGGGAAAGGTATCCCGTGTCGGGATCCATCACGGTTGCTTCCAGCAGTTCCTTGGTGAACAGCGGTTCCGCGATGCTCTTGTCCTCGTTTCCGATATAGACGCCCTGGCCGTCGTCGTAAACCTTGCAGCCGGGAGCAATCTCATGGATCGGATACGGCAGGATGCCGATCCGGAAGAGTTCGAAAAAGTACGGCAGGTATTCATGGTTGACCGAGAACTCGATCATGTAGTCGTTCAGAATGCGGATGCCGGAAAGATACGGGCGTTCGCCGCTGATATACTCCTTGTATCCGTCAAAATAGCTCATATCCAACGGCACGCCGCCCAGTTCGGCAATCACCGGGTCAATCTGGAAGAGGACGGAGAAGGCATAATCCCATGCGGTAATCGGCGATCCGTCTGAATAGAACAGGTCGCGGTACAAAGTCACCAGATAGGTCCTGTCGCCGCTCTTCGTATCCTCCGCGATATTCAGGCTGCTGACCACCGTTTTGTTTTCCCGGAAAATACCGGTATCATAGCCCCAGACCGTCAGGTAGTAGCTGTTCACAATCGACCGGACATCGATGTCGGTGGTAGAGTTGCCCCACAGGCCCGTGAAAAACTTGCCGTCCATGGGCGTCGGGTTCCCAACCCGGAGTTCCTCATGGCTGTATTCTTCTGCCTGGTTTTCTTCTGTCTGGTTTTCTTTCGGAAGGTTTTCGGCTTCCTCGGCAAAAACACAGTTCCCGCCCAGAAGCAGCGCCAGACAGAGAAGCAGCGAAATCAGTCTTTTCATAGGCATGTCCTTTCCGGTTAACGCAGCCTGTTTTATTCGAAGCAGACACCGACGTGGATCTGGATATCTCCAAGGCCTAACGCAGTCTCGTAGTCATCCATATTGATATAGTTCTTGCCTGCCTGTTTCGGGATGTAAATGACGACATATTCCATATCGTGGTGCGGCATCACGCCCTGCACTTCGAGGATAGTGGCCCGGTATCCCGGTATCACGGGGCTTACGACATCATATTCAGTCCCCGGCCACAGTACCTCCTGGTAGGTCTCCCATGCCTGCGATCCGTCTTCATATATATAATAGATCGTCAGGGTGTAGGGATGAGGTGGCATGGTAGGTTCAGGCGTATTCGTCACAACCGGCGAGGGGGTCGGATTGAACCAGTCCGGAGTCACCGTCGGAGTCGCCGTAACGTTGGGAGGAGGCGGCGGGGCTTCCGGCGTTGGGGTCGGCGTCGGTGATGGCGTCGGTTCTGGTGTCGGTTCCGGCGTAGGCGTCGGCGTCGGAACGAAGTTGTACTTCATGACCACTGTAGCGTCATAGGAAACCGGTTGGATGTTCAGGTCCGGAATTGTGACGATGAAGTTCTGCGCAGCAAGCCCTTCCGGTCCCTTGCTTACTTCGCCGTAGTATACGCCATGTTCCAGCCCGGTGAATCGGATCACACCGTCCCCATTCGGTGTGCCGCTGGCCCTGGCGCTGGAATTCCGGCTGTGCAGGATTGCTGCCACCTGGTTGGCCGCCGCGTCAATCTCAGCGGATGTCTTTGCTTCCACGATCTTGATTCCGCTGAAGATATCCGAAATCCGCCAGTAACTGGGCGAGGTGTTGTCCTCCACGCCGATCTGGTAAATCGAAATCCGAATCTCATCCTTTGGGAGAATGTTGTTGCCGGACCCGATTTTGACCGTCAAAGTTCCGTCTCCATCAGACATAGCTGTCCCCCACAGGCTCAGCACAAGGCTTGCCAGCAGTACAGCAGCCATTATCCGGCTCAGATGCCTCAGTGTGTTCTTTTTCATGGCGCTCAATCCCTTTTCCCTTCTGTCCCGTCCGTCTCGGCGGCGGTGGCTTCGGTTTCTTTGTTCTTGTCATCCGTAGGTTTGGGTTCGTCCCCGTCCTCGGGGAATACAGGTTCCTGTTTTTTCTTGTCTCTGCCTTCCGTCGGCAGCATGTACTTTCTCCGCTTGATCCGCCCGATAATGGCCAGGATCACAAATCCCAGCAGCAGCACCGGCAACCCCAGAATCATGATGATTTCCCAGCTCGGCGGGATCGTTCCCTGGTCCTGATGCTCCAGCAGTTCCTGGATATCGGATACAGCCACCCGCCGGGCCTGGACCAGCACCAGATGTCCCTTCTTCTCGGTCATCACGGTCAGCCGGTCTTCCCCCTCGACGGGAGAAAGGTCCAGGCTGGCCAGCCCGCTCGTGGACAAGTTTTTCACATCGTCCACCAGGTAAGCGAAGGTCCGATCCAGGATGTTGAGATAGATCAGGTTTCCGGGAATGACCCGGTCCAGGTCTTCCAGCATCCGCTCGTCCGTCAGCCCGATCTGCCCGAAGAAGCCTTCTGCCGGTTGAATACCGGGCCCGGCCAGCACCGTCTGGGTTCCGCCTGTGCCGGTGGGCAGGTGCGTGGTTTCCTGGTGAACCAAGGTATTTGTCCCCCGGTTGGCCATCGTGGAGTGGTAAATCGGCAGCGCCACGCTGATCGCCGGAATGCCCATCTCCCCGATGATCCCGTTCGAGAAGCTCAGGATGCTCTCATAATAATGGGTTCCTGGGTTAATGGATGCAGCGAAGGGATTCCCGACTTCGAACTTCTTGTCTTCCCCTTCGTTGAGCTCGTTGTTATAGGTGACCGCCTTTTGCAGCTCTTCGTTAATCGCCGCGCTGTCCATGGCTTTGACCGTTTTGTGGTAGTCCCGGATCAGGGCGGCGTCATTCCCCTTGGCCACCTGATTGGAAACTACCGGATAAACCAGGTACCCAACCCCGGCTGCAATCACCAGCAGAATAGCCAGCACAATCAGAAATTTCTTCATGGCGTGCCCTCCTGCGTGGTGCCGTCAGTCTGGGCAGCGGTTTTGTCCGTTGCCTGCCTGGGCACGTCGACCCGTCCGGCCGGCGTCAGCGTCTGGATGTTGTATAGGGGCCACACGGTCAGCACGGCCCGACCGACCACCTTCTCCTGGTCGATCGGTTCCACATCCGGATACCGGCAGTCCACGGAAAGGCTCCGCTGGTCTCCCTCCACAAACAATTGCTGGTTCTCGACCGTCAGGCGCTTTGCCTTCAGGCCTGCATCCGCGCTTCGGCCGGTCAGGTAGGATTCCTCCTCGTCCTCGCCGTTGACGCGGGTGGTGCCCACCGGGTTGACGACCACGCGTTCGCCGGCCACGGCGGTCACTCGCTTCATCTTATATCCCGTGTCGGTTTCGTACAGGATGATGTCGCCCCGCTGGTATTCATGGGCGTCATCCCGGTAGACCACCACCAGGCTGCCGTCCGGCAGCGTGCTGCCCATGGCGCTTCCGTGCATGGTGGCCAGAGTCAGGTACTTGCTGAAGACAAACCATCCGAAAAGCGCACCAAGCATCATGAAAATCAGGGTTCCCCACAGCCAGCGCTTCCGTTTCGCGACACGACGAACACGCTTCATTTCCCGCAGCAGCTCTTCGTCTTTGGGATGATAGATCTCCATCGTCTCACTCCCCGCTTCCGAAAGACTTCCTGAGAATGTCTCAGCGTTTCATCGTCCGGTATTGCCCAACAAATTATTGTACCGAATTATGCTTCTTTTTTCAACCCTCGTTGTTTCTCCGTTTCCGGGTGGTCAGCAGCACGCCCGCCAGAGTGATCAGTGCCAGGCCCGCAACCGTGTAGATCAGGGTACCGGATCCGCCGGTGGAAGGAAGCTCCACACCTGCGGTGTAGATGTTGACAAAGGCAACCTTAGCCGTCTCAATATCGGATACAGTAGCCGTTCCCTCCATTATCCCGTTTTCCGGTACTTCTCCGTTCACTGTACCGGACCAGATATACCCGGCAACACCGTCGTATCCAGTTTCCACGAATTTGACTTCTGTGCCGATTGGAAGCCCGGAAATTGTCCAAATATAGGGGCTGCCTTCTGTTCCGTCACCGGTTCTGGTCACATCTGCGGGTAGATTGCCTGTCCTGGACAGTGTCCGTGTCTCCGGTGCCTGTCCTTCCACAGTCCAGCTTGCCGTAATCACGAAATCATTCAATGTTGCGCTTTCAGGCAGATCTCTGAATACCTTACTTACCTGAACCTCACCGAGAGCATATTCATTGTTGATTGTAACCGCTGTAGTTGTTCCTGCGGTTACAATCGCCGCCGCAGGTGTAGTCGAAGCAGTTTCTCCTCCAATCTGATAGGTGGTTGTCAGCTTATAGCCCGTCCTGGCTGCGTCTTCTTCGTCTTCAGTCACCGTATAAGCTCCATCCGGCAGATTCACAAAGGTGATGGTCTGATCCTTCTTCACGCTATATTTCTTCTCTGTTTCTGTAAGCTCGGAGAATACATATATAGTCTGATCATCCTGCTGTACAGCTGCAACAAACTCGTTGCCAACCTTTACAGTGAATTCGAAAATCTCGTTTTCTCCCGTAGTGTAATCTCCGCTCACGGTCTTGGTTACAGTCAACGTGCCAGGAATTTCCGAAGCCTCGTTTTCAACCTTCAGGGTTGGAACAGATCCGGCTTCTTCCTGAGGAAGTGCTGCAGGAATCTGGTTACCATCATAATTCTTCGTCTGGGTCTTCTCACCGGAGTACACCACATTCCATTCATCGGGAATCACGTGAGCAATTCCGTAAGAATCTACATAGCCAACTTCCTGAATGAAATAGTAGCAATCAGACGTTTGATTGGAATGTGTTACGATTTTGGAATGCAGGCCGTCAATTTCAAGTGTCCAGGCCTCAGTTGCGTCCTTTTTCACATACAGGTAGGATGTCCCATTCAACGCTCTGAACTGTTCCGCATTCAAGCCATAGGCAGTAGGTGTGCGTACCAAGTCAGGAGTAAAATCAACAGTTTCATTGTCGTTTTTGAAGTAGTACAGTTTCAGCAGTACACCCGTATTCCCATAATCCTCATCGTCTTTCCAGGATTTCTTGATCCGGATCTTCCCTTCTGGTGTCACAATATTTACCAGATTGCCAACCTGTTCGCCGGTTGTCGTATCTGTTGTAATATAGAACCTTCCTGCATATGTCCAAGGATTTAGATCCTCAGTCAGTCCGTATACAACATCACCTGTTACAACTGCTGTACCGCCACCAACTAAGTTAACAGTCTTGTTTTCTACATGGCGTTCAAGATTCTTGAAAGTATCAGACCAACCGCTGTCACGATAAAGGATCAGAGAATCTTGTATCCATGTATATTGAGTTCCATTCATCGTAGTCCGGCCATATAGAGTTACACCGATTTTATCAAACTCATACAGTTCTTCCTTCGTCATAACAGCCGTCCTACCAGAACCCGGCATGCCTTCCCATGACTTAACAACAGGCAGACCCAACGGACGGTTCTCGATCAGCGATTCAACACCTTCAGGTTTATCGTTAATCTTCCACCACTTATCTGTCACTTCCTCAGGATTCTGCCAATTGTAGCTAACCCCGTCAACCGTGTGTTTAGATCCGTCGTAGATACGAATTTCCTTAAAGTAATACTTATACGTAACAAGTCGTGCTTTACCATCCGAATCCAGAATGGCATTTCCATTATCGTCCTGCAGATATCCGTACATCGGTAGCCTTCCGTCGTATCCAATACCTGCCTGACCGGATCCGCTGTTTTCCAGGAAGCCCCATTTCCAGTCGGAACCATTCCCAACATAGTACAGGCGCAAGTCCTTTCCGTCCTTCGTGATTTCATTTGTCAAAACAAGGTATTCTGCTGGATGTTCCGTTGTTGCAAACCAGACACGAATCAGGGACGAATCATCTGCGTATTGTGTGATTCCCCTCGCAGCCCTGTTATAGTCTCTGGCAGCAATCTGATCCGGCTTAATCAGTTGGCCAGTTTGAGCATCATAGATGTCGCAAAGGAACTGAACGTCCAGCTGCATACTGCTTTGGTATTTGGCCGTTCCACTTGTGTCTTCACCATCCAGCTGGCCGAAATAGAATTCTCCGTTGTTGAAATTTCCATTGACGCTTCCGAACACGATCCACTTTTTATGGAACACGGTCTGCGCACCAGAACGTTTTAGAGCATTATCAATATACAGTGTTCCACCTGCATGTACCGTGCTTTCGTTGGGCGTATTGTAGTTCATTCCGCGGCTGCGTTCCGTCTCTCCAAGTTCCTGATGATAGTAAATTGTCTCAAAGTACGTACTGAAGCGGTCACCGTACTTATGATCCGTTTCAACGACATAATACTCAGCATTCGGATACTTGCTGTAATCGTCAATCGTGAAAACGTATGTCTTGCCGGGTTCGATGTCCTGGTCGGCAAGTACTTTGTTAGGTTGCTTGCGAATCAACTGAATATGCACATCTCCACCCAGTTCATTCACAGGATTGCCGTAAGCATCTGTCCAATTCTTAATCACGTGAACAACATCCAGGCGGCCGGTAGAGTTTGTTATTGTTGCGGCGCCGTTTTCGACCGCTCCGTTCGCCACCTGCCAGATCACCGTGTCTGACCCGCTTGTCAGTGTCAGATTGGTTCCTGTGACCGGCGTAATCTCCGCACCGTCAGTCAGGCGCACGCCGAGTTCCTTCACGCTGTATTCAATTTCCTTGCCGGTATTATCATATACAGGCAGTTCCGTGAAGGTCCTATTTTCTTCAGCGAGCCCGTTGGTCAGTTCGAGAGTATAGTCAGCATTATTCTTCTGAACCGGATTATCCCCAACATACAGTCCAACAACAACAGAGTAGATATTCATCGGCCAGGAAGTGTCATTATCGTTACTCCATGCCTTGCTGACCACGATATTCCTGATGGAATAATCGTTCGTGAACGTCACGCATCCGGCAGGAGCCACATCATCACCGGTTTCACCGCCGACAACTGTAAGCGTAATGGTTCTGCTCGGAGCAACAGCAGGTTCACTGGCAGCATCGCTACCGGCTGTATCACCACTGCCAGGTGTCTCACTGCCGGCATCTTCACCGCTCGTGGTATCATCGCCAACGTCAGAAGTGGTATCACCTTCTTCAGGCTCGTCCTCGCCGGTGGCTTCTTCCTCAGTCCCGATCGCTGCATCAATCAGACCGGTACCGTGCGTGTTTTCGGCGGCTTCGGTAACAGTATATGTTCCCGGCAATAGGTTTTTGACTTCCACAGTTTCAGATACACCGTTGGTAATTGTTATGGTGACCTTACCTTCTACCAATGGGGTATCGTCCACCATCCCTTCTGCAGCTTCGTCGTTTTCATCCTTGATCACAAAGGTATACGTACCGTCTGCAGGGGACTCGCTGGAATTGGTCCATGCTACACCGTTGACTGTCACTTTCTTGGTGATCTTCAGAGATCCCAGCGGCTCATTTGTCAGCGTAACAACGCAGGGATACAGATCCTTTGATCCGTCAAAGTCTGCAGACACCTCGGTCGGCCATGTGGATACAGATCCAGAGATCGCCGGCAGGGCCTTATTTGTTTCATCGTGGTTCACGGTAACCGTGATGAGGGTCGGCGTAGCAGGCAGAATGAAACCTTCAGGTGCTTCTGTTTCGATCAGCATATAAACGCCGTCATCAATCCGGTCCCAGGTAAACACAGCGCCGGAAACTGTTGCGTCACCCACATAGAAGAAGTCGCCCGAAGTTTTGCCGTTCAGCGGCTCCAGGTCAAGGGTTATGCCATCCAGCCGATCATTGTCATGAATACTGATACCGTTGGATGTAATACTGGCTGTGTCATTGGCCTTGGCGCCCAGAACAGACGCCGCATTGTTGTACTTCTTGTACAACTGGAATGACGCGCCTTCAAGAGCTTGCGATTCATGATCCTGTTTGTTGACCTTCAGCTGATAAGTGTATACGCGGTTTTTCGCGGTCTTCGTTCCCTCTATGCCGCTTCCTGCTGTGTAGGTGACCGTAACTGTATTATCGTTCCCATTCTTGCCGATTTCAGCGTTTTCGGTCAGGATGGCCTTGTAGCGGAACTCCAGAACGCGGATATCATTCGAATCGAAGCTGTCTCCTTCCGCCACTGGCACAGGATAAGTGTACGGATACAGCTTGTTATGTGTATCAACGTTCGACCAATCACTGACCTTTTTGTTGGTGGAAACATCTTTCAGGTTCTTCGAAATTTCGATGGTGCTTACACCTGCTGAAGGCATCGTGAAGCAATCCGTCACATCATACCATGTGCCGGTCGATTCCGAGTCAGATTTCACATAGGCATATACGCGACCGCTGGAATAGGTCATGTTTTCCATGACATCATTGATCGCCAACGTATAGGTGCTCTCTGAACGATACGCCTCGGACGGCAGGTTGATATCCACACGGAACGGAACCTCATCGTTCACATCGTAGTCAGCGCTATAGCCCCATGTGTAGTCGAGGACAGAAGAGGCATTGGAATTAATACTTGAATCGTTGATGTCAAGCACCAGTTTATCCACAGAGATAATGTTCGGTTCTATGATATTGTTAAAGGTTGCGGATGGTGCTTCAATTGTTGTATCGGCAGAAATCACAACTGTGGCTTTCCGTTCTGCCTTGTTTGCGGTTGTTCCTTCCCCGCCGCCTTCCACCTCGATGTTCTGCAGATACATCCCGGTATCAGCATCAAGTGCATTCATCAGAACAGGTTCCGCTTCAACGATTTCATAAGTACCGATTTCCAGTTCAGTCAGTGCTACACCTGCTGCTGGAACTGCTGCAGCATTTGCATCGTTCCAAAGGTTTTTCGAAGCATCCACGAGAATATCATCAGACACGATGTATGTATACACAGTGCTGCTGCCGCTGGTAACAGCTTTGATCGTTACAACCTTCGAATAGGCTTCCTCGGTTACAGGATTCGTCGGTCCTGTGATCGTGAAGGTGTAGTATCCGTTTGTCTTCGTCATATCGCCGTTCACGGGTTCATCAGAATTCGCATCGACGGTTTTATTCAGTGTCAGGGTGCCTACGTTCGTATAGGCATTGGTAAAGGCCGCAGTCTGCTGTGTTTCGGAAGATGTTGCTGTGGCAGTCTTTCCCTCCGCAGTCGAACCATCTCCGTTAACAACGGTTGCTGTCCAATCCTTCCCGTCAATGTCGCCGTTCTGCTCATTAAAGCTCACAACCGTACCAACAGGCAGTCCATCAATAACCCAGGAATAGTCTGGTTTCGCATTGATTTCTTCGGTGTTTCCGCACGCTTCCCAGTATTCTTTTGTATACGGGCCATATAGCGTGGCGCCAAATCCTGTATCAACTGGATAATTATCCAAATTACCCTCGCCAAGGATAAATCCCGCCGGATAAGACCTTGGCAGCACATAGTCATGCCCGTTCCATGTTGCTGTAATCTGGTAGCTCGTGGGAATTTGACTTGCCGCAACACCGGTAAAGGTTTTGTTCAGTTTCACAGATCCAGTCGGAATCAAAGTGCTTGTATTCGTAACAGTGATTGTTCCAGACTCGTTCAAACCAGCATTATTTTCATCTGTTACAGTCCAGAGGGCTGTATTAACACCTTGCTCTTCAACGTGGTAATAATAGTAGACTTCCTTTTCTTCTCCACCAATTGTTACAGTTCCCTTCTTCGGAAGATTGGTGAAGGATCCAAACCAATTGCCGGAAATCGGAAGTGTCAGCGTTTGGTTGGAACTGTTGAATGCTTCATCTTCAATTGTCGTGATAACAGTTTCAGTATTATTAGAAGTACCTGATGCAGTAATAGGCTCATTTATGTATGGAGTTGTTTTAAATGAGTCGCCAGGATTACTATTCCATTGATTAATCTCAGTGTTGCCCTTTTTCTGGAGATTGATTGTCAAATTACCGTTCACGGGAATTGCAATGCTTGTATAAGTTCTGTCCTCGACAACATTTGCAAGTGTAAGCTCTCCTGTGACACTACCCGCTGAAAAAGTAAGCTTTTCTCCTTCGGTCGCGTGCCAGGATCTAATCACAACCGAGAAAGTAATCGTACTACCAATAGGAACATTTGTCTTTGTGTCATACGTAATGATGCCGTCCTGTGATTTGAGATATACAGTACATGTTCCTGTTTCCCCACCTCCATTATTTCCTGATGAAGACTGGGCCTCATATGTATAATATCTCTTCAGTTTGAACGTAGCGCTGGCAGGCATGCCCTCCGTCATGTCGGTTCCGTTATTATTCCTCCACAGTTTCGAAACCCCAATGTCAACAGTCTCAACAGTTTCAGAGTTATTCACCGTCAACTGATCCGGAGTGTCAGTGGCCGCCTTGGCAAGAACAGTCACTTTGTCCAGCAGTTCAGTACTGTTGGTACCGGAATATATCGGCGTCCATCCAAAATCATCGGAAGTAGTTTCAACAACCTGATTACTTGCGTTGATATAAGCAAATTCTGTCACATAATAATGATACTCATAAACCGCTTCTGCCGAAGAATCTCTGACTGCTTTCAGCATCGGGAGACCGGAAACTGTTACTGTCGGCCAAGTCGTGCCATTCTTCTGAATTCTGATATACTTAACGTTATTGTAGGTATAGACATCTCCGCCGCTCACTGTAAATGCGGATGGATCAATCGCGCCGTCATCCACATTGTTGGCGATACGACCCATGGTTAAAAGCACTGCAGTGGCGCCGGTGTCATCAAACCACGTTTTTGTAATGGAAACAGAGCCTGTTGCAATCTCGTTTGGGATCTCTATGTCATTATAATCGTTACTACTATTTTTGTAAATTTTGTTTCCGTCATTAATGGAGTAATAAACCTTCTGTTGTTGTTTATCGTATCCGATAGTAATCTTGATCACCGAGGTTTGCTTCACGATACCGTAAGGCACCTGCGTCTCTTCCAGATAATACGTACCGGGATTGATGGTTCCCTCGTAGAATTTGCCGACACTATCGGTAATGTACTCATTGGTTTCCTCGTCAAAGTAAACATCAGTGGCGCCAAGATCAATGGCGTTGGTCTTGTTCTGATAATCCTCCAGTGTAGGATAAATCTTGAATCGAATGCCCTGAATATTCCTTACCTTTGTGCTGGGGCTATTGGAGGCAGGAACATATTTCCGGAGCTTTACCTTGATCGGGTTCTCCGTGTTATACGCTGAGAGAATAATCATATGATCAAATGCAGATGTAGAAACACTGGCGGAAATTCCTGACGTGGTTTCAACGCGTGCGCTGCCGTCAGATTTAAGGATTAGTGTAATGATCTGATCTAAAACATCTGGATACCCGGATGGAGCTGTCAATTCTTTCAGATAATAGGTATGGCCAGCAATAAGACCCTTACAATGCTTCAGTCCATCATCCCCGGTTGTAAATGTCTCGTGAGCGGTATTATCATAAAGGCCCTGAAGATTCGCGCTTTGAGTGCATTCCGGATCGGAATAGATACCAAACTCAGCGCCTCCGAGGCCGGTACCGGTAGCGGCATCCTTCTTGATAATCCGAAGGTTATACTTCGGAGCGATATTGAAATAAATGGAGCAGTTGGACTGGGAAGTACCGCGTTCCAGATAATACAGCGTCAGGGTATGTTCACCCCATGGCAGAGAGAAAGTACTGGTTTGCGTTCCGACTTTGACAACTCCCGTGGAGAAATTGATTTCCCCGGAAATCTTTCCGTGAACGCCACCCAGATCCAGCAGCAACTGATTACCGTCCACCACCACCCAGACGTCATCGTCACCGGAGAAACGATAGACCATTTCATCGCCCTTAATGGAGCGGTTGCCGGTCTTTCCATCCTCATCAACATATCCTGTGTTATTCGGCAGGAAGAAATTGATCTTGGACTGCATGCCGAACCAGTAGTTCGTGGAACCGTCGTCTTCATTAAAAGTTCCACTGCCGGAATTGAAAGGAAGGAAGTCGTCTGAGCTTCCGTTTGCGCTGGTTTGATTTGTGTAGCTGTGCACATAAAATCTTCCGTTGGAATACGACGCGGCGTTTCTAGAGCTGTCGTAATAATAATATCCAGTTGAAGCATCGTATGTATAGAGATAATTGCCTTGACCAACGTAACGCTGGCCTAAAATGTTAGAAGAAGTAGAGAACAGGCGACTGATTGGAGCAACAGAACCGTAAAGATCTGTTGTTCTGGAATCTTGATTGCAGTTCCAGCCTTCCGAAGCTCTGTTATAGGGATTAATAGACCGTCCGGAACCTGTGTGTGCGGTCATGAAGATGAAGTCTGTGGAATTGCCGTTCATCTCCCAGTACTCATAGTTTCCGGCGGAGTTGATCTGAGAGTTGCTGGTGAGCTTAATGCTCTCCATGTTGAACAGGTTATTGTAGTCATAGACGTATGTCGTGATAAAGCTGCTGGTATCCGTGGAATTGATGGCGTCACCGCCGCCGAAATTATAGCTCGTTGGGAACCAATCCGCATAGAATACGCTGTCAGCAGTAATCTTCACCTGAGCACCTTTTGAATAATACTGCTTGTTATAGATATCGTACCAGCCCTGAAGCTCGTAATGGGTCTTGGCAGCATTCGCCGGCAGCTCCGCGGATGTAGGCAGGTTTATAGTGTTGTTGTTTTTATCTACCGCTTGATATGTGGAAGTGCTTCCTACCACAGTTCCGCCGGAAATGTAGGAGTAAAGCGTCCGCGCGGAGGACATATCACCTCCGTATAATCCATTGGATCCATCGAACCATACATGGTAATAGTCACGATGCCCCTCATCCGGTTCAAAAACAGGAGTTAGACTATAATTTGCTTTTAATGTTTTTACATCCAATTCCGAAGAAGTGGAGACAAGCGTATCCCCATCATACCAACCAACAAATACATAATTATCATACGATGTAGCAGTAATAGTTACATTATCCGATGTGTAATAATACAGGAATTGATAATTTGTTGGTGTGGTCACCGATCTGGGTGCAGGTCCACCTTCCTTGACGCCAACTCCTCCCCCACTGGCAGGCCAGTTCACACGAACAATTTTCTTGCCTGTAGGTGCAAAGAATGCGACGTATGTTGTATCACGATCAAGGACATTGTATGTGGTGGCGCCATTCGTTCCTCGAAGCTGGTTGTTGCTAATGACAACTGGAGCTGCTCCATCGTCTCTGATCCAATATTGGAAGTCATACCCATCCTTGCTGTTCGCAGGTACAGCATTATAAAACGCATATCCGGCATCGTAAAGAGAAGTATCTTCCGTATACGATGAATAATCTGTATAGGTAGCAGAACTACCCGTTCCTTGTCGAATTGTAACATAACCAGCATTATTGTCATTGACCATCACCGTATAATGAGGAGGATTCTGAGCATCCGTCACTCCCACAACAATAACGGTTCCATCTGTCAGAGTAATTGTCAGTTTTTCATCGCTCGTAAATGGTTCAAGACTGGTAAGCAGGAAGTCTTTTTCCCCGACATCGACGTTTTCTGATCCGTTATATGAGATGATGCCGTTGACTTCTTCAACGCTCACCAAATGCTCATTCGTGAAGGTGACAGAGGCCACGTCAACAACATTCAGGAGTTCGCCTTCAGTTGTATCCTTTTCTTCGGCTTCAGTTTCTCCCTTTTCTTCGTTTTCGGTCCCTTTTTTCTCCTCGCCTTCCTTTTCAGAGTCTGTGTCTGCATCGGGACGTACTTCTTCGTCGCTTTCATGTTTGTCGACCCGAATATTCAGGATCTGGATCAACTCAGACAGCAGAATCTGGCTGTTTCCTTCAATACTGTAATCAATGCCTTCATAGTGGAAGTCAACAGTATAGGAAAGGACAAAATAGGAAAAGTTTTCGGTAACGAAGGACAGACTGTCCCCTACCAGTTCGAACTCGGTGATTTCAGTCACCTGGCCGTCATGAACGTGATACAGGTGAATGTCATTGCCCTGAACTTCCTCGCTCAGTTTCATTTCGACCTGGAAGCCGGATTCATAGTTTTCCGCGTCCACGTTTTCCAGGTTGATATCATAGACCTGGTAAAAGGTCTGGCTGGCCGTAGCTGTTTCTTCTGTTTTCTTTTCTTCGTTCTTTTCTTCGGCGTCCGCCAGAGCTTCCGCCTGTTCAGCGGGTTCCAGGGCCGGGGCTTCCGCCTGTTCGGTGGTTTCCGGTTCAGCCGCCGGTTCCGCAGCTGCGGCTTCAGCGGTGCTTTCCTGGATCAGGGAGATGACTTCTTCATGCGCGCCGGCGTACTCGATGCTGCCGGTGGCGTCATTTGGAAGGTATACGCCGTCGGCGGAAGAGATGACGGCATCGCCGAGGTCGACAGATTCTTTGCCGGTGGCGGCGACTTCAATCTCGATCACCTTGTCAGCAGTATTGATGGTCAGGACGGATTGCTCGTCCGCATTGGGAATGATCTTGATCAGGCAGTCGTTGTTGTCCGTTTCCGTCAGTTCCACGGATGTGCCGGTATAGGAAACTCCGGTAATGTCGCTGAGCGTGACACCGGTTTCCAGCACTTCCAGCAGCTTCGAGAGCAGGATTTCGGAATTGCCCAGCATCTCGTAGCTGCGGCCCATGTATTCGAAGTTTACGGTATAAGCCAGGACGTAGACGGAAAAGGAACCCGTCTTGAAGGTAACGCTGTTGCCGTCCACATCGTTTTCCAGGATTTCGGATTCAGCCTTGCCTTCCTCGGCGGTGGTGGTGGCTTCTTCCTTGAAGTGGACCACGTGGAGTTCTTCCGCCTGGTTGATGGTGGTGCGGAGGAGCGTGATGTTGACGTCGACGGGGGCCTTGGGTTCCACTTCATTCCCCTCACCGTCGACGATGGTGATGTCGAACATGCCGGGGGTCTGAACGTCATCAGACTCGAGCGCCGCAGCCGTCTGGCTGCGGTAGAGCTCGTATTCCTCTGTGCCGGGCAGGATTTCCCGGATCTGCAGTTTTGCGTCTGAAGGGATTTGGGCTTCCTCGCCGTAGGTCACGGTGATCTGATACGTCCATCCTCTCTTCGTGATGAACTTCTCCGTCATCTTGGAGGTGCGCACGACCGCGTACACGGAGAAGGTATCGGAGGAGAAGGACACCGTGTCGATGGCATCGCTGTTGTTGGCGGCGGCCTCGTTGGAGTCGGTTTCGGACTTGATGACCTCGATGCCGGTTTCTTCATTAAAGTGGATGGCCTGAACATCGATGCTTTCCTCCGCGACATCGATCACGTCGTCGAAGAGGATTTCTACATCAATATAGGCCTTGGGTTCAATCTTCTCGCCCGCGCCATTTTCGAAGGTGATGTCGAAGTACCGGGCGAACTCCTCCACCTGCTCCCAGTTTTCATCGAGCATCGCTTCGGTCTGGTTATTGTACTGCCGGTATTCCGCGGTGCCGGGCATAATCTCCCGGACCTTCAGCTGCACATCCGCCGGGAAGCCCGCGTCCGGGGCGTAGCCCACGGTCACCTTGTAGTCGTTGCCGCGGTATTCGAGCACGTCATAACCGACTTGGGTCTTTTCTGTATGGAAGATGGCAATCATGCCAACCGTGTAGTCGTTGATTTCAGCGGTGTTGGCGTCTTCGGCCAGTTCTTCGGTCCGTCCGCCGAGCCGGTAGATCTGGGCGGGAGCGCCGTCATACTGTACGGTCAGAACCACGCCGTTTTCCGGAATCACCGTGTTCCCTTCCGCGTCCGTGAACACCGGATTCAGGAAGATCACATCGGAAATGAAGTCCTGCCAGGGCGCGTCGGGGTTTTGGGAATTCAGTCTGTTTTGCAGGGCATCTATATATTCATAGAAGGCCAGTTCATCGGGCTCCGTGGCTCCCAAGCTTGATCCTGCAGGGATCCGGGCTTCCGTGGGGAAGGTCGCCGTCAGGCTGTATCCGTTGCCGGCATAGGTTAGCGTCCCTGCCGGATAGAGGGCGGAAAGGTCCTCCGTCGGTTCGGGTTCCGGCGTCGGCTCTTCGGTTTCTTCCGGTTCGGCCGATGCGTCCGGATCCGGCGCCGCGTCGGGGTCCGGCGTGGCGTCCGGGTCAACCGTTGCGTCCGGATCGGCGGTCGCATCCGGATCCCCGTCCTCCGGTTCCGTCTGAACCCCGTCATCGTCCACTTCCTCCAGCGGAAGTTTATAGGATTCCGAAACAAGGAGTGGTTTCGACTCCCAGGTAGAGCTGTGGTACTCCGCCAGCGACCCGCAGGAGGAAAGCAGCATCGCCACTGCAGCCAGCAGCGCAGTGATCCTCCTTCCGCTGATTTGGTTCAGATTCTTCCGTTCAGAACGCTTCATTACACATCGTCCTTTCTTCATCCAGAAGGCAGTCATCGGCTCAGCCGATCGGGAAAATGTCGGGCAATCCGGTCATGCACGGCGTTTCTTTTTGCTTCCCCCGGTCATGAACAGGACCCAGAGGATCATGAAGAAGAAAACACCGGCCGCAATAAAGGGAGCAACATACAGAGGATCAACCTTGATGGCATCCGCGGTGATGCGGACGTTCAGGAGCTGCTTTTCGTTCTCGACCCGCGTCCCCCGCACCAGCAGCCGGTGCGTGTTGATCCCGTAGGGGGTGCAGGTCATCAGGGTGCATAAATCCTTTCCTTTAATAATCTCCATTTCGGAGGTATCATCAGGCTCAATGACCGTGATCTTGTCGACCATGTAGGTCAGAGTCTGGTCCAGGATCGTAAGATAGAAAACGTCTCCGATTTCCATGGCGTCCAGGTCGCTGAAGAGCTTGGCGCTGGGAAGGCCCCGGTGTCCGCTCAGCACGCAGTGGGAGGGAAAATCCGCTTTTTCGAAGTTTTCCTCGTCTGTGTGCGTGCTTCCGGCCGGCAGGGAGGTTCCCGGAATGTGGCCGATGGAGGTCTGGAGAACTGCTTCGCTGGTGCCGTGGTAGATCGGCAGGTTCACGTCGATCTTGGGAATGGAAATGAACCCCATGTTCCCGGTGGCGTCCACGTTCAGCTGGCTCTCGTAGTCGTCCAGCATCTTGTCGTCCTTTTCCACGCTCCAGCGGTTTTCCGTTCGGCGGATCCGCCAGTTGTACCCGAGGGCCGCCGTCCAGATCTTCTCATAGTCCTCGTTGGACAGCTCGGCCACACGTTCCGCATACCCCATGATGGCCCTGGACTGGTGCAGGCTGTTCCAGTATTCGCTGAAGGCCGGGTATCCGGCGATCGCGATCCCGACGAGCAGAATCAGAACCAGCAGCAGGTTGGTACCCCGATGGCTCTTCTTCTTTTGCCCCTTCTTCTCTTTCTTCATGCCTGCCTTCCCGTCCGACGCACGCTCCCGCTCCCGAACTTTTCGTTAATAAGTAACCGGAAGCTCTCTCATGTAACTTTTGAGGCAACTTTTGGACATTTTACCTCAATTCAGGGTCGTTTTCCGTCTGCTTGGTTACATAGCAAAACAGAAATACTTCCACAAAGTTATTTTACCAAAAAAATCCTTGCGGAACAAGCCTTTTGATTATTATTTTTCGTTTACAATTTTACGATTTGGGGTCATTTTCTTTTTCATTTTTTTGTTATTTTCTTCCAATTCTGGGTTCTCCTTGACGGAACCGGCCGTAACGCTTTATACTGAAGGCGTTCCCCCGTAATTCGGGCGGCAGGCGGCCGCCTCTTCTGACTGGATCCCTGCGGCGGATCCGAAAGGGTTTTGTGTGAAGCAATTTTTGAATCTGATTCTTTTTGCCGGGCTGGAAAAGGACCAGTTTAACCTTCTCGAGGAGGAAATCCGCGAGGAGAACCGCAACAACCTGCGCGTCTGCTCCATGATTTGTGCGGTTCTTTTCGGCGGGCTGTTTGTGCTGGGCCTGTTTTTCCGCGGGCTGCTGGAAAGCAATCTGGTCATCTACTGTGAGGCGGCGGGCGTCAGCCTCATTGTTTTCCTGTTCACGCGCCATATTCTCCCCCGCTTCCCCGGGGCGGTCAAGCCGGTTCTGTATCTTTATTTCTTCCTGATGATCGCCTTCTGCATGATCATTTCCCTGCGCCGGCCGGAATATCCCGCGGTGACCGTAATCGCGGTCCTTCTGCTGATTCCCTTTCTGGTGACAGACCGTCCGGCCTGCCTGATCGGCAGCCTGGCGCTGTGCGTGCTTGCCTTCTGCATTCTCGCCTGGGTGAAAAAGGCCCGTGAAGTGGCCCTGATTGACATTTCCAATGCCCTCATCTTCGGTTCCGCCAGCATGGTTTGCGCGCTGTTCCTGATGCACCGCCGCTACCGGTTCCGGCTCATGTCCCACCAGCTGAAGTACTACAGTGAAACCGACCTGCTGACCGGGGCCTGCAACCGCAATTCCTATGAGCGCCGGCTGCACCGCTATGAGGCCAACTGCTACGAGAGCGTGACCTGTATTTATGTGGATGTGAACGGCCTCCATGCCCTGAATGACAGCAAGGGCCATGCGGCGGGAGACGAAATGCTCCGCCAGGTCGCCCGCGTTCTGATGGAGCAGTTCGGCAAGGAGTTCACCTTCCGCATCGGCGGGGATGAATTTGTCGTATTCCGGATGGACGTCCCGCAGGAAACGACGGAAGCCGATATGAAGGAAGTTAACAGGAAGCTGGAGGAACTCGGGTATCATATTTCTTCCGGTATCGCCGTGGAGAAAAAAGACCAGCTGGTCATCAACGAGCTGGCCGTCCTGGCGGAATCCAGAATGTATATGGATAAGAAAGCCTATTACCAGATCACCGGCATTGACCGGAGAAAAGCATAGCCAGCGCCTCGTCGAACCATCCCTCTGCCTCCAGCCCGTATCCCAGGCCGTAGCTGTGGCCGCCGCTTTTTCCGATCCTCTCTTTGCAGGGGATCCCTTTTTCTTTCAGCCGCTCAATCAGCTTCAGGCTGTTCACGGGCGGCACAATGGGATCATCCAGGTTGGCGGTCACGTAAACCGACGGCGCGTCGGAGCGGACCTGGTCAATGATGTTGTAGGGCCGCAGGGTTTCCATGGAAAAATTCGGCCCGCCGACCCTCCGCAGCACGGCCGCGCCGCCTTCTTTGGCCGCGGAGCCTGCCGGCGCCTCCTCCCAGGCCTTGTAAAACTCATCGTACCGCATGGGCCCGTAGCCGAGGAACAAGGCCGTGGGCTTCGGAATCCCTCCCGCCTCCCAGCCGAAATGCTCCGTCAGCAGGCAGGCGGCAATCGCCGCGCCGGCCGAGAATCCGCCCACCATATACTGTCCCGGCAGCACATGGAACCGGTCGGCGTTTTCGTCAATCAGCCGGACGGCCCGGCACAGGTCCTCCACCGGCAGGGGCATCAGGGGCTCCTGCTTGACCCGGTAATAGAGCACAAAGGCCGGATATCCCAGGGTATTCGCCCGGGCCGCGACGGCCTGGCCTTCGATGAATCCCCACTGCCGGTTAAACCCTCCGCCGGGAAGAATCAGCACATAGGGCCGGCTGGGGCCGGCCGGATCCGCGGGAAAGAATTCCAGCCGGACGGTATCCTTGTCCCAGGAAGCCAGCCGCTCCTCCTCGGAATAAACAGGAATATGCAGCTCGGCGCTTTTTTCCGCCAGTTCCTGCATCCGCTGAAGTCCCGGCTCAAAGCCCACCGTATGAAAGCCGTAGGAAGACAGTTTGTTGTTCCAGTGGTCCGGCGTCATATAGGTAAAAATGGTATGGCCGAATTCCCCGTACTGCCCGCTCTTCACCAGTTCGCCGATGGTGGTTTCGCCCGAAATTGTATATGCTGCCATAAACGCCCCTCTTTTTCGTTGTTTTCTGCCTTCACTATACCAAATTCGCAGCCGGAAAACAACAGGCTTCCGTCGCGGCCGGAACGTTGACAGCAGATATTGGTAATTGGTATAATCAGCCCAACACAATGATTCCGTTTTCCCTCTCCGCCCGGCGGAAGGAAACGGCTGGTTTCCCGGTTTCCATGGAACCCAAAATTGAAAAAGGGGGATCCTTTTATGGCGCTTCTGGATTGCTACATGTACAGCCACACGCTGTTCAGCAACATTTCCTTCTACGTAAGCCTCCCCACCCCCTCCAGCGGGGACAAGGTGAATTATGCCACCCTGAAGCGGGATTTCGGGTATGATGAAGGCCTGCCAGTGGCCTACCTGCTGCACGGCATGTTCGGCGACGCCAGTTCCTGGATTCGCTATTCCAGCATCGACCGGTATGCCCAGGACCGGCGCATCGCAGTGGTGTCCTGTTCCGCGGGCAACAATTTTTACCAGAATATCCCCGGCGGGCTCAGCTGGGAAACCTTCTTCACCCGGGAGCTCCCCGCCTATATCTGCGCCCTGTTCCCCGTCTCCCCCCGCCGGGAGGATACCTTTATCGGCGGTTTCTCCATGGGCGGCTACGGCGCGTGGCACCTGGCCCTTTCCGCGCCGGAGCGCTACAGCAAAGCCGCCAGCCTGTCCGGCGCGCTGGATCTTCAGTCTCTGGTGGAGCATCAGGAATCGGTTCCCGCTGCCGGCGTCTTTAACTGGAAGGTCCTGCTCGGCGATACGGGCTCCCTGGCCGGCTCCCATGCGGACCTTTTCGCCCAGTATAAGCGCTGCGCGGAGGCTGGATGCGTTCCCGCCCTGTACCAGGCCTGCGGAACGGAGGACTTCCTCTACCCGATGAACTGCGATGTCCGGGACCGGTTCAAAGCCATGGGCTGCAATCTCACCAGCACCGAAGGCCCCGGCGGCCATGACTGGGCTTTCTGGGACCGGGAAATCGTGCACGTGCTGGACTGGTTCCTAGAGGACCGGAAGAACGCTTCCGGCGCGGTCCTCATGGGCTGACTTCTTGAAAGCCCGTTGAATTCATGCTGAAATCTTTTGGTACAGGAGGGACAGAACAACTATGACGCTTCAGAAACTGTACGCGGACATCGGTGAAGATTATGCCCAGGCGCTCCGCGTCCTTCGGGTGGAAAAACTGAACCGAAACGGAGGGACGGTCTTTTTCGTTTCGCTTTTCCTAAAACCGACGTAGCTTCAGTAGTGGTCAGCAACCAGAATAGGCTTCCTCACAAACACTTTCTTCAATATTTCTTCATTGCCGCTTATCCGCACATCCTCCCGAAGCTTAGCCTCCGCCAGGTTGGTACTTCCGCAGGCCAGCTGTCCCAGCGCCTGCACGGATACTTCCAGGTCCGGCAGGGCTTCCGTGCGCCTCACTGAGTCCTTCCGTACCAGCCAGGTTCCGTTGTTCTCCGGAATCATCGAATCGCTTGCCTTGACAGTAAATGCGCATCCTTCCGGTTTTTCTAGGGTTTCCAGCAGTTTTTCCACGTTCACCACGCGGACCATATAGCACTGGGTGCCGGTCTGGCGGATATCGTAAGCGTCCTTCGCGTGAATCACGGAGGCCAGTTCCAGGCAGGTCGGGAGCCCGATTTCAATGCTTCCGTAATCAGCAGTAAACCGGCTGAGGAATCCCAGTATGGCCCGAAATCCTGCAGGCCCGTCCCAGGCATAATCCTGCACCGCCAGAATCGCCGCCGGGTCATGCCGGATATCCTGGAAGGTCACATAGGCAATGGCCTTGTTTTCTTCATACAGCATATAGCTGAAGCGGCGGTCCTTGTGCCACTCCCCCTTCATATGCTCCCCCTGCATCTTTTTGTCGTCCCGGCGGATCGCCAGGTTGAACCCGGAAGCAAAAGCTTCATATAAAGCAGTATATTCGCTGACCGGCTGACCGGCCTGCCACTGCACGGCCTTTCCCGTAAACCGGTACTCCCGCAGCAGCGACGGCGGAAAGCTGTATTCATCCCGCCAGCGGACGGTTTCGTATCCGAATTTCCGGTAAAAAGCATGGTTGAACGGATACAGGGCGGAAAGAACCTGCCCTTCCCGGTACGCGTCCGCCAGCAGCTCCCCGAAAATCTCGCGGACTGCGCCCCGGTCCCGGTATTCCGGCAGGGTCGACACCCCGCCGATACCTCCGCCGGGAATCCATTGCCCGTCCATCCGGAAGGAAAACCGATGGTGGACGATAAGGGCCATCAGCCGCCCGTCCTCGTCAAAAGCGCCCCAATCCTCCACCGGGTCCGTTTCGCTCTCCCGTTTTTCCTTTTCCGGATCCTCCATCCGCTGGTGAAACGCCAAAGTCATAACCAACCGTGCATCAAATTTCTCATGCTGCTCCAGTTTCCGAATCATCATAGCTCACATTCCCCCATCCTCACTTCTTCCCCTGATTGTATCTCATAACCCCCATCCCCGCAAGAACCGAAACGAAGGGGCAACCGAAATGCAGAGCCTGCATTTTTATTTCACCACCCACCTACCAATCATCATCCTCTTGTGATACAATCATTTTAAAGTTACCGAAAAGGAGCATCGTACGCCATTCCGGTGAGATACGTCTTAACTTGATGTTCGAATTCTCCCCCATAACCACTCCGTCAGAAAAACAGAAAGGAAAACCATCGATGAAACAGTTCACCACGCTTTTCCAAAATGGAAAAAAAGAATCCCGGGAGCTGGAGTTGTTTGCTGATCAGAAGGAAACCGACCGGGAAAGGGATCTGGTAAACCTGTATCCGCAAATCCGCTACCAGCAGATTGAAGGCTTCGGCGGCGCCTTCACCGATGCCGCCGGGTATGTGTTTTCCCTGATGCCGGCTGAACTGCAGGAGCAGTTTCTTACGGACTGTTTCTCCCCGAAAGGCCTGAACTATTCCTTCGGGCGCACCTCTGTGGACAGCTGTGACTTCTCCTGCGGCATGTACGCGGCGGATGACACGCCGGAAAACCCGCCCTTCCCCCATTTTGACATGTCCCGCCCCATGCAGTATGTTCTGCCCCTGCTGCTCCGGGCGCAGGAAACGGCGGGAAAGCCCATCCGCATGATGTTCACGCCCTGGTCTCCTCCCGCCTGGATGAAAACCAATGGTTCCCGTACAGGCGGCGGGCGCCTGAAAAAGGAATGCTATGCCCTGTGGGCGGAATATGTCTGCCGCTACCTGCAGGAAGCGAAAAAAGCCGGCATGGTGCCCCGCTTCCTTTCCGTCCAGAATGAGCCCCACGCCTCCCAGACCTGGGACTCCTGCCTGTTTACAGCGGCGGAGGAACAGGAATTCGTCCGGCACCATCTGTATCCTGCATTGCAGAAAAACGGGCTTTCCGACATTTCCATCCTGATCTGGGACCATAACAAGGAGCGGGCGTTTGACCGGGCCGTGGAAACCATCTCCGATGCCGAAATGGACCGGATGGTGGGCGGCGTGGCCGTGCACTGGTACAGCGGTGACCATTTTGAAGCGCTGCAGATGATCCGGGACCGCTTCCCTGAAAAAACGATTGTGTTCTCGGAAGCCTGCGTGGAATACAGCCTCTATAAGAATGACAACCAGCTGCGCAACGCCCGGATGTACGCCCATGAGATCATCGGCAGCCTGAACCACGGCATGAACCTGTTCCTGGACTGGAACATGCTGCTGGATGAGCAGGGCGGGCCTAACCATGTGAACAATTTCTGCGATGCGCCGATCATGTACAATACCCAAACCGGGATCCTGTCCCGCAACCTGTCCTTCGATTATATTTCGCACTTCAGCCGCTTCATTCAGCCCGGCGCCCGGCGCATCGGCATGAGCCGCTTCGGGGACTGCCTGGAGGTTACCGCGGCGCAGAACCCCGACGGTTCCATCTGTTCCGTCGTCATGAACCCCGGTTCGGAACCCATCCCATTCTTCCTCCGCCTGAACGGCCGCGTCTGGCCCGCCCTTCAGCCCGGCAACAGCATCAGCACCTACGTATTCTCTTCCAGGGAAATCGAATAATCAGATCAGGTTTCTGCCTCACCATTTTTCTGCTCGTTTGGCCGCCTGCCGCCCGATCTCCCGGATCGTCTCTGCCCATCGTTCAAAGAACATGCTGTATGCCCGGCAGAAATAATTTTTCCCCATGGCTGTCCCTGTTTCGATCCGGTTGCGAAAGCAGCCGCCGCGGCAGAGGGACAGCCATCTGCATTCCCGGCATTCCGCGGGCAGGCTGCGGGACCGGGCGCAGAACCCCAGCTCCTCCCCCCGCCCGCGGATCTGCGCCAGCCGGTCCCGGTTGAAATTGCCGAGCCGCCATTCATCCAGCACGTAGAAATCGCAGGGATAAACGCTGCCGTCTGCCTCCACCGCAAGCTGCAGGCCGCATTCCCCCTTCTGCTCGCAGGACTCCGGCGTCATGCCGGCGGCAAGCCCGATCCAGTTGTCAAACTGTCGGATATAGGGCGCCCTTCCCTTTCGGTAATCCGCCTGCCATTCGTCGAACAGTTCCATCAGAAACTGCCCGTACGCTTCCGGCAGCAGTGACCAGGGCTGTTTTCCCCGTTCTTCCCCCAGTGGGTCCAGGCAGGGGATAAACTGCAGCCAGTTCCATCCCCGCCGCCTGTAATCCCGGTAGATTTCGCGGATTCGTTCCGCGGTATCCCGGTGTACCACCGTCAGGATGTTGTACTCTACCTGAAACTGATCCAGCAGTTCCACAGCCTGCAGCACCCGCCCGTAGGTCGCTTCACCGTTTTTTCCGCGCCGCCAGCGGTCATGGGTCTCCCGGATCCCGTCCACCGATATTCCCACCAGAAAATGGTTCCGGGCGAAAAACCGGCACCATTCCTCCGTGATCCCGTAACCGTTGGTCTGCAGGGCAAAATGAACCGGAACCCTGTTCCGGTTGAAATGCTCCGCATATTCCACAGCCTGTTCAAAGAAAGGCAGACCGCACAGCGTCGGCTCCCCGCCCTGAAAGGCAATCGTGCAGGAGCCCTCTGCCGGAATCACGCACTTCCGGATCACCTGTTTCAGCGTTTCCGGTGCCATCATGCCATAGGAAGGCTGCTGCCGCTTGGCGGCCTCATCGCAGTAAAAGCAGTAGCCGCACCGCATGTTGCACATGCCGGAAGCCGGCTTGATCAGGACGCTGACAGGAGGCATAGAGCATATTCCCTTTCGCTCGGTCTGTATTTATTATCGGGTGGATTGCCAATCGCAAAAGCCTTCAGCAGTTCTGACGGCCGGGAATCAGTCTCTTTTCAGTTTCGGGTTCAGACGGTAGCAGTTTTCCTTGTCCTTGTACATGCGGGAATCCGCCTCCGCCAGCGCCCTCGCCTCACCCATCACGGAGCATTTCCGCTGGCTTTCATCCATCAGCAAAACGCAGCAGAACTCCGCCCCG
Source organism: Clostridia bacterium (assembly GCA_017404985.1). Taxonomy (GTDB): domain Bacteria; phylum Bacillota; class Clostridia; order Christensenellales; family Aristaeellaceae; genus Aristaeella. Next base: position 82,250 of record JAFRBK010000027.1, on the reverse strand, counting down.
CTGATGCGCCGGATATCCTCGATCACTTCCTGCATAATCTCGCGGAAGGGTTTGTTTTCCCGCAGCTTGATGCAGGTTCCGATGATCTCCATGGCCGTTTCTTGGGAAATGTTCATCGCCATCAGGTTGTTGTCGGTTTTCGGAATCAGCACCTGGGTGAAGGTACAGTAGCCGATGGACTCGTCCCCGCTTTCCAGCGGCATCATGTAGACCATGATGTCAAACGGATATCGGGGCGCATGGACCACATTGTGGATCGGTTGTTTCATAACGGCGCTCCGGAAACAGACATCCTCAAAGTTCAGGTCTTTCGGGATGTAGCGCGTGTATTCGCTGTTCGGAACAAACTCCACCTTTTTCTCGCTGCCCAGATTGACGTCTCCCCCGGCCAGCTCCAGGGAATCGAGGTATTTGTCATTCCCCGTCACGATGCGGACCGTGCCGCACCGCCCGTCCGGCTTCTTTTCAACGGACAGCACACACGTCATCGCATCAAACCGATCCGCGAATTTTTTCCAGTCCATCCTGCTGCCTCCGACCATAGTGGTATATCGGTTTTTCAGTTTGCTGACATCAGAATTATACAATTCCGGAAATATGAAGTCAATCAGGTCCGTTTTCCCTTCAGGCCAGCCCCATCGCCTTGTAGGTCAGGTCCCGCAGTTTCGGATGGACCTCCTGGTAAACGATGTTCATGCCCAGCACTTCCTGGGCGTAGAAGATGCTGATCCGGTTCACAGGGTCCGCCAGGGCATAGGCTCCCGCTGCCCCGTCCCAGCCGAACTCCCCGACCGGGGACAGCGCCGTCACCGGCTGAAGCATCGTGCGCACGCCCAGCGCGTATCCGTATTCCTTCCGCCAGGCGGTCTGGAAATCGGGAAGAATCCCTTCGCTCAACTGGTTCTCCGACAGCAGGGCAATACCTGCCGGGGTGAGGATCTGCGCGCCGTTCCGCCCGACGCCGCCGTTTACCAGCGCCTCCATGAACGCGCTGTAGGCCTCCGCCGAGCAGCAGATGCCCGCGCCGCCGCTCTCGTAGCATTCGGAAAGGCAGAAGCTGTTTTCCTGCGGCACCGGTTTCATCTGTCCCGGCTGCGGGCCGGCGAGATACTGGGCCATCAGCCGGGCGCGCTGGGCTTCCGTCGGATGAAAATACATTTCCCGAATGCCCAGCGGTTCGAAAATGTTCCTGGCCAGATACTCGGAAAAGCGCATGCCGGAAACCACTTCAATCACGGCGGCGATCACGTCGTGCCCGAGGCAGTAGGACCAGCGGGTTCCGGGTTCAAAGCACAGCGGCATCTCAGCGATGGCGCCCACCATCTCCCGGGTGGTGGCCCGGTTGCCGGTCGCTTCCTTCATCTTCCGGATCGGTTCCCCGGCAATATCGTAATTCAGGCCGGCCGTCATCGCCATCAGCATCCGCAAAGTGATGGGAGTCCGTGCCGGATGGTGCGGGTCCTTCAGGGTGGGAACGTCCGGCGGCCAGATTCCCAGCTGGCAGCGGTCCGCCACCTGCATCTGCGCATACTCCGGCAGGTACTGGCTCACCGGGTCATCGAGCCCCATTTTGCCTGCCTGGATCAGCTGCATCGCGGCCGTCATGGTGATCACCTTGGTGGCGGAATAAATATAGTAGAGTTCGCTGCCGTTTACGGGAACGCACCCTTCATAATCGCTGTGCCCGCCGGCATGCCGGTAGACGGTTTCATGTCCCCTGGTAATGATGATGTCGTACCCCGGTATCCCATATTGTTCTTTCAGGCTGTCCAGAAATGCTGTCAATTGGTCGAATGCCATATGGATTCCTCTCCCGTTTTCTGTATTTGTCCGGATCGCATCGTCTGCCCGTCCGGTTCCCTGATCAGGCGGAAGCGCCCGAAGGGCCGTATTCTTTTTCAGTTCCCCCGGATGGAAGCATGCATGTTCAATGGAGAGGATACCAGAAAAAAATAATTTTGTCAACCGATTGACATTTTATGACGCGCATGTTATATTGGTCCCATCAGGAAGCAATCGCCGAATGCACGGCATTGCGAAATGGACTTCCATAAGGCCGGAATCCCCGTGGTTTCCGGGAAAAAGAAAAGGAGTGAAACCCCATGAAGAAACTGTCCCGTACCTTGGTTTCCCTGGTGCTTGTACTGGCGCTGTGCCTGTCAGTATGTTCCTTTGCCGCGGCGGACGGCTATGACAAGGTCGTCTACGCCTACGCGACCTTCAACAACATTCCTACCAATGAAGTCAAGGCTTCCATCGAAGAAGCCATCAACGCCATCACCCGGGAAAAGATCGGCGTTGAAGTGGAGCTGAAGCCCATCTCCATCTGGGACTACTCGTCCACCGTCAGCCGTTCCCTGCAGGGCGGTGACCAGATCGATGTTTTCCAGACGCTGGGTGACTTCAACGTGGCCGTCAGCACCGACATGGCGCTGGACATCACGAGCCTGATCGACACCTGCGCCGCCGGCGCGAAGGAAACCGTCGGTGCCGACTGGCTTGCGGCCTGCAGCTTCAACGGTTCCATTTACGGCATTCCGACCATGAAGCCCATCGCCCTGACCCCCATGATCATTTACCGCAAGGATATCGCCGAAGAACTGAATCTGGACTTCAGCAAGGTCAACACCCCTGCCGACCTGACCGACATCTTCCGCCAGGTGAAGGCCGCCCATCCGGAAATGACCCCTGTGGCCGCCGTGAACACCGGCAACATCGGCCTGCAGCTGACCGTTCCGAACACCGACTATCTGTCTGACGACTACTACACCCCCAAGGGCGTCATCATGAATGACGAACTGGTTGTGAAAGATTTCTATGCCACGGATGAGTTCAAAGCCATCTGCGACCTGGCCCGGACCTGGTACCTGGAAGACCTGGTGATGAAGGATGCCGCCACGACCTCCTCCACCGCCGCCGAGCTGGCTTCCACCGGCAACTACTTCTGCTACATCGCCAGCTACAGCTATCCCGAAGAAGACACCGCCAAGAGCCTGGAAGCCCAGTCCGGCGGCTATCCCCTGGGAGCGAAGATCATCGGTTCCGCCTTCCTGGACACCTCTGCCATCAACGCCCTGACCTGGTGCGTTGCTTCCACCAGCAAGGTGCCGGAAGCCGCCCTGAAGTTCCTGGACCTGACCTTCACCGACAAGGACGTCATCAACCTGCTGATCTACGGCATCGAAGGCCGTGACTATGTGAAGAAGGACGACGGCACCGTGAATTATCCGGATGGCCAGGATCCCAACACCGTTCCCTACACCGCGCAGCTTTCCTGCGGCACGCTGGGCAACTTCTTCCTCATGTACCCGATGGAAGGAACCAGCCTGGAATCCCTGGACTGGGAGCTGAAGCAGAACAAGGAAGCCAAGACCTCCGTCGCCATGGGCTTCACCTTCGACAACAGCCGGGTCAAGAGCCAGTACACCGCGGTGGCCAACGTCATCAGCCAGTACCTGCCCGGCCTGGTCTGCGGCAGCGTGGATCCCGAAGCGGATATCCCGGAATTCATTGAGCGCCTGAACGACGCCGGCATGCAGGACATCATCGCTGCCAAGCAGGAGCAGCTGGATGCCTGGGTCGCCGCCAACAAGTAATCGTTTCCCTGCGGGCGGAGAGGTCTGTCCTCTCCGCCGCTTTTTTACCCTGAAACCCCTGCAGACCGGAAAAACAAGGAGGCTCACCCATGACAACCGCAGCCGTGAAGAAACCGCGCGTGAAGAAAAAAAGCAGCACAGCCCAGACGCTTCCGCTGATGCTGATTGCGCTGCCCGGCCTCATCTATCTGCTGATCAACAACTACCTGCCGATGTTCGGCGTGTTCCTCGCTTTCAAGGATTACAGCTATGTCAAAGGCATTTTCGGCAGCAAGTGGAACGGGCTGGACAACTTTGAGTTCCTGTTCAGGACGAAAGATGCCTGGATCATGACCCGGAACACGCTTTTATACAATGCCGCGTTCATCGTTCTGGGAACGATCTTTGCCATTTTTGTGGCCATCCTGATCCATGAGCTGGGGAAAAAGCGCCGGGTCAAGTTCTTCCAGGCGTCCCTGATGCTGCCGAACCTGCTGTCCTGGGTCGTGGTCGGCTTCATCGTTTACGCATTCCTGAACGCGGATAACGGCTTCATCAACAAGACCGTCTACAAGGGCCTCGGGCTGGAACCGGTCAGCTGGTATTCCTATAAGGATCCCTGGCCGTTTATCCTGATCCTGGTCTATCTGTGGAAGTTCGTCGGGACGAATTCCATCATCTATGTCGCCGGCATCGCCGGCATTGACCAGGAGATCTTCGAGGCGGCGCAGCTGGACGGCGCTTCCAAGGTGAAGCAGATTCTGCATATCACCGTCCCCATGCTTAAGCCCACAATCATCACCCTGACCCTGATGGCCATCGGCCGGATCTTCTATTCGGACTTCGGCCTCTTCTACCAGGTGCCTGCGAACTCCGGCCGCCTCTTTGACGTGACCCAGACCATCGATACCTATGTCTACCGGGGCCTGATGGAGCGCAACGACGTGGGCATGTCCGCCGCCGCCGCGCTGTACCAGTCTGTGGTGGGCTTCCTGCTGGTGCTGGCCGCCAACGGCCTGGTCCGGAAGATTGACAAAGAGAACGCGCTGTTCTGAGAGGAGTGGAAAGCATGGAAAAGACTGAAAAAATCAGAATTCGCAACGATGTTAAAAGCTTCCGCCTCTTCGCCACGATCGCGCTGACGGTGCTGACCGTGATCACGCTCCTGCCCATCATCCTGATCGTGGTTGCGTCCTTCACGGATGAAAAAGTCCTCCTGGCGGACGGGTATAACTACTTCCCGCGGAAGCTCAGCCTGGACAGCTATTACTACATGGTGAAACAGGGGCCGATGATCATGCGCTCCTACGGCATCACCCTGCTGGTCACCGTGGTCGGAACCCTCGGCAGTATTCTGCTGACCACAACGCTGGCCTACCCCATGTCCAGAAAGGACTTCAAATGGAGCGGCGCGCTGAGCTTCCTGGTGTTCTTCACCATGCTGTTCAACGGCGGCGTGGTTTCCTCCTACATCATGTGGAGCAGCATCTTCGGCATCAAGGATACGATTTTTGCCCTGATCCTGCCGAACTACCTGGTCACCGCTTTCAATGTTTTCCTGGTCAGGAACTATTATGCCAACAGCATTCCGACCGCGCTGATCGAGTCCGCGAAGATCGACGGCGCGAAAGAGCTGACCATCTTTGTCCGGATCATGCTCCCGCTGGCCGTTCCGGTGCTGGCGACCGTCGCGCTCTTCACCGGCCTGACCTACTGGAATGACTGGACCAACGGCCTGTACTATATCTCCAATCCGGAGCTGTTCGGCATCCAGAACCTGCTGATCCGCATCATGAACAATATCCAGTTCCTGAAGACGGGCAGCAACGCCGCCCTGCTCGGCGGAAGGGTCGTGGACCTGCCGGGCACCTCTGTCCGGATGGCGATGGCCGTCATCGGCATTCTGCCCATCCTGGTCATTTTCCCCTTTGTCCAGAAATACTTTGTGAAGGGCGTCGTCCTCGGCGCTGTGAAAGGATAATTTTTCGATGAAAGTACGTGAAGTGATCGACAGGGTCATCGGCGGCACCGGCCTCACCCCCCTTCCCTGGGAGCAGACCTGCGACCGGCTGATCGCGGGATCCATGGACCAGGAGGTCACCCGCATCGGCTCCACCTTCATGGCCACCGTGGATGTCATCCGCCGGGCGGCGGAAGCCGGGGTGGACATGATTATCACCCATGAGCCGACCTGGTTCAACGGGCCGGATGAATCGGAATGGGCAGAGGACGACCCGGTCTACCTGGCGAAGAAAAAGCTGATTGAGGAAAGCGGCATCGCGATCTGGCGCTTCCATGACCATATGCATATGGGCCGGGAGGACGGCATCTACCGCGGCTTTGACCTGGAAACCGGCTGGTGGGAATACCGGATGCCGCCGGACCGGGAACACCCGGTATTCAAGGGAATCCACTTTGACGGCTGCTATCAGATTCCGCCGACGACGCTGAAGGGGCTGGCGGAATTCCTGCAGAAAACCTTCTCCATGCCCGATATGCGCTATATCGGCAATCCCGATATGCCGGTGGAACGGGTGGCCCTGCTTCCCGGCGGCGGCAGCCTGGGCCTCGGCGTGGAAGTCATGCCGATGCAGCTGATGAAGCAGCGGAACCTGGATGTCATCATCTGCGGGGACCTGACGGAATGGACGCTTCCCGCCTATGTCCGCGATGCTTCCCAGCTGGGGATGAACAAGGGCATTGTCGTCCTCGGGCATGAGCGCAGCGAGGAACCGGGCATGAAATTCCTGGGCCGATGGACGGCTTCCTTCCTGCCGGAGATTCCGGTGCTGTTCCTGGACGCGGAAGAGCCCTTCGGAACCTTTCATGAAGCAATCAAGGAGTGAGCAAAATGGCAATCCTTCGTTCTGAATACTATTCCCAGGCCATGCGGGGCTTCCGCAGCTTTTCCGCGGTGCTTCCGATCGATCTTCCGCCGGTGGGCGGCCCGCCCCGCTACGAAGGCGGCCCCTGGCCGGCGCTGTACCTGCTGCACGGCTACAGCGGCTCCCGGAATGACTGGCTCCGAAACAGCAAAATCGAAATGCTCGCGGCAAAGCACCGCATTGCGGTCATCATGCCGGACGGGGACAACCGCTTCTGGCTGGATAACCCGGTTACCGGCGAAAACTGCGGAACAATGCTGGGCGAGGAGCTGGTTCAGGTCACCCGCGGCATGTTTAACCTGTCCGGCCGGCGGGAGGACACCGCGGTCGGCGGGCTGTCCATGGGCGGCTTCGGCGCGATCCGCAACGGGCTCAAATACGCGGATACCTTCGGAACGCTTATGGCTTATTCCTCCGCGCTGATCACGGAGGAATTCGCGGACGGCAAAGTGGCCTCAGCCGACGCGATGGGCATCCCCTATTCCTACTATACCCATGTGTTCGGCCCGGCGGAAACCTTCCGGGGCAGCGAAAACGATCCGGTTTCCCTGGCGGCCCGGTGCCTGAAATCCGGCAACACGCCGCGGATGTTCCTGGCCTGCGGCACGGAGGATTTCCTCTTTGCCAATAACCTGGCCTACCATGACGCGCTGGTGAAGATGGGCTGTGAGCATGTCTGGTTCACCGCGCCGGGCATCCATGACTTTGTGTTCTGGGAGACGGCGGCCGCAAAGAGCATTGCCTGGTGGCGCGGCGAAGAAGAATAAGGTCAATATAGTCCAATCCGTCAGAAAGGAAGTGCGAAATGGCGACGCTGAAAGATGTGGCGCAGCTGGCAGGCGTGACCGTCACCACGGTCTCCCGCATGCTGAACGGCCGGGCGAATGTCAGCGACAAAACCCAGCGGAAAATCCGTCAGGCCATGGAAGCGCTGGATTATTATCCCAACGAGATGGCGCGTTCCCTGAAATCTGTCGCCAGCAGTTTTATCGGGCTGATCGTTCCTTCCGTCCAGCAGTTCTTCTTTTCCCGGGTCGTGGAGTATGTGGAACGGATCGCTTTCCAGCGGGGATATAAGCTTTTGCTGTGCGTCACCAACCTGGATGAGGAAAAGGAACGGGCCTGTTATTCCATGCTGATGGGCAATAAGGTGGCCGGCGTCATCCAGTGCAACCAGACGCCACGGGTGGAGGAATACATTCAGCCGGACGCCCATGTGGTCATCATGGAGCGCGTCTCCCGGAAGTCGATCCCCTCCGTCGTTTCGGATAATTACAACGGCGGAAGGCTGGCCGCGGAGCACCTGGCCGGCAAAGGCTGCAGGCATCTGCTGTTCATCGATGCGCCCCTGGAACTGGAAGCCGACGGAAACCGCAGGGGCCGGGGGTTCGAGGAAGCGGCCGCCCGGCTGGGCGCTGATTGCGTGCGCTGTGAAGTCCCGATCCGGAAGTACCGCTTCGGCGATGTGGACGAAAGCATCCGCAGCTTTTTCGCGCAGTATCCGGAAACGGACGGCGTGGCCGGCAGCGAAACGCTGGCCGCCGCGGTCATCCGCTACTGCCTGAAAACCGGAAAACGGGTTCCGGAGGATGTGAAGGTGGTCGGCTATGACGACACCCTTTTCGCGTCCTCCTGTGAAATCCCGCTGACCGTAATTCATCAGCCGGTGGAGGAAATGTGCGCTTACGCCGTTGATGCGGTGATCCGCCAGGCCGCCGGGGAAGTCATCCCGGTCCGGACCGTCCTCCCGGTCCGCCTTGTGGAAAGAAGCTCCACCTGATGGGCAGAAAAATGCCTCCGTTTCCTGCAGCAGCTGCTGCCATGGAAACGGAGGTTGTTTTTTATTGCAGGCAGTCCGTCGTGATGCTTTCCTTTTCCCGGCCGGTATCCATGTCCGTAATTCGGGCCTCAAAGGTACCTTCCGCCAGGTCCGCATGCAGCGCGGCTGCCTCCCCGCCGGCCCGCCAGGTGATCGCCAGGGTGGAACCGTTGCAGGAAACCGCGATGTCCGCGTCCGGAGAGAAGGCCGCGGAAGTGTTCCGCATCTTCAGCAGAGCCAGCTGGGCCTTCCCCAGCGGCTCCGCCAGGCGCGCCCTGCAGTCTGCCAGGGAAAGGTTCGTACGGTTGATCTCTTTGTGCCCTCCCGGCCCGGCCCTGCGCACCGCTTCCAGGTCGTTCCGCCCCGCGAACAGGTCCAGGTACCAGATCTGCGGCTTTCCGGGCATAAACAGCTGCAGGGCCCGGGCCAGCAGCATCTTCCGGTCGTCTTCCCCGAGGGCGGAGTAGTAGGTCGCGTTCACCTGGTAATACACGTTCTTCGCCCCGTGAAGGTTTTTGATCATGCCTCCCCGGGCCACCACGGTATCGATCAGCCGCTGGATCCGCTCCTCCGGCAGGAGGCCCTTCAGGTCCAGCAGCGGAATGCCGTCATGGCAGCCGAGCATGTTCAGCGTCCGGAATCCCCGCTGAAGAATCTCCCGGGCCCACGCAGCCAGCGTCTCGCCGTTTTTCTCCTCCAGCGCGTCCAGGATCAGCCCGGGCAGGAAGAAGTCGTATACCATATATCCCTTTTCCCCGATGGTCCGGTATACGCCTTCCTCATAACTGGCGTGGATTTCCGGCAGCAGCGTCAGCGAGAGCGGGTCCGCCAGTTCCCGCACCCGCGCCAGCAGGTCCCAGGTGCCCGGATCGTTCATGAAGTTCCGGGATCCGGCTTCCTTCGGCGCATAGGCAAAGGCATCCAGCCGGACAATCCGCGCACCGTAGTCATGCAGGTGCTGCAGCGTATCCTGATAGAATTCCCACACCAGGGGCGAACGGATGTTCAGGTCCATCTGGCCGAGATACCTCCGGCGGGATTCCAGCAGTTCCGTAAGCGGCGCCAGCCACCCGGCCAGGTTCCCCAGGTCCGCGGCCTCCGGCAGCCGGCCGGCCGCCGTTGCGCGGTTGGCCGCTTCCGCCAGTTTCTCCGCAATGCCGTACCGGCCGTCCGCCATCTCCAGCAGGTCCTGAGGATCCAGCGTCGGATAGCGGATTTCCTGATAGAAGGTGTTCCAGTAGGGCACGTCCTTCCCGTCCGGCATCCGCACCATGAGAATCGGCAGGCCGGCCTTGCGGAAGAACATGTTCCGGATCTTTTCCGGATCCGGCTGGATGTATCCCTGCTCCGTCATGGTTCCGGCGCCCTTCCAGAAGGTGTTCCAGTTGATAAAGAAATCGGCATATTGGGAGGCGGTTCCGTTTTTCAGAATGTCCTGGAACTGGGGCGAAAGGACGGAGGCATGGTTCAGGATAAAGTCCAGTTTCAGGTCGATCCCCATCGCCTGCAAGGCCTCCAGGTCTTCCTTCCGGGCCAGGAGCTCATTGAGCCGGTAATCGATGACGGAGAAGCCCCGGTCCAGGTCCGTGTTGAATAGGCTGGGAAGAATGTAGAAGGAGGAAAACACCTCGTTCATTTCCGGGGACTGCAGCAGGGCCACAGCGTCCCCCAGGGTTTCCCCGATGCTGTCCGGATAGGCGTTCAGCATCGGCCCAAAGCGGAGTTTCTGGTTCATGTCCGTTACCTCCCTGCTTCCATCGCCTGTTTATATTCTTCCGGCGTAATCAGTTTTCCGGCCTTGGAAACGATCAGCGCGGCGTCAGGCGCGGCCTGCTCAATCAGTTTCTGTTCTATCTCCAGTACCATGGTGGTAAAGGCGCTGTCCGTCCCGGCGTCCCGGGCGCGGGCGCGGCGGTGTTCCCGGGTTTCCGCCGGCGTGCTGGCCAGCAGGATCGGAAGGTCCACCTTTCCGAAGCGCCCGCTGCCGCCGTGGGTCCATTCGATGATCAGGACATCCGTTTCGCTGAAGTCCACTTCGTCATACCACAGGGCGTCCGCCGTTCTTCCCATGCGCTTCAGCCAGATCGCCTCCTCTCCGGCGCGGAAGCGCTCTACAATGCCCTTCAGCTCGCCGAAGTCCTGTTCCGCGTCCTGGCCCAGGTAGCCTGCCAGGGCTTCCCGCCCGGCTTCCTGGTACGCTGCCAGCCAGGGATGGTTCGCGGTCTCCGACGGGTCGGCATCCGTTCCGGCCTGCCACAGCGCAGCCAGCGTGGTGCGGGCATCGGCGGAATACCGTCCGGACGCCAGCAGTCCCCGAACGCCGCCGGTTCGGAAAATCCGCAGCCGTTCCGCGTCGTTGTACATGGGAATCCGGCGGGGATAATTGTCGCCGGAAAGCGTATAGGCGCCAATCCCGGTTTCACGCAGGTAGCAGGCAATCAGGGAGGCGATCTCGCTCTTCCCGACGCCGGAACCGCCGAAGACAGAAATCACTGCGCGGCCCCGGTTTTCTTCCAGGCATTTTTGCAGAAGCGGCAGCAGCGCCGGCAGAATCACGCCGGCCTTCCGGATATGTTCCTCCCCGATCTGCACGGAGTCGCCGGGCATATCGCCGCAGATGACTTCTCCGGCCGGAGGGTGGGGCGTCCAGGTTTGAATCGCGTTTTCCAGAGCATTGGCCATTTGTTTCATCCTCTTTTCGGTTCTCATCAATCATTCACGTGGCGCCCGGGGCCGGGCGCCGGGACATGTGTTATGCCCATGACATTTATATCACAGATGAAAAGCCGATTACAAGCCCATATTCCCACTTTTTTCGGAGAATTTCAGATAAATATGGAATATTTGGGATGTAGGCAAAATTATTTTACAAAAAAGAAATGACAACCGATTGACATTTTGAATGCCGCATGCTAAGATACAGCTACAAGGAGGACGCGTTCAACACGCCCATATGAAAGGAGAAAGAAATATGTTCAAGAAGATCCTGGCTATCCTGACCGCTCTGGCAATGCTCCTGTCCCTGACTGCCGCGTTCGCGGAGTCTGAGGCGCACAACCCGGTGACCATCTCCTACTATTCCACCCAGGCCGGTGTGGATGAGGAAACCGTCGCCACCCTCAACGAATTCATGAAAGAGTATCCCTGGATCACGGTGAACTACTACCCCTGCGGCGATGACCAGCTGGCTGCCTGGCTGGCCCTGTATTCCGCCAATACCGCTCCCACCGTTTCCCTGCTGGACTGCGGCCAGATCCTGAATTATTCCGATTATATGATGGACCTGACCAAGGCTGAGGATCCTTCCTTCTTTAACCACGTGCTCTCCGGCACCGATTTCTTCCAGAAGGAAGGGGATTCCGCGATCTACGGCATCCCCGGCAGCTATCAGGGCTTCAGCCTCCTGTACAACAAGACCATCGTCAAGAAGGTTTTCGGGGATGACTTCAATGTGGATACCGTGAACACGGTAGACAAGCTGGTTGAGTTCTTCGACAAGATTGAAGCCGCCGGTTATCCTTCCACGGTGGTGTTCAGCGCCGACTGGGCCCTGGGCGCCCACTACCTCGGCTGCCAGCTGTTCTCTGAGTGGCTGGGCGACAAGGCCACCCAGCGCCAGGTCATGGCGGACCTGAAGGCCGGCAACTATAAGCTGATCGAGAATGAGCACTTCAACCACCTGATGGATGTATTCGATATCCTGATGGCCCGGAACGTCAACAAGGCGGATCCGCTGGCGGACACGCAGGAAGGCGATCTGGAAATGCTGGCCCACGGCAAGGTAGCCACCATGTTCCAGGGCGACTGGAACTGGCTGATGATCCGCAACTTCGAGAATATCGACGAGCTGGGCATCATGCACCTGCCGCTGACCAACGATGAAAACGACGCGCGCAACCTGAAGATCCTGGGCTCCTGCCCCAAGGGCTACTGCGTGGATACCTACCAGAATACCCCCGAACAGCAGGCTGCCGGCGTGCTCCTGGCCCAGTGGCTGGCCCTGTCCCCCGCCGGTGAGGACTTCATGGTCCGCCTGATCGGTTCCACCCTGCCCTTTGACAACGTGACCGCTGTCAACGAGAACCCGCTGGCCGTCTCCACCCAGGAATACCTGAACGCCGGCCGCATCCTGGACTGCAGCACCTATCTGTGCGAAGCGCCCACGGACTTCTGGCTGATGGTCGGCCCCATGATGCAGAAATACCTGGCCGGACAGACCGACCGTGCCGGCCTGGCGGAAGAAATCCAGGAATACTTCGCGGATCTGGACTGATCCCGGAATCTGTCGGAAACCAAACATGAACTGAATGAAGCGGCAGGGTGGAGCCTGATACTCTGCCCTGCCGTTTCCGGATCTGGAGGGAACCAACATGCTTACGAGGCGCGGCTGGGATACATGGAAGCTGATTCTTCTCTTTTTCTGCCCGGCACTGTTCATCTGGCTGACCGCCATGGTCATCCCGTTCCTGTACGGAATCTTCATTTCCTTCACGAAATGGGACGGCATCGCCACAGAATATACCCTGATCGGCACTGCAAACTATGTCAAAGTCTTCAACACCAGCAAATTCTGGATTTCCCTGCAGAAAACCGGGATCTATACGGTCGGCACGGTGGTCCTGAGCAATCTGCTGGGTCTGATGCTGGGGCTTCTGCTGACAAGCTCCCTGAAAGGCCGGAACGCCTTCCGGACCGCGATCTACGTGCCGAACGTTGTCGGCGGCGTGGCGATGGGATATATCTGGCAGTACATCTTCAGTTACGGGTTCACCCGGATCGGCCAGTCCCTCGGTATCGAGTCGCTGTCCACCTCCATGCTTTCCGACCCGAACCGGGCCATGGTCGCCCTTGTGCTGGTTTCCTCCTGGCAGCTCTCCGCCTATCTGATGATTATTTATGTGGCGGGCTTCACCAATGTGCCGGGCGAGCTGGTGGAAGCGGCCAGAGTGGACGGTGCGAACAGCTGGGGCGTGTTCTGGCACGTCCGGATGCCGATGATCCGTCCATCCGTCACAATCTGCCTGTTTCTGGCCATCGTCCGCTCCTTCATGGTGTTCGATATCAACCTGTCCCTGACGGACGGCGGGCCTTTCGGCTCCACGGAAATGATTGCGCTGCGGATTTATAATACTGCCTTTGTCAGCCTCAAGTTCGGCAATGCCCAGGCGCAGGCGGTTATCCTGTTCCTGATTGTGGCGGTCATCTCGGTCCTGCAGGCCTACTTCACCCAGAGACGGGAGGTGCAGATGTAATGGTTGAGCGGAAATCCGTGAAATACTGGCTGTTCGCCCTCGCGCTGCTGCTGACGGTCTTCTACCTGTTCCCGCTGGTCCTGGTGGGCATGAACTCCCTGAAAACCACCGGCCAGTTTACGACCAACCCCTTCTCACTTCCCACCAGGCTCGTGACGGAAAACTACCCGCAGGCGTTCAATCAGATGCATTTCCTGTCGTCCCTGTGCAACACGCTGATTCTGACCGTCTCCATCTGCGTTTTTGTTGCGATTCTCGGTTCCATGGCCGCCTATGTGGTCAGCCGGGTGAAATCAAAGTTTGTCTCCTTCTTCTATTATCTGATGATCGCGTCCATGTGCGCCCCCTTCCAGGCCTTCATGATCCCGCTGGTCAAGCTCTACGCGGCGAAGCTGGGCTTTACCAACAGCCTGCTGCCGGTCATCTATATCGCCACCGGGCTGAATATGGCCTTCTCGATTTTCCTGGTCCGCGGTTTCCTGAACAGCATTCCCTTGGAAATCGACCAGGCGGCGATGATTGACGGCTGCGGCAGCGTCCGGCTCTTCTTCCGGATCATCTTCCCCATGCTGGTTCCGATTGAGGTCACGCTGCTCGTCTTTGTCGCCATGGGGATCTGGAATGACTACCTGCTTTCCAGCCTTTTCCTGCAAACCCAGGATATGCGTACGCTGCCGATGATGATCCGGGTCTTCTGCGCGCAGTATTCCACGGATTATTCCCCGATGATGGCCGGCCTGGTCATGTCCATCGCTCCGATCCTGATTTTCTACCTGCTCTGCCAGAAGCAGATTCTGGCGGGCGTGGTGCAGGGAAGCGTCAAGGGATAAGTAGGAAAAAACAGAGAAAAGAAAGAGAAGAAAGTATCAGAAAAAATTAGGAAGGGAAAGGATCGCGGTGGCTGTCATTCATATGAATTTCCGCTCCTCCATGATTGCCAGGAGCGTCTATCCCCTGGTTTTCCTGCCGGACCTGAACCACTGGCAGGATATTGATCCGCCCTATCCGACGCTGGTATTCCTCCATGGGTATTCCGGCGGCGCAGTGGAAACCGCCATGTTCAGCAATATCGACCTGTTCGCGATGCGTTACGGCGTGGCGGTCATCCTGGTGGACGGCGAAAACTCCTTCTATGTGGATGATGAAAAGCGGGAAGCGTATTTCAGCCGTTTTGTCGGGGAGGAGCTGCTGGAGGCAGCACGTTCCGTCCTGCCGCTTTCCTGTCGGAGGGAGCATACCTGGATTGCCGGCATCTCCATGGGCGGATACGGCGCGCTGGTCAACGGCCTGCGCTTCCGGGAAACCTTTTCCAGAATCGGCATGCTCTCCCCGGCGCTGGGCTATAAGCAGCCGGACGACCGGGTGCCGGACCACTGCCTCATTCCGTCCGGGGAAGTGTTGGAAGCCCTGGGACCCTGGAGGGAATACGCCGGCAGCTATAAGGATGTGAACCACGCCCTCCTCGCCGCGGCAAAGAATGGCAGCCCTGTACCGGAAATGTTTCTGGCCGTCGGCAAAAGCGATCCCCTGCATCCCGCAGCAGAGCATTTCTGTGCCTTCAGCCGGGAAGCGGGGCTTGCGCCTGAATGGTATGAAGCGGAAGGCGGCCATGACCATACCTTCTGGAAACAGGCCATGGACCCGCTGTTCCGCTTCCTGACCGGAAAGGAGGGGGGGTAAGCATGTATATGAAAGTCACAGCCAAGTCGAATGCCCTGCAAAGGGCGGCGGACTTCCATGTGATCCTCCCCTTCCACGACGGATACCCGGATGCGCCGCGCCCCTATCCCACCCTGGTTTTCCTTCCGGGCTATTCCGGCAGCGCGGAAGAGATCATCTTCGCCCTGCCCCTCCGCCAGATGTCCGCCCTGTACGGGATTGGCATCATCGTTCCGGACGGCGAAAACGCCTTCTATACCGACCACCCGGAAAGGGCCCTTTGCATGGGGCAGTACGCGGGCGATGAACTCCTCCGGAACAGCCGCCGCCTGTTTCCCTGCCTGTCCGCAAGCCGGGAGCAGACCTTCATCGGCGGCATCTCCATGGGCGGATACGGCGCCGCCGCCCTGGGCCTGCACTACAGCGAAACCTTTTCAAAAATCGTGCTGTTCTCCCCCTCCGCGGAGCCGGACCGGCTGCTGTCCGCCGCAAAGGAGGACGTTCCCGGCGCCGTCCCCGCCTCCCTCTTTGATACGCTGCTCGGAGGCAGCCGGGCCTATGCCGGCAGCCCGCGGCTGAACCCCGCGAAAGCGGTGGAACAGTATGTCGCCGAAGGAAAACCGCTGCCGGAATTCTGGATGTGCTGCGGAAAACAGGATCAGCTGGTGGGCGATGCCTGTTCCCGGTTCAGGGAAACGCTGCTCCGTGCCGGCGCCCGGCTGTCCTGGGAAGACGGCCCCGGAGACCATAACCTGATGTATTGGGACGCCCATCTGGAAAGCGCCTTCCGTTTTCTGGCAGGCCGGTAAAGCCGGAACAGGGTTTCCCCCTTGGCGGCCCCGGTACGACAAAACCGACAGGATGTGATAACAGGATGGCAACCCTTCAGGATGTGGCAGCCCGTGCCGGCGTAACGGTCACAACCGTATCCCGAATGCTGAACGGACGTGTGAAAGTCAGCGGGAAAACGCGGGAAAAAATCGAAAAGGCCATGCGGGAGCTGGATTACCGGCCCAATGAAATGGCCAGGGCCCTGGCGAAAAAAAGCAGCAACATCATCGGCCTCATGGTTCCATCGGCAAAGCAGTACTTCTTTGCCGAACTGATTCAGGAGGTGGAAAACGCGGTTGCCGCCCAGGGATGCCAGCTGCTTTTGTGTATCTCAGACCATGAACTGGAAAAGGAAAACGCCTATTACCAGACGCTGCTGGGCGACCGGGTCCGGGGCATCATCGTCGCGAGCTACAGCCAGGGATTTGAGAGTCTCTCCCGCCGTGGCGCTCCGGTTGTCTATATTGAGCGCCAGCCGGAGGACGGAACGCCCTACGCCATGATGGACAGTCTGCAGGGAGGCCGCCTCGCCGCGGAGCACCTGATCGCCAAAGGCTGCACGAAGCTGCTGTACCTGAGCGGCAATGCCTCCAGAAACAGCGTTTCCAACCTCCGCTACGAGGGATTCTGCGCCGCCTGCAGCGAAGCAGGGCTTGTAAAGCCGATGCTGGCGGAAGCCGAATGGGAGGAATTTGTCTCCCTGGATTATTCCGAAACGATCCGGCGGGTCTTTCAGGAGCATCCGGATACGGACGGAATCCTCGCCTCCAACGACCTGATTGCCGCAACCATCGTCCGTTACTGCCTCAAAAACGGCATTCGTATTCCGGGCCGGCTGAAGGTCGTGGGCTATGATGACACCACGTTTGCCGCCCTGTGCCCTGTGCCGCTGACTACGATCCACCAGCCGGTCGCCGAGGTCGCCCGCTATGCCGTGGACTGCCTGGTCCGCTGTGCGGCCGGGGAAACCGTCCCGGTCAGCACGGTCTTCCCGGTCCGGCTGGTGGAACGGGAAACCACATGAACAATGCCATATGAACAATGGAGCCGTTCCCTGTTTCTGAACGGCTCCATTGTTTTTTAGATATTCTGTTTTTCTCACCGGGTGGGCGGAACCAGTTTCATACGATTGGAGGTTTCCTGGATCCCGCATGCTTTCAGGAAAGCCATGCACCGTTCGATTTCCGATGGATCGGCGACCCTGCTGGGGGCGTGCGCATCGCAGCCCAGCACCACTTTGTTGCCCACATCGCAGACAATCCGGAAGAAATCGGAATTTGGGTAGTTCCTGTTTGTCGCAAAGCCCAGCATGTTCATTTCCAGCGGGATCCCCAGTTCTTTCGCGCGAACGCAGAGCTTCTCATACCACTTCCGGTTGATTTTCCTGTCTCCTGTATAGTTGAGGATATCCGGATGAACGACACAGCTGAAGGCCCCGGTCTCCATCCCCTCTGTCACCTGTCGGACATATCGCTCCAGCCGCCCTTCATCCTCCGTGGGGCGGGGGCAGGGCGGGAGGCCTTCCTCCTCGTTGCCAAGGTAATGCTGGCCCAGAAGCAGATAGTCCAGATGGTACGGCCGGATCAGGTCCATCAGGCGGCCAAAATACTTCGGATAATACTCCGCCTCCAGGCCGATCAGGATTTCAATCCGTCCCGCGTATTCCTCCCGAAGGCTCTGCAGGGTGGCCACATACTCCTCCAGCTGTTCCGGAAGCATTCTCTTTCCGGAGACATAGCCGCCGTCGAAAACCTGCGGTGAATGGTCGGAGAAGCCCAGCGTCTCCAGCTTCCGGGCAATCGCCTGTTCGATGTATTCCCGCTCCGTTCCTTCCGCATGGTGGCAGCGGACGGTATGGGTATGATAGTTTGCCTGCAAGCCTGTCTGTCTCCTTTTGGTTCGCTTTTTAACCGATGGCCGTGGAACCGCTCCTGAGTCCATAAACGCGTATGGCGTTTTCGGTGGTATAGGCGGCAACCTCTTCTGGGTCTTCCCCGCGCAGCTCCGCCAGCTTCAGCCCCACATATTTCACATAGGTGGGCTCATTCCGCCGCCCCCGCATGGGCTCCGGCGCCAGGTACGGGCTGTCCGTCTCAATCAGCAGCCGGTCCCTCGGCACCAGCCTGGCGGTCTCCTGCAGCTTCGGCGCTTTTTTGAAGGTCAGCGGCCCGGCAAAGGAAATATAATATCCAAGCCGCAGATATTCCTTCGCGGTCTCCGGGCTGCCGGAAAAGCAGTGGATGATGCCGCCGGTCAGCCGGCCCTTCATGCTTCTCATGATGTCCAGCATGTCCCCGTGTGCATCCCGGATATGGTATGCTACCGGCGCGCCGATTTCCCAGGCCAGTTCCATCTGCTTCCTGCACACTTCCTGCTGGGTTTCCCGGGGACTCAGGTCATAATAATAGTCCAGCCCGATTTCCCCGATGGCATGGATCTGCCCGCTTTGGTACCAGTCCCGGAGCGCGTCCGGGTCTTCCTCCCGGAATCCCTTGGCTTCATGGGGATGGATGCCGCCGACGGCAATCGCCCCGTCATGTTCCTGCGCGAAGGCGATCGCGTGCCGGGAGGTAGCCATGTCCGATCCGATGACAGCATACCGGGTGATGCCTTCTTCGGCCATCCGCCGCAGCACTTCCTCCCGGTCGCCGTCAAAGCGCTCCTCGTCCACGTGGCAGTGGCTGTCAAACCATTCCATCATCCGATGATGGCGCCGTCCTCAACGCCTTCCTCGATGCTGACCAGGCGCAGATTCCCGTTTTTATCCATAGCGCTCAGGATCATTCCCTGGCTTTCGATTCCCGCCAGCTTCGCGGTTTTCAGGTTCGTGATCACGGCCACCTGCCGGCCCACCAGCGTTTCGGGCTCATACCATTTCTGGATGCCGCTGACCACGGTGCGTTCCCCGTCGTCCCCCAGGCCCAGGCGGAACTTCAGCAGCTTGCTGCTCTTCTCCACCTTTTCGCAGGCCAGCACGCGGGCCGCCTGGATCTTGCACTTGAAAAAGTCATCCACGGCGATTTCCGCGGGATATTCAGGCTCTTCATGTTTCTTTTCGGCTTTTTTCTCCTTCTTTTCCTGTTTTTCCGCCGCCTTGTCTTCCTTCTTCTGTTCCTTTCCATCGCCGCTCAGGGCTTCCAGTTCCTTGTTCACGTCGATGCGGGGGAAGAGGGCCTCCCCTTTCTTCACCTGCATGCCGGCAGGCAGCAGGCCGAAGGTCTTCAGGCTGTCCCAGGATGTCAGCTCTTCCGTTTCAATACCCAGCTGCGTGAAAATACGCGCGGGCGTTCCGGGCATGAAGGGCCCGATCAGCACCGCGGCAAACCGCACGCATTCCGCCAGGGTCAGCATCACGTTCGCCAGCCGGTCTTTTTTCTCCGGATCCTTCCCCAGCACCCAGGGCTGTGTCAGGTCAATATACTTGTTGCACTCGCCGATCACCTTCCAGATTTCCGTCAGGGCCTGGGAGAACTGCAGCTTGTCCATCTGCTCTTCCACCAGGGCGGGCAGCGCGGCGCAGTGCTCCTTCAGGGGCGTATCCAGGTCCTCATCCACTGCGCCTGTCCAGGCCGGCAGGGCGCCGCCGAAATACTTCTCGATCATCGCCACGGTCCGGCTGACCAGGTTTCCCAGATCGTTGGCCAGGTCCGCGTTCATCCGGATCAGGAAGGATTCGTTGGTATAGTTTCCGTCGGAGCCGAAGGGCATTTCCCTCATCAGGTAATAGCGCAGGGCATCCACGCCGTACCGCGCGACGATCGGCTGCGGATAAACCACGTTGCCCTTGGATTTGCTCATCCGGTCCGCGCCGAACAGCAGCCAGCCATGTCCGAAGACCTGCTTCGGCAGCGGCAGCCCCAGCGCGTGCAGCATGATCGGCCAGTAAATCGTATGGAACCGCACGATCTCCTTGCCCACCAGGTGGACATCCGCCGGCCAGTACTTCCGGAACAGCTCGTCATGGTCTGTGCCGTAACCCAGGGCGGTGATATAGTTGCTCAGCGCGTCAATCCAGACATAGACCGTGTGCTTTTCGTCGAAGTCCACCGGAATCCCCCATTTGACGCTGGTCCGGCTGACGCACAGGTCCTGCAGGCCCGGCCGCAGGAAGTTGGTCAGCATTTCATTGGCCCGTTTGGAGGGCTGGATGAAATCCGGATGGGTTTCAATATAGTCGATCAGCCAGTCCTGGTATTTGCTCATCCGGAAGAAATAGCTTTCCTCCGTCATGGACTGGCAGGGCCGCCCGCAGTCAGGGCAGACCTTCACGCCGTCCTTTTCCACCAGCTGGGTCGGTGTCCAGAAGCTTTCGCAGGGCGTGCAGTACATGCCTTCGTACTCCGCCTTGTAGATGTCCCCCTGCTCATAGAACTTCCGGAAGATTTTCTGGACAATCTTCGTGTGGCGTTCCTCGGACGTGCGGATAAAGTCGTCGTATTCGATGTCCATGAGCTTCCAGAGGTCTTTCGTCTCCGCCACGATCTTGTCCACATATTCGATCGGCGTCACGCCGGCTTCCGCCGCTTTCTTCTCAATCTTCTGGCCGTGTTCATCCGTGCCCGTCAGGAAATAGGTATCATACCCCTGCAGTTTTTTGAATCGGGTCATGGTATCAGCCGCAACGGTGGTATAGGTATGCCCGATGGTCATATTGCCGGAAGGATAATAGATCGGGGTGGTGATGTAGAAGGTCTTTTTGTTCTCGCTCATGGGCTTGTCCTCCTGTTTGTTGCTGGTTCCTGTTTGTTTGCTGATGACAGAAAGGGCTGTTGCGACGCAACAGCCCTTGAATCATGACCGGTTCAATTACTGAGCTTCGGCCGCGGTCTCAACCGGATAGACGGAGACCTGCTTGCGGTCCTTGCCCAGGCGTTCGAAACGAACGATGCCCGTCGTCTTGGCGAACAGGGTATCATCCTTGCCGATGCCGACATTGTGGCCGGGATGAATGCGGGTGCCGCGCTGCCGGACCAGAATATTGCCCGCCAGAGCCAGCTGGCCGTCAGCACGCTTCGGTCCAAGGCGCTTGGACTCGCTGTCGCGGCCGTTCCGGGTGGAACCCATACCTTTTTTATGAGCAAACTGCTGCAGATTAAGCTTCATCATGGTTGTTTCCTCCGTTCTTTCATGGAAATCGCTTCACTGAATGAAAAGCATGACATTTCGCGGATATTCCGCAGCCAGGTCCGACAGCCCCTGCTTCAGGGCGCCCATCAGGATCTGGGCCTTTTCGTTTTCCGCCGCCGTGATCTCCGGCAGCCGGAAGGAGAGGATCCCGTCATCGTTTTCGTCGATAACCGCTTCGATGCCGCAGACGCTCTCCAGCGCGTTCACGCAGGTGCATCCGAGGATGGAAACCGCGGCGCAGATGATGTCGCCTCCGGCTTTCCCCCAGCCGCTGTGTCCTTCAATCCGGCAGCCGGCGAATCCGTCTTTCCCCTGATACAGCGTTGCGGTGATCATTACGCGTTGATCGCGGTGATTTCCACCTTGGTGTAGGGCTGGCGATGGCCGATCTTCCGGCTGGAATTCTTCTTGCTCTTGTACTTGTAAACGGTGATCTTCTCACCCTTTACCTGAGCCAGAACCTTGCCTTCAACCTTGGCGCCCGCCAGAACGGGGTTACCCACCTTCACTTCTCCTTCGCCGCCGATCATCAGCACGTCGAAAGAGATAGCGGAATCAGCTTCCTGGTTCACTTTGTCGATGTAGATTACGTCACCCTGGGATACACGGTATTGCCGGCCGCCCGCTGCGATAATAGCATACATGGGACAGCACCTCCTGATTACATACTCGCCGGGATCCTGAGGTTGCGCAAGCGCATTTGGACAGACCTCTCCCGAGCGGCTTACCCGGATAGAATATCACTGTTTAAAACCCGTGTCAAGCAATATTTTACTGGAACGCCACGGTTCCCACCTGGTCCGAATGGCCGAACGCCAGCGCCTCGACGGAGGGGCGGCCGTTGGGAACGTCGGTGGACACCTGGTTCAGCCGCTTGCCCATAAAGGCGAAGACTGCGGTCTGCCCGCCGTCCATGTTGACCGCCACCTGGCAGCCCTCGTCCTTCATCATCTGGGCCAGCACGGACATCTTGACGCCTTTGGACCGCGCAAGCCGCCCTTCGCACAGCATGACCACATAGTGGCCCGGCTCCGCAACCCCCATGGCCAGCCGGGGATTATAGGATGTATTGGCCGTCTTCAGGTATTCTGTCAGTTCCCCGTCCCGGACCAGGCACGGCCCGAAAGTAAACACCTGCGTTGCCCCGTCCTTCAGGTACTGGTCCGCGCTCCGTTCCTTTGACGGCCAGCTGGACCCGCTTCCGTCCTGCAGGAAGGCCAGGGTTTCATAGTTCGGCATTTTCTTTTCCTTGATCTGGGGATCGTCGTAGTATACTTCCCCATTCCGGATCTCGATGCCGACATGGACGCTCTTGTCGCTCTTTTTCCGCCCGACCCGATAGGTGTAGTAGTCCGTGCTCGTGGCAAAAACGATCTTCTGCTCTTCCCCGATGGTGGCGATGGTCTTGGGATCCTTCCGGGGATTGTCCGGATTGGAAGAAACGGTATGCGGCAGTTCGCCGGCATCCACGTCGCACCAGATATGGGCGGTGAAGCAGTGAAAGGGGTGCTTTTTGTCCGGGGTAACGACTGTTTCCTCAATCTGAATCCGGATCGTGCTGTTGACGTACATATAATGGCCGTTGGTCTGGTCTGCCAGCACGTATTCCCCGTTGTCCAGGAACCCGCGGCTGTTCAGCGCGACATCCGCCCATTCCGGGCCGGCTGTTTCCCCGCGCTGCCCCGCAGCCTTGTTTTCCCCGTCCGTTTCCGCTTCGCTTTGCTCCGGTTCCCCGCTCTCTTCCCCGGATTCCGTGTCCGTTTCTTCCGCGGCTTCCGCAGTGCTTTCGTCGTCCGGTTCTTCTTCCCCTTCCGCCGGGCTTTCGTCGTCCGGTTCTTCTTCCACCGATTCCTCGATGATCACTTCGTCGTCGGTTGCGGCTTCCTGTGCCTCCGTCCCTTCCCCTTCGCCGGAAGCTTCCGCCGAAACAGTTTCAGCTGGTTTTTCGTTTCCGCTGCCCGTTCCGGCATTTTCATCCGTCGAGGGCAGGTTCTCCAGGAAGTCGTCGTGAATCACGTCCTGGCCGACCCGGGTGGCGTACAGGCCGAAATGGTCGCTGGGATACAGCTTTCCGCCGAATTCCTCCACGGAGAACTCATACCACACGCCGCGGATCTTCTGCCCTTTGCCTTTCTGGGTCACATGCTTGCTGTAGGCCTCCGCCGCCAGCTCGTTCGCCGTTTTTCCGCCGGCCTTTTCCAGGGGAACATTCCAGTCGAATTTCGTTGAGTCGATGATATCCCCGTACAGGTGCAGATAGAGCTTTTTCACTTCCCAGGTTCCGTATTTGCCGGCGGAGTCCGGATACTTCTCCGGGTTGGCCGCGAATTCCCAGCATTCCACAGCCGCCTTGGCCACCATAATATGCTGCTGGTGGCCGTATTCCCCTTTCAGGTCATGGGTCACGACCACGTCCGGCTTATACTTCCGGAACAGCTCCGTAATCATGGTGAGCAGGGCTTTCTTGCCCCCGTCCACCTTTTTGTAGGCTTCGTCCAGCGTATCGGACCATACGTCCCGCACGTTCAGAAAGACCGGATATTGCCTGACCCCGATCGTCCACAGGCCGTTCAGTGCTTCGCTGCGCCGGGTGGTATTGCTGTAGCTCAGATAGGCCACCATCACCTGTTTTTCCTTCTCCACCGCATAGGTCGCGATCGCTCCGCCCATGAACAGCAGCTCGTCGTCCGGGTGCGTGGCCAGGAACAGGATATCCTGCTTTTCTGCCGGTTCTTTCCATTGCTGTACCCAGTCCGGCACGTCCCCCTCGCCAAAAACAAAGATCTCATTGAAGCCCATGTAGGTCTGTTTTTTGTTCCCCTTGTCGGCATAAATCCGGATCCGTTTTTCCCCGTTCAGGGGATAAAAAACATGGTGGAACCGGGTGTCCCCCTCCGCAATGTCGGTCCACTGGTCTCCGCCGGAGCTTGCCTGAATCGAATAGGACTCCGGCATCCGCTCAAAGCAAAGGTACAGGCCGTAAACCGGCTTCGGGGAATCGATCGTGACAGAAGCGTTTTTCCCCTTTTTGCTTTCCCAGTAGGTTTCATAGCTTCCGTCTGCAATCGTCTTCTCGCTGCCCTTCGCCGCTGCCGACACCTTGATCGTGCAGGAAGCCGTCAGGTCATCCGCCTCTTCAGCGAACGCCGGGCTGCACAACACCAGCAGCAGCGCTGCCAGCATAAGAATCCATCCGGTTGCTTTCTTCATGTCCTTCGTCCCTTCATTCCCTGACGGTCCGTTCCTCCTCGAAATCCGGATCTGCGTCCGGCATGTTCTGGCAGACCATCAGAAAGGCGTCTTCATTATTGTCCTCGTAATACCGTTTCCTTTTTCCGACGCTGACAAACCCCAGGCTTTTGTACAGGTGCTGGGCCCGTTCATTGCTGACCCGGACCTCCAGCGTCGCATAGGAAGCGCCCAGATTGGACAGATACTGCATCAGCGCTTCCGTCAGTTTTCTTCCGATGCCCTTTCCCCGCTCCGCTTCCGTGATAGCGATATTGGTAATATGGCTTTCGTCCAGAATAATCCAGGCGCCGGCATATCCGACCACCTGCCCGTTTTTTTCCGCCACCAGATACCGGGCTGCCACGTTTCGCTCCAGTTCCTGCTGAAAGCTCTGCCGGCTCCAGGGCCTGGCAAAGGTGGCCGCCTCGATCGCTGTGACGGCATCCAGGTCCCCGGCGTTCATGGGGCGGATCAAA
Source organism: Clostridia bacterium (assembly GCA_017404985.1). Classification (GTDB taxonomy): domain Bacteria; phylum Bacillota; class Clostridia; order Christensenellales; family Aristaeellaceae; genus Aristaeella. Next base: position 57,395 of record JAFRBK010000027.1, on the reverse strand, counting down.
GCCTCATCCATGCTGCATGGCCTCCAGCAGCTTTTTGTTTTTCTGGGCATTCGGTGGCCGCAGATAGGTGGCCTGCAGCGTCAGATAGTCTACGGTTTCCGGTTTTTCCAGGGCGATGCTGCCCGCGGCGGAAGGCCGCAGATAGCCCAGCCAGGGTTCGGCAAACACGGCCTTGTCCCCCATTTCCGCAGCAATGGCCTCCCGGTGTACCGGCACGCCGTCCCCCGTGAAAAGAAAACGGTTTCCCAGGGGCCGGACCTTCTCCAGATATTCCCCCAGCTTCAGCGGCTCGTCCGGCAGAAGGCGCTCCTTTCCGCGAAAAGCGGCGCCGTATACCTGGCCCGCCCGCGCATCCTGAATCGGGCAGATGACGCCGTCAAAATGGCCGGCGCTCCGGCTCAGTGCCTCCAGTGCGTCCACGGCAATGCAGGGCAGCCCTGCGCCTTGGGCCAGGCCCTTGGCGGTGGCCACACCGATCCTCACGCCGGTAAAGCTGCCGGGGCCGGTCACTGCCGCGATGGCATCCATGTTTTTGAGCTCCGTTCCGGCAAAGCTCAGTGCTGCCTCCACCATCGGCATCAGGCTGGCGGAGTGGGTATTTCTGTTCTGGGCGGTCAGTTCGCACAGCACAGTCCTTTCATTCATGACGGCCGTGCCGCAAACCGGGCCTGAGGTATCGATCACCAGAATTGTCATATCGCTTCCACCCCGTCGATTTCGTGAAACGCTCCCAGCCTCCGGAAAGACAAATCCCGGGTGTTTTCATCCACATAGCGGAACCGGATTTCCAGTGCATCCTCCGGAATCGCGTCCTCGCACTGCTCCGGCCATTCGACCGCGGCAATCCCGTCTCCGCCGAGATATTCGTCCATGCCCAGTTCGTACAGCTCCCCGGAATCCTCCAGCCGGTACCAGTCAAAATGGTACAGGGGCAGCCGGCCGCTTTCATAGACGTTGAGGATGGTGAAACTGGGGCTGGTAACGGTCTCTGTCACCCCCAGGCCCTTGGCCAGGCCTCTGGTGAATTCGCTTTTCCCGCTGCCCAGTTCTCCCCGCAGGAGCAGCGTGTCCCCTGCTTTCAGCCGGCCGGCCAGCCATTCGCCGAGCTGCCGGGTTTCCTCCGCGCTGTGTGTTCTCATGGATGGCTCCTTCCCGGTTACATCGCCAGGCATGCCGCGCCTTCTGGCCGGATATTCAGCACATGGCAGCAGCCGCTGCCGAAGGCGTTTTCCATCACGGAAACAAAGTCTTCCGCCTGGGCTTCCGGAACGAAGTTCAGCGTCGTGCCGGCAAAACCCCCGCCGTGAATCCGCCAGGCGCCCTTCCCTTTCAGCAGGTCCTCCGCCAGGCAGAGCGCCAAGCTCAGGCTCTGGTCCTTTGCGTCCGCAAACACGTTCTGCAGATACATAAAGGAGCTTCTGCCGCTTTCGATAATCAGCTCCAGGAAGCGTCCCAGGTTATCCTCCTTCAGGGCCTTGACCTGTTCCGGCACCCGCTCATCCTCCCGGATGAAGTGAAACGCCCGCAGCAACGCCCGGTCGCTGATGGTTTTCCGCATTTCTCCCAGATGGGCGGTCATCTGTCCGGCGGTGATTCCCCGCAGAACCTTCTGACCGAAGAAAGCCGCCACCTGCTTCATCTCTGCCGGAATGGCCGCGTACTGGTCCGTCAGGTTTGCGTGGCTGCCGCCGGTGGCGGTCACCACCAGCGCAAATCCCTTCCGGGCAAAGTCGTACTGCAGCGGCTGCACTTCCGGTTTCAGGCTGTCGCGGAAGTCTACCGTCACCAGGCCGCCCGCAGCGCTGGCCATCTGGTCCAGCAGGCCCGAAGGCTTCCCGAAATACTCGTTTTCCGCCCGCTGGCTGATCTGGGCCCGGAGCACATAGGGCATGTCAAACCGGTTATACAAAGCATCCAGCACGCCGGTCAGCATCACTTCCAGCGCGGCGCTGGAACTCAGCCCGCTGCCACTGGCCACCGTGGATGTCACCACGGCGTCGAAGCCGCCGATGGCGTATCCCGCTTCCTTCATGCCGGCTGCCACGCCCCGGATCAGCGCGCGGGTCGTGCCTTTTTCACTCTCCTGGGGGGTCAGGTCATCCAGGCTCAGCCGGATGGGCCGGTATCCCTGGCTGTTGAAATGAACCTCGTTGTTTTTCCGCGGGGAAACTGCACACAGCGCATCCAGGTTGACTGCGGCTGCCAGCACCCGGCCGTTGTTATGGTCTGTGTGGTTCCCGCCGATTTCCGTCCGGCCCGGTGCGCTGACAAGATACAGTTTCTCTGTTTCCCCGAAGCTCTCTTCATGGCGGCGGACCAGCTCCGCATATCGTTCCTTCTGGGCCGCCAGCTGTCCGTCGCCGTACAGCGTCCTCAGCCGTTCTTCGCAGGCGGCGTCATCCAGCATACGGATCCTCTCAATGGCATTTTTCATGGTGTTCTCCTGTTCCCGGCATTATTCTGCCGCTTTCTGCCAGATCGCAATCAGTTTCTCAAGTCCCAGTTCGTTCAGTTTTTCCGTGAAAGCATTCCAGTGTTCGTCATCCAGCGGCGTGTCCCCGGTCACAAAACAGGCCATGGCCTTTTCGGCATAGTCAGACAGGTCATACTGAATCGAAAGGATCGTCTCCTGGTCTTCCGCGCTCAGCCACACCTGGGGATACGGAAGCACGGAAACCTTTTTCAGCTCCGCCATCTGCTCCACCGTTTTGCGTACAGTGTCCACAGCGTATTCCAGCTGGAAATCCCATGCGGATACCCCGGGCATGACCCCGCCTTCCCCGATGGTATGCTCCGTCAGATACACATTGGCCACGGTCTCCATATCCGCGTTCCAGTTCCAGTAGCCGCTTTCCTCCCACATGTATTCATCGCCCTCGATGCCGTACTGGGCCATGCGGGCCCCTTCCGCGGTATACAGGGTATTCACCCAGGCGACCAGTTTTTCCGGCTCCTTGCAGTCTTTGGTGATTGCAAACGTTCCCCGGACCACGTCCCCCAGCAGGTCCCGGTAGATCTGGGTTCCGTTGTACTGAAGCGGCTGCACAATGCTGTACTGGTCCACGGCAGCCGACGGAACCACAGTTGCCGGGGAAAGGGAGAAGAAGGAGCCGTAGGGGATCGTTTTCTTCTCATCCGTAATCTGGCGAAGGGAATCCGCGGTATTGAAACCGCTGGGATCCAGCAAGCCTTCCTCCCAGAGCTGGTGCAGCCAGGCCAGGAACTGCCGGTTTTCCTCGGAAGCCAGGGAGGACGTAACTTTTCCGTCCTTCAGGGTGACATAATAATCATTGTCAATCATGCCGAAGGCATGCCCCAGGAACCGCAGCTCCCACATCCCGAGGAAGGACAGGGGTATTTCGTCCTTCTGGCCGTTCCGGTTCGGGTCCCCGTCCCGGAACCTGCGCAGCACCTCCGTCAGTTCCTCCGCCGTTGTCGGTGTTTCCAGCTTCAGGTTTTTCAGCCAGTCGGAATTGATCCAGAGCATATTGTTGCTTTGCAGCGTATTGATGCTCGGCAACGCGGGAATCGCGCCGTCCGGCAGCGTCACGGCCTTTTTCCAGTCTTCGTGTTCCTGAAGCAGCTTCCACAGGTCCGGAGCGTACTGTTCCAGATACGGGGAAAGGTCAATCAGGGTCCCGGCCGCATACATCTTCTGGATATCCTGCCCGGTCAGCCCGGCCTTGAACAGCACATCCGGTAGGTCCGTGCCGGCAAGAATCTCCTCTTTTCGGGCCGTCCAGCTGCTGTCGTCGGAATACTGGCGGAACTGGAAACTGATCCCCGTTTTTTCCTGCATCCGGGTAAAAAAGAGATTTGTCTCCCATACGTGCCCGGCAGAACTCCCGTCATTCCCTTCCAGGATAAAATCCGGAGCTTTCTGGGCCTGTTCTGCTGCAGCGCACCCTGTGCAAAGCAGGAAAGCCGCAAGAATCAAAGCAAATAACCTGCGCATTGGTCTTCCTCCTGTCCCTGGTTCGTCAATCTCTCCATAGAGGTTATATTATACTCCACAGGGCTGCCTTTTTCCAGACTTTTGTTTTCCGCCATGCCTGTCAGGCGCATCGGAAAGCTCCCTGTACGAGAAACCGGCGGAACGAGTTCATCGTTCCGCCGGAAAAAAGCATGCTCTTCAGCCTTTCTTTCTGCGCAGGAAGCCGGGAACGCCGTGGTCGTCGGTCGCCATCGCCTGGTTTTGCGGAATCGGCTGGAAGGGGCCGGTCTGCCCGGTGATCTGCCCGTTGCTGTTGAATACCGGCTGATAGGGAGACGGCTGGGAAGGGGGAAATGCTCCGGTTCCCGGGGCGTTTCCGGCCATCGGATTCGAGCCGGTCTGGCTGCCCACCGTCTGGAAAGGCCGCGTGGGCTGCAGGTTCTGTCCCTGCTGATAGCTGAAGCCGGTTTGGAAGGATCCGGTATTCACCATGCCGGGCACGCCCATGCTGGGACGGCTGCTGCCCATGAAGGTAGGCATCTCACCGGTGCTTCCGCCGGAGAAGGTGCCGCTTCCGATGGTGGGGGCGGTAGTATCAAAGTATTCCCGGGTCGCGGGAGTTTCCGGTTTGGTAAAGTTGGTCCCAAAGGAGCCGTAGAGGCGTTCGTGCTCAATCTCCCTGGGTTTCTTGGCCGGTTCCTTGGTCGGGAAAGGCGTCTTCTCAAACCCGGTGGCAATCACGGTAATCCGCACATCCTCACCCATGGTTTCGTCAATGCCGGCGCCGAAGATGATATTGGCATCCGGATCCGCCTCTTCCATAATCAGGTTGGCGGCTTCATTGATATCCACGATGGAGATGTCGGCGCCGCCCGTCACATTGATCAGCACGGCACGTGCGCCTTCGATATTGGTTTCCAGCAGCGGAGAGGCAATCGCGTTCTTGGCCGCTTCCACGAGCCTGTTCTCGCCGCTTCCGATGCCAATGCCCATATGGGCCATGCCGCCGGATTCCATCACGGTCTTGACATCCGCGAAGTCCAGGTTGATCATTGCCGGCACAGCAATCAGGTCGCTGATACCCTGGATGCCCTGGCGCAGCACGTCGTCGGCGATCCGGAAAGCTTCCAGCATCGTGGTCCCCTTGTTGACCACCTGCAACAGCCGGTCGTTGGGAATCACCACCAGCGTGTCCACATGCTGTTTCAGCTCCGCAATTCCCGCCTCGGCATTCTTCATGCGCTGCTTGCCTTCAAAGCTGAACGGTTTGGTCACCACAGCGATGGTCAGGGTGCCCAGGTCCCGGGCAATTTCCGCCACAATGGGCGCAGCGCCCGTACCGGTTCCGCCGCCCATGCCGGCTGTAATGAAAACCAGGTCGGCGCCCTTCAGCGCCTGGGCAATCTCTTCCCTGCTTTCCTCCGCAGCCCTGCGTCCCACCTCGGGAATCGCGCCGGCGCCAAGGCCCTTTGTCAGTTTTTCACCGATCTGGATTTTGACGGAGGCACTCGACTGTCCCAGTGCCTGACGGTCTGTATTGATGGAAATAAACTCAACCCCGCGCAGCCCGGCATCCACCATGCGGTTCACAGCATTGTTACCGCCGCCGCCGCATCCGACAACCTTAATGGAGGCAAAAGTGTTCTGCTCCTCATTTTTGAATTCGATCATGTTCTTAACCTCCCAACAAACTACGGAAGAAATCTTTGACTTTACCGCCGGCGCTCGCCGCTGGTTGTCTTTGCTGCTCAATGGTGTCGATAATCAGGTCCATCAGCCCCAGCGCGCTGGAGAAGCTGTGGCTGTTGAGCTTCGTGGTCCGTCTGGGGGTCTCCTGGACCGGGCGCCCCAGCTTGCCGGACAGGTATTCCTTCCCGCCCCGGTTGAAGCACAGGCCGCCGCCGGTCATGAACACGCTGCTCCAGTTCCCCAGGCCGCCGAAGTCGTCATCGATGGCAGCCCGGATCTGTTCGGCAATTTCGTCCAGCGCCTTGCAGATCACCGGCTTCACCTGTTCCCGGGTAAAGGCGGTTCCCTTCTGGCCGTCAGCGCCGGGCACTTCATAGCTTTCTCCGCTGGTCTCGATGCCGTAAACAAACTGGCGTTTGATGTCTTCCGCAGCGCTCAGGCTGATGTCCAGCTCCTCCGCCAGGGCCACGGCGAGGTCGCCTCCGCCGGCATCCAGCACCTTGTGGTAGATGATGGCGTCTCCTTCCACGCCGATAATCTCGGTATTCAGGTATCCCATATCAATCAGGACGGAAGTATGGTCCCGGTCCTGCTCGTTCAGGTACAGCATCGCCTCGCCGGCACTGGTGGAATAGAATCCTGTCACCGCAATCCCCTGGTCCGCCATCCGGTTGGTCACATCGTCCACAAAGAACCGGTTGCCAACCACGAAGCTGATGAAGGCTGTCATCTCCCTGCCTTTCATCCCGACAGGCTCAAGGGTTTTCTTGCCGCTGTCCACCATGAACCACGCGGGGCTGGAATGGATCACGACACCGGGCATATTTTCCAGGTTTTCGGCCGCCTTGTTGAACGCCGCCTTGACATCCGCCGATGTCACCCGGGGATCAGTTCCTTTCAGGCCAATTGTCACTTTGGTGGCATAAACCCGCGTGAACGCGCCCGGAACGCCGACGTTGATCTCCCGGATCTTGGCGCCGGACTGTTCCTCCGCATCGGCGATGCTGCGCCGGATGGCCTCATCCAGCTGGCCGGGATTGTTCCACCCTTCCTCCAGGTAACCGTCATACTTTGCCACACCTGCTGCGATAATATCGCAACGCTGGCTGCCACTGTTTTCGGCAACAAGCGTAACAATTTTGCTGGTGCCGAAATCAATGGCTGCGACCGTCGTTTTCATAATCCCCTCATACCCCCTGTTTCTCAGGCCCGTGCCGAGAGCAATGAAGCAGGAATCCCTACTATTAGATGTATACCATGGGTATTATAAGCGTTCTCTTCATCGATTGCAAGCGTTTTTGAGATTTTTATTACATTTTTATGCGTTTTTGTAACAATTTTTCTGATGTCTTGGTTACTTCGGGGAATAAAGCGGGCTTTCCGGATTGGAAACATTGATGGAGCCGCCGGTCAGGTCCCGGCGTCTGAGTTCCGCACGGACCAGAAGCATGCTGCGAAGTTTGGCATGAATATTGGTGCCGTCTCCCAGCGCGACGGTATACCCGTCCCGGGTGGTCAGCAGAATGGACGAAGGGGTGCTCAGGTCCGCTTCGGCAATGTCGGCGGAACAGCTGAGAACCTTCATTTCGAGGAAAAGCTCATGAAAAGCCAGCTGCTGTTCGCTCGACGACAGCAGCATGGTCTGCCCCCGATAACAGCCCGACTGGATTCTGAGCCCTTTGACCTCTGTCAGCTCTCCGGAAATCTGGGACCTGTTCTCCGTCTCGTTCAGCACCATTCTGTTCTTGTCCAGTTCGTAAAAAACCCCGCAGTAGGTCACCCAGCAGCAGGCTTCGCGTTCCCGGACGCTGATGGTCACACGGTTGGGCAGGTCTTTTTCCAGATATCGGAACAGCAGGCGGTAATCCGACCCGATCCTTTCCGCCACATTCTTCTCGTTCAATGTCAGAATGTTGTCCCCTGTCCGGATGCCGCTCGCCTGAATGACGTCCTCATTGCTGACCTCGCTGTTGCCGATCACGTCGATCTGGCGCACGGAAAAAACAGCATACCGCAGAACCAGAACGATCCCGATCAGGCATGCCAGGGCTGTCAGAAATGCTTTCTTTCCGCTTTTTCCCGGGTGTTTCCCGCCTTTTTGCCGGAGCGGTTTTCCGTTTTTCCCCGTCTGCCCGGTTTGTTCGCCGGGCTGTACCGGTGCGTACCCGTATCCGGTAGACTGCTGCTTCCAGAAATCGCCGATGTGTTCGTTAACATTCTCAGAACGGTATTCCCGCAGTTCCGGGGCGTCTTCCGGTTCATCAAAGGGGTTCTCGTTCTGCGGCGCCGGCCCGAACCATGTATTGCGCTGCCAGTCCCGAAGCCCGGAATCCTGTTCCCTGCCGTCCCCGGCTTTTCCGGAATGCCGGGAGTTATAGTTCTCCGGACCCTGCACTGCACTCACTTCCAAGAAAAGACTTTGGTTTGTTTTTTGTGTTCTTAACTCAATCCGTTCACTATTTCTTTAAACACCCGACCGCGTTCTTCGTAATCGCGGAACATGTCGAAACTGGCGCAGGCCGGGGAAAGCAAAACATTCCATCCGTGCCCGGCAAGTGACCGGCTCAGCTCTACGGCTTCCCGCAGGCTGTCCGCGTGGCTGATGGCGGTGAACCCTGCTTTTTCCAGGCTGTTCTGAATCAGGCCGGCCGTTTCCCCGATCAGGACTGCGTGGCAGATCATGGGACTCCGAACAATCTCCCGGCTCAGCGGATCAAAGGAGGTATGCTTGTCGTATCCGCCGAGAATGATCACCGTCGGCTGGTTCATGGTCTGGACGGCCTTAATGGTGGAATCCACATTGGTGCCTTTGCTGTCGTTGATGTACTCCACCCCGTCCAGTTCCCGAACCGTTTCGATCCGATGCTCCACGCCCCGGAACGTTTTCAGGCTGTACCGGATCACCGGAATCGGAACATTCATCGCCGCGGCCACGCATACCGCGCCCAGCGCATTTTCCAGATTGTGCGGGCCCGGAATCCGGATTTCGTCGGTGCGGCAGACCTTTTTCTCATTTCCGCCCATCCGGATCACGACCGTACCGTCCCGGACAAAGGCGCCTTCTGCCACTTCCTTCAGGCGGCTGAACTGCAAAACCTTCGCTTTTACCTGGGAAGACAGTCCATTCAGCCCCGGATCGTCGGCATTGAATACCGCAAAATCCTCCTCCGTCTGGTTTTCAAACATGCGCATTTTCAGCGCCGTATACACAGCCATCGTTCCATGCCGGTTCAGGTGGTCCTCGGTAATGTTGGTCAGCAGGGCCACATGCGGATGGAATGTATCCGCCGTTTCCATCTGGAAAGAGGATACCTCGCAGACGATAACATCCTCTTCCTTGCTGACCAGCGCCGCCAGGGAATAGGGATAGCCGATATTCCCCACGACGTGGGTCGTTTTCCCGCTGTTGCGGAAGATTTCGCCCAGCAGGGAAACAGTCGTGGTTTTTCCGTTTGTCCCGCTGACGGAAACCATCGTGCCTTTGCTCAGCTGGGAAGCCAGCTCCAGTTCGCCGATTACATACATGCCCATTTCCCGGGCTTTTTTGACAAAAGGCGCTGTATCCGGAATGCCCGGGCTGATCACCAGGCAATCCTGCCCTTCCAGCAGTTCCATGGCGCCGCACCCAAAACGCCGTTCCAGCTGGAGCCCTTCCAGGGCCTTCAGCTGGTCTCCGAGTTCCTTTTCCGGCTTGCTGTCGTTCACCGTTACCACCGCGCCGTATGCGCGCAGCAGCTGGGCCGCGGCCACGCCGCTTCTGGCCATTCCGACCACCAGAACCTTTTTCTTTTCATAGTTCATCGTTGTTTCCCTCCCGGGCTCTCCGGATAATGCACTGCCGGATTCTACAGCATCCCCTCCTGGCAGAAGGAATCCTGTCTTTCTCATCCGGCTACCACGCTCAGAACCGCGATTGTGCCCAGCACCAGTGTAATGCCCGCATACATGCTGACAATCTGCGTTTCTGAGTAACCTTTCTTCTCAAAATGATGATGGATCGGGCTCATCAGGAAAATCCGTTTCCCGTGGGTAAGCTTAAAGTAATATCGCTGAATGATGACGCTTACGCTGCTCATGACAGGGGTGAAGCAGATCAGCAGAAGCAGAAACGGCCTGCGCAGAAGCAGCGCGATGGCAGCCATTCCTCCGCCCAGCAGCATGCTTCCCGTATCTCCCATGAATATTTTTGCCGGATACCGGTTGTACCGCAGAAAACCGATACAGGCGCCGGCCATCGCCAGGGCGAATACGCCGATTGTATTCAGGCCCGGAATATCGGAAGAACCCGCGCCGGCCAGCGCAATCAGCACCACACAGATCATCGCCCATGCGGAGGATCCGACCGCGCTGACGGTTCCCAGCAATCCATCCAGGCCGTCCTGCAGATTGCTGCTGTTGACGATAAAAATCACGGTCAGCGTCATCAGCGGCAGATACCAGATTCCCAGATCCCATTCCGTGTTCAGAAAAGGAACCAGCACCTTGCTGCCCACTGCGGGATGGAAATAACAGTAAACGCTGAATCCGGCAGCCACCACCACCTGCCCCGCAATTTTCTGTAGGGGCTTCAGCCCTTCATGCTGCTTCCGGACAGCCTTGATATAGTCGTCGGCGAACCCGACGCCCATGCTGAGAAACGACACCGCCAGCAGGGGAATGACGAAATCTTCTCCGCCCTGCCAGCAGGCGGGATGGCAAATCAGCGAGGCTGCCAGAATGCCGGCAGCCATCATCAGCCCGCCCATCACGGGGGTTCCCTGTTTTTTCTGGTGCGCAGGGCCCAGTTCATAAATGGTCTGCCCGAAATGCAGTTTTCTCAGCCATGCAATCAGCTTCGGCCCTGCTGCCAGGGCAATTCCCAGCGACAGCAGCATAGCCCCCATCATCCTGTACATGGCGCTTATGCCTCCTCGCTCTCTTTCTTTATCTTCAGAAGCAGCTCGCTGACGATGACTTTTTCGTCAAAAGGCCGTTTGATGCCCATGATCTCCTGATAGGTTTCATGACCTTTTCCCGCCAGCACAATGACGTCTCCGTCTTCAGCCATGCGCAGCGCCCTGTCAATGGCCTCCCGCCGGTTCTCGATCACTTCATACCGGCCGCCGGTAGGCTTGATGCCCTTTTCGATCGCGGCGAGGATCACCATCGGGTTTTCCGTCCGGGGGTTGTCAGAAGTCAGGATGCAGTAATCCGCCAGCTTCCCGCCGATTTCCCCCATCATGGGACGTTTTCCCTTGTCCCGGTCCCCGCCGCAGCCGAACAGGGCAATGACCCGGTTCCGGGTAAACTGACGGACGGTTTTCAGAATGTTCTCCAGCGCATCAGGAGAATGGCTGTAGTCCAGAATCACTTTGTACGGGGTTCCGGTCTGAAGCACTTCGATACGTCCCGGCACCCTTGTAACAGCCTCCAGCCCCAAACGGATCTGCTCCGGGGAAATGCCCATAATCAGGGCGCAGCTGGTCGCTGCCAAAGCATTGTATACGTTGAACATGCCGGTCATGTGCATGTTGATTGCGAATTCATCCGCCCCGTGGAGCCGGACTTTGAAATGGACGCCTTCCTCCGTGATCTCAATGTCCCGCGCAAAAACGTCCGCATCCACGCAGATTCCGTAGGTAAGCCTGGGAATCTCCAGGCCGTCCTGCAGCTTCAGGGCGGTTTCGTCGTCCGCGTTAATGGCAGCGTTTTTCACCATGCCGCTCAGGAAGAACTGCTTTTTGGTTTCAAAATACCGCTCCATGGTATAGAAATAATCGAGATGGTCCTGGCTCAGGTTGGTATAGCAGCCCACCTCAAAGGTCATCCCATCCAGCCGGTTCATGTCGATGGCGTGGGCGGACACTTCCATGCAGACCACCTGAACGCCTTCATCCGCCATCACCCGCAGCATTTTCTGCAGATCGATCGGGTCCGGCGTGGTCAGCTTGCTGTCCAGGTGCTGGTTGGCCACCACGGTTCCGGTGGATCCGATAATGCCGCATTTCATGCCCGCTTTCTCGCAGATGCTCTGAAGCAGATATGTCGTGGTGGTCTTGCCCTTCGTCCCGGTAATGCCGATCATCCGCATGCCGCGGGCGGGAAAACGGTAGAATGCCTCCGCAATCCTAGCCATCGCCGCGCGGCCGTTGCTGACCCGGACCTGGGGAACATCCAATTCAACAAAATGTTCCACGATCAGGGCAACGCAGCCGTTGTCCACCGCTTCCAGGGCGAAATCGTGCGCGTCAAAGCGCGCCCCGACAATGCAGAAAAACAGGCCTCCCTCCGATTTGTCCCGGCTGGCGGAGACCAGCTCCCGGATTTCTGTATCCATATTGCCCCGGGTTTCCACCACATAAGGCACTTCAGTCAGCAGTTCACAAAGCTTCATTCGACGTCCGTCCTTTTCCTGAATTCGAACCTATTATAAGATTACCACAAATGGGCCGCTTTGACTACCTGTAATTAATGAAAGAAGGAGACCGACAATGTCAGTCCCCTGTCGTGTTGCCGGTTGGAAGATTCGCCTGTGTGTCTGCCGTTCCGGTCAGCATCAGCGTCGCGTTTTCAGGAGCGGTCAGGCGTACCGCCTTGGCGCCTCCGGAGGAAATCAGGTTCAGCTTCACTGCCTCTGTGCACACGCTCAGGTCGCTGGTGCTCAGGTCCAGCTGCTGCTGAAGCTGTTCATTCTTGGCGGTCAGCATTTCAATCCGGGAATTCATCTTGGTAATCGACTTCATGCTTCTGCCGATTCCTGCCAGATCTGCCAGCAAAACCCCCAGCAAAATGACGCAGACCAGGACAATGGCAATCCACGCTGCGTCCCAGCGGATGCCTTCCTTTGAAAATACGCGCTGTCTTTGTGTCGGTTCCTCAATCACACGGAACCGTCCGCTGGGGCTCACGCCCATGCTTCCGGTCCAGTCCTGAGTCTGATGAAAGGAGGGGATCCGGTCGGAAACGGTGATGCGCCGCCTGCGGAGGTCCGCCTGCTGCTCCCTCATATCTTCCGACCGGGCGCGCCGTTCCTGCCAGTTGACCGCCACATCTTCGAGCCTGCGCCGGGCCCGGATGGGCATCTCAGTCATCAGCATCGTCTCCTTTCCGTTTTCAGGCGGTTACTCGCCCTGTTTTTCAAGCCCTGCAATCATTTCCAGCAGAGCCGGCAGTTCTTTGTTGAAAGCATCCCAGCTGTCCTCGCAGACGCTTTCTGTCACAACACGGACATGGTCATTGGCGCCTGTGATCTCCACATCCTTCCCGTCCTTCAGGATCTTCGTCCGAATGTTCGCGGGGAGCAGGACCCGGCCCTGGGCGTCAAATGTCTGCCCGTCATAACTGAGCGCATAGAATTGTTCCAGATAGCGGTTTACCGCCGGATTCAGTGTGCCCAGCTTTTCATAAGCTTCGTTGCGTTTTTCCCACATGGCGGTCGGGTATAACGCGATGGATTTGAAATCGTAGGAAGGGGCAACGCAGAAGGGGCTTCCGAGTTTGTCCCTGAATCCCTGGGGAATCACCAGCCGGCCTTTGTTGTCCAGGCTGTGGTTATAGGATCCGATGAATCGTACGGTGGAGCCTGAACCCTGTTTTCCCTTCGGGGATTCGCCGTCTGATGGTTTGGGTTGGTTTTGGTCATCCATCACAGCTCACCCCTTCTCCCCCACTTTTATGTACGATTTTGGGCTTGGATTCCCTTTTTCCCCACAAATGTAGCATAAGAAAAGGATCTTCGCAAGCCCTTGTTTCTGAAAGGCTGCAGGGGTTTGTATGTGGTTTTTTATTGTTTTTGTAACTTTTTCTTAATTGTTTAGTAATATTTGTTCCCAGACTTGTGCCGCCCGTTTTTTGTCATCCAATATTTTGTATCATAAAAAAACCAGGCCCTGATTCAGAACCTGGTTTTGACAGAAATTCAGTTTTTTTGTCACAAAAAGTTAAGATTCTCTGCCGAAGCATCCTCACCGATTAATAGCGGGGCAAAGCCGATCCCGTCACAGGAAACAAGCCGGTATTGAATGCCGTGGTATTCTCCGTGAAACCCCGCCCGGATCCCGTCCCCATGCAGATGGCCGTACACAACCATTCCGGCGCCGCTTTCTTCCAGGATCCGGACAAACTCATTCTCCCGGTCGGCCATCGTCAGCGGAGGATAATGCATCATTACAGCCAGAGGCTTTTGCCGGTTCAATTGCCTGGCGGATTCCACGGCCAGGCGCAGCCGCTGCGCTTCGCGCCGGTATATTTTCTCATCCTCTTTGGCCAGCGGATTCCCGCCTGTCGGAATCAGCCATCCCCGGGTTCCGCAGACCACACAGTTCTCCAGCTCAATAGCATCATGCTGCAGCGCAGCCATTCCCTCCGGCAGAATGCTTCTGACCCGGGTCACGCTGTTCCACCAGTAATCATGGTTCCCTTTACAGAGAATTTTTCTCCCGGGCAGGTCCCCGATCGCCTGCAGGTCGGGAACCGCCTGTTCCAGCTGCATCGCCCAGCTGATATCCCCGGGAATCAGGACGGTATCCCGGTCGTCCACTGTCTTCCGCCAGGCTTCGCTGATACGAAAAAAATGCCTGTCCCACTGGGAGCCGAACACGTCCATGGGCTTGTCATCCCCTCCGGACAGGTGAAGGTCTCCAATGGCAAACAGGCGCATATGATCCTCCGCGGGCAATTACAGGTCGTCTTCAGCTTCGTCCTCGTCCGCTTTCCGTTCCTCGTCTTCCCGAACATCCTCCAGGCTCAGCTCGTTCTCAATCTCACCGAACTCCTGGCTCGGGATCTCGCTGTCATCCTCAACGTCGGGAATAATCTCATCCATGCCACTGACGGAGTCCATATCCCCGATGTTGCCGGGTTCAAGCCCTTCCGTCATTTCTTCGTTCTGCGTATCGTCGTTGCTGTTGGATTTGTTCATTTCCTTCAGGCAGAACAGGCAGACATCCTTGCCCGGCAGGGCCGGCTCCTCATTGCAGATGCTGCAGAGCTCCACCTCGTCTTCATGCTTTTCGCCTTTCAGCTCTCTCAGGCAGACTTTGCAGTATTTTTCGTCTTCCCGAATATAGTTCAGATCACACCGCGGGCATTTCACCAGCTTCATGAATCTTCCTCCTCATGATTGACATCAATCCACGGCTTGTGATTATACTCCGGAAGAGGCGCCGATGCAATAGGGAAAAACTTCCATTCCGTATCTGGGGGGATTTTTTTTGTTTTCGTTTTTTCTTATTCCGGGTCCCCGGCCAGAATCCCTTCCAGCAGTGCCAGCAGTTCATCTCTTCCGGTTCCGTCCTCCCCGCTGAAGCAGATGATTTCCCAGGGCTGGACGCTCAATGCCCGGCAGATCGGCGCCAGGTATTTGCTCCGTGCTCCCCTGCTGATCTTGTCCGCCTTCGTGGCGATGACGGTAAATGGAATTTCCATCTCCCGGAGGAAGCGGTTCATGGTTTTGTCGTCTTCCGTCGGTTCATGCCGGATATCCACCAGGCAGAGGACATGCTTCAGTTCCTCCGCTCCGGTGAAATAATCCTGCATCATTTTTCCCCAGCGGAGTTTCTCCTGCTTGTCCACTTTCGCAAACCCGTAGCCGGGCAGGTCTACGAGATGAAACTCCCCGTTCAGCAGAAAGATATTGATCAGCCGGGTTTTTCCGGGCGTGGAACTGGTTCGCGCCAGCTTGTTGCGCCGGCACAGCTTATTGATCAGCGTGCTTTTCCCGACGTTGCTCTTTCCGGCTACCGCGATCTGGGGAAGCCCCTTTCCCGGAAAATCTCCGTAGGAGGCCATGGATGTTACAAACTCTGCATTCTTGATTTCCACAGTTTTTCCCTTTACTTGTCCGTCAGCGCAGTCTTCAGTACTTCCGTGATGTCCTTCACCGGGACGATGCTGAACCGGGCCAGCACATAATCGGGAATTTTCTCCAGGTCCTTCCTGTTTTCCTCAGGGATCACCAGAATCCTGATTCCCGCACGGTAGGCAGCCAGCGTCTTTTCCTTCAGCCCGCCGATGGGGAGCACCCGGCCCCGCAGTGTAATCTCGCCGGTCATCGCGACCGTCTGGCGCACAGGCCGCCCCGTCAGCGCGCTGACGAGCGCCGTGGTCATCGTGACGCCGGCGGAAGGTCCGTCCTTGGGCACCGCGCCTTCCGGTACGTGGATATGGATGTCAATATCCTTGTAGAAGTCATCCTTCAGCCCCAGCATGTCGCTGTGCGCGCGAACCCAGCTGAATGCCGTTTCGGCGGATTCCTTCATGACATCCCCCAGCTGGCCGGTCAGCTTCAGGTTTCCCTTGCCGGACATGGGGGTGCATTCCACTTCCAGCATTTCGCCGCCGACGCTGGTGTAGGCCAGCCCGTTCACGACGCCGACCCGGGGCTCTTTTTCCAGGTCCTCCCGCAGGTATCGCGGCGCGCCCAGCAGGTCATGCAGCACCTTGGCATTGACCGTCATGGTCCGCTTGCCGTTGTCCAGCATGTATACCGCCGCTTTCCGGCAGACTTTGGCTGCCGTCCGCTCCAGGGTCCTGACGCCGGCTTCCCGGGTATACCCTTCAATCATTGCTTTATAAATACTGTCTGCAATTTTCAGCGCACCGGGTTTCATGCCGTGTTCCAGAATCTGCTTGGGCATCAGGTGGCGTTTCAGAATCTGCAGCTTTTCTTCCTCAGTATAGCTGGGCACCTCAATCAGTTCCATCCGGTCCAGCAGCGGCGCGGGAATCGTCTCCATACTGTTGGCGGTGGTGATAAACATGACTTTGCTCAGGTCAAAAGGCAGTTCCAGATAATGGTCCCGGAATGCATTGTTCTGCTCCGCATCCAGCACCTCCAGCATGGCGGAAGCCGGATCGCCGCGAAAATCCCCGCTCATTTTGTCGATTTCGTCGAACAGGAACACAGGGTTCATCGTGCCCGCCTGTTTCAGGCCGGAAATAATTCGTCCGGGAATGGATCCGATATAGGTCCGCCGGTGTCCGCGAATCTCCGCCTCATCCCTCACGCCGCCCAGGCTCATCTGAACGAACTTCCGGCCGACTGCTTCAGCTATGGCCTTCACAATGCTGGTTTTGCCGACACCGGGAGGGCCGACGAAGCAGAGAATCGGGCCCTTCATGTCTTTCTTCAAATGAAGCACGGCCAGATACTCGATGATCCGCTCCTTGACCTCATCCATGCCGTAGTGGTCCCGGTTCAGAACCTCCCTGGCCCGGTTCAGATCCAGATTATCCTCGGTTTCCTTTCCCCAGGGCAGATCCAGAATCCATTCAATATAGGTCTGGCTGACAGCCGCTTCGGGCGTTCCCGGCGGCATATGGCTCAGCCTGTCCAGCTCTTTTTCGCACTTAGCCCGGGCTTCCTCGTTCAGCGGGGTTTCTTCCATCCGCTTTCTGAGGTCGGCCACTTCAGATTCGTCCCGGTCGCCCAGCTCCGTCTGGATCGCCTTGATCTGTTCCCGCAGGTAGTAGTCCTTCTGGTTTTTCTCCACCTGCTTCTTGATGCGGGCCTGAATCTGCTTCTCAGTGTCCGCCATGTCGGTTTCCTGCATCAGAATGACACAGATTTTTTCCAGCCGGCGGACGGGATCCAGCTCATCCAGGATTTCCTGGCGTGCTTCCCGCCTGCTCAGCACATTGGCAGCCAGCATATCCGCCAGGTCGCCGGGGGCCTCGATATTCCGCACGGACTCGACTGTTTCCTGGCTCACCCGCTGGGAAGCCTGCGCAAATTCGGCAAAAAGGTCCTGGGCGGTCCTCAGCAGGGCTTTCGTATCAGCGGACCGCGGGGTTTTATCGCGGCATACCCGGACCACGGCTTTCATGCAGGGATCCGTGCTCAGGATTTCCTTGATAACGCCGCGGGTCTCGCCTTCCACAAGCACCCGGATGTTTTCTCCTGGAAGGTTCATTACCTGTTTGATCTGGGCGATGGTTCCGACTTTGCACAGGTCGTCGGGGCCCGGTTCTTCCGTCTCGTCATCTTTCTGGCTCACCAGAAAAACGCGCTGTTCCGCCATCATTCCCTGTTCCAGCGCAGCCACCGATTTCTGTCGGCCCACATCGAAGTGCAGCACAATGCCGGGAAAGATCATCAGCCCGCGCAGGGGCAGAACAGGCAGTTCCATCAAAGGGGGGTTCCTCATGATTTCCTCCGTATCGTTTTTCAGGAGGCATCCGGTTTGTCTGTCCGGGCCTCCGACCGTTTGGCAGCCCGCCGCCGGGTGCCGCTGATCAGCGTCGGCTTTCCGCCGGTAACCGCGTCTTTCGTAATGACGCATTCGGTAACATCCGGCTGGCCCGGCAGGTCGAACATGGTGTCCAGCATCGCATCCTCGATGATTGCGCGCAGTCCCCGGGCGCCGCATTTCCGGGCGATCGCCTGGCGGGCAATTTCCCGAACCGCGTCGTCCTCAAAGGTCAGCTTAACCCCGTCCATGTCCAGCAGTACTTCATATTGCTTGCAGAGGGCGTTTTTCGGTTCCCGGAGGATGCGTACCAGCGCATCTTCATCCAGCCCGTCCAGCGTGACCACCACCGGCAGCCGTCCGACGAATTCCGGAATCAGCCCGTATTTGGTCAGGTCCTCCGGACGGACATCCTTCAGGGCATCCACCCGGTTCGGATCCCGCTGGCTTTGTACCTCTGCCCCAAAGCCCAATACTTTCTTCCCGATCCGGTTCTCGATAATCGGAACCAGCCCGTCGAAAGCGCCGCCGCAGATAAACAGGATGTTGGTCGTATCGATCCGGATCATTTCCTGATGCGGGTGTTTTCTGCCTCCCTGGGGTGGAACGGCAGCTTCGGTTCCTTCCAGGATCTTCAGCAGCGCCTGCTGGACGCCTTCGCCGCTGACATCCCGGGTAATGGACATGTTTTCGCCTTTCCGGGCGATTTTGTCAATTTCATCAATGTAGACGATCCCCCGCTGGGCTTTTTCGATATCCCAGTCCGCCGCCTGGATCAGCCGCAGCAGGATCGTCTCCACATCGTCTCCGACATAGCCCGCCTCAGTGACGCTGGTGGCGTCAGCAATGGCAAAAGGAACTTCGAGAATTCTGGCCAGCGTCTGGGCCAGATAGGTTTTGCCGCTTCCGGTGGGCCCCAGCAGCAGAATGTTGCTTTTCTGCAGCTCCACATCATCCCGCTTGGCCTTTCGGTTAATCCTTTTATAGTGGTTGTATACGGCTACGCTGAGCGCGCGCTTCGCCCGTTCCTGCCCGATCACATACTCGTCCAGGGTCTTTTTCATCTCTGCCGGGGAAAGCAGGTTGACCGGCCCCTTTACAGCAGGCTGCGCGCCGTCGCCGTATGGTTCTTCTTCCTCGCTCAGGATGTCGTTGCAAAGCGCGATGCATTCATTGCAGATATACACGTTCGGCCCGGCCACCAGCCGGTCCACCATCCGCTGTTCTTTTCCGCAGAAGGAGCAGCGGGGGCCCTGTCTGGAATAATTGTTCGCCATGTGCTACCTCACTTGCTTTCCTTGTTCCTGGGCTGGTATATTTCGTCGATGATATGGTATTCCAGCGCTTCCTCCGCGCTCATGAAATAGTCCCGCTCCACGTCCGCCTGAATCTTCTTCAGGTTCTGGCCAGTCATCTCCGCCATCATCGCGGTCATTTTCTTTTTGGTTTTCATCAGCCATTCCGCCTGGATCGCCACATCCGTCGCCTGGCCCTGGGCCCCGCCCAGCGGCTGGTGGATCATGACCTCAGCGTTGGGCAGCGCCAGCCGCTTGCCTTTTTCCCCGGCCATCAGCAGGAAGGCGCCCATGCTGGCTGCCATGCCGACGCATACCGTCCGCACCTGCGGCTTGATGTACTGCATCGTGTCATAAATCGCCATGCCGGCTGTGACAGAACCGCCGGGGCTGTTGATATACAGGCTGATATCGCTGTCCGGGTCTTCCATTTCCAGAAACAGCAGCTGCGCCACCACCAGGTTGGCGGTGTCGTCGGTGATTTCTCCGCCGAGAAATACAATGCGGTCCTTCAGCAGCCTGGAATAGATGTCATAGGACCTTTCTCCGCGATTCGTCTGTTCAATAACCATGGGAACTAACGGCATTTTTTTCTCCTTTTCTGACCAAAAGCGGCGGCCAACAGGGCCGCCGTTGGTCTGTGCAGTTATTTATTCAGCATCGGTTTCCTTCGCCTTGGCAGTCTTTTTCGCCGCCGGCTTCTTGGCAGGCTTTTTCTCCGCTCCGTCGTCTTCTGCTTTCGCAGCATCTGCTTGCTCGGAGCTTTCCTCTGCCTTATCCTCCGCTTTCGCGGCAGCCTTCTTCGCAGCCGGCTTCTTGGCGGCGGCCTTTTTCGCAGGCTTCTCTTCCGCGGCGGGTTCAGCGGGCTCTTCCTTCTTCTCCTCGATGACGGCTCCCTCTTTCATCAGGTCCAGGGCTTTCCGGATCGCCGCGCTGTCCTTCAGGTAATCCTTCTGCTGGTCCGTCAGGTTCTTCTTGAACGTTTCGGGATCCTGGCCCATCCTCTCCGCCTGGGCCACGATTTCCTTCTCGATTTCCTCTTCAGTAGGCTCAATCTTCTCGGCCTTCCGGATCTCCTCCAGCACCAGTTCGCTCATCACGCGATTCTTTGCTTCCGGCTCATACATCTTGGCCAGTCCTTCCCGGGTCTGGCCGGTGTACTTCAGGTAGTCTTCCATCCGCAGGCCCTGGTAGCTCATGCGCACGGCCATATCCCGCACCAGGTATTCCGCCTGGTCTTCAATCATGGCCTGGGGAATGTCCGCCTGCGCATTCTTGCAAGCTTCCTCAACCAGCGCGTTTTCAATCGCGGCATCGTTGCTCTTGTCGATCTTTTCCTGCAGTTCCTTCACGATGCTGTCCTTGTATTCGGCAAAGGTTTCAAACTCGCTGACATCCGCCGCGAAGTCGTCATCCAGTTCCGGTTTTTCGGTCACCTGGATGCCGTTCACCTTCACATGGAACACGGCGTCCTTGCCCTTGAGCTCTTCGGCGTGGTATTCCTCGGGGAATTTCACCTGCAGGTCCTTTTCCTCCCCGATCTGCATCCCGACCATCTGCTCTTCAAATCCGGGAATAAACGTATGGGATCCGATGGTCAGAGTCTGGTTCTGGGCCGTTCCGCCCGCAAAAGCAACGCCGTCCACCGTGCCGGCATAGTCCAGGTTCACCGTGTCGCCTTCCTGCACCGGACGGTCATCCACGTCGATAGTCCGGCTGGCTTTGTCCTGGTCCTCCGCAATCCGGGCGTTGACCATCTCGTCCGTCAGCTTCTGCAGTTCCGGATAAATGGTCAGGTGCTTGTACTCGCCGAGCGTCACGTCCGGGCGGACATACACTTCCAGATGGAACTTCAGGTCCTTACCCATGCCAATCTCGTCCACATCCACTTCGGGACGGTCCACGGGATGCAGGTCAAATTCCTTCACGGCCGCCTCATAGGCATCCGGGAAAAGGAGTTCCACGGCATCGTCAAAGAAGACGCTCGCGCCGTAAAGGGTTTCGATCATTCTCCGGGGAGCCTTTCCCTTGCGGAATCCGGGAACATTAATCCGGTTGCGAAGCTTCAGAAACGCTTTCTGGGTTGCTTCGTCGAACTGTTCGGCGGGAATGGTAAAGGTCAGTTTCACTTTGTTTCCGGAAATCTTCTCGTAGGTATGGCTCATGCAATATTTTCCTCCTGTGTCTGGTCGACATCTTTCCTCGGTGCGCATAAAACACCGAATGCGATTGTATCATAAAAGCCCGGGGATTTGCAACTGTTTTCCCGGGCTGTTTTTTTCGTTGTTTTTCCGCCTTTTTCCGATTTAAAAGGGATCATCCAGGGAAGGCAGCAGGTCTGAGGTTCCAACCCCCAGAATATCGCTGGTCCTGCGTCCGGAGCGCTTGCCGTTTCCGTCGTCAGTCATCTTGCACAGCTGGCGTCCCATGAACACGATGGTGCATGTGTCGCCGCCGTCCAGGTTGAAAGCGGTCTGGCACCCTTTCTCCTGCAGCTTTTCCGCCAGGAACTGGATGCTGTCCCCCTGGGACCGCTTGATCCGGCCCTCCAGCATCATGAAGAAATAGTGTCCCTTCTCCACCATGCCCACCGCTGTTCGGGGCGCCTTGCTTTTGCCGTACTTTTCCAGTGCCTTGGTATTCATTTCCCCGTCCCGGATCATCCAGGGACCGAAAGCCAGCACGTCCCGCGCTCCGTCGTCCAGGTATTCCTGTGCGGTCTTCTCGTTGCTGTAGTATACCTGCATGTCTCCGTCCGGGAACAGGGCCATGCAGTCCAGGTTCGGAAACTTGCTGGCCTTGGCCGGCAGGGTTTTGTCGCTGTATATCACGCCGTTCCGGATAATGATTCCAACCTTGATCTTCTGCTGCATCCTTGTCTGGCAGTAGTCGCTGTTCACCGCCAGGACGGTACCGGTTTTCCGGCAGATTTTATAGGGATAGTCCGCGTTCTTGTTCGCGAACCATTTTTCCGGGTTGTTGGGAACCATATGGGGCATTTCGCTTCCCTCGGCACACCAGATCTCTGCCTCATACCAGACCCGTGCCGGCTTTTTCTGTTCCCGACGGAAGATCTCAATTTTCAGCGTGTCGCTCGCGTAGCGCCAGATGCCGTCCTCCGGATTCTCGTATACAAATTCTCCGGAATCCAGAAAACCGTCTTCATTCAGTTCCGGAAACTCGCCTTCCGCTTCAGCTGCATAAACGGCAGCAATCAGAAGCACCGCTGCAATCAGACATGCCAGGCCCCTGAACCATTTCGTTTTCATCCTACCCCCATCATCCGGTGGAATACTTCCTGATATGCTTCGGCCACATGGTCCATATCTCTTCTGAAGCGGTCAATATCCAGCGGCTCATGGGTGCTGCTGTCCCAGAAGCGCGCTGTGTCCGGCGTGATCTCGTCCGCCAGCAGGATCCGCCCTTTGTAACGTCCGAATTCCATTTTGAAGTCAATCAGTTCGATATTGATCTCCTTCATGTAAGCGGTCAGGATGTCGTCAATCTTCAGGCTTATCCTGGTAATTTCATCCATTTCCTCCGGAGTCGCCGCTTTCATGGCATAAATATGGGTGTGGTTCACCAGGGGATCATCCTCCATCTCTGATTCCTTCAGCGTGAATTCCACCACCGGCGCATCCAGCTTCATGCCCACCGGCAGCCCCGTCCGTGTATGCAGCGTCCCTGCAACCCTGTTGCGGATTTTGACTGCAAAGGGAAGCATTTCGCATCGCTTGACCAGGCTGTGCCGTGCATCAATTCTTTCTATAAAATGGGTTTCAATCCCATGCTGCTGAAGGAGGGTGTATAAATGTTCGCATACTGCGTTGTTAACTTCGCCTTTCCCGAGAATCCTTCCCCGTTTCAGGCCGTGAAAAGCCATCGCCTCGTCCTTAAAAAAGACAATAGCTTTGTCGGGATCGTCCGTGGCGTAAACCTTCTTTCCCTTGCCTTCCCGCAAAATGGATCCGATTTCAGGCATACACCGTTCCTCCATTTCAGAGTATGGATCAGTTTAGCATTTTTTGCGTTATTTCTCAAGAGTGTCAAAACGTGCCGTCCTCTTCCCAATTTTGACAAAACCCGCACGTTGTTCCTGGCTTTCAGCGGATCGTTCGGATTCGTTCAGGTGACAAAGGTTCGGAAATGAGGTAGAATAAAAAAGTGGGCATTCCGCCCGTAAGTAAGCATACAAGCACCTTGGAGGTTTTCATGGATCATTATGGTAAAGCCCGTCGGGAAGGGCTTCGGGTTTATTCGGCTGCCATTCAGGCCAATGCGGATCCCTACCTTCCCGTCCTGGAGGATAAAGTCCCTAATCTTGCCCAGCTGACCAGGCAGTCTCTGGGAATCATTTCTGTCCCGGTAGAGCGCATTGTCGGCTCCGTATCGTCCGGCCGCTCCTATGCCTTTGCCGGAAACTTCATGCCCATTCTGGAAGCCGGCAGCGAGTTCGCCGTCAAATGGGAGCGCCTGTATGAAAGCGTGGAGCAGGAAGGCGTCAACATGCCCATCATCGCGCTGGAATACCTCGGCAATTACTATGTCATTGAAGGTAATAAGCGCACCTCTGTCATGAAGTCCATGGGCGCGCTGGACCTGGAGGCGGATGTCACCCGCGTAATTCCGGAGCGGTCGGATGATCCGGAAGTCATTGCCTGTTTTGAATACTTTGAATTCACCAAAGCCACCGGCCTTTACGCCATTTACTGCACCCGCCCCGGCTCTTACCAGAAGCTGGTTTCCCTGCCGGGAATGCGTGCCGGCGACGCCTGGACAGAGGATGAGATTCTTTCCCTGCGGAAAATCTACCATTATTTCCACGCGGCCTATCTGGAAGAGATGAAGGACAAGCCCTGCCTTCCGACGGGGGATGCCTTCCTGACCTATCTGACTGCTTTCAGCTATCTGGCGGTTCGGGATGAAGACCTGGAAAAAACCCGCGACCGCATTCGCCTGATGGCCCGGGAGTTTGAGCTGCGGAGCGGCCGTGTCAACCTGGTCATGGACCCCGAAAAGCCCGCTCCCCTGCTGCTGAATGCGCTGTTCCGCCCTTCCAAAGTCAAGGCCGCTTTCCTTTTCAACCGGTCCATCGAAGATTCAGGCTGGAACTACTGGCATAACCTGGGCCGCCTGGAAGCGGAGGAAAAGCTTGGAAGCAAGCTGGAGACCACGGTCCGTGTGGTTCCCTCCCGCGCTGATTTCGAAGATACCGTTTCCTCCCTGATTGCTGACGGATACACCGCCTTCTTTGCCACTTCCCCCGTCATGCTGAACAGTACGATTGAGCCAGCGCTGGAGCATCCGGAGGTCAAGTTCCTCTGCTGTTCCCTGCTTTCCAATTATACGAACATCCGGAACTACTATATCCGGTTTTATGAGGCCAAGTTCCTGATGGGCATGGCGGCCGGCATTCTCTCGAAAAACGGAAAAATCGGCTATATCGCGGATTTCCCGATTTATGGCACGCCTTCCGCCGCAAATGCCTTCGCCCTGGGTGCCCGGATGGTCAATCCTTCTGCCCGGATCTATCTGAACTGGTTCTCTGCCGCCAATTTCGACGCAGTCACTCCTTTTCTGGATCCTGAAATCCGGGTGGTCTGCAACCGGGACATCACCGCCCCGAACCATACGGCCCGGGATTACGGCCTGTATCTGCGAAATGGCTCAGAAATCATCAGCATCGCAACCCTGATTCCCCGCTGGGGGCCTTTCTACCGGTTAATGATAGAGCGCATTCTGGACGGCACCTTCTCCGCGGAAGGAAAACAGCGGGTCACGAACTATTGGTGGGGGCTCGGTTCCGATATTCTGGATGTCGCTTTCTCTTCCCGGATGGATTCCTATTCCGTCCGCCTGATCAACCATTTCCGCCAGGAGATGAAGGAAGGTTCCTTCTCGCCCTTTGAAGGGGAATTGCGGGACCAGAGCGGCGCCCTGCGCTGCAGTGAGGACCGCCGCCTGACGCCTGCAGAAATCATGTGCATGGATTATCTGATGGATAACATCGTCGGTTCCTTCCCTGCGGAAGAGGAACTGATTGAGACAGCCCGCCCGCTGGTCCGCCTTCAGGGCATCCGCGGGGAGCTGACGCCCGAGCTTTCAGCATTCAGCTGGAACAGAAAGTGGGACTGGAAACGTATGCGAGTGCTGGCCATTTCGGATGAACCCTCCCCGAAGCTCTGGGGAGACCGGTGCCGGGAAGCGCTGAATGGAGTGGAGCTGATTCTCTCCGCCGGCGACCTTCCTCCTGCCTACCTGTCTTTCATGACCTGCTTTACCAATGCGCCCATTGTTTATGTGCATGGCAACCACGACGACTGCTATGAAAAAAAGCCGCCGGAGGGCTGCCTGTGTGCGGATGGAAAGGTAGTGCTTGTGAATGGTGTCCGGATTTTAGGCCTCGGCGGTTCCATCCGTTATCGGCCGGACGCGCAAAATATGTATACGGAAAAGGAAATGCGCCGCAGAATCGCCTCCCTTCGGGGGCTGCTGCGGCGCACCGGGGGTTTTGATATTCTGTTGACCCATTCCCCGATCCTGGGCCTCGGCGACCAGGATAACCGAACCCACCGGGGCTTTGAATGCTTCGGCCCCCTGCTGGAAAAGTATCATCCTGCCGTCATGGTCCACGGCCATGTCCACCAGTCCTATAACGGGGTTGGTTTCGTCCGGGAGCGGGAATATTTCGGCATCCCGGTGATCAATGCCTCCACCTCATGGGAATTTGACCTGCCGGAGCTTCAGCCCCATCGGGAGCCCACCAGGAGCGGCCTTCGCCGAATGCTGAAGAACAGCGAATCTTGACGGATGATGCCCCGCGGATCCGGAAAAAGCCGCCTAGCCCGCCTTTCGGTTTTTTCCCGGTGTGAATGCGGGGAGATCCTGCTGAAAGGAGCCTGGAGTGTTGAACATGCAGCCTCGCGGCGCGGGCAAAAGCCCGGATGAAAAGCATCCTGCGCCTCTTCCGGAAAAAGGCCGCGCATGCTGGATCCTGTTTTGCAGCATGCTGTATATCAGCGCCTTCACCTTCGGCGGCGGTTTTGTCATTGTAACATTTATGAAACGAAGGTTTGTGGATCAGTTGCGCTGGCTGGAGGAGCAGGAAATGCTGGATATGACGGCGCTGGCTCAGTCTGCGCCCGGCCCCATCGCCGTCAATGCAGCCATCCAGGTAGGATGGAAAGTCGCCGGCTTTGCCGGCATGCTTTCAGCGGTCTTCGGCACTATCCTTCCCCCCATGGTGATTTTTTCTGTCATCTCCCTGTTCTATCAGCGGTTTGCCGCGAACCGGTATGTCGCTTATGCGCTGAAAGGAATGCAGTCCGGTGTGGCGGCGGTCATCCTCGATGTTGCTGTCAGCCTGGCAGTGAAGGTGGTTCGTTCGAAGGAATGGATCCATTGCATGGTCATGGCCGCTGCTTTTGCTGCGGCCTTCTTCCTGAAGGCAAATGTCATCTGGATCATCCTGGCCGCTGCACTTGTCGGAATCTTCCTCGCGCTTCTCCGCCGTAAAGGAGGGACCGCTGCATGATCCTTCTTCAGCTTTTTCTCAGTTTTCTTCAGATCGGTCTGTTCTCTGTCGGCGGCGGCTATGCCGCCATCCCGCTGATTCAGAGCCAGGTCGTGGATCTGCATGGCTGGCTAACGGAAACGGAGTTCTTGGACCTGGCAACCATTGCCGAAATGACGCCCGGGCCGATCGCGGTCAACGGCGCCACCTTTGTCGGCCTGAAAGTCGCCGGCATTCCGGGCGCTGTTGCCGCCACCGTCGGGGATGTGCTGCCTTCCCTGGTCATCGTTTCCCTGCTGGCCTGGGTCTATCGCCGCTATCGGGAACTCCCGGTCCTGCAAAGCGTACTCGGCAGCCTGCGGCCCGCCGTGGTTGCCCTGATCCTTTCCGCCGGAACGAACATGCTGCTTCAGGTCACCTTCGGAAGCCGTTCCATGGTCTCATGGAGCCGTTTCAACTGGGCTGGCGCGGCCTTGTTTACCGTTGCTTTCTTCGTTTTGCGAAAATTCAGGCTGAACCCCGTTGCTGTCATGCTGGCCTGCGGGGTGGCCGGCCTTTTCCTGGGACTCCTTGGGGTATTCTGACCGGTTGCCGCTTTTCCGAAAGAGCCGTCAGCTGTCCCGCAGTTCGTCTGCGATCTCTTCCGCTGTCTCTTCCGAGATTTCTCCCGCTTTCTCTCCGCCGGCTTCTTCCGTGCTGCCTTCAGCATCGGTTTCCGGGATTTCCACGGGAGCTTCTGCGTCCGGTTCCGTGGAGCGGATTTCCAGCATGTCCATGTCTTCCTCGCTGGCCCCGATCACGATCAGGTCGCCGTCTTCCCCGGCCAGGCTGTCCTTGCCGGATTTCAGCGTTTCCGCCATCTGCTGGCTGAAGTTCACTTTCAGGTTGTCCGCGTCGTGGGCAAACAGGGTCTTGCCGGTCTCTACCGCCACCTGGCTCAGCGCATCCATCAATACCTTGATCTGGTTCAGATAGTAGTTATAGGTCTCACTGAAAGTGCTGACCGTTTCGGAAACAAACTGCTGGCTTGCCTGTTTGGTGTCGGCGATTTCGTTGTCCAGATGGTGGCGCTTCAGGGCGGCTTCCCTCGCAAAAGATTGCTCCGACTCTTCCTTCGAGTCGTCAAAGGAGCGGATCTTCTGGTTGTACATTTCCTTCAGGCCTTCATATTCCGCAATCGTCTCCTTCGCCTTGGCTTCAAGCTTCGCCGCGTCGGAATTGTTGACCATGTCTTTCATCTGCTTAAGCTCGCCTTTGACGCTGGCCAGGTCTTTTTCCAGCTTTTTCTTTTCTTCCGTCGCTTTTTCCAGTTCCAGCTTGGTGGAAACCAGAAGGGATTCAAGTTCCTTTGCTTTGCTGCCAAACATCCGTGTTTTGCCTCCTTTTGCGTTTTTCTTTATTGCCATCCCGGCCATTCCTTCATGTTTTCCGGTCGTCATGGCTTGCTGCCATCAGGCAGTTCTTTCCCTTATTTTACCATACAGATGGTGAAGATTCTCTGAAAATTATTTGAACAGGCTGAATTTTGATGCAATCAGCTTGAAAACGACCTCCGGCAGATCCAGAATGAAGTCGATCCCGTTCCACGCGATCGTGTTGCCCATGGACTTCAGCAGCTTCCACATCTCGGCGCTGTCCAGTTCTCCGACCGTGTGCACCTTTTTGGCTTTCGGCATTTCCAGGGGTTCCCCCTCCGTTCTCTCCAGCGTAATCGCCACCAGGTCGGTTTCCAGGCCCATCAGATGGATGCTGGTCCGGCTGGAAAGAGCAACGCCTTCTCCCCGGACGCGGTCGATCTGGATCGAAATGCCGCTCCAGTTCAGAAAATCAGGGTCGGTCACCAGCCCGTCCAGTTCCGGCGATTCCGCCAGCCCCTTCAGGTCCGGGAAGCCGATCTCCATGCGGACGATCTGGTCCTGCTCGTCTTCGTACAGATCCATGGTGGTCTCCCCGTGCATGGCCGCGAAAAACTGGCGGATGAAAGTATCCGTAATCTGCTGTTTTCCGATATACAGCCGTCCGCTGGCCAGCTCCTCCTGAATCACGGGAATCGCTTTCACCTTGCCCAGCACGTATTCAATCAGGCCGTTCAGGTCCTCTTCCGTCAGCTGGTAATGCTGTGCCTTCACTGCCCCCGGGCATTCCGTGTTGTCGGAAGCCAGCGCCCTTTCTTCCGCGTTGGAGGCGTAGCGGTTCAGCGCCCGCAGAAACGGCGTCAGGTCAATGCCGTCCAGGCTCATGTCGTCCCCGGTGGTGTTCTCCAGGCGGGTCAGCATATTGCCTGCCCGCACCGCCAGCCGGTCAATTTTCTCCAGGCTTTCCCCCTTGAGCACATTCAGGTCCGCCAGCACTTTCACAATTGTCTGCAGGAAGGAGGTCATCTGTTCCTTCCTGCACCGCAGCTGGTTGTTTCCCAGCAGGGAGCATGCCAGAGCGTATTCTCCGTCGGCAGTATCCTGTGCCATCAGGTTGAAAGCAACCTTGCCTTCGGAAATCAGTTCGATCCGGTACAGTTTGTCCGTTTCTCCGTTCTGCCGGACCATTCGGATCCGAATGGCGTTCAGCAGCCCTGTAATAGCCTCGGTTCCCTCTCCCTCCAGTGCGTTGCCGGGTTCAAAGGTGTAGGTATAGGCTACGGAGATGGTTTCCGCCGCCGCTGCCGCAAAGGGCAGCATCAGCATGAGGGCAATCATCAGGCATACAATTCGTTTCATTTCGCATTTCCTTTCCGATAACTAAAAGCGGGTTGGCATACCACCGCCGCTCAGGTTCAGTGTTGGCGGTAAATCAGCATCAGCAGCGCGCCGTCGTCGCTGGTGTGCCCTTCGATCCGGATCGGGAAATCGTATCCGTTGTCAAAAATCAGATTCAGGCTTTCCGCGCCGACAGCAGCGTCGCAGTGAATGGGCAGGTAGCTCGCACCGTTTCCTCCGTGGGGCCGGCGGTAGGTGATGTTGATCTTCGGCAGCTGAATCAGCACGTTGTACAGCGTGCTGGACACCTGGCAGGTTCCGCCGCCGTATCCGGGAACCGTTTTTCCGTCGATCATGACCGGCGCGGGTTCATATCCCTTGGACCGGTTGTAGGGCCCCATGATCTTATTGGCGTTGAAATGGGCTCCGGGCTGATAAACGTTGCTGATATATTCGCAGCCTTTCCGGATGTTGTGGATCCGGCTGATGTTGCTCTCTGTCTGGTTCATCTTGTAGTAGCTGGTATACGCAGCAATGGGGCTGTCCGGATACAGTTCCTCGTCGGTCGGTGAAACCGGAATCAGGTCCGTCAGCTCGTCCGGATCGATGTAGCCGTAGCTCCGCATATAGTTGACCATTGCCCATCCGTCGTAGAACTGCCAGATGCTCAGCATGGTTCCCGGGTTCAGAATCACCCAGTTGTTGCCGTCGTCCCCTTCGGTCGCGGTCTTGTCCATGGTCTTGCGCACATGGCAGGTTTTCGCGGTGGTGGCGATGTAGGTGTGCTTCTGAACATTGAAGGGCGGCGTGTTCACGGGATCCAGCGTCACGATGGTGCTCTTCGCCATATACTCCCGTTTGACATAGCCGATTTTCCCGTTGTCCCGCCGGACAATCATCCACTGCAGGCCAACGTACAGGATGTCTTCGGTAATATCGGTAGAAGAGGAATCGATCCGGTTCTCCTTGACGGCTTCCTTCTTATTGTAAAGCCCTCCGAACCCCTTGCTGCCCAGCTGGGTACCCCGGTATAGCGCGGGAGATTTCGCGTTGAAATCTGCCAGCGTTTTTTCCTCGTACACTTTTCCGGTCACCTTGTACTGGCTTTCATCCACCTCGTCCAGCGCGCGGGTTTCCTCGTCCTCCTGTTCCGAAACCTCTTCGTCGTCAGTTCCGATCCCGTCCAGTTCCTCATCGGAATACTCTTCCTCATATTCCCCTTCGTCCTCCGCCAGGCTCCATCCGGTGCCCGCCAGCAGGCAAAGGCAAAGCAAAAGGCTCAAAAAGCGCTTCATGCGCACATCTCCCTTCCTCATCACTTTCGATTATCCCCGATTTTGTTTTCCCTGTCAAGGTCGCGAGCGTTCTGGAAAAAAGATGATAAAACCTGCTTGCTTTTTTACCAGAAAATGCATATAATATGTGCAGCAAACGGCGGAAGCCGTGAAAAAACAATAAAGGAGTCTTTGGTTATGAAAAAATTAGTTTCCATTTTCCTCGCATTGGCCCTTGTGCTGAGCCTGTGTTCCTTTGCCTCTGCTGAAACGGTGGAGGAGATCATCGCCCAGGCGCAGACCATGACGAACGAAGAGCTCTACAAGAAAGCCATTGAAGAGTCCCACGATGCAGTGGTTGCCGGCGTCGGCAACTCCAGCCGCGGCAAGACTGCCGGTGCCTCCTTTGTGGAAATGCTGCAGAGCATTGATCCTACCTATGCCGGCTCCATTGACTGGCAGCAGCCCAAGAACAACTCCATCTTCACCATGCTGGAATCTGATATCAACAATACCTCCCATCAGTTCTTCATGACGCTGATTCAGGATGGTAACCAGATCCAGAAGAAAATGCTGGATACCGGCTATCTGCTCAACTTCGTTCCCAAGGAGTGGGCCGAAGCGGAAGGCGTAGCCAAGGAAAACAACGAGAATCCCCTGGCGCTGCAGACCCTGAACAAGGTTTTCGAGTTCAACAACTGTGGTGAAAAGACCTTCAAAAACTGCTGGGATTTCGTAGCCAAGGATGTCCACACCCAGTTCATGGCCCCCAACTCCGAGCCCGTTGGCAAGAACTTCCTCTATATGCTGACCCGTGAGGACTATGCCGCCGTCGTGAAGGAAGCCTTTGACGCCCTTTCCGATGATCAGAAAGCCTACTTCCAGCCCACCATCGACGAAATGGAAGCTGAAGCTGCCGACCTCGGCCTGGCCGGTGAAAACGCGAAGTACGCCCTGGCCTGGATCAAGCTCTTCGTTGAGAATTATCAGGAAGAAACCGATGACGGCCCGATCTGCAACAACCTGGTTGCGAAGACGGCTGTGGATCAGAGCGGCCTGCTGGTGTACTCCAAGCTGCGCTCCATCGAAGAGTCCGAAGAACTGTCCGTCAACAATGTGACCGTCGCCGCTTACCAGGATGATTATGTCGGCTTCGGCGGCTATGCTTACAAGCACTATCTGATGGTTTCCAAGACCTCTCCCTATCCCTGGACCGCCTGCGCCTTCATCGCTTACATGACCACCACCAAGGAAGGCTTCGCTGCCTGGGGCAAGGACATGGGCGGCTATGCTCCCGTTCCCGCCTGCATGCAGGACCACAGCAAGGACGGCTATGTCGACGGTGTGGACACCTATCCGGCCAAGAATGACCGCGGATATGACTGGTGGATCAACGAAGGCAAGCTGATCGTTGAAGATCCGGCTTACGCCGCTTCCGTAGCGGACACGCTGGGCGACTGGATTGACGCGCTCAGATAATTCCGTCTCATTCCCGCATTTTCAGCAGGCGGTGTCTGGATTCCGGCACCGCCTGCCTTTTTAAGTCTTTCGCCCCTTGTTCCGGTCGGTTCCATTATTTGAAAAAGGAGGAAAAGCCATGGTTGCGGCAGCCTGTCCTCAAAGCCCCTGGAAGGCGCGGTTCAATCGGTTTAAAACCTGGATTTCCAAACCGCAGAACGCCATCTTGCTCATTCTGGGCATCATTCTGACGCTGACCACCGTGTTCCCGATGGTGACCATCGTCCGGGATACCGTCACGGTCCATAACGGTTCCGTGGACGCCCGGAATGCTGAACCCGGCCAGGTATATACCACCTATAACTGGACGGATCTTTTCGCTCCCCAGACGAGCACCGCGCGCAAGCTGGCCACGAAAAACCTGTGGACGCCCCTGCTCAACTCTGTCCTGCTGAGCGTGTTTGCCTGTATCGGCGCCATTTTTTACGGCGGCATCTTCGCTTATCTCGTCACCAGGACAAACATGAAATGCAAAAAATACCTGAGCTCCATCTTCATCTTTCCGTATATTATGCCGCAGTGGACGCTCGCTGTGATCTGGAGGCACCTGTTTAACAGCAATGCTGTCACAGGGGGCTCGGACGGGTTGTTTGCGTCCCTGCTGAATATCAGGATGCCTGAATGGTGGTGCAGCGGCATGTTCCCCTGCGCCGTCGTGCTCGCCCTCCACTATGCTCCCTTTGCCTATATTTTAATCGGCGGCATCTTCCGCAATATGGATGCTAACCTGGAGGAAGCAGCCACCATTCTGAACACGCCCCGCTGGAAGACCTTCCTCCGCGTAACGCTTCCGCTGGTCAAGCCCGCGATCCTGAGCACGGTGCTGCTGGTCTTCTCCAGCGCCATGGGTTCCTATCCGATTCCTCATTATCTGAAGCTCTCAACCCTTTCGACGAAATATGTGGAGCTGAATGTCCAGCGGGCCGGCCAGGCCAGCATCCTGGCGGTCATCATGATGCTGTTCGGCTTCGGAATTCTCCTGGTCAACCAGAAGACAACTTCCGGCCGGAAAAACTTCACCACCGTCACCGGCAAGTCCGGCCAGTCCAGCGTGGTGAACCTCCATGCCGGCAAGCACATCCTGGCCGTCGTGTTCATCCTGACCACGCTGTTCACCGGCATTCTTCCGATTATCATGTTCGCCATGGAAACCTTCCTGCCGAACCCGGGGGATTATTCCTTCATTTCCGGCGGTCTGGATCATCTGACCACCAAGTGGTGGCTGACATCTGAAAACATCACGGAAAACGGCATGTACGGCAACAAGGGCATGCTGTATAATTCCCAGATCTGGTCTGCCTTCGGAAACACCCTGCTGGTTGCCATCCTCTGCGCAATCTGTGCCGGCACCATCGGCACCCTGGTCGGATACTGCGTCAGCAAAAACCGCCGGAGCAAGTTCGCCGCTTATGTGAACAACATGGCTTTCCTTCCCTATCTGATGCCTTCTCTGGCGGTCGGCGTAGCGTTCTTTATCTTCGGTTCCAGAATCGGCATTTATAACACAATCCTCCTGCTGGTCCTGACCGGTACCATCAAGTATATCCCATTTGCCAGCCGAAGTGCGCTGAACTCGATGATGCAGCTGTCCGGGGAAATTGAGGAAGCCGCCATCATCCAGGATATTCCCTGGTGGAAACGGATGACGCGGATTATCATTCCGATCCAGAAAACGTCCATCATCAGCGGCTTTCTGCTGCCCTTCATGACCTGCCTGAGAGAGCTGACCCTGTTCATGCTTTTGTGCAGCCAGACCATGATCATTACGACCATGCTGGATTACTTTGATGAAATGGGCCTGTACGCGTTCTCCAGCGGAATTAACCTGATCCTGATTGTCGTCATTCTGCTCTTCAACGGCCTTGTCAATAAGCTGACGGGCGCCAGCATCGATTCAGGCATCGGCAGCGACTCGAAATAACAGAGAGGATGAAATAAAATGGCAAGAATAGAACTATCTCATGTGACCAAGCGCTGGGGCGGATTCTACGCTGTGGATGACCTCGATCTGATTATTGAGGATAACGCCTTCGTCACCCTGCTCGGCCCCTCCGGCTGCGGCAAAACCACCACCCTCCGGATGATTGCCGGCCTGGAAACCCCCACCACCGGCAAAATCACGATCGACGGCGTCACCGTCTTTGACAGCGATGCCGGCATCAATATTCCGGCCAACAAGCGACGGGTCGGTTTCCTGTTCCAGAACTACGCCCTCTGGCCCAATATGACGGTGTACCAGAACATCGCCTTCGGCCTGAGCAACATCAAGGAAGCCGGGCTTTCCGTCACGGACAACGGCGAAATCGTCCGCAATCCCTCCGCCGGCGGCGCGGTCCGCAAGCTGACCAAGGCGGAAATTGACAAAATCGTGGCGCGGGTCAGCGCCATCGTCAAGATTCAGCCCTTCATGGACCGCTATCCCGGCGAACTCTCCGGCGGCCAGCAGCAGCGCGTGGCCATCGCCCGGACCCTGGCTCCCGGGCCGCGGGTCCTGTTCATGGATGAGCCGCTGTCCAACCTGGACGCCAAGCTCCGCCTGGAAATGCGTTCCGAGCTGCAGCGCCTGCACCTGTCCACTGGCAGCACCTTCGTTTACGTCACCCATGACCAGATGGAAGCCATGACCCTGGCAACGCGGATCTGCCTGATTTCCAACGGCGTCCTGCAGCAGTATGATGAGCCATTGAAAGTCTATAACCAGCCCAACAACACCTTTGTGGCGGACTTCGTCGGCAACCCGGCCATCAACTTTATGAACGCCCGGGGCGCCCAGCAGGCAGACGGCTCCTTCAGCCTGAAACTGCTCGATGACTACGAAGCGGTCTTTACCCCCTCCGAGCGGGTGAACACCGAGGACTGGTACCGGGAAGCCGATGCGGATATTGCCGCCTTTGAAGCCAAGGTTCGCCCGGCTGAAAAGACCAATAAGGACGTCCCCTTCAATTATCCGATCCACACCGTCACGGATGCGCCGGCGCCGCCCGCTCCTGACCGGGAAGACTGGGTGCTCGGTGTCCGGCCGGAATTCATCCATATTTCCGAGGACGGCCCCGTCGAAGGCGAAGTCTTCTCCGCCATGCCCACCGGTATGGAAACCACGGTCCGCATCAAGGTCGGCAATTATCTGCTGACCGGCGTGGTCTTCGGCGGTGTGCTGTATAAAATCGGCCAGAAGATCCGCCTGTCCTTCAGCGGCGACGGCGCCACGCTGTTCTCCCGCGTCAACGGCCGCCTGGTGGCCACGGGCTCCCTGTCCGTAAAGAAATAATCCGGGTGAAAATTTCCGGATAACCTTATTTTGTGTTCCCCTTCCTTTTCCCCCACAGGTTGTGGTATAATGGACTGTCTGTTAATCACAGACAGTCTTTTGTTATGTCGGAAAAGGAGTGAACCCATGGCATCGCAAACCTATACCGCCGGGAATATTCAGGTGCTGGAAGGGCTGGAGGCCGTCCGCATGCGTCCCGGCATGTATATTGGAACTACTTCCTCCCGGGGGCTGCATCACCTGCTCTGGGAAATCGTCGACAATGCCATCGACGAAGCCTCCAACGGGTACGCGACAGAGGTCACCGTCACCCTGCATAAGGATGGCTCTGCCAGCGTGTATGATAACGGCCGCGGCATGCCGGTGGACATGCATCCCACCATGGGGATTCCCGGGGTAGAGGTCATTTTTACCGTGCTGCACGCCGGCGGCAAATTCAATAATGAGAACTATGCCTATTCCGGCGGCCTGCACGGCGTCGGCGCCAGCGTGGTCAATGCGCTGAGCAAATGGCTTTCCGTTGATGTTTTCCTGAACTGGTCCCATTACCGGATGGAATTCACCTCTTCCGTGGATCCGAAAACCGGCAAAATCGAAGCCGGAAAGCCCACCGGCCCGCTTCAGCTTCTGGGCAATACCCGCAAGAAGGGGACGCTGGTGCGTTTTCTCCCGGATGACGCGGTTTTCGAGGATGTTCGTTTCAATACGGAGACGGTCTCCCGCCGCCTCCAGGAGCTGGCCTATCTCAACAAGGGCGTGAAAATCACCTTCACGGACGAGCGCCTCGCGGATCCGGAAAGCCGGACCCGGGTCTTCTGCTATGAAGGCGGCATCTCGGATTATGTGCTGTAT
Organism: Clostridia bacterium; assembly: GCA_017404985.1. GTDB lineage: Bacteria > Bacillota > Clostridia > Christensenellales > Aristaeellaceae > Aristaeella. The sequence continues at coordinate 21,192 of JAFRBK010000027.1, read as the reverse complement.
CTGAACACCGGGAAAACAGCCCTCCAGGAGGATATCATTTATCTGGAAGGCCGACGGGATACCATTATCTGCCGTGCCGCCATCCAGTATACCGACGGCTATACCGAGAGCCTCTTTTCCTATGTCAATAATATCAACACGCCGGAGGGCGGCTCCCATGAAACCGGCTTCAAGGCCGCTTTTACCAAGTGTCTGAACGACTATGCCCGCAAAACCGGTCTCCTGAAGGAAAAGGACAATAATCTTTCCGGGGAGGATTTCCGCGAAGGCCTGACCTGCGTGCTGACAACCATGGTCAAGAATCCCCAGTTTGAGGGGCAGACCAAGGGCCGCCTCGGCAACAGCGAAGTCCGTCCCGCCGTGGAGGCGATTATCGCCCAGCAGATGACAGACTGGCTGGACAACCTTAAGAATCAGGAAACCGCCTCCGCGATCGTGTCGAAAGCCATCAAAGCGGCCCAGGCCCGGGAGGCCGCCCGCAAAACCCGGGATAATATCCGTAAGGCCAGCGCACTGGAAGCGGCGCCCCTGGTCGGAAAGCTCTCCAGCTGCACCGGCCGGAAGTGGGAGGATAACGAGCTCTTTATCGTGGAAGGCGATTCTGCAGGCGGCAGCGCCAAGCAGGGGCGAGACCGGCGTTTTCAGGCAATTCTTCCCCTCCGCGGCAAGCCGCTGAACGTGGAAAAGAAGCACCTGGACCAGGTGCTTGCCAATGAGGAATTCCGTTCCCTGATCACTGCCCTCGGCACAGGCATTGATGAAGGTTTCTCCCTGGATAACCTGAAATACGGCAAGGTCATCATCCTCTCCGATGCGGACCAGGACGGCGCCCATATCCGGGCCATTTTGCTGACTTTCTTCCTCCGCTATATGAAGGACCTGATCACCCAGGGCCATGTCTATATCGGCATGCCGCCCCTCTATAAAGTCCAGAAGGGGCAGAACGTCATTTATGCCTATGACGACAAGGAGCTTGGAAAGGCCACCAAAGCCGCCGGAAAAGGCTATACCCTGCAGCGCTATAAAGGCCTTGGTGAAATGAACCCCGAGCAGCTCTGGGAAACCACGATGGACCCGTCCCGCCGCAAGCTCATGCGGGTGTCCATTGAGGATGCCGCACTGGTGGACCGGCTGACCACGGTCCTCATGGGCGATAAGGTGGAGCCCCGCCGGGACTATATCACTGAGCATGCGGACTTTAACCGGCCGGATGATTTTGAGATGCCGGACCGGCCTGCTCAGGAAGGAGGCCGGTAAGCAATGGCGAAGCGCAAAGAGCCGGATAAGCCCATTGTGAAGGATGATCCTTCCCGTATTCTGGATGTCAATATGGAAGACGTCATGCATAACAGCATGATGCCCTATGCGGAGCACGTTATTCTCGAGCGTGCCCTTCCCCGGGTGGAGGACGGGCTCAAGCCCGTGCAGCGCCGCATCCTTTATACCATGATGGAGCTTGGCACCACGCCAGACAAGCCCCACCGCAAGTGCGCCCGTATCGTGGGCGACTGCCTTGGTAAATACCATCCTCACGGCGACTCCTCCGTCTACGGCGCCCTGGTGCACATGGCCCAGGATTTCTCCCTCCGTGCCCCGATGGTGGACGGCCACGGCAACTTCGGTTCCATTGACGGGGACAGCCCCGCCGCCATGCGGTACACCGAAGCCCGTATGACGCCCCTGGCTCTGGAAATGCTGCGGGACCTGGAAAAGGACACGGTCCCTTTCCGGCTGAACTTTGATGATACCCTCAAGGAGCCGGACATGCTTCCGGCCCGTTTCCCGAACCTGCTGGTCAACGGCGCCGGCGGCATCGCCGTCGGCCTGGCCACGAATATCCCGACCCATAACCTGGGCGAAGCCATCCGCGCCGTAGTGGCCCAGATGGAAAACCCGGACATCACCCTGGACGAGCTGATGAAAATCATGCCCGGCCCCGATTTCCCCACCGGCGGCGTCCTCCTGAATAACGAAGAAATCCGCAAAGGATATGAAACCGGCCGCGGCCGGCTCTTGCTCCGGGCCCGGGTTCATGTGGAGGAAGGATCCTCCGGCCGGAAGCTGCTGGTCATCACGGAAGTCCCCTACCAGGTCAATAAAGCGGCCCTCCTGGAAAAGATCCTCAAGCTCAGTGAGGAAAAGAAAGCGGCCCTTGGCGGCATCTATGATATCCGCGATGAAAGTGACCGCACCGGCATGCGCGCGGTGGTGGAGCTGAAGCGGGATGTCGATCCCCAGCGGGTTTTAGCCTATCTCTATAAGTATTCCGACCTGCAGATCACTTTCGGCGTCAATATGGTCGCCATCGCCGGCGGCAAGCCGGTGCTGATGGGCCTGAAGGATGTCATCGCCCATTATATTGCCTATCAGAAGCAGGTCGTTACCCGGCGTACCCAGTTTGAGCTGAAGCAGGCCAAAGCCCGGGCCCACATCCTGGAAGGCCTGATGATCGCCATGGACAACCTGGATGAGGTCATCGCCCTGATCCGGGCCAGCAAAAGCCCGAAGGAAGCCAAACTCGGCCTGATGGAGCGGTTCGCCCTCTCGGAGATCCAGGCTCAGGCCATTCTGGATATGCGGCTGCAGCGGCTGACCAATCTGGAAATTGAAGCTCTCCGGAAGGAATATGCCGACGTCCTGAAGCTGATCAGCAAACTGGAAAGCATCCTGAAGAGCGAAAAAAAGCTCATTGATGTCATCCGGAAGGAAATGGAGGAAATCGGCAATAAGTTCGCGGACGAACGCCGTACCACCCTGGAGCTTCCCGAGGATGTGCCGGTAGAGCTGCCGGACAACACCCCGGTTGCTGAGGATGCGACGGTGGTCTTCACGCGGGGCGGCTACCTGAAGCGGATTGCCCCCGCCGTCCTGAAACGGAATCCCCTGCCCTCGGCTGAAGAAAACATGGCGGAAAGCATCCGCTGGCAGCTGAACACCACTACGGCGGAAACGCTGTATATCTTCACGGATCTGGGCAACTGTTATCCGGTGAATGTCGGCAAACTTCAGGAGTGCAAGCCCCGGGATCGGGGCCAGCTCCTCTCAGGCGTTCTGGCTGGCCTGGAGGAAAACGAGCAGGCCCTCCTGATGGTTGCCTGTGACCCGGCAAAGCTGAAGGACCAGCCGGACTTCCTGTTCATCACGCGCCAGGGCATGGTCAAGCGCACCGCCGCGGCGGACTACGATGTCCGCTCCAGGAAGTATCCCGCCCTGAACCTGAAAAAGGGTGACAGCCTCATGGGCATCCTCCCTGCAGCCACGGATCATGATATTCTGCTCCTTACCCGCAGTGGCATGAGCATCCGCTTCCCCCTCGCTGATGTGCCGGTGCAGGGCCGCGTGGCCGCTGGCGTTAAGGGCATGTCGGTGGACAGTGGAGACGAGGTCTTCTGGTACAGCCAGCTCGGCGAAAAGGAAGAAGTAGTCCTCTTCTCCGAACGCGGCTGGGCAAAACGGGTCCTGCAGCTGGACTTTGAACCCCAGAACCGCGGCGGCAAAGGCGTCCACTGCTTCTATTTCAACAAGAACGGTTCCAACGGCCGCATGGTCGCCGGAGCACTCTGCCTCCCGCAGGACCAGCCCTGCACGCTGCTGGTGTCCCAGGCCCGGAGTCCCCTGACGAAACTGGCCCGGGACGAAATCCTGATCCAGAACCGCACCGGCAAGGGAATGCCCTATGTCATGGCCATCCTGGATGACGTGGTCACCGGCCTCCTGGCCGCGGATCCCGCCCCGGAAGCCTGATTTCCTTATTTCATCATCGTCCTGACAAGGGGTGTCTTTGATGTCGCTGTCCTTTACGGGATAGACCCGAAGGAGCAATACCCGTTTTCCGCCCCAAATCAAGTTCCTATATAAAAAAGCCCGAAGGGGGTTAAGGGGAGCGACCGGAAAGCCCCCCTTATGGAAACCACTAAAAATACAAGATTCAAAAAAGTAGGAGGTTATGAAGAATGGGTAGACAAAATTTCGGAGGCTTCGGCGGTGGAGCCAACATGCAGCAGCTGATGCGCCAGGCGCAGAAAATGCAGCAGCAGATGCAGGAAGCACAGGATAAGCTGGACGAGGCGGAATATGAAGCCACAGCCGGCGGCGGCATGGTCACCGTCAAAGTATCCGGCAAGCGGGAAATCACTTCCATTGCCATTGATCCCCAGGTCGTCGATCCCGATGATATCGAAATGCTTCAGGATCTGATTACTGCCGCCGTCAATGAGGCGTTGCGCAAGGGCGAGGAAGCCCGCGAGGAAGCAATGAACCGCATGGCTCCCGGAATGGGTGGTCTGTTCTGAGATGAGCGGCATAATTGAACCAATCCTGACCATGTCCGCCGAGCTGAGCCGCCTTCCGGGTATCGGCCCCAAGACGGCCCAGCGGCTGGCTTATTTCATTGCGTCCATGCCGCTGGAGGATGTGCGCAGCCTGTCCGTTGCCCTGTGGGAGGGACGGAAGGCGATCCGCTTCTGCTCCGTCTGCGGCAACTATGCCGCGGGCGAAATCTGCGCCGTCTGTGCCAATCAGGAACGTCATAACGGCCAGATCTGCGTGGTCCGGGATCCCCGGGACGTGGCAGCCATCGAGCGGATGCATGAGTACAGCGGGCTTTACCATGTGCTTCACGGCACGCTGTCCCCAATGGACGGTATCGGTCCCGATGATATCCACATCCGGGAGCTGCTCTCCCGCCTGCAGACGGAGAATGTCACTGAGGTTATTCTGGCCACCAATCCCGATGTTGAAGGGGAAGCCACCGCGTCCTACCTGGCCCGGCTGCTGAAGCCCCTCGGCGTCCGCTGCACCCGGATTGCCCATGGCGTGCCCGTTGGTGGCGATCTGGAGTATACGGATGAAGTAACCCTGCTCAAAGCCATGGAAGGACGGCGGGAGGTATGAGCGATTGGCTGCCCTTGCTGGAGCTCGTGATGCTTTTGGGCTGCCTGGTGCTCCTCGGTATCCTTCTGTTCCGCCAGCGGGACCAGCGTCATCAGATAGAAACGGACCGCCTGAATCAGGAACTGGCCATGAAAAAGCTCAGCAGTGAACTGCTTGATGAGCTGGATGCCCAACATGACGAAACCGCTGAATCCCTCTACAATGTGAATCAGAACCTGATGAGCACCCTGTCCCAGATGGGCCAGAGCCAGTCCGCCCTGCTGGAAAGCATGCAGCGTCAGGTGCTTCTCTCCACCCGGAATCAGGAAGAACGGATCAATGACCTGCGGCTGGAAAACGAACGCCAGCTGGCTGAGATGCGGAAAACCGTTGAAAGCAAGCTTTCCGAAAGCCTGGATAAAAAGCTGGATGCCAGCTTTGCCCAGGTTTCGGAAAGGCTGGAATCCGTCTACAAAGGGCTGGGCGAAATGCATACGCTGGCCGCAGGAGTGGGCGACCTGAAAAAGGTGCTCACGAATGTCAAAACCCGCGGCATCTGGGGCGAAATGCAGCTGGGCTCGCTGATCCGCCAGGTTCTTGCCCCCGGCCAGTATGAGGAGAACGTCGCCGTGGTCCCGGGCTCCCCGGAGCGGGTGGAATTCGCGGTCCTTCTGCCGGACCGTTCCGGCGGAACGGTTTATCTGCCAGTGGACAGCAAGTTTCCCCAGGAGGATTATCTCCGCCTGGTTGATGCCGCCCAGGCCAGAAACGCGGCAGCCGCCGAAGCAGCCCGCAAAGCCCTGCAGCAGCGGCTGAAAGCGGAGGCGAAAAAAATCGCCGAGAAATATATTTCCCCGCCTTATACCGCAGATTTCGCCATCATGTTCCTGCCGGTGGAAGGGCTGTATGCCGAGACGCTGCAGGCGCCGGGCCTGGTGGAAACCCTGCAGAGGGAGTACCGAGTGACTGTGGCCGGCCCGGGTACTTTCTCCGCCATGTTGAACGCGCTGCAGATGGGTTTCCGGACGCTGGCTATTGAGCGGCGCAGCGGAGAGGTTTTCAAGCTGCTCGGGATTATTAAAACCGATTTCACCCGTTTTGCGGAAATGCTGGAAACCACCCGCCACCGGCTGAACCAGGCCGGCGAATCCATCGATTCCGCCGTTTCACGCACGCGGACGATCCAGCGCAGGCTTTCCGGCCTGGAAACAGGTAAACCGGCCGAAAATCCACCGCTTGACTTTCTGCCCCAATCCCTTACAATAAAGGAAGATGAATCCATCCAGGAAGAAACGTCTGTCAGAGAATCATCAATCAGAGAGGAGAATCCGATATGTCCGTAAAATCCATAGTCTGGGGAAAATCACCTGAAGGAAATGATGTCCATCTTTTCACAATGACCAATGCCATGGGTGCCTCCGTTTCCGTCATGGAATGGGGAGCCATCCTTACCTCCATCATCGTTCCCGATGCCGGCGGCAATTTGGATGATGTTGCCCTGGGCTTTGATTCGCTGGACCGGTATATCGGCCCCCATGGTTGTTTCGGCGATACCGTCGGCCGCTATGGCAACCGCATCTGCGCCGGCAAATTCAGCATTGACGGCATCCCCTATCAGGTCGCGCTGAACGATCATGGAATCAACCACCTGCACGGCGGGAACCGGGGCTTTGCCGCCCGTTTCTGGACCGGCACGGCGAAGGAAGGCGACCATGAAGATTCCGTCTCTTTCCATCGTATCTCTCCTGACGGAGAGGAAAACTACCCCGGCAACCTGGATGTCACCGTCACCTACACCTGGAATGATATGTGCGACCTGATCATCCGTTACGAAGCTACAACCGACAAGCCCACCCTCTGCAACCTGACCAACCACACCTACTTCAACCTGGCCGGGCATAACCACGGCACGGTGAAGGATCATGTCGTGGCCATCGAAGCGGATGTGATCACAAAGGTGGACAGCGGTCTGATCCCCACCGGCGACTATATGCCTGTGGTCGGTACGCCCCTGGACCTGCGGGACGGGCTGGAGCTGGGCGAAGGCCTGGATGTGTATGAAACCTGCCCCCAGATGATCCCCGCTGGCGGGTATGACCATAACTTTGTTCTCCGCAAGGGCGAGTCTGTCGGCATCGCCGCCAGCGTGTATCATGAGGACTCCGGCCGCTACATGGAAGTCATCACCGACCAGCCCGCGATCCAGCTCTATACTGCCTGCACGACCGATATCAAGGGCGGCAAGGATGGCGCGGATTACGGCAAGTATTCCGGCTTCTGCCTGGAAACCCAGCATTGCCCGGATGACCCCAACCATCCGAATTTCCCCGGCACGACGATCCTCCGCCCCGGCCAGAAATATGACACCACCACCATCTACGCCTTCCGCGCGGATGACTGATTCACGGCAGCAGAAAAACTGCGGGCTTCCCGTCCATCGGGAAGCCCGCTTTCTTGTTATCATGCCGAACCGGCAGGGTCTACATGGTAATCTCCTTCTTGCCGCTGATCTTGAAGAACAGTGCAAGGGCAATCACCGTGGAGAATGTCAGGATGGCCGAGATGGCCGAAGCCACGCCGTCGTTTCCGCGGATCACCTGGCTGTAGATTTCCAGCGTCATGGTCTTCGTGGAAGGATTATACAGAATAATGGATGTGGACAATTCCGTAATGATCATGATCCAGCTCAGAATGGCGCCGGACACCACGCCGGGCATCATCATCGGTGTCGTCACTTTGAAGAAGGTCTTGGTATTGCTGGTTCCCAGGCTGATGGCCGCCTCTTCAATGGACAGCGGGATATTGCGCAGAATGGCCGCCGAGGATCGGATCGTATAGGGCAGCCTTCGGATCACATAGCTCAGAATCATGATGAACATGCCGCCGGAGAGCAGCAGCGGCCGTTTGTTGAAGGCCGTCAGCAGCGCGATGCCCAGGATGGAACCGGCCACGGTCTCCGGGAACATGCTCATGACGTCAACCGTCGCGTTGAAGAAGTTCCTGCGGCGCACCACCAGGTAGGCAATCATGCAAGCGATCGCCACGATGAAGACAATGGAAATGGTAGACATCAGATAGGTCATCCAGATGGAATGGCTCACCGTTTCAAAGGCTTCCGCATAGCTCTTCAGCGAGAACCCAGGCGCAAACATGCGTCCGCTGGTGTTGCGGAAGGAATTGAAGATAACCAGGCACTGGGGCATAATCGCGATGCCGACCATCACATAGCAGTAGACGTGCGCCAGCACGTTGCGCCATCCGTGGGCTTTCTGGGCTTCGACCGGGTGCAGCGCGCTGATGGAGAATACTTTCCTGTTGGAAATGTACTTCTGCAGCAGGAAAACGCTGGTAGTGATGATGATGGCGATGATGGAAATCGATGCCGCCAGGTTCTCCGATCCGCCGATTTCGCTGAAAAATTCCTTGTATACGAGTACCGGCAGGGTAATGTAGTTTTCTCCGATCAGCATCGGCGTGCCGTAGTCGGCAAAAGCACGCATGAACACCAGCAGCGCGCCGGCCAGCAGAGTCGGCAGCATCAGGGGCAGAACCACCTTGAAAACCTTCTTCAGGCCGGAACAGCCCAGGCTTTCGCAAGCCTCGATCAGGCTGTTGTCCATGCTCTTGAAAGCGCCGGAGATGAACATGAATACCAGGCTGTACAGCTGGAAACTCATCACGATAACGCAGCCCTTGAACCCGTAGATGTCTCCCAGGTTAATCCCGATCTGGGCCAGCAGGTTGGTCACAATGCCGTTGCGCCCGCATAGCTGGATCCATGCATAAGCGCCGATAAAGGGTGCGGACATGGAGGAAACCAGAATCAGAATCTGCAGCGCCCCGGCGCCCCTGATTTTCATCGTGGACATGATGTAGGCCATCGGCGTGGCAATCAGTACCGATACCAGCGTCACAACCGCGGAAATCAGCAGGGAGTGCCAGATGGCGTTGCTGTAGTATGCGCGGCTGAAGATTTTTTCATATACTTCGAAGGAAAGGTGCCCTTCGCTGTTGATCAGCGCCTGCCGCAGCAGCATATACAGCGGATACATCAGGAATACCAGATAAAAGATAATGGCCAGAACGGTGATCATCGGCCACACATCATGGGAAATCAGAATCCATGCGCCGGCCAGTACCATCAGAATGCCGGCAATCAGGAACGGATAGCGGTATGGCATGATCACCTTGTCCAGGTCAGTCACCTTTTCCAGCTGCTCGTTCAGCGTTTGCTTGGCTTTCCCGGATGCATTCAGGTTGCGGCCCTTGTAATCTTCCTCTGTCAGGGGCTCCACGGTTTTCTTTCCGGTGGCATAGTCAATCCATTCGCCCTCGGAAAGCTTCACCTTTCGGGCATAGTAATCCGCCTGGCTCCGGCCCATCAGCCCCAGCGCGCCGAGCACGATGCCCAGCACCAGCAGCGCGATGCCGAGGATCATAAAACCCGTCTTCCGGGACCGGACTTTAGGCGTACGCATCATTCTGAACCCCCTTTGTCAGGCTCCTGGTGCCGTCCGGCATGAAGATGTTGATCTTCTCCGATTCAAAGTCCAGGCTGACTTTTGTTCCGTTTGGAATAATGCTTGAAATAGAGCTGACGTCGGTGATTTCCACTGTTTCGCCGGAGAACAGTTCCACAAAGTATGTGGTCATCAGTCCCAGGAAAATACTGGATTTCACAGTAGCAGGCACACCCGGCTCATCTTCCTTCCGGATAATGAATTCCTCCGGCCGGACGGAAACCTTGACCTCGCCGTCCGCAGCGTCGTCGGCAAATCCGTCGTATTGGAGGGCATATCCGTTCTCAAACACCAGTTTCCGGCCGGAGATGTCCGCTTTTGCCTTCAGTGTGTTGCTGTGCCCGATGAAGTTCGCCACAAACAGGTTGTTCGGCCGCTGGTAAATGGATTTCGGCGTGGATACATGCTGGATCACACCCAGGTTCATCACAGCGATTCGGTCCGATACGGCCATGGCTTCTTCCTGGTCATGGGTCACGTAAATCGTCGTAATGCCCACTTCGTTCTGGATCTGCTTGATGGCGTTCCGCATTTCAATGCGCAGCTTCGCATCCAGGTTGGACAGCGGCTCATCCATCAGCAGCAGGTTCGGCTTGATCACGATGGCACGGGCCAGTGCCACGCGCTGCTGCTGTCCGCCGGAAAGGCGTTCCGGCAGGCGTTCGGCATATTCCGCGATCCGGACTGTTTCCAGAATTTCGTCCACCCGTTTTTTGATCTCGTCCTTCGGAATCTTTCGGTTTTTCAGGCCGAACTCAACATTCTTCCGAACCGACATATGCGGAAACACAGCATAGTTCTGGAACACCATGCCGATATTTCTTTTTGCCGGCGCAATATCATTGATCACCTGGGAATCGAAAGAAATCGTTCCTCCCTCAATGCTGTTGAAGCCTGCTACCATGCGAAGCAGGGTTGTTTTGCCGCAGCCGGAGGGGCCGAGCAGCGTGAAGAATTCCCCTTCCTTCACCTGCAGGGACAGGTCCGGAATCACGGTTACCTCTTTGTACCGCTTCACCACATGGTCAAAATTGATGCTGACGCTCATTTTTCATTAACCCTTTCCTGATATTGATGATCCGCAGGCTTCGCGCCGACGCGGGCTGAATGTCCATAAAATGCCGGTGCGCAACCGGTTGTCCCGATTGCGCACCGTGTGAACTCCGATTGCTTTACTTGTTCATGATGTCGCCGACACGGGTCTTGAGTTCTTCCGTGTGCGCGATCACATAGTTGCTGTCTTCATAGGCCAGCGTGATGTTGTCCAGGGGAGTCATCACGTCGTTCGTGTATTCCACGGGGCGGATGGCACGGCTGGTGGTCTGCTCGGCCAGGAACTTCTGCGCCTTTTCGGAGAGCATGAAGTCCACAAACGCCTGGGCTTCTTCCAGGTTTTTGCAGTTCTTTGGGATACCGATCTGTGCGGGCAGGAACACGGTGCCTTCCACGGGATATACAATATGGACATTGGTGGCGCCATCCTTGATCATGGTGACGCAGGGGTCTTCGTAGGTCAGGCCCACAGCATATTCGCCATTGATAACTCCCTTGTAAACAGCGGAGGAAGAAGAGGTAATCTTCACATCCTGGCCCTTCAGCAGGTCTTCCGTGAACTTCCAGGCAGCGTCGCTTTCATAGCGCGCTTCGGGGGTATCGCCTTCGCCCATCACCAGCAGCCAGTTGGTCAGCTGGCAGAAGGCGGAAGAGGAAGCGGAAGGATCGGCGGACACGATCTTGCCCTTCAGAGCGGGCTGAAGCAGGTCGGCATATCCCTTCACTTCGATGCCCAGTTCCTTCAGCAGGTCATCGTTCACGAGCAGCACGCTGCCATCGACGGTGTAGTTGGTGCAGAAGCCGCGGGTGTTGCGGTATGCTTCCATCAGCTGGTCATCTTCCGGAGAATAGTAGTCCTGGAACAGGTCCGCATTGGCCACATAGTTGGCCAGGCTGCCGCCGTACATCAGGTCGAAAGAGCAGTATTCCTGTTCCTTCTCAGCCTTGATCCGGGCCATGCAGTCGCCGGTCCCCAGGGATTCGGAATTGATCTTGATGCCGGTCTCTTCTTCGAACAGCGGATAAATGGAACGAAGCCCGTCGCTGTTGGGCGTGCAGATATTCAGCACGCGGTCTTCATCCGCCATCGCCAGGGACACGCTCATCACCATAACAAGCGCCAGAAACAAAGCAACCAGTTTCTTCATGGGAAACCCTCCTTATGTGTGTTTGTGATGGATTCTCCATCCATTTTTTGTTAGTGAAAGTATATCACCCGCGGCATGAAATTGCAACTGTGAAATCGCTTTTATGTGGCCTGTCGGTTGTGAAAAACCAAAAAAAAGTGTATAATGCCTTCACTGAGACCATATAGATGATATTCGGAATCCGTCCGAAAAGGAGGATGCCTGTGCCGTTCTGGATGAACTGGGTAAACAATGAAGATTCCTCCGTCGCAGTAACAATTATTGCCATCGCCCTGATGCTGGCCGTCGGTTTCCTGATGACCCGGGTCACTAAAAAGCTGCGCCTCCCGAATGTGACGGCGTATATTGTCGGCGGAATCCTGATGGGACCCTTCTGCCTGAACCTGATCCCGCCGCGGGTCGTCGAAGGCATGGGCTTCCTGCCGGATATCGCCCTTGCCTTCATCGCCTTCAGCACCGGGGAGTTTTTCCGTCTCTCCGCCCTGAAGAAAAACGGGGCCAAGGTGATCACCATCACGGTGCTCGAGTCCGTCGGCGCCGCGATTCTGGTCTTCCTGGCCTGTTTCCTGGTGCTCGGCCTGTCCTTCCCCTTCTCGGTGGTGCTCGGGGCGCTGGCGACCGCCACCGCGCCTGCCTCCACGATTATGACCATCCGCCAGACCGGGGCTAAGGGCGATTTTGTGGATACCCTCCTGCAGGTCGTTGCCCTGGATGACGTGGTCGGCCTGGTGCTGTATTCCGTCGCGATCTCCCTGGCCACGGCCATGCTCTCCAGCGGCGGCTTCCAGATTTCTGGCGTGCTCGTTCCCCTGGGGAAAAACATCCTGATGCTGCTGGTCGGCTGCCTCTTCGGCCTCCTGCTGAAGCTGTTTATGAACAGCAAGCGCAGCACGGACAACCGGCTGATCATCGCCATCGCTCTGCTCTTTTCCTTCTGCGGTCTCTGCACCGTGTGGGGTGTTTCTCCCCTGCTGGGCTGCATGGCCATGGGGACAGTTTACATCAATATCACGGAAGATGAGCGGCTTTTCCGCCAGCTGAACTATTTCAGTCCCCCGATTCTGCTGCTCTTCTTTGTCCGCAGTGGCGTTTCCTTTGATCTGGGTTCCCTGGTCGGCGCCTCGGAAAATATCGGTTCCGTGCCGCTTTTGGTCATCGGCGTCGTGTATTTCTTCGTCCGCATCATGGGCAAGTATCTGGGGGCCTTCACCGGCTGCCGCCTGGCCGGCAAGCCTGAAAAAACGACGCGTTATCTCGGCCTCGCCCTGATTCCCCAGGCGGGCGTCGCCATCGGCCTTGCGGCCCTGGGCGCCCGGGAGTTGGGCGGCGAAGCGGGCCACGCGCTGGAAACCATCATCCTGTCTTCCAGCGTGCTTTATGAGCTGATTGGTCCCGGAACCGCCAAGCTCTCCCTGTATCTCTCCGGCTCCTATTCCAATCAGCTGGAATCCATCGCGCCGGTCCCCGAAGTCGGCCCGGACGGCGAAAAGAAAACGGAGGTGGAACTGCTGATCGAGCGGATTCAGAAAATCCAGAGCGAGCTCCCCGCCCATACCGAAAACGAAAACGAACGCGCCTTTACCGAGGCTGCCGAAGATTATTATCAGCAGTTTGCCATGCAGCGGCGAAAGCCCCGAAACCGTATCTTCTGATGCTTGCCCTGATGATTGCGATCGCCCTGATCGCCCCGATTGCCCCGAAAGGAGGACTCCCCTGTGTCTTCAGCTTCATCGTTTATGGATCCGTTGGTTCATCTGCTTGGCCCCTGGTCCGGTGAGATCACTTTCTGGTCGATTCTGCTCCGTCTGGTTTTGTCCCTGCTGCTGGGAGCAGTCATCGGCTGGGAGCGTTCCAACAAGCGCCATTCCGCCGGTCTCCGCACCTTTATGCTTGTCTCTCTGATCGGAACCCTTGCCGCCATTGCGGACAGCACAATTTTTATCGAATCCGGCAAATCCGGCCATTTTCTGCTTTCCGCCGCGGTTGTCATCGGTGCCTCAGTCATCGCGGTCCACTCTGTTTTCTATTCTTCCCGGAACCAGATCAAGGGCCTGACCACGGCTGTCGGCCTCTGGATGGCTGCTCTGATCGGAATCACCCTGGGCATGGGGTACTATACCGTTGCCCTGGCTTCCTTTACAGCCCTGCTGTGCGCCCTGCTCTGGTTCCCGTCTCTGGAGCTGATTTTCAAAAACCGTTCCAATCATTTTGAAATCCATCTGGAGCTCACCAACAGCGTCTGCCTGCAGGATTTTGTTACGGTCATCCGCCGCCTGGGGCTGAAGATTGATGATATTGAGCAGAATCCCGCGTATGTCGGCTCCGGCCTCTCCGTCTATACCATCTCCATCTCCGTCAGCGACCAGATTCTGAAGAAATATAAATCCCATGCTGAAATCATTGAAGCGCTCAAATCCCTCGATTATATCTATCATATAGAGGAAATGATGAATTGATTCCCTTTCACGCAAAAAGGCAGCCGCATACTGCGGTTGCCTTTTTGCTGTGTCCTGGCAATTATTTGTCAAACCATCTGCCGAGATTGAATTTCCGCACCAGCCAGATCACCAGGCAGGCGCCGACGACGGATACCAGGATTTCCCCGATGATTCCTTTGCTGCCCAGCCCGATCAGGCTGAACGCGAAGTGGCCCACCAGGCCGCCGATCCATCCGAGGATGATGTTGCCCAACCAGCCGTTGGGCGTTCCGTCGCTCATCACTTTGCTTCCCAGATAGCCGACCAGCGTCCACAGGGCAATCTTGACAATCCAGCTCCACAACATGTTTTCTTCCTCCTGAGGTTGATCTTACATTTTCTCGTTCACGATCTTCTGCAACTCTTCCATAAAGGTGGCTACGTCCGTGAATTTCCGGTATACCGCGGCAAAGCGCACATAGGCGACGTCGTTCAGCTGTTTCAGCTCGGCCATCACCATGTCGCCGATCTTCTCCGAGGTCACTTCCCCGTCCATGGAAGAATAGGCCTTCTGCTCAACCCGGGCGACGATCTCGTCGATCTGCTGCATGCTGACCGGCAGTTTGTCGCAGGCGTGCAGGATGCCGGCTTTCACTTTCTGGCTGTCAAAGGCTTCCCGCCGCCCATCCCGCTTGACCACAAACAGGGGGTTCAGTTCAACCTTTTCATAGGTGGTAAAACGTCTTCCGCAGTTGATGCACTCCCGGCGGCGCCGGATGCTGTTGCCGTCGTCAGTCGGGCGGGAGTCGATCACTTTGCTGTCCAGGCAGCTGCAGTACTGGCATTTCATCGGCGAATCCTCCTTACAGTGCGCTCAGGTCCTTGAACAGATCCTTGTTGGCGGTATACAGCTTCCGGAACACCTGGTAAACCGCGGCATATTTCGGCACGTTTTCCGGAATGGGGTTCTGGGCAGCATTCACTTTGATCATGGCCTTGCAGGCTTCCTGCACGGTCTTGTACAGACCCGCGCCGACGCCGGCCAGAATCGCCACGCCCAGTGCGGGGCCTTCCGTGTTGACGGTGGTCGCCACCGGGCAGTTCATCACGTCCGCCAGCATCTGCCGCCACAGGGGACTCTTTCCGCCGCCGCCGCAGGCCAGCATCGTTTCAGGTGCCACACCCATCTCTCCCAGCACGCCCAGGCAGTCATTCAGGCTGTAGGTCACGCCTTCCATCACGGCGCGCAACAGGTCACGCCGCTGGTGCATGGCACTCAGACCGAAGAAAATGCCACGGCAGTCGCTGTCCAGATGCGGGGTCCGTTCGCCCATCAGATAAGGCGCATAGATCAGCTTGTTCGCGCCGATGTGGCTCTTCGCGGCTTCCTGGTTGGTCAGTTCATAGGGATCCACGCACATCTGCGCCGCCGCGATTTTCTCCGCGCCGCAGAAGGTATCCCGGAACCATTTCAGGCTCAGGCCGGCCGCCTGGGTCACACCCATCACATGCCATGCGCCGGGAACCGCGCAGCAGAAGGTGTGCACCCGGCCCTTGGGGTCGATGGCCAGCTTGTCCGTATGCGCGAAGACCACGCCGCTGGTGCCGATCGTTGTAAAGGCCTTTCCGTCCTCCACCACGCCGGTGCCGACGGCTGCCGCTGCATTGTCTCCTGCGCCGCCGACGACCAGGGTGTCTTCGCTCAGCCCGGTCAGTTTCGCCGCTTCGGCGGATACATGGCCGGTCACTTCACAGCTTTCATATACCTTAGCCAGCAGGCTCTTGTCGATATCCAGCATGCCCAGCAGCTCATCACTCCAGCAGCGGTTCGGCACGTCCAGCATCTGCATGCCGCTCGCATCGGAGACTTCCGTTGCATAGTCGCCGGTCAGCATGAAGCGCACATAGTCCTTGGGCAGCAGCACATGCTTACAGCGGGCGTAGTTTTCCGGTTCATGATTCCGGACCCAGATCAGCTTGCTCAGGGTGAATCCCGGCAGCGCCGGATTGGCGGTGATCCGGATCAGGGTGTCATATCCGACCTTCTCGGTGATTTCTTCGCATTCCTTGGCGGTCCGCTGGTCACACCAGATAATGGAGGGGCGGATCACTTCGTTCTTCTCGTCCAGCATCACCAGGCCGTGCATCTGCCCGCTGATGCCCAGGGAAACCACATCCTTGTTGTCAACGCCGCTCTTTTCCAGCACGGTACGGATCGTGCTCACGGCGGCGTTGTACCAGTCCTCCGGTTTCTGTTCCGCCCAGCCGTTCTTCGGCTGGTACATGGGGTATTCAACAGTTGCTGAGCAAATCCCCTTGCCGGTCTGGTCAAACAAAACCGTTTTGGTTCCGGAAGTTCCCAGGTCAATTCCCAATACGTATTTCATCGCGCTGTTCCCCTTTTGTCCACAAAATATAGTGGTTATTCCTGCTTTCGATTATAGGCTTGTGTTTCTTTCCTGTCAACCGCCATTCTTCTCAATTTGTGTCATGGGTCCGTACAAATTCAGAGAATGCCCATTGCTTTCATCTTTCTTTCCAGCTCCTCCCTGCTCCCGTGAAAAACAATCCCCTGCCATCCGCAGTTGATGGCGGCCGCCACGTTGATCGGCGCATCGTCGATAAACAGGCATTCTTTCGGATTCAGCCCAAACCGATCCGTAAACATCCGGTAGATTTCCGGCATCGGCTTCACCGCCTTCACGTCGCAGCTGATCAATGTCCCGTCCATCAGGGAGCTTACGGAAAACCGCGGCCAGTACCGGTGCTGGGCAACACTGGCGTTGGATAGCAGATAGATACCATATCCGGCATCCTTCAATCTCCGTGCCAGCT
Organism: Clostridia bacterium; assembly: GCA_017404985.1. Lineage (GTDB taxonomy): Bacteria > Bacillota > Clostridia > Christensenellales > Aristaeellaceae > Aristaeella. The sequence goes on along the minus strand of JAFRBK010000027.1, from coordinate 4,347 downwards.
CCTCCATGCCCTCAATCGTCTCCCGCTCATCGGACCAGTGGTGCAGCAGAAAACGGGCCTGTTCACGCAGCCGCTCCGGAAAACGCGCCAGAATGCCCGGCTCCGCCGTTTCCTCCGTCAGCACGCCCAGATCCATCTGTGCCCATTCCACGGACCGGAACAGTTCTTTCATCATAATCTCCCTGTCCGCCGTTTCCGTGATTCCCGCCTGATCCATAAAATGCTTCGGGTCAAACCGAATCAGCACATTCCCCATGTCAAACACGATATTTCTGATCATCACCCGATTTTCCTCCCTTGCACCATTCAGCACCCATGAGCAGCCTTTCACATCCATCAGCCATCCCCCGAAGAATTTGCGTAAGGCCCCCGAATTTCTTTTCCTTAGCCTCCCCGCGGTTTGAGTGTACCAAGTCTTGAGTGTACTGAATCCGAATTCGACTCGAGTCTTTCGAGTCGTCGAGTCTTCGAGTCGGCATGCTTTTTCATTGTCGAGTCGTCGAGTCGGGAGAACCATAAAGTCGATTCATTCACTGAGACACAAAAAACTAAGACACAAAGCCGGGTTCGAGTAACAAAAAATTCGAGTAACAAACCGAATCCGCCCAGCCCATGCAACTTTCTTTCACAGTGAAGCCGTGTTTTAGTAACACTTTTTTGAGTGTCACAGGCACTCCTCGTCTCTTGCTATGCGTTTTAGTAACACTGTTTTTTAGTATCACCGACAGTTTCTCGTTTGCTGCCGAATGTTTGAGTTTCACGTTTTTTGAGTTTCACCGGCATCCTCCAAAAGTGGTTTCGCCGTTTCGCCAAGGGGGTGGCGAAACCACCTTCGTTGATTTACAAGGGTTCAAGGCCCCGTTTCGCCGTTTTTCCGGCGCTCTCCCACCTGGTTAATCTTATCTAACCCGATTCGCCAATTCGCCGCAGTCCGACGAATTGACTTCCCTTATTTATCAAGGACTGGAGGCCCCAATTCGCCAATTCGCCAATTCGCCAATTCGACGGCGTAACACACCCCTTGGTTATTCCCATATAGCCCTATTCGCCAATTTCGCCTATTCGCCAATTCGCCGGCGTATATTGGCATGCTCATTGCACCTGCCAGGAAACCATGTCCGTTGGGCCGGAGAGCACAAAATATAAATCGTGGATGCCGGTGAGCGAAAGGACAGCCTCAGCTTCATCCGTAATTATTGCGGAAACAGGGGAAGAAAGGCTGTCGGCGAGGACATAAACCGGAGCCTGCATAGTTCCCGTAACAGTGATGCCTTTCGAGCCGTCGCCGAAATCCACTCCGGATACCTTCCACCAGGAACCGGAATCACCGGTCACCAAAACCATGCCCTCCTTGGAAACAACCTCCAGTCCGGCCTGGTCCGACATGGTTGAAGCAGGTACCACCCGATACGGGTCAAGGGGCTTCAGCTGTTCCACACCCGCCAGTGTCCCGGTAACGCTCTGCAGAGACCCGTCTGCGTTGATCAGGATTTCGTTCACGTGAGGGCTCCGGTAATTCCCGCTCCATCCCAATGCTCGTTCCACTGTGCGGCAATGATAGAAAAGAAACCAGCGGTCATCCAGGGAAACGATGGAATGGTGGTTATTTCCGTACAGGTCGAAAAAGAAGTTCCCCTGATTGGAAAAAAGCTCACCCTGGTATTCATAAGGCCCAAGGGGGGATTCCGAAGTCATATACTGAATCGATCCGTTGGTCAGTCCGAGATCGTTCCCGTCGGTCTGCCAGTTGGAGCAGTAGGAGTACACATAACGGTCTCCGATTTTATTGATCCCTGAATCCTCGAAAAGATATGGCACATCCAGCGTGACGGGCTTTCCGTCCAGAGAAAGCATATCCTTGCCCAGGCGAACAATCCGCCCGGTACCCGGCGCAGCTTGTTTTCCCTTCGGTACGCCCCCGCCAAAGGCCAGGTACCCGGTTCCGTCGTCATCCACCATGACAGCCGGATCAAACAGCCAAAGCACATTGGAGCAATTCGGTGTATTGCGGGTAATAAGAAGACGTCCCAGCTCATCCTGCCAGGGCCCTACCGGACTGTCCGCGGTCAGAACGCCGATGCCGTTGCCGCCGTTGCAGAAATAAAGGAAGAACTTTTCCTTTCCGTTGATGGTTTTATGTGCGGCACAGGGCGCCCAGGAGTTCGAAGCCCATTTGGCTATGCCTCGGTCCTCGGCCACAGGGATTTTACCATGGTCAGTCCAGTTCACCAGGTCTTCCGAAGAGATGCAGCTGATGCACTGAATCAGGCTGTAGGAGTTTTCCTTGATGCTTCCGGTCGAGTCATATTCAGGAATGTCATCCGTCATATAGACGTACACCCGCCCGTCGTATTTCATGACACCAGGGTCCGCACCGAAACGCTGGGTATAAAGCGGATTGCCGTCCCCGGCTCCTTTCAGGGATTTTTGCAGTTTCATTTCCGGAAGCGCATTCTCTGTATGTGCCGGATTTGGCATCATCAGGAAAAGGCAAAGGCTGACCCGCAGAATCCGGCGGATGGCAGAACAGCGCCCGTTGGCGTGGGAAGGGTACACTGTCAAAATCCTCCTTCAGCTCATTCAATGAGGCTCTTCATTAAAATATTACTCTTTTAGTCTGATTTGTTCCAGTCTTTTCTGCAGAAAGGCTGAAAAAAGGACCGCCCTTTCAGACGGTCCTTCATGTCGATTTGTGAAATTATTCAGCTTTGGGTTCCTCAGCAGGAGCTTCAGCAGCGGCAGCAGCTTCTTCAGCAGCCTTTGCTTCGTCAGCAGCCTTCTTTTCTTCCATCTGCTTGTTGAACTCTTCCTCAGTCATGTCTCCGTTGAACACAGCGCACAGGCCTTCCCAGGCGGGCTTGATGCCTTCAAACAGAGCAGCTGGCGTGGACCACCGCATACCCCACAGGTAGTTACCATAGGTGTCTGAACCAAGCACCAGGTTGTCAGTGCCCAGATAGGAAGACTTGTTGGCCTTGCCGTGCTTGGATTCACGCAGCATCGCGTAGGTCTCGTCCACAGCGCGGGTATCGGAGCAGATCTCATACTTGGATCCGATCCAGGCATCAGAATCGTCCACACCAGGGATGGGGCCGGCATACAGGCTGTAAATGTACTCAATGTTCTTTGTGGTCTGTTCGTCGTAGATGCTGGGAACAACAACGATATTGTCGCTGATCAGGTAGTAGTAGTCATCACCCTTCGGGCCCTTCGGAATCGCAACGCATCCCCAGGGATCCTGCATACCGGACAAGTCGGTGTCCCCTTCGTTGTATCCACCGTAGGTCTGATGGATGCAGAAGCCGCAGTTACCGGACTTGAACACGTCAATGAAATAGTTCCAGGCATCACCGGCAGCGCCATCCTCAGCGCGGGCATAGTTGTTCCAGATTTCGGTGGCCCAGGTTTCCGCTTCGATAACGTTGTCAGAACCGGCCGTGACAACCAGCTTGCCATTCTCATCAAAATCGAAGAAAGAACCGCCATTGTTGAATACGGAAGCCATCAGGAAGTCCGTGAAGTTACCGGTCAGGCCGTAAACATCCGGCACACCGTCGGAGTCTGCGTCCTTGTGAACCTGGGCAACCAGCTTCTCGAAGTTTTCCCAGTTCCAGGTGCCGTCTTTCTGCATATCATAAATGGTATTCCAGTCGATACCCGCTTTCTCCAGCACGGTTTTGTTGAAGTACACACACTGGCGGGGTTCCGGGTTGCCCAGGGCAATGCCCAGGGTTTTAGTGCCCTTTGTCATGAACTCAACGTCACCGGCGTTCCACTTCTCATCGGACAGGTTAATCAAATCATTGTTGGCCCAATCCGCGAACCAGCCATTGGCCATGGGGGATCCCACGAATCCTGGAGGCATAATGAAGATGCGCAGCTCGCTGGCATCGCCCTTGGACATGAAATTCTGGATCTCCTCAACCTGGGGATCGCCCCAGTTGCCGAGCTGTTCTTCAACGATTTTCACATTGTAGGTTTTCATGATCCAGTCCTGGAAATCATACTGGGCCTGCTGGTCGTCAGTGGGGTTTTCCACACGTCCCGGCGGAGTCCAGTAGGGGTTGATGTACAGGGTTGCACCGCCGAAGTCGATACCTTCGATGACTTCGGGGTACTCATCCGATCCCTCAGCGAAGCTGGGCGCCAGTGACATCACCAGCATAAGGGCCAGAAGAATGGAAACGAGTTTCTTCATGGGGTATACCTCCCCATAATGTCAAGTAGTAAATCGTTGATTTCTCGGACTTTTTTCGCGTCCGGAGCAGTGGGAATTCCAACAGAAGAGGCACGGCTACAGATAGTTTCCTGCATCATGTGCGGAAAATAGCTGGTTTTGGGTGCAAC
>JAFRBK010000026.1 GCA_017404985.1 Clostridia bacterium | reverse complement strand
TTGGGGGTTATCTGCCCTTTTGGGGCTTCAGATTTCACTTTGTTCAGTCTGCTTTTGCTGACTTCAGTGCCTCGAACTGAAATGTCAGCACTTCAGCAGGCTTTTTTCGTGGTGGCGAATATCCGTGAATAATTCAGGTTAAAGCATTTAACAATGATCATTCACCGCAAAATGTGATCCAAATTCATAACATTAGGCAATAAAACATACAATGCAGGAAAACATTTTCCGGAAGCCGAATATATTCAGCAGCAAAACAATACTTTGAGAGAAGATCAACCTATGAGCGAATTTTCCGTCGGAGCAATCGCCTGCGAGAAAGAAGGCCATCAGTTTGAGTATGAAAGAGAATGGTATGAAGGCAGCCCGGAAAACATGACTAAAGTCACAATGTACAAGTGTAAAAGATGCTGGAAGACAAAGGAAGAAAAAGATTCCACCAGCAGTTCGGTCTGGAATCATACGCTGCTTGGCGCCGGCTGCAACAATTGCAACGGACAGGTTTATATCTTCGAGAAAAAGAACGGTAATGATCCTTACTGCAGAAATTGCGGAAAGATCAGCTGGAACAGCGTTCATCAGTACTGAAACAGGAAGCATATCAGAACGCAGCTCCATAAGGAGGAAGATCAGCATGCCACACAAAGAACCCAGCCCGACCCTGACACCTTACCAATCATCGAAGAGGAAAAATGACCGAATCCCCTGAATAAAAGCACAGAAGGAGGAAGATTAGCATGTCACCCAGAGAGCCAGGCCCAACCCCCGTTCCGATACCGAAAGATATTCCCATAAAATGTCCGAATTGCGGCACAGTCACCAAAGTAGACCTTCAAAAGGCGCTGCTCGGTTTCATCTGTCCCGGCTGCGGCCAGAAAGTCGGCGGCATAAATCCTGAGAAGGATACTCCTGACACCCCACAAAACGTCGAAGAAGAAAAATAGCCGAATAATCTGAACAAAGCACAAATGGAGAAAAACTAAAAATCTTTATTTTTCAGCGTCTCCAACCGCCAACGATTTCATCGTCGGGAACAGGAGCACATCACGGATGGCCGCGGAATCGGTCAGGAGCATACACATCCGGTCAATGCCGAAGCCGATGCCGCCCGTCGGGGGCATACCGATTTCCAGCGCGTTCAGGAAATCCTCATCCGTGTGGTTGGCTTCCTCGTCGCCGGCGGCAAACTGCTCCTCCTGGAGGGCAAAACGATGCCGCTGGTCGATCGGGTCGTTCAGCTCGGAATAGGCGTTGGCCATTTCCCAGCCATTCATGAAGAACTCGAAACGCTCCACATATTCGGGGTTGCTGGGTTTCATCTTGGTCAGCGGAGAAATATCCGTCGGATGATCCATAATAAAGGTCGGCTGAATCATGTGCTCCTCGCAGAATTCCTCAAAGAACAGATTCAGGATATCGCCCTTCTTATGGCGCTCTTCATATTCCACATGGTGCTCCTTCGCGGCGGCACGCGCTTCCTCCAGGCTGTGGATCTGGTCAAAATCCACGCCGGCATACTGCTTCACCGCTTCCACCATCGTCATCCGGGCAAAGGGCTTGCCGAGATCCATCTCAATGCCGTTATATACGATTTTGGTGGTTCCGAGCACTTCCTGCGCCACCGTGCGGTACAGGTTCTCCGTCAGGTCCATCATGCCATGATAGTCGGTATACGCCTGATACAGCTCCATCAGGGTGAACTCCGGGTTATGGCGCGTATCCAGGCCCTCGTTCCGGAAGACCCGGCCGATTTCATACACGCGCTCCAGGCCGCCGACAATCAGGCGCTTCAGATACAGCTCCAGGGAGATGCGCAGCTTGAAGTTTTCATCCAGGGCGTTGAAATGGGTTTCAAAGGGCCGGGCCGCAGCGCCGCCGGCATTGGAGACCAGCATCGGCGTTTCCACTTCGATGAAGCCCTGAGAATCCAGATAGCGCCGGATCGTGCTGATGATCCTGGAGCGCTTGATGAAGGTATCCTTCACCTCGGGATTCATGATCAGGTCCACATAACGCTGGCGGTAGCGCAGGTCGGTATTGGTCAGCCCGTGGAACTTTTCCGGCAGGATCTGCAGGCTCTTGCTCAGGAGCACAAGTTCAGAAGCATGAACGGAAGTTTCCCCCGTCTTCGTTCTGAAAACAGTTCCTTTCACGCCGATAATATCCCCGATATCCATCTTCTTGAAGTCCTTATAGGCTTCCTCGCCGATGGCATCCCGGGCGACATAGCACTGGATCATGCCCTTGAGGTCCTGCACATGGCAGAAGGAAGCCTTCCCCATCACGCGTTTGGACATCATCCGGCCGGCTACGGAGACTTCCTTACCCTCCAGCCCGTCAAAGTTATCCTTGATATCGCTGCTGTGATGCGTGACATCATACTTCGTGATGACAAAGGGATCCTTGCCTGCCGCCTGCAGCTCCGCCAGCTTATCCCGGCGAATCTGGAGCAGCTCATTGGTATTCCGGACTTCCATGTCTGCCATGTGCTTTCTCCTTTAATCCATCGTTCTTTTCTTACAGCTTCTTGATGCTCAGAATCTTATACTTCAGCTCGCCCGCGGGGATCTGGATCGTCACGGTCTGGCCCTTTTTCGCGCCGATCAGCCCGGCTCCGACAGGGCTTTCATTGGAGATCCTGTCCTCCGTCGGATCCGCCTCGTTGGCGCCGACGATCGCGTATTCATAGGTTTCGCCATCTTCCAGGTCCTTCACACTGACGACGGTACCGATATTCACGCGATCGGTGCTGATTTCGTCATCCGCCACCACGGTCGCGGTGCGGATCGTCTGCTGCAGGCGGGTGATCTCATTTTCCACCTTGGCCTGTTCTTTTTTTGCTTCGTCGTACTCGGCGTTTTCACTCAGGTCACCGAAACCGCGGGCCACCGCGATCTGCTCGCTGATTTCATTCCGGCGGACGGACACCAGATAATCCAGTTCCTCCTCCAGCTTTTTCAGGCCGCTCTCGGTCAGAATAACGCCTTTTTCATCTGCCATGTTATTCAGGGCTCCTTTCACATATAAGAAACACCCTGCCGCCGTCAGCCGGGTACAAGGTGTTTCCGCATCTTCTGAGGGTAAAGGGATTATACCCGTTTTCCCACAGCTTGTCAAACCCGCGCGCCGGGCTTTTTACTTGCCTGCTTTAAGCAGGTCCAGCGCGGTCTTCAGCAGGTCGCCGACAGTGGACGCACGGCGGACGGCCAGCTTGATGGCTTCCTTTTCCAGCAGGTTCAGTTTATGGTCCTTGTTGTTTTCAAACCAATCCATCAGCAACTTCAGGTCCTCGTCACTCATTGCTTTTTTCCTCCTTTGGAAACAATTCCAGAATAATTAATTCACAGGGGTTCCCCCACCGGGGCACCCTTGGTTTTGCCCCGTTGGTCATTCCCCGGGAAAGCAACATTTTTCCGCCGCCGTACAACCCATGGGTCAGCTCCGGAAACAGGCCCTGGCCCGGCGCATACAGCCCGTGCCCGCGGAACTGGATCTGGCCGCCGTGGGCATGGCCGCACAGGGTAAAATCGATATCCCGGCCCTGTACCCAATCCCGCCACATTTCCGGGTGATGGCAGAGCAGGAGGCGGAAGCCCTCCTCTTTTTCGAACCGATCCAGAAAAGCCAGATCCGGCATCCGCTCCTTCCGGCTGGAGAGCCCGCCGATCCGGATGCCCCGGAACTCCGTGCTTTCGTTATCCAGCAGCGTGACCCGGCTTTTTCGCACCCATTCCAGCCACGCATCCCGCTGCCTGAACTTCCGCTCGTGATTGCCGACGGAATAAAACACAGGCGCCGCCTCCGGCGCCTCCCGCAGGAAACGCTCCGCATTCCGGTTATCCCGCCTGTGCCGGTCCACCAGGTCGCCCGGCACCAGGACCGCGTCGCAGCGGGCGAATTCCTCCATGACATCCCCAAAAGGCGAACTGTGGAGATCCGACGCCACCGCCAGACGAAGCCTTTGCGGGATCTTTTCCGAGACGATTTCATGTACCGTAATCTGCCGCGTCATGCTTCCGCCGTGCCCGCAGGCACCTTTCCTTTCCGGGTATACAGGATCAGAAACACCACATAAACCAGCAGCAGCACTCCCGCCACGATGCCCAGGACCACCAGCAGATGCGACTCCAGCGCAGAAATCAGCACCGCCAGGCGGCTGTTGGCCGCTTCCACCGCCGCCATGATACCCACGGAGCGGACCATCACCACCGTGACAGCCATCAGGAGCGCCGCACCGCCGGCAGCACAGCCCAGATATTTCAACGCCTGCTTCGGATTCCCCGCGATCAGCAGCACGATCAGCCCCGCCGCGAACGCGGCACAGATACCCAGAATCAGCGGAATCTTTTTAATCAGATCCAGGAAGCTGCGCACATCCGCCATTTCCCTGGCTTTTTCCAGGCCCTTATCCGTGATCTGGTGCCGGATCGAGAAGGTGGCATTCTGAATGACGCCGGAGATTTTGGAGGCCGCCTCGCCATAAACCTTCTGAAGCTCATCCTGGTCCTTGATATCCGGAAAGCGGAGCACCATGCTCAGCTTTTCCTCAATCTCGCCTTCATCCACCTCCGGATTCCCGCCGGGCTTCATGCTGTTCAGCATCGCCGCCAGCCAATCCAGCCCCGCCAGGTTTTGCTTCTCCAGCATTTCCCGGTCCAGGATCACCATCACCGGCGCCGGGTCAAACCCGTACACCGCACCCAGTTCCCTGATCCGCTGCCCGGCCCACTCCGTTTCCTTCCGGATCAGGGCATCATCGGTCGCCACTTTCTCCCGAAGGCTTTTGGAGTTCAGCGCCCACAGCGCAACCCCGCCGAAGGCGGCCAGCATCAGCGTCAGGGCCAGCAGCGCCGCCACCGCCCAGGCGAATCCCCTGGCCAGCACACCGGGGCTTGTTTTCCTCGCTGTCGTGCTCATCTTCTCACCACCATCTTCAGCACCAGGTCCAGCGCCTTCAAAATATACGGTTTCGCGATCAGCACGCCCGCGACCACAAGGGCCGCGCCCGGCAATGCTGCTGTCAGAATGCCTGCCCAGGCGGTTTTCTTTCCCGCCGGTTCCGTTTTCCGGGTCATTTTCTGGTCCGCTCCCTTCTCCTGTGCCGTCTTTGCTGGGTATCGTCCTTCATGGGCGCATCTCCCCGCAGCTCCAGCAGCCGGTCCCTCAGCTTTGCCGCCCGCTCAAACTCGAGGCCCTTGGCTGCCGCCAGCATTTCGCTTTCAATCTGGCGCATCAGCGCATCCCGTTCTTCCTCGCTCAGCGCCGTGGCAGAGGTTTCCTCCACCTTCTTCGTGATCTCAATCACGCTGCGGATCGCGTTCCGGACGCTTTCCGGCGTGATGCCGTGAAGCCGGTTGTATTCCTCCTGAATCGCCCGACGGCGGTTCGTTTCCGTCATGGCGCTCAGCATGCTGTCCGTCAGCGTGTCCCCATAGAGAATGACGCGGCCGTTGACATTCCGCGCGGCGCGCCCGATGGTCTGAATCAGGCTGGTTTCACTGCGCAGGAAGCCTTCCTTGTCCGCATCCAGAATCGCCACCAGCGCCACTTCCGGCAGGTCCAGGCCTTCCCGCAGCAGGTTGATGCCGACCAGCACATCGAATTCCCCCAGCCGCAGGTCACGCAGGAGCTCCATGCGCTCGATGGTCTGGATATCGCTGTGCAGATACCGCACCCGGATATCCAGATCATGCAGGTATTCCGTGAGGCTCTCCGCCATCCGCTTCGTCAGCGTGGTGACCAGGACCCGTTCGCCCCGGGCCACCACGGCCCGGATCTCCCCTACCAGGTCATCCACCTGGCCCGTGGCTTTTTTCATCACCACTTCGGGATCCAGCAGCCCGGTGGGCCGGATGATCTGCTCCACCACCTGCTGCGCGCGTTCCTTTTCATACGGGCCCGGGGTCGCGGAGACATAGATGGTCTGGCCGATCCTGGCCTCGAACTCATTGAAGAGCAGCGGCCGGTTATCAAAAGCGGAAGGAAGGCGGAACCCGTAATCCACCAGGGTTTCCTTTCTGGCCCGGTCCCCGTTGTACATAGCGCGGATCTGGGGCACGGTCACGTGGCTTTCATCAATCATGACCAGAAAATCGCCCGTGAAGTAATCCAGGAGCGTGTAGGGCGCGTCCCCGGGCTTCCGCCCGTCGAAATAGCGCGAATAATTTTCGATCCCCTGGCAGTAACCGATTTCCCGCATCATCTCGATATCGTAGCGGGTGCGCTGGGCGATCCGCTGGGCTTCCAGCAACCGCCCTTCCTTCTCGAACGTTTCGATCCGTTCCTTCAGGTCCTTCTCAATATCCCCGATATGAGCCTCCAGGTTCGCGGGATCCGTGGCATAGTGGGTGGCGGGAAAGAGCGCCGCGTGCTCCAGCGTCGCCAGCACATGGCCGCTGACCGCGTCAATTTCGCTGATCCGGTCGATTTCGTCCCCGAAATACTCCACCCGCAGGGCCTTCTGCTTCTCTCCCGCGGGAATGATCTCAATCACATCCCCCCGAACCCGGAACGTGCCCCGGACAAATTCCGTGTCGTTCCGCTCATACTGGATATCCACCAGCTCCCGGATCAGCTTATTCCTGGACATTTCCATGCCCGGGCGCAGGCTGATCATCATGCCTTCATACTCACTGGGATCGCCCATGGAGTAAATGCAGCTGACCGACGCGACGATGATGACATCCCTCCGCTCCCGCAGGGCCGCGGTGGCGCTGTGGCGCAGCCGGTCAATCTCATCGTTAATGGAAGCATCCTTCTCAATATAGGTATCGGAGGAAGCAATATAGGCCTCCGGCTGATAATAATCATAATAGGAAACGAAATACTCCACCCGGCTGTCCGGAAAAAAGGCCCGCAGTTCGCTGCACAGCTGGGCCGCCAGCGTCTTATTATGGGCAATCACCAGCGTCGGCTTCTGCACCTTTTCAATGACGGAGGCCATCGTGAAGGTTTTGCCGCTGCCGGTGACGCCCAGCAGGATCTGGTCCTTGAGCCCGTTCCGGACCCCCTCCGCAAGCTTTTCAATGGCCTGGGGCTGGTCTCCGCTGGCCTGGTATGGCGCCTTCAGCACAAACTGGTCCATGCGTTCTCCTCTTCCTTCGGGTAACGCAGCGTGACGGCCAACCCGTCCGACGCCGCAAAGGTCTTTTCAAAAACAGCCCGGGCCGCAGGCAGGCAGGCTTCCGGATCCTCCAGGCTCGTGCTGAAATGCGTCAGCAACAGCGCCCCGACTCCGGCATCCCGGGCCAGCTCCGCCGCTTCCACCATCATCATATGATGGTTTTTCAGCGCCTGGGGCCGCTTTTCCTCCTCGCCATACATCCCCTCCAGGATAGCCAGGTCCGCCCCCGGCAGGTTCTTCCTCAGGGTTTCGCACGGACGGGTATCCGTGGAAAACACCACGGTGATCCCTTTCCGCTTCTTTCCGGTCACGTCCTCCGGGCGGACCTTTCGGAGCCCCATCCGGACGCTTTCCCCGGCCTGCAGCTTTTTCCACTCCGAAACCGGCACATTCAGCGCCTTCGCCTTTTCCGGGTCGAAGGCCGCGGCGCGCTCCAGCTGCAGCCGGAACCCGAGGCAGGGAATCCCGCCGTGGTCCACCGGGAAGGCCTTGATCTTCAGCCCGATGATTTCAAACTCACCGCCCTCCGGCGGAAGCTCATGCAGCATCACGGGGAAGCCCAGCTTCGGCACAATCACGCACAGCCCCTCGACGACCTGTTTCAGCCCCCGGGGGCCCCAAATGTGGAAGGTTTCCTCCCGGCCGGCCTTTTCCAGGCTCAGCAGGAGCCCCGGCAGCCCCGTGCAGTGGTCCCCGTGAAAATGAGTCATGGCCAAGCCGTCCAGGCATTTGAACCCCCAGCCGAGCTTCCGGATCCCGACCTGGGTCCCCTCGCCGCAGTCGACCAGGAAGCCCCGGCCGTTTTCCCTCACATACAGGGAGGACAGGGCGCGGTCCGCCAGCGGAAGCGTTCCGCCGGTTCCCAGCGTACACAGCTCCAGCATTCGCCCTCCCCCTTCCAAAACACCTGACAAAAGATGATTATAACATATTTCCCCGGGTTTTTCACCTTCGGTTTTGGGGCCCGTGATCAGACGATGATTCCGCTGTTCGCGCGGAACTGCAGCTGATACAGCTCAAAATACTCACCCTGTTTCGCCATCAGCTCTTCATGGGTACCCTGTTCGATAATCCGGCCGTCATCAACCACGGCGATCTCGTCCGCGTTCTTGATAGTGCTCAGCCGGTGGGCGACGACCAGCGTCGTCCGCCCGACGCACAGCTCATCCAATGCGTTCTGGATCAGGATTTCCGTCGTGTTGTCCAGGGCGCTGGTGGCCTCATCCAGGATCAGGATCGGCGGATTCTTGAGGAAGACCCGCGCGATGCTCAGCCGCTGTTTCTGGCCGCCGCTGAGCCGCACGCCGCGCTCACCGATGGGCGTGTCATATCCCCTGGGCAGGGTCAAAATATAATCATGAATATTCGCCCGTTTCGCCGCCTCGATAATCTCCGCGTCCGTCGCGTCGAGGCGGCCATAACGGATATTTTCCTTCAGGGTGTCGTTAAACAGATAGATATCCTGCTGCACGATGCCGATATTCCGGCGCAGGCTTTCCATGGTGAGGGTATGGATTTCCTTCCCGTCCAGGAGGATTTCCCCGCTGGTGACATCATAAAAATGCGGAATCAGGTGGCAGATCGTGGTTTTGCCGCCGCCGGAGGGCCCGACCAGGGCGAATTTCTTTCCTTTTTCGATATCCAGGTCCACATGGCGCAGCACCCGCTTATCCTCATCATACGCATAGGTGACGTCCCTGAACTCGATATGGCCTTCCATCTGCCCGGCATCCACGGCGCCTTCCGCATCCTTCTCCGGTTCCGCGTCCATAATCTCGCAAAAGCGCTCAAACCCGGTAATGCCGTTTTCAAACTGCTCCATGAAGTTGATCAGGGTCATGACCGGCCCGATGAACATATTCACGCTGACGATGAAGGCGCTGTAGTCGCCGAACTGAATCTTTCCATTATATAGGAACAGACCGCCGGCGATCAGCACCACCACGTTGAAAATGTCCGTGACAAACGTGTTCCCGCTGTGGAAACGGCCCATCGCGCTGTAGGAATCCTTCCGGGCCGCCTTGAATTTTTCGTTTCCCTCCTCGAACTTTTCCTTCTCCTTTTCCGCATTGGTGAAGGCCTTCGTCACCCGGATGCCGCTGATGCTGCTTTCCAGGCTGGCATTGATATCCGCCATGGCGCTGCGGGTATCCCGGAACGCGATGCGCATTTTCTGGCGCAGCGTCCAGGAAATCACCACCAGGAAGGGCACGCAGGCAAAAATAATCAGCGTGAGCCAGATGTTGATCGTGCTGAGATAGGTGAAGCTCAGGATGATGCTCAGGACGGAAATGATCAGGTTCTCGGGCCCGTGATGGGCCAGTTCGACCACGTCAAACAGATCGTTGGTCATCCGGCTCATGATCTTGCCCGTTTCATGATTATCATAGAAACTGTAGGGCAGCGCCTCCAGATGCTCGAAGAGATCACTCCGCATCCGTGCCTGCATATATACGCCCATCATATGGCCCTGATACTGAATAAAGTAATTCAGCAGCATTTTCGCGATATAAAGGCAGAGCAGCGTAATCCCCAGGATCACGATCATCCGGTAGTTTCTGTCCGGAATCAGCGTGTTCAGCATGGTTCGGGTAATAATCGGATAAACCACGCCGATGACCGCCACCGCGAGCGAGGCAGCCATATCCATGCAGAACAGTTTTTTATGCGGTTTGTAATAGGCAACAAAGCGCCTCAGCAGGCTCCTTGTCTGGGTTTTGCTGCGTTTTGCCGCTTTTTCCTCCCCCGGCCCGCGCCCCCTGTATGACATCTTTTGCTTCTCCCCATCCGATCTTTTTTTCTGAACGGCTTCATTGTAAATTTCTTTTTCGCGTTCGTCAACCGGATCCCTTTCCCTGCAGGCGCCTGAATTATGCACTCATAATGTATATTTATGCATTTATGCATGCATATATACAGTGTTGTTTTTCGATTGTCTTTCCTGAAAAATTAATAGAAATATTTATTTACCCCCTTGACAAAGCCCTGCGAGTCGTGTATATTCCATGCATATTCAAGAGCAAGGAGGGGTTTCCATGAACAAGGAAAACATCAAGAAGGTCGTCCTCGCCTATTCCGGCGGTCTCGATACATCGATCATCATCCCGTGGCTGAAGGAGAACTACAACAATCCTGAAATCATTGCCGTGTCCGGCAACGTGGGCCAGGCGGACGAGCTGGAAGGCCTGGAGGAGAAAGCGCTGAAAACCGGCGCATCCAAGCTCTACATTCTGGACCTGACCGATGAATATGTAGACAACTATATTATCCCGACCATGAAGGCCGGCGCCGTATACGAAGATTATCTGCTGGGCACCAGCCACGCCCGGCCCTGCATCGCCAAGGGCCTGGTGGAAATCGCGAAGAAAGAGGGCGCCGACGCCATCTGCCACGGCTGCACCGGCAAGGGCAACGACCAGGTTCGCTTTGAGCTGGCGGTGAAGCACTTCGCCCCCGACATGCCAATCATCGCCCCCTGGCGGGAGTGGAGCATCAAGTCCCGGGACGAAGAGATTGATTACGCCGAAGCCCACAACATCCCCCTGAAGATTACGCGGGAAACCAACTACTCCAAGGACAAGAACCTGTGGCACCTTTCCCACGAAGGCCTCGACCTGGAGGACACCGCCAACGAACCCCAGTACGAAAAGCCCGGCTTCCTGGAAATGGGCGTTTCCCCGATCGACGCGCCCGACGTGCCGACCTACGTGACCCTGGAGTTTGAGAAAGGCATCCCCGTCGCCCTGGACGGCGAGAAGATGAGCGCCAAGAACATCATCCTGAAGCTCAATGAGCTCGGCGGCAAAAACGGCATCGGCATCATCGATATCGTCGAAAACCGTCTGGTGGGCATGAAGTGCCGCGGCGTCTACGAGACCCCAGGCGGAACCATCCTCTACAAGGCCCACGAAGCCCTCGAATCTGTGTGCCTGGACAAACTGACCATGCACGAGAAACAGAAGCTGTCCATCACCTTCGCCGAGCTGGTCTACAACGGGCTCTGGTTCTCTCCCCTGCGCGAAGCCCTTTCCGCCTTCGTGGACAAGACCCAGGAAAAGGTTACCGGCAAGGTGAAGCTCAAGCTTTACAAGGGCAACATCATCAAAGCCGGCCTCTGGAGCGATTACTCCCTGTATTCCGAGGATATCGCCACCTTCGGCGCCAGCGACTACAACCAGAAGGATTCCGCCGGCTTCATCACCCTCTTCGGCCTGCCGACCAAGGTTCAGGCGATGGTTGATGCTGCCAACGCAAAGAAATAATTCTTTTCCCTCCACCCCCTTTCTTGTCCCGCCGGCCGCGGCGGGACATCTGTCATATTATCACGCGCCATCAGGGCCCACCCCGGCATCCGGAAGGGATCCGGGGATGCCTGACAACCGAAAGGAACCATATGACGAAAATCTTTATCGACGGCAGCGCCGGCACCACGGGCCTCCGGATCCGGGAGCGCCTTTCCGCACGCCCGGACCTCCACCTGATTTCCCTGCCGGAAGAACTCCGGAAGGATCCCTCCGCCCGCCGGGAAGCCCTGGACGCGGCGGACATCGCCTTCCTCTGCCTGCCGGATGCCGCGGCCGTGGAGGCTGTATCCCTGGCATCCGCGGACACAGTGATCATAGACACCTCGACGGCCCACCGCACAGCGCCGGGCTGGGTTTACGGCTTTCCGGAGCTGACGGGATACCGGGACCGGATCCGCTCCGCAAAGCGGATTGCAAACCCCGGCTGCCACGCCAGCGGCTTCATCGCCCTGGTTTTCCCCCTGATGGCCGCGGGGCTTGTGAAAAAGGAGGCCCGACTTTCCTGCTTCTCGCTGACCGGATACTCCGGCGGCGGGAAAAAGATGATTGCGGAATATGAGGCGGCGGACCGGGATCCCCTGCTCTCCGCCCCCCGGCAATACGGCCTTGCCCAGGCCCACAAGCACCTGCCGGAGATGGCCGCCGTCTGCGGGCTGACGCATTCCCCCGTCTTCTGCCCTATCGTTGCGCCGTACTATGCCGGCATGGAGGTGACGGTGCCCCTGACGCCGGCGGAAACAGGCGCGAAGCCGGAAGAGATCGCCGAAACCTATCGGGAATTCTACCGCTGCGGCCTCGTGCGCTTTTCCGCTTCAGAGGAAGGCGGCTTCCTGTCCGCAGGCGCCATGGCCGGCCGGGACGACATGGAGGTCTCGGTCTTCGGCAACGAGGAGCGAATGCTGCTGGTGGCCCGCTTTGACAACCTGGGCAAAGGCGCCTCGGGCGCGGCAATCCAGAACATGAACCTGGCCCTGAGCCTGGACGAAAAAACAGGCCTGGTTTGCGCCGAGGGGCCGGAGGCCTGACGGGAGAAAAACGGATGGATGAACTGAACATCATGCCCATGACCATCGCGGATTACGACGAAGTGCGGGCGCTGTGGATGACCATCCGGGGCTTCGGCATCCGCGCCCTGGACGACTCGCGGGAAGACATTGAGCGCTTCATCAACCGGAACCCGACCACCAGCGTGGTCGCCCGCCTGAACGGCAGAATCGTCGGGTCCATCCTCTGCGGATCGGACGGGCGCCAGGGCGCGCTCTACCATGTCTGTGTGGCCGAGGAGTTCCGGCGCCGCCACATCGGCACCCACATGGTGGGCTGGTGCATGCACCAGCTGAAGGCGCTGGGCATCAACAAGGTGGCCCTGATCGCTTTTCCCGGCAACGACGCCGGCAATGCCTTCTGGAAAACCATCGGCTGGAAACGGTCCGATGTGAACTACTACGAATTTGTGCTGAACGAAAAAAACATCACCCGGTTTATCGGAGAGGAGACGGACGAATGAACATCAGCGAAGGCGGGATCACTTCGGCCCGGGGATTCCTGGCCGCTTCCTGCGAAGCGAACATCAAGTACAAGGGCCGGACGGACATGGCCATGGTCTTCAGCGCGGCGCCCTGCGCGGCAGCCGGCGTCTTCACCTCGAACCAGGTGAAGGCAGCTCCCGTGCTGTGGGACCGGGAAATTGTGAACACTTCCGGCACCGCCCAGGCCGTGATTGTCAACTCCGGCATCGCCAATGCCGCCACCGGCCAGGCAGGGCTGGACCTCTGCCGTAAAACCGCCGAAGCCGCCGGCGCCATTCTGAAGATTCCCGCAAAGTCCGTGCTGATCGGCTCCACCGGCGTCATCGGCCCGCTGCTGCCCCTGGACCGGCTGGTCGCCGGGACGGAAAAGCTGGCCGCCGCCCTTTCGGACACGCCGGAGGCCGGCACTGCCGCCAGCAAGGCCATCATGACCACGGATACCGTGAACAAGGAATGCGCGGTCCGCTTCGAGCTCCCCGCCGCCTCCGGCGAGGGAACCGTTACCGTAACCCTCGGCGGCATGAGCAAGGGCTCCGGCATGATCCATCCGAACATGTGCACCATGCTGGCCTACCTGGCCACCGACTGCGCCGTCGACCGGCGCCTGCTGCAGAAGGCGGTGGCCGAAGTGGTGAAGGACACCTTTAATATGATCTCGGTGGACGGGGATACCAGCACCAACGACACGCTGCTCGTGCTGGCCAACGGCCTGGCCTGCAACCAGCCCATCAACACAGAGGACGAAAGCTATGCCCTGCTGAAAGAAGCGCTCTTCAACGTATGCCGGGAACTGGCCATGAAGATGGCCGCCGACGGCGAGGGCGCCACCCATCTGGTGGAAATGCAGGTGGTGAACGCGGACACGAAGGAAAACGCGCGGATCCTGGCCCGCGCCGTCGTCTCCTCCAGCCTGGTCAAGGCCATGATCTACGGCAAGGACGCGAACTGCGGCCGGATTCTGTGCGCCCTGGGCTATGCCGGACCGGCGTTCGACCCGTCCGCCATCGAACTCTTCCTGGAAGGAAAGGAGGAGCGCGTCATCTTCTACACCGACGGCCGGGTGCAGGAGTTCGACGAGGACAAGGCGCTGAATATCCTGTCCGAGCCCACAGTCCGCTTCCTGTGCGACATGCATATGGGAAACCAGGAAGCCACCGCCTGGGGCTGCGACCTGACCTACGACTATGTGAAAATCAACGGTGATTACCGTTCGTGAGGGAAGCCTATGAATACTGAACTGACCAATATGGAGCGCGCGGAAGTCCTGACCGCCGCCCTCCCCTACATCCGCCACTACACCGGCAAAATCGTCGTCGTCAAATACGGCGGCAACGCCATGATCAACGACCAGCTGAAGCAGCAGGTGATGGAAGACATCGTGCTGCTGCGCCTGATCGGCGTCAAAATCGTCCTGGTCCACGGCGGCGGGCCGGAGATCAACGACCTCATGGACAGGCTGGGCAAGAAACCGGAGTTCGTCGACGGTCTCCGCGTCACCGACAAGGAGACCATGGATATCGTCCAGATGGTTCTGGCCGGGAAGATCAACAAAACCCTGGTCAACCTGCTGGAGATGAAGGGCGGCCGGGCCATCGGCCTTTCCGGCATGGACGGCCGCCTGCTCCAGTGCACCGTCAAGGACGAGCGGCTGGGCTTCGTGGGCGAAATTCAGAAGATTCATATCCAGCCCGTCACGGACCTGCTGGAAAACGGCTACATCCCGGTCATCTCGACCGTCGGATGCGATAAGTCCGGCAACGCCTACAACATCAACGGCGACACCGCCGCGGCCTATATCGCCGGAGCCCTGGGCGCCGAGAGGCTAATCATGATGACCGACATCGCCGGCATCCTGCGGGATAAAAACGACCCTTCCACCCTGATCCACCGGATCACCCTGGAAGAGCTGCCCGGCCTGACCGCCGGCGGCATCATTTCCGGCGGCATGATCCCGAAGGTCGAATGCTGCGCCACCGCCCTTTCCCGGGGCGTCCGGAACGTGGTCATCATGGACGGCCGCGTCCCCCATTCCATTCTGATGGAGCTCCTGACCAATGAGGGCGCCGGCACCATGGTCTCAAAAGGCTGATTTCCGCTGACGGAGGAGGACAAGCGATGAATACTTTTGAACGCGACCAGCAATACATTGCCCATACCTACAAGCGCTTCCCGGTGGAGATCGTCTCCGGCAAAGGATCCCTCGTGCAGGACCGGGACGGAAAGGAATACATTGACATGGGTTCCGGCATCGCCGTGACCTCCTTCGGCGTGGCGGACGAGGACTGGATCCGGGCTGTCGAAGAACAGATCCACAAGGTTCAGCATATGTCGAACCTTTACTACACGGAGCCCTGCGCCCTGCTGGCCGAAGCCCTGTGCAGCAGGACCGGCATGAGCCGGGTTTTCTTTTCCAATTCCGGCGCGGAAGCCAATGAGTGCGCCATCAAGGTTGCACGCAAATGGGCCGCGGAGACAAAGTCTCCCGCCTGCTCCACGATCGTTACGCTGGAAAACAGTTTCCACGGCCGGACGCTGACGACCCTTTCCGCCACGGGCCAGGCCCACTACCATGAGCTCTTTCAGCCGCTGACCCCCGGCTTTGCGCACATTGCCGCCGGGGATATGGACACCCTGAAAGCCCTCTGCGGGAGCGGCACGGTCGCCGCGATCCTGATCGAGTGCGTGCAGGGCGAAGGCGGCGTCATTCCCCTGGATCCGGAATTCGCGAAAGCCCTGGACGATTTCACCCGGGAACAGAATATCCTTCTGATGGTGGACGAGGTCCAGACCGGCAACGGCCGCACCGGCGCCCTGTATGCCTACATGCACTACGGCCTGCACCCGGATGTGGTTTCCACCGCCAAGGGCCTGGCCGGCGGCCTGCCCCTCGGCGCTACCCTCCTGTCGGAGAAGGTGAAGGATGTGCTTTCCTACGGGGATCACGGCTCCACCTTCGGGGGCAACCCCGTAGCCGCCGCCGCCGCCCTGTCCGTGGTCAATCGGCTGACCGACGATTTGCTGCAGGCTGTATCCGCGAAGGCCGCCATGCTCCGAAACCTGTTCGGGGGCGCTCCCGGCATTGAGACGGTTACCGGCCTCGGCCTGATGATGGGCCTGAAAACCGTGAAGCCCGCCGCGGAGGTCGTTGCTGCCTGTATGGAAAAAGGCGTTCTCTGCCTCACCGCAAAGGACAAGGTCCGCCTTCTTCCCGCCCTCAACATTCCGGATGAACTGCTGAAAAAAGCGGCGGACATCATCCTTGCATGCTGTGCCGGATAAACGCTGAGGGTACCACAGGAACCGTCCCCCTGGTACCTCCCTGGTACCCTGATTCACACAGAAGGAGGCTATCCAATGGCATTTCTGATTCTGGGCAACGGCGCCGTCTTTGAAGGCAGCCGCATCGGCGCCCCTGTCGACCGGATCGGCGAACTCGTCTTCACCACCGGCATGGAAGGCTATCTGGAAACCCTGACCGATCCAAGCTATTACGGCCAGATCGTTACCCAGACCTTTCCGCTGATCGGCAACTACGGCGTGATCGAGGAAGACTTTGAAGGCCCCGGCGCCCTCTTCGGCTACATCGTCCGGGAGCTTTGCCCGACGCCATCGAACTTCCGCAGCGGCTATCCCCTGAACGACTTTCTGGTCGCCCGGGGCATTCCCGGCCTCTGCGGCGTCGACACGCGGGAAATCGTCCGGATCACCCGGGAGGAAGGCGTCATGAACGCCATGATCTGCGACGAACTGCCGGCGGACCTTTCCGCAATTAATGCGTATCAGGTTCAAAACGCCGTGGCTTCCGTCACCGGCAGCTGCGCCCGGACCTTCCCCGCCCAGGGAAAGGAGGCCGCCCGCATCGCCCTGATGGATTACGGCGCCAAGCAAAACATTATCCGCTCCCTCACACGCCGCGGCTGCTCCGTCACGGTTTACCCCGCTTCCACCCCGGCGGAAACCGTGCTCGCCTCCGACCCGGACGGCATCATGCTGTCCAACGGCCCCGGAGACCCCAAGGAAGCCGTGGGCCCCATCGGGGAGATCAAAAAAATGCTGGGCAAAAAGCCTGTCTTCGGCATCTGCCTCGGACACCAGCTGACGGCCCTGGCCCTGGGCGGCGACACCGCAAAGCTCAAATACGGCCACCGGGGCGGCAACCAGCCGGTTCGGGACCTGAAGAGCGGCAGGGCATACATTACCTCCCAGAACCACGGCTACGCCGTCCTTTCCGATTCCCTGAAAGGGACGGGCATCGAATCCTTCGTCAACGCCAACGACGGAAGCTGCGAGGGCATGGTATATCCGGAACTGAACTGCGTGACCGTTCAGTTCCATCCGGAAGCCGCCTCCGGCCCCCGGGACACCGGCTTCCTTTTCGACCAGTTCATCGCCAGGATGGGAGGGAAGACACATGCCTAAAGACCTGTCGATCAAAAAAGCCCTCGTCATCGGCTCCGGCCCCATCGTGATCGGCCAGGCGGCAGAGTTTGACTACGCCGGCGCCCAGGCCTGCCGCGTGCTGAAGGCGGAAGGCATCAACGTGGTGCTGGTGAACTCGAACCCCGCCACGATCATGACCGACCAGCACCTGGCGGACGAAATCTATCTGGAGCCCCTGAACACCGCCACCCTGCGGCGGATTATCGAGAAGGAGCGCCCGGACGGCCTCATCGCCGGGCTCGGCGGCCAGACCGGCCTGACCCTGGCCATGCAGCTGTCGAAGGACGGCACGCTGGACAAATACGGGGTCCGCCTGCTGGGCTCCCCCATTGAGGCCATCGAGAAGGCCGAAGACCGGGAAAAATTCCGGGATACGATGCAGGCCATCGGCCAGCCCTGCGTACCCTCAGAAATCGCCGAAACCCTGGAAGACGCCATGAAGGCCGCCGGGGAGATCGGCTATCCGGTCATCGTGCGCCCCGCCTATACCCTGGGCGGCAGCGGCGGCGGCATCGCGGAAAACGAGGAGGAAATGCGCCGGATCGCCCGGGGCGGCCTGGACGCCTCCCCGATCACCCAGATCCTGGTGGAAAAATGCATCTCCGGCTGGAAGGAAATCGAATTTGAAACCATGCGGGACGCCGCCGGCAACGTGATCGCCGTCTGCTCAATGGAAAACGTGGACCCCGTCGGCATCCATACCGGCGACAGCGTGGTCGTCGCCCCGGCCCTGACCCTTTCGGACAAGGAATACCAGATGCTCCGCAGCGCCTCGCTGGAGATCATTTCCGCCATCGGCATCGTCGGCGGGTGCAACTGCCAGTTCGCGCTGAATCCCGACTCCTTTGAGTACGCGGTCATCGAGGTCAATCCCCGGGTCAGCCGCTCCTCCGCCCTGGCCAGCAAGGCTTCGGGCTATCCCATCGCCAAGATCACGACCCGAATCGCCCTGGGCTATACCCTGGACGAAATCCCGAACGACATCACGGGCAAAACCTGCGCCTGCTTCGAGCCGACGCTGGATTACGTGGTGGTCAAATTCCCCAAGTGGCCCTTCGACAAGTTCTACGGTTCCTCCCGCCGCCTGGGTACCCAAATGAAGGCCACCGGCGAGGTGATGGCCATCGGCCAGCGCTTTGAGGAAGCCCTGATGAAGGCCATCCGCGGCGCGGAAATCTCCCTGGACACCCTGAACGCCCCGCCGCTGACGGACGAGGATATCCGCACGCGCCTTACCCTGCAGGACGACCGCCGGCTGTTCACCGTCTTCGAAGCCCTGAAGGCCGGCCTCACGCCGGACGAAATCTTTGAGATCACGAAGATCGACCGTTTCTTCCTTTTCCGCCTGCAAGCTATGGCGGAGATGGAGATGAAGGTTGCCGCCGAAGGGCTCACGGACGCTGACTACAAGCGCATGAAGCAGCTGGGGTATCCGGACGCCGCCGTGAAGCGCATCGCCGGCGTCGACACCGTCCCCGGGTGGGACATGAGCTATAAAATGGTCGATACCTGCGCCGCCGAGTTTGCCGCGGAAACGCCCTATTTCTATTCCTGCACGGACAAGGCCTGCGAATCCCGAAGCCTGAAACGTTCCGGCCGCCCCGTGGTCATCGTGCTGGGCTCCGGCCCCATCCGCATCGGGCAGGGTATCGAGTTTGACTACTCTTCGGTCCACTGCGTCTGGACCCTGCGCCGCATCGGCTACGACGTAGTGATCATCAACAACAACCCGGAAACCGTCTCCACCGACTATGACACCGCGGACCGGCTCTATTTCGAGCCCCTGACCCCCGAAGACGTGATGAACGTCATCAAGGTGGAAAAACCCGTCGGGGTCGTGGTGGCCTTCGGCGGCCAGACAGCCATCAAGCTGACCCAGTTCCTGGACTCCCACGGCATCCGGATCCTGGGCACCTCCGCCGAATCCATCGACATCGCCGAGGACCGGGAGCGCTTTGACGCCCTGCTCGAACAGTTCGGCATCCGCCGGCCCCGGGGCATGGGCGTCCGCACGATGGAGGAAGCCATTGCCGCGGCGGAAGAGCTGGGCTACCCCGTGCTCCTGCGCCCCTCCTATGTCATCGGCGGCCAGAACATGACCATCTCACGGTCCCGGGCCCAGACCGAGGATTATATGTCCCGGATTCTTTCCGGCGGCATCGAAAACCCGGTGCTCGTGGACCAGTATCTGCCCGGCATCGAGCTGGAAGTGGATGTCATCTCCGACGGAAAGGACGTGCTGATTCCCGGCATCATGGAGCATATCGAGCGGGCTGGCGTCCATTCCGGCGACTCGATCGCCGTCTATCCGCCCTTCAACCTGACGGAGAAGTTCCAGGAAAAAGTCTGCGATATTTCCGTTAAACTGGCCCTCGCGCTCGGCACCCAGGGGCTGGTCAACATCCAGTACCTGATCTACGACAACGAACTCTACGTGATTGAGGTCAATCCCCGGGCTTCCCGGACAATTCCCTATATCTCAAAGGTCACCGGCGTTCCCATGGTGGACCTGGCCTCCCGCGTCATGCTCGGCGAACCCCTGAAGGACCTGGGCTACGGAACCGGGCTCTATCCCGTTCCCCCCTGCTGCGCCATCAAAGTGCCGGTATTCTCCTTTGAGAAGCTGAACGACGCCGACTCCATCCTCGGGCCGGAAATGAAATCCACCGGCGAGGTTCTGGGCATCGGCATCACCAAAGCGGAAGCCCTCTTCAAGGGGCTGACCGCGGCCGGTTTCTCCCTGCCAACCGCCCGGGACCGCTCCCACACCGGCGTTCTGCTCTCCGTCGAGGACGAAGACTTCCCGGACACCATCGCCATGGCGAAGCGCTGCTATGACCTGGGCATCCGCCTCTTCGCCACGAAGGACACCGCCCGGGCCGTTTCCTCCGTCGGCATCGACGTGACCACAGTCGCCGACCCGAAAATCTCCGACGAGATCGTCCACCTGATGGAGGAAGGCGCCATCAGCTATATCATCTATACCGGCGCGGTCAAGGATGATACCGTCGGCGACTACCGCGTGCTCCACCGCCGGGCCATGCTCCTGGGCATTCCCTGCATGACCTCCCTGGACACGGCCAACGCCCTGGCCGATATCCTCGGCTCCCGTTTTTCCGCGGAGAACACCAAGCTCGTCGACATCAACCACATGTAAATTCCTCTTGTTTTTTCGGCATCCAGGTGCTACAATCTGTCTCTGAACCGGAGCCCCGGTCCCGGGGTTCCGGTTTTCATTATGCCTGAACCGCCATCACTTTATCCGAAAGGAAGCGCGTTTTCCCCTATGCAAACCCTGCTGCTCGTTGCCTTCGCCCTTTTCGCCGGGCTCCTGATGACCCGGCTTTTCATCAAATTCCATTTGCCGGACGTCACCGCCTATCTCGTCGCCGGCGTTCTGATCGGCCCCTGCGTGCTGGGCCGGCTGAATATCACCGGCCTCGGCTTCACCTCCTTTGACCAGGTGGAAAGCCTCTCCCTGATCAGCGATGTGGCCCTGGGCTTCATCGCCTTCGCCATCGGCCATGAATTCCGCCTCTCAGCCCTGAAGCAGACCGGGAAACAGGCGACCATCATCGGCATCCTGCAGGCGGTCATTACCACGGCGCTGGTGGACGCGGTGCTGGTGACCCTCCACTTCCTGCGGCCGGACCTGATCAGCCTGCCGGTGGCCATCACGCTGGGCGCCATCGCCGCGGCCACCGCCCCGGCAGCCACCCTGATGGTCGTCCGCCAGTATAAGGCCAAGGGCCCGGTGACGGACGTGCTGCTGCCCGTCGTCGCGCTGGATGACGCAGTGGGCCTGATTATTTTCGCCGTTTCCTTCGGCGCGGCCCAAAGCATGCAGGACGGCAGCACCAATGCCCTGGCCCTGATTCTTGAGCCCTTGATGGAGGTTATTCTTTCCCTGGCCCTGGGCGGCATCACCGGCGTGGTGCTGACCTGGCTGGAACGCTATTTCCATTCCCATCGGAACCGGAATGCCCTGATCGTCGGCAGCGTGATCCTGACGGTGGCCCTGAGCCAGCTGAAGCTGGACGTGGGGCCCTTCACCTTCGGCTTTTCCTCCCTGCTGGTCTGCATGATGCTGGGCACCGTGTTCTGCAACCTCTGCCCCCTGAGCGAGGAGCTGATGCTGCAGGCTGACCGCTGGAGCGGCCCGGCCATCACGCTCTTCTTCGTGCTCAGCGGCGCGGAGCTCCAGTTTCAGGTTTTCTCCCAGCCATCCGTGATCCTGATCGGCCTGATCTATATCGCGGCCCGATCCATCGGCAAATATTTCGGCGCCCAATGGTCCTCACGGCTGGCGAAGAGCCCGGAAACCGTACGGAAATACCTGGGCATCACCCTGCTGCCCCAGGCCGGCGTAGCCCTCGGCATGTGCGCCACCGCGGCGCGGGTCATGGGCGCGGAGGGTACCCTGATCCGCAACATTATTCTGTTTTCCGTCCTGATCTATGAACTGATCGGCCCGAGCCTGACCAAGATGGCCCTGACCAAAGCCGGCGATATTCAGGCCATCCCGAAGGAAGTTTCCCAGCGCCGCAAAAAGCAGCTGGAAGAGGTTACCAAGCCTGTTCCCCCGGCCTTCGACAAGTGAATTCAAAAGCCGGAAGGGCGATCGTCCCTTCCGGCTTCCTTATTGCCATCCGATTATTTGCACAGTTCTTCCGCCAGCTTTTCCAGCTGCTGCTTCGATTCATCATTCAGCGCGGACATGATCTTCACGGTGGTTTCCGTGAACGTCAGGTTTTTGCACCCTTCCAGCATGCCCTTCATCACCTTGGCCGCCGTCGGCGCCCAGGATCCGTTCTCGATCAGGCCGATGGTGCGGTTTTTGTATCCCCGCTCGACCAAATGATTGATGAACTCCCGCATAAAGGGGAAGATGTCCGCATTATAGGTCGTGGTGGCCAGCACCAACCCGCCGTAACGGAAAGCATCCTCAACCGCCTCCGCCATATCGCAGCGCGCCAGATCATTGACAGCAACCTTGGGGCAGCCCTTTTCCCTCAGTTTTTCCGCCAGCAACTCCGCCGCCTCCTGCGTGTGGCCGTAGACGGAGGTATAGCAGATGACGACCCCGTCAGTTTCGACCCCATAGGACGACCAGGTATTATACAGGCCCAGATAATACTCCAGATTCTCCGCAAGCACCGGCCCGTGGAGCGGGCAGATGGTCCGGATCTCCAGATTCGCGGCCTTTTTCAGCACGGCCTGCACCTGGGCGCCGTATTTGCCGACGATGCCAAAATAGTAGCGCCGGGCCTCGCAGGCCCAGTCCTCTTCCTCCGCGTCCAGCGCCCCGAACTTGCCGAAGCCGTCGGCGGAAAAAAGCACCTTGTCCTGCTCATCCCAGGTCATGAGCACTTCCGGCCAGTGCACCATCGGCGCGGTGATAAAATGTAGCGTATGCGCACCAAGGGGCAGCGTGCTTCCCTCCCCGGCCACGATCCGCCTGTCCTCAAACTCCGTGCCGAAAAAGTTCTTCATCATGGCAAATGCCTTGGCAGAGGCAACCACGACAGCGCCGGGATAGGCCGCCATGAACTGCATGATATTGGCAGAATGGTCCGGCTCCATATGCTGCACGACCAGATAGTCCGGCGTCCGCCCGCCCAGGGCCTCGGCCAGGTTGCCCAGCCACTCCTCAGTAAAGTTCCGGTCCACCGTGTCCATCACGGCAATTTTCTCATCTTTGATCAGGTAGGAGTTATAAGCCATGCCGTTAGGAACCACATACTGGCCTTCAAACAGGTCAATCCGGTGGTCATTGACACCGATGTAAAGGATATCGCCGGTAATGTTTTTCAAGGGATCGCCCTCCTGTTTCTTCCTTTGATATCCCCATTATATCCAATCCGCCCCGGAATGACAAGTGAAACAGAAACGACGGAAAAACAGCCGATACCGTTGACACCCTCCTGAAACCCGTTATGATTAAACTACAGAACGGAGGAATGAACATGAAAATCGTTGTGCTGGACGCGGCAACCCTGGGGGATCTGGACCTGTCCCCCCTCCACGCCCTGGGCGAAGTGACGGTGTATCCGTCCACCACGCCGGAAACGGTGCGGAACCATATCGGCGATGCGGATACGGTCATCCTGAACAAAGTCAGGCTGAACGAAAGCAACCTGGAGGGAAACACCACCCTTCGCCAGATCTGCATTGCGGCCACGGGCTACGACAACGTGGACGCGGCCTGGTGCGGCCGCCACGGCATCGCCGTGTGCAACGTGGTCGGCTACTCCACGGATTCCGTCGCCCAGCTGACGGTCGGCATGGCCCTGTATCTGGCCAACCGGATGCCGGAATATACCGGGGCTGTCCGGGACGGCAGCTATTCCCGGGGCGGCGTGGCCAACAAGCTCACCCCGGCCTTCCATGAAGTCGCGGAAAAAACCTGGGGAATCGCCGGCTACGGCAATATCGGCAAAGCCGTGGGACGGGTGGCCCGGGCCCTGGGCTGCCGGGTCATCGTCTTCAAGCGTTCACCGGAAGAAGGCGCCAACCGCGTGGACCTGGATACCCTCTGCCGGGAAAGCGACATCCTCAGCGTGCACCTGCCCCTGAACGACGGCACCCGGAACCTTTTCAGCCGGGAGAAAATCGCCCTGATGAAACCGGAGACCTTGTTTATCAATGTGGCCCGGGGCGCCGTGGCAGACGAGGCCGCCCTGGCGGAGGCGCTTCTGGCCGGAAAGCTCGGCGGCCTCGGCATCGATGTATATACCAGAGAACCCTTCCCGGAAGACCACCCTTTCTATGCCCTGAAGGATCACCCCCGGGCCTGCCTGACCCCGCACATGGCCTGGGGCGCAAAGGAAGCCCGGGAGCGCTGCCTGCGGGAAATCATCGAAAACATCCGGGCCTTCCGGGCCGGCGAACGCCGCTGCCGGGTTGACTGAAGAAAAAGGGGCTGTGAACGAACTCACAGCTCCCTTTTTTCCTTCTCAGTTAAAGTTCAGGTATTTCGTAACAATCCACCCGGTTTGCTCGCTCCAGCGGACCTTGGTATACCACATATCCCTTGAATACACTTCCACCGTTGTCCCGGTCGGCAGCTGGGCGATCACGTTCGAATTATCCTCCGTCGTCCGGCTGGACCGCAGGTTGACGAAGGATCCCCAGGGATGCTGCACCACAGCGGTTCCGATGGGATCCGGATCCTTGGGCTTTTCCGTCGATAGGAACTTCAGCATCATGAAGCCGTAGCGCCTGCCGACCTTCACGTATGCCCAGTCGCCCTTCCGGTGCAGCACGGTGACCGCCGTTCCGACGGCATAGGTGTTCAGCAGCGTGGAACCGGTTTCCGGCCGGGCCCGCAGGTTCAGGCCCTTGCCATTTTCCGTGGAAACATACATGGCGGTGCTTTCCGTCTTCGGCCAGGTGATCTCCGGGCCGGCAACAGAGGAGGAAGAGGCGGCAGCCACCACGGCAGTCGTGGTTCCCGTGGCCGCTACAACCTCCGCCACATAAGGATTCTCCGTGGGCCTGCCGTCCACATAAAAGTCCAGATAGTCCGAATACATGTATCCGGATTTGCCGCCTGCATCCACCAGCGTCCATTTTTCCAGCACTTTGAGCACCTTCAGCTGGGTTCCCGGACGGATTAATCCGAGGGATTCACTCCGTGCGGTAGGCCCTGTCCGCAGATTGATGGAACCGGCCGCAGTTGACTTCACAACCGCCATCCAGTCCTCTTTCGTTTCTCCTGACGCATCGCCCTCCGCCAGGATGGGCAGCGCGGCACACAGCAGGCCCAGGGCAAGCAACAGCGCAAATATCCTTTTCATTTCCAACCCCTTTCCTCACAGCCGGAGCCGTGAAACAGCATAATCTGTTTTCCGGAACGCCTTTATTATAATCCAGGTCCCGCAAAAAACAAGACGATTCAAGCCGCGTTTTTCTTCCCGAAGGTTCCCGCGATGGCAATCACCGTGCCGACGGCACAGATGGCAGCCGAGGCCAGCATGGTGCCTTTCACACCCATCGTGTCAAACATTCTTCCGCCCAGCAGGCTGGCCAGCACCGACCCGATGGTCGTCATGCTGTAAACAAGGCTTTGGGCTTTGGCGGAATCCTTCCGGGCCACCACCGAGCTCGTATAGGATACGACCAGCACCGTATACAGGGCATAGCTCGGCGCCTGCAGAAGCCTGGCCGCGAAAAACAGCGGGATGTTCGGCGCCAGGGCATACGCCAGGATTTTCAGCGTGAAAAACACAAAGCTCACCCGGATATACTGCACCGTGCTGAAGCGCTTCGGCAGCTTCGACGAAAACATCATCACCGGCACCTCGACGATCGCCGTGAACGCGGCAACATAGCCCATGATCGCCGTGCCGCCGCCCAGATTCTCGACCAGGTTGATCAGGAAGTTTCCGTCCACGCTGTGGCCGATATAAATCAGAATCGTACCCGCCAGCATCACGCAGAACATCCGGTTTTCCCGGACAAAGGTGACCAGGGAAGAGGAGCGTTCCTTCATTTCCACCGCTTCCGCCGGCGCGCCGGCTTCCGCCTGCCGCAGGTCCCGGTCAATCAGCCGGTTCCCGAAGGCCTGCAGCGCGATGATCCCCAGCCCTGCAAAAGGCAGCACCAGAAAACTGAACTTCTCCGTCAGCACCCCGAGCAGCGTGGAGACCAACACAAAGGCAAAGCTGCCCATGGACCGGGCAAAGCCGAAATCCAGCGGCGCCTTCGCACGCTCCAGGCGCACGCACAGGTCCAGGTTCACCGCATTCACCGGGAGCAGCATGGCCATATACAGCGCATAGCATACGGCGCTCATCCAGTTCCGCTCCGGATTGACCCGCAGCAGAACCAGCAGCACCGCCTGCACCCCCAGCAGCGCATAGACCACCGCGGCATGCCGCACCCTGCGGTCCCGGTCAATCCAGGCGCCCAGCGCCGGCCCCAGCACCGCCGCGCCCACATTGCCCAGAGCCATGATGATGCCCAGTTCCTGATTATTGTATCCGATTCCCTGCAGGTATACCGCCGCATAGGAAGAGATGATACAGAAGCTCATCCAGAACCCGCCGGTAATCAGCAGGTAGTGAAACGTGACCGGGGTAATGCGTTTCTTCATTATAAATTGCTCCTCATAAAGTGCTCCTCCATCCGCTCTTCATTCGGATGCTTCAGATGCTTTGCAGCATCCGCCGAATCTCCGCGTCGTGCTCCTCCATGTCCTTCACCAGGGCAATCTGGGTCCTGGCCCGGTCCAGATTATGGCCCTCCCGATCGATATGGAAATACGTATCGCCCGCCAGATAGTCCGCCAGAAAACGGGAAGCCAGCTCCAGCGTCATGATCCGCGCCCCGTCCGCCAGCGTTTCCCGCTCAGCCTCCGTCAGGCTTCCGCCGCAGGCTCCGAGGAAGCCGCGCGCAAAGGCTTCATACAGCCGCAAATCCAGATGGACCTTGCTGAGGTCCGGCTCATCCTCCGCCGCCGTGCTCGCCCCGAAGCGGATCGCATCCCCGAAATCCGTCGCCGCCAGGCCCGGCATCACTGTGTCGAGATCCAGAATGCACTTCGGCTCGTGGGTTTCCCCGTCCAGCATGACGTTGTTCAGCTTCGTGTCATTATGCGTCACCCGCAGCGGAAGCGTCCCGGCCCGCTGGAGCCTTGTCAGCATCCCGGCATATTCCTCCCGTGCCGTCAGGAAATCCAGCTCAGCCGCGGCCTGCGCCGCCCGGCCCATGGTATCCGCCTTCGCCGCCCGGCGCAGCGCTTCGAAACGCGCTGGCGTATCATGGAACCCGGGAATCGCCTCCGTCAGCTTCTCCGCCGGGAAATCCGCCATGTCCCGCTGGAACTGGCCGAAGGCCTTCCCGCTCATCATGAAATCTTCCGTCGTTTCCGCCTGCTCCAGGCATACGCCGCCTGCCACGTAGTCATACATCCGCCAGAGCCCGTCCTCCCGTGTGATGTACTTTCGCCCATCCAGGGTATCCACCAGGGCCATCACCCGGCCGGGCGCCGGATCTTTCCTGCGAAGGTGTTCCGTCACGAGCAGGATGTTGTTCATCAGGCCGTCCGGATTCCGGAAGATCTGCGTGTTCACCTGCTGCATGATGTAGAGCCGCGGTGTATTGGTCACCACCAGCCACGTCCGGTTGATATGTCCCGACCCAAAGGGTACGCAGGCGATCACGCGCCCTTCGGTATGAAATTCCCGGACCATGATTTCTTCCATCGCTGTTTTCCCATCCTTCACTGTGGATATTCTTCACCAAATTGTATTATTCGACGCATGCTTCCCGGATTCCTACCCGAAAAATAACCATATATATTTGTCCGAACCGATCGTTTATTTCTGACTTCTTCCGTGGTATTCTTTATTCATAGCCGGAAAAAGCCTCCGGCGAAAAAAACAAGGGAGGAAATGAAACCATGAAGAAAGGCATGATTATTGCGGGCGCCACTGTGCTGCTGGCCATTCTGGTCGCCGCCACCTGCACCGCCACCGTCGAAACCGGATACACCGGCATCGTGACCACCTTCGGCCGGGTGGAAGATGTGACCCTGGAGGCCGGGCTGCACTTCAAGAGTCCCTTCCAGCGGATTATCACCATGGATAACCGGGAACAGAAGACCAGCTTCACCACCGAGGCGTTTTCCAGTGACATCCAGCAGGTCAACGTCACCGGCAGCATCAACTACGCCATCAACAAAAAAACGGCCATGAACCTCTTCAAGGAGGTCGGCACCGACTACTTCAATAAATTGGTGAACCCCCGCATGCTGGAAATCACCAAAGGCGTCTTCAGCAAATACACCGCGGAGAACCTGGTGGCAAACCGGGAAAAGCTGAGCGAATCCATCCGGGAAGGCCTGTACAGTGAACTGGAAGGATACGGCATCAACGTCATCAGCCTGAGCATCGAAAACATTGACTTCACCGACGCCTTTACCGACGCGGTTGAGGCGAAGCAGGTTGCCGCCCAGCGGAAACTGCAGGCCGAAATCGAGCAGAGCCAGATGACCATGGAAACCCAGCAGCAGGCGGAGCGGCAGCGCATCAACGCGGAAGCCGAAGCCAACGTGGCCCGGATCAACGCGGATGCGGAAGCCTATGCGGTCAAGGTCCGCAGCGAAGCGGAAGCGGAAGCCAACAAGAAAATCGCCGAATCCCTGACGCAGAACCTGATCGAATTCAACCAGGTCAAAGCCTGGGACGGCAAACTTCCCACCTATGTCAGCGGCGAGGGCAGCACCACGCTCCCCATTCTGAACCTGGGCAGCGAAAACAGAGAAGAAGGGCATTGACGCCGTCCGGAAAACCGGTTACTATTTTCCCGGAAACATCGTTTTTCAGCAAAACAACACCGATCGGAGTTTCCGGAAAGCATGAGAAAAGCCTTAAAACAAATTCTGTGGTGCGCCGCCGGGCTGGTAGTGTTCTGCGTGCTGTGCCGATACGTATTCTTTAACCGTTTCAGCATCTGGATCCCGGTTTCGAATATTCCGGAGGCAGCGGACGGACAGCAGAATGTTACGGTTGCGCTGGACGGGCCCGCGGTGAAGCTGGAGGACATCAGCATGAGGGAGGGCGGCTATGCCCAGCTCTCCCTCATGCCCCAGGAAAAGGGCGAAACCGATATCCAGATCAATCCGGACACGGACAATCCCTCCTCCCTGCACCCCGTACGGGTGGGGCGGTTCAATACCGTCTATGATCTGAGCACCGGGAACTTCACCGGAGACGCCGCAGTCCTGATTGGTTTCACACTGTTCTGGCTGCTGGTCAGCGCAATTATGGTCTGGCATTTTTTTCAGGCCAAAGGCGTCCTCTTCTATGACTATGGAACGATTTATTATGCCGGGTTCTCCCTGTTTGCCCTGGCTACCGGCCTGGCCATGCTGAACGTGACGCTCTCCCGCCTGATTCATCCGGAGAGTTTCACCATGATGGCAGCGTATTCCGCCATCAACAGCGCCAGCATCCGGTATATGCAGCTGACCGCCCCGCTGATGCTCCTTTTCGCCGGAGCGATGGCCGTCAGCAACATCGTCCTGCTGCGTCACGAGCGGCCCCGCCTCCAGAACGGGCTCGGCCTGCTGGTCAGCGCCCGCCTTGTGATCGGGGAAGGCGTTGGCGCCTACATGTTCACCCGCGATTTTTCCGGCTCGGAGCTTGATGGCCAGATCCAGAACACGATCCTGAACACCTACGCCACGATCTTCGTCTATTTTCAGTGCATGCTGACGGGCTCCGTCATCTGCGGCATCACCGCCGCCAGGCACAACCCCGACCCGGACAAGGATTTTATCATCATCCTCGGCTGCTGGTTCCGAAAGGACGGATCCCTGCCGCCGCTGATCCGCAGCCGGGTGGATCGGGCCCTCTCCTTCTGGACAATGCAAAAGGAAACCGCCGGCAAGGAAGCGTTCTTTATCCCCTCCGGCGGACAGGGAAAGAATGAGTCCATGCCGGAGGCGGAAGCCATGCGCCGTTACCTGGTCTCAAAGGGCATCGAGGACCGGGCCATCCTGCCGGAGGACCAATCCCTGAACACCTTCCAGAATATGTCCTTCTCCGGCAGGATTATCCGGGATACCATTCCGGAAGGAAAAGCCGTCTTCGCCACCAGCAATTACCACGTCTTCCGCAGCGGCCTCTGGGCCCGCCAGACGGGCCTCGCCGCCGAAGGAATCGGCAGCAAAACCAAGTGGTGGTTCTGGCCCAACGCCTTCATGCGGGAAACCGCCGGCCTTTTCCAGAAAAGATGGAAGCAGGAGATTCTGTTTCTCCTGCTCCTGGTCGTCTTTTTCGGTTTTCTGTCGATGATTCTGTGGTAAACGGGACTCCTTCATAAAGGAGGCAGAGGGAAATCCCCGCCTCCGGTTTTTTTATTCCGCGGTGAAAGTGACGCTGACGGTCGCAGTAATCACCAGCTTGGCCGCCTGCACCACGGTTCCGGCATCCATGCTTTCCTCCCGGCCTTTGGCGTAAAAATTGCCGACCGTGTTTTCATAGCTGGCCACGCCGCCTTCGGAAATGGTTTCGATTCCTGAAACCTTCAGCCCGGCGGCTCCTGCCAGAATTTCCGCCTTTGCCCGTGCATCCTCCATCGCCTTTTTCATGGCTTCGGCCTTCGCCTCTTCGGTTTCCGAGGCGGAGAAGGAAATACCGTTCAGCGTGTTGGCCCCGGCTGCAAAAGCAGCGTCAATCAGGGCGCCGACGTCATCCGGATCCGTGACCCGAATGGCAAGCGTGGAAGAAGCGTTATAGGCAGCCAGCTGTTCCTGGTCGCCCTTGTAATCATAGATCGCGTAGATATTGATATATTCCGTGCTGGTGTCTTCCTCTTTCACGCCCTTTTCCGCCAGGGCTTTCCGGATGGCCGCGATGGCTTCGTTCACCTTTTTCTGCGCTGCCAGCACATCCCTGTCCCGGGCGTTGACGCCCAGGGAGATCACCGCAGTATCCGCGCTGATTCGCGTTTCCCCGGTTCCGCTGACAGTGATTTTCGTTTCCGCTGCCGCCGCACCGGCCAGCATCATCAGGGCCAGCACCAGGATCATCAGTTTTCTCATATTCAGCTTCATCCTTTCTTCAGGGCGTTTTTCCGCCCGCACACTGTCAGACGCGGAGAAACAGAAAAAGTTCCCCCGCGGGACAGCAAACAGGGAGACAGAATCATCTGTCTCCCCGGGCTGTATGCCGTGTTTACCGCTTCATGCCGATCAGAGACGTCGCGATCCAGCCGGTCCGGAAAATGCCGTTCCTGTCGTAGAACTCGATCTCAATAAAATGCCTGCCGGACACATCATCCCACACCGGGTCGCTGATCGTGTTTACGGGAGTGCCGTTCACGATGGAAGTGATCTGGCCGTAGCCCTTGCCGGGGCCCTTGCGGATCGCGGCCTTGTCGTTTGTGCCGGTATTCACGGTCTTGTTCACACCGCCGATGACCTGCTCCAGCTGGTCAGCATTCAGTTCAAACATTTCGTTCTTTTCGCTCATGGGTTCGTCCTCCTTTAAATCATTTCGTTGATTGTTCATTTCTTTTCTTCATCCTCCCTCAGGGCTGTCATATGTTGATACGCATGGTTTGGAAATGTGGCAGCAGAAATTTAAAAAATTCTGGTCCATACCTGCATTTCATTCTCCCCCCGGTTCGCCCAGGCGTAATACGGAATCATGGCCAGGGTCACCGGCCCTGCCTCCGTTCCGGCGCATTCCGCCTCGTAATACAGGCCCCGGTCCGTCACTTCCTCCTCCCGCTGCCCAGGCACCCGCAGCACGGTTACCGGCCGCCCGGCAACCTCCGCTTTTTCAAAAGCAACCTCCTCCGGCCTGGTCCCGCGCCGGATGGAGACAAGGTTCAGGTTTTTCCCGTTATCCCACTCCTCCAGGCAGTAAACGAAGGGCCCGTGCATCACAGCAATCTTCCCGCTGTCTTCCCTGACGCGGCTGTCCGCGCGAAGGAAGCGCACCGGGCAGGGCAGTTCCAGCGTGATTTCCTCCCCGTCTTTCCAATCTTTCCGCAGGTAAATGTATCCGTTTTCCTCCCTGTTTTCGGCGCCTTCCGCGCCGCGGAGAACACACTCCCGGCTCCACCCGGGAATCCGCAGCGCCAGGGTGAAATCCTTTGCCGCCGCGTATATCCGGATCCGAACCGTCCACCGTTCCGGATCCTCCCGGTCCACCGCAACCCGCACGCGAACCTCTCCGCTCTCCCTGTGCAGGGTGACTTCCGATCCCATATACAGGTGGACATACAGCGTGTTGTCCCGCTCCGTATAGGCATAGGAGCCGAGCGAGCCCAGCAGCCTCGCGATATTCGGCGGGCAGCAGGCGCAGCCGAACCATTTCTGGCGCACCGGCTTGACATGAAGCTTGCGGGCATCCCGGTGAGTCGCCTCCGGCCAGACCTCCAGCGGATTGACATAGAAAAAGCTCTTTCCGTCCAGGGCAATCCCGCTCAGCACATTGTTATACAGAGCCCGCTCCATCACGTCGGCGTATTCCGCCCTTGCCTCCAGCTCCAGCATTCTGCGTGCGAAGAAGCAAAGCCCGATGGCAGCGCAGGATTCCGTATATGCAAGGTCGTTCGGCAGGTCAAAGGGAAAGGTAAATGCTTCACCGATATGGGTGGAGCCCACGCCGCCGGTAATATACATCTTTTCGCGGGTCGTGCTCCGGAACAGGGCGCGGCAGGCTTCCTTCAGCGACTCATCCCCCGTCAGCCGGGCGATATCCGCCATTCCGCTGTACAGATACATGGCCCGCACCGCGTGGCCTTTCGCCTCATCCTGTTCCCGCACGGGGCGGTGTGCCTGATAGTAGGAATAAGGGATTTCCGGCTTTTCATACTCCGGCGGCGGGTTTCCCTCCAGCGCGAACCAGTTCGGCTCCTTCCCGCGCTCGTCAATAAAATACCGGCTCAGCCGCAGGTATTCATCCTTCCCGGTTTCCTCATACAGGCGGACCAGCGCCATTTCCGCGATTTCGTGGCCGGGGTAGCCGTGCTTCTTTCCCTCTTCCGGGCCGATTTTCTCCGCAATATACCCCGCGAACCGTTCCGCCACCTCCAGCAGCATCCCGTTTCCCGTCGCCTGGTGATATGCCACGGCGGCTTCCGTCAGATGGCCGAAGCAGTACAGCTCGTGATGGTCCCGCAGGTTGGTAAAGGTTCTGTCCCGCCCGTTCAGAATATAATAGGTATCCAGATACCCATCCTCCGCCTGGGCTTCCGCAATCAGGCGGATCGCCCCGTCCGCCGTCGCCTGCAGTTCGGCGTCCGGGTGGCGCATCAGGGAATAGGCCACCGCCTCGATCCATTTATACAGATCCGTATCCTGGAACACGAAGCCGTAAAACCGCTCCGGATCCGGATGTTCAGGGTCCTCCGGCAGCACCTCAAAGGGTACATTTCCGAATACCGGCGCCCGGAAACCAGGCGCATGGGACCGCTCCCGCAGCGACCGCGCCGCCCGGAAATTATGGATCGCAAAGCTGGGAGCTGCCCCCGGAACGCGGTCGTTCAACGCCTCCCACTGATACGGAATCACTTCCGTGCGCACAAGCTCCTGCTCCGTCTGCCAGAATTCGTCGGTGATACGGACATCCTTCGGGCTGATCATCCGCTCCGCCTCCCCTGTCGATTTTTTCTTTTTTCCATTGTATCAGAACCGCCGGCATGGCACAAGCGGAATCACGCCGCCCTGCTTTTTTTCTGAAACGGGTCCCACCGCCCGGTCAGGTAGTGACAGGTAAACAGGAAAAAGAGCAGCAGGTTATGGCCGATCATGCAGCCCCAGGCCGCCTCGAGCCCCAGATGCAGCACACGGATACAGATAAAGGTGCCGGCAATCCGCACGGCCCACATGCCGATAATGTTATAAACAAAGGGAGCCGTCGTTTTTCCGACGCCCTGCATAAGCCCTTCCACAACGATGGGTACACCGTAGAAAGGCTCGGAAACCGCCACCATACGAAGCACCGTCGTCCCCAGGCGAACTACGTTCTCATCCCGGGTAAACAGGCGAACCAGCGGTTCCGCGGTCAGGAAAAGCGCGGCGCCGGAGAAAACCATCAGGCAGACTTCCAGAGGAAGCACCGTGCTGCCCAGGCGCTTCAGCCGATCGTGGTCCTTCGCTCCCCAGGCGTTTCCGCTCAGAGTGGCCGCGGCCGTCTGCATGCCGTAGCCGGGAATATAAAAGAGGCTTTCCACCGTATTCGCAATGGTATGGGCGGCGGTGGAAGTCCCGCCCAGGCCGTTGATCATTGAAGCGAACACCACATATCCGAAACAGGTCCCAAAGCGCTGCGCCAGGTTGGGCAGCGCCACCCGGAAACAGGGCCGCAGAATAACCGGGTTCGGCCGGAGCGAATACCCCTTTGGGGAAACCGCCGGATGCTTCCATACCGCCCGGAACATGGCAGCACCGCCATAAACAAAGCAGAGCGCACTGGCCAGGGCTGCCCCCTCCACTCCGAGGCCTGCGCCGGGCAGGGATACGGCCAGTCCAAACAGGTTCACCTGTCGGGCCGGATAGATCAGGAAAAAGTTCAGCAGAATGTTCAGCCCATTTACCACCAGGCCTACGCGCATGGGCGTGCGTGTATCCCCGGCGGCACGGAGCACAGTGGCCAGCAGAATGGAGGCGGTGCGGAACAGCATCGGCCAATACAAAATCCGGAAATACCGGGATGCCAGATCCCGGATGGCAGGATCCGCCTGCATCCAGGCCGGAATCCGGCCGGAAAGCGACACGGTGACCGCCGTCAGCACAGTACCAAGCACCAGGGTAATCATACAGGCCTGGGCGCTGGCTTTTTTCGCCGCCTCCGGTTCCCCCGCCCCGATATTCCGGGCAATATAGGCCAGGAAACCGACGCCGGCCGCGGAAACGATGCTGCCAATCATCCAGTTCACGGTGCCGGTTGCGCCGACGGCAGCGGTGGCTTCAGTGCCCAGGGACCCCACCATGGCCGTGTCGATATACTGCACGGCGGTCTGGGTCAGCTGCTCGAGCATGGTGGGCCAGGCCAGGGCAAACACAGTGCCCAGCATCGCCCAGTCAAACCTGCCTTTGGCTCTCACCGTGTTTCCCCCTTCCGCGTTTCCCGCCTTTTTTCCTCCCGGAAGCCATGAGGGATTATACCATCATTGATTCGTCTTGTCATTTCATCCTGAACGTTCCTTTTCAGCCATGGATTCTTTGTGGTATAATAGCGCATAAACGGAGGACATGGGCATGAAAAAAATCGTTGTTTTGCTTCTCTCAGTGTTGCTGCTGGCCGGCGCCGCCTGCGCGGACGGACCGGTATCCGTGCTGCCAAAGCCGGCGGCCCGGGACAGTTCCGGGCCCCTGGAAGGGAAATACTGCATCGGCGTTGAGGACGCCGGGCATCTGGAGGAGGGCTGGTTCAGGCTTTCTGTTTATTCGGAAGACCGGTATGACGGGGCGCAGATTGAGAACCTGAAGCCCTGGGATACCGTGGCTGTGAACGGGACAGCGTACACTGTCGCCGTAATGCTGACCTGCGGTTATTTTGATTCAGACGGAGACGGGGAAGCCGACCTCTCCTGCACGCTGGTTCAGGACCTGGAAAAGAACCGGGAACTGCTGGATGCCTGTGAGCGCGTGGTGGACGGCGACCTGAAAGATGCGCCGGGGAGCTTTGAATTCTCGCACTATGAGCTGATTCCATCGGAAACTGTTGACGGCTACATCGGCTTCGCGCCGGTTTCGGAAAATGAGTACAGAGCTGTGCAGAATGACTGGTCGCCCTGCACGTATCTGGAGGAGATCGCGATCCGGCTGCCGCTGCCCGAAAAATTCATCTTCGAGGATTATGCTGCCGGCAATGAAGGCGGGCCGGAAGCCTTCCTGGCGGATATCTCGGAAGCATGGTATACCCCCTGGAATACGGACGCATGGTTTGAGGCCGGGCTGCTGGTCAAAGTGAGCCACTCGGATTATCCGGCCGGCCCGATGGATTGACGGACGGTGCCTGAAGATGAAAATGCTGTGGTGTTTTCTCGCCTTTTCCCTGGCAGGCTGGGCTTTTCTAGCCTATGGCCTGATATCCATGCTGCGATACAACCGCCGCCAGAGAACAGAACTGGAGCAGGCCGACGCCGTGTTTGTGCATTACGTCAAAAAAGCCCATTCGACCGGCCGGTATTCCTGGAAATACGGGTATCACCCGGTGCTGGACTTTTCCGCAGAAGGCAAGCAATACCGGGTTCAGTCCCGCGTGTACCACTGGGAGCAGAAGCTGCGCCCGGGCGACATCGTTCCGCTGTTCTATGACAGAAACAATCCTTCCCGCTTTCATCTGGAGGAGGAAAATCATGAGTCTGGCTCCTGGATGGTCCGCGTCGGATGGATCTGGATCGCCGCTTCGGCTGTGCTGAGCCTCCTGGCGCAAATATTCGTCTTTCGCTGATTTCTTTCCGGTGCTTTTCTTTTTGGCGGTTTACACTTGTTCCGCCGCATGATATACTGAAACAGGGTCTTTCGTAGCCACAGGCTTTGGAGAAGGAGACTATTTCACTGTGGAAAAATGGAAAAAGCGCTTCAGCCGGCGTACCAGAGTTGAAAAGATGCTGGATGAATTCACTGTCAAATCCGCTCCTGCATGGGGTTTCTTTGCGCTTGTCGCAGTGTACATTGCCGCAAATGTTTTTGTGAATCTCACTTCCGCGTCGGAAGGCTTTATTATCATCAACAACCAGCGCGTAATGCACAGGACGCTTACCGGAGCATTTTCCTCAATCGATAATCTCTGTATTGTCATGCTGGTGGTTCTGTATAAAAAGCCGGGTTTCATCGCAGCCATCGTTGCGCTTCTGGTTCAGTTCCCGTCGCTGCTGATTAGGATGATCCAGGGCAACTACTCGGTCATTCCCGGTTTCTTCACCAATATTCTGATGATCGTCACGGTCAGCATTCTCCGGGCCTTCATCGAACGTTCCGCCAGTTTTCAGGCCAAAATGCGGGATCAGGCCCTCACGGACCGGCTGACCGGCCTGCCGAACCGCTTCGCCGTCACGGAGCTCATGGACGGCATGATCCGGAAAAACGAGCCTTTTGCCATCGCCCTCATCAACCTTAATTATTTCAAGAATATCAACAATGCCATGGGGCAGCAGGCAGGGGACAAAGCGCTTGTCCAGCTTGCCGACCGCTGGCAGAAGCTTGCCGAAAGCGGCAAAACAGGCACCCGGGATATTGTGGCCTGCCAGAACGGAAACGAGTTCGCCGTGATTATCCGGGATTATCATTCCGAGGAGATGCTTCACCGGAGCGTGGAATGCTATGCCGAAGCCCTGAAGGAAAAGATCGTCATCGATGACAGCGATTTCGTCCTCTCCGCCAGTTTCGGTTACGCATCCTTCCCGGCGGATGCCAAAGACAGCGAAACCCTTTTTGACAATGCCTATGCCGCCATGATCCGGGCAAAAACCACGGACCATACCGGTTATATCTGCCGCTTCACGGAGGACATGATCGACAGCGGCCAGGCCATCGAAACCGCCCGCAGGATCCGGGAAGCGCTGGACAAAGGCCGCCTGTTCTTCAAGCTGCAGCCCCAGTTCGACATGGACCACAGGCTTCGCGGATTTGAGGCGCTGGCCCGAATGACGGATGAAAACGGCAACCTTATTCCTCCGGGGGATTTCATTCCCGTGGCAGAGAAAAGCGGCCTGGTGGAGCGGATTGACCATGAAGTACTCTTCGGCGCCACCGAATTCATCGGCAGAATGGTGAAAAAATACCACTCCGGCGTCGTCCTCAGCGTGAACGCTTCCGTACGGCATCTTTTGCGGAACGGTTTCGTGGAGGAGGTCAAAACCGCGCTGGAGCGGAGCGGGCTCCCGCCGGAACAGCTGGAAATTGAGATCACCGAATCCATCATGATTGATTCCGTGGAGAAGGCGATTGACTGCATTCACCAGATTACAGCCCTTGGCGTGCATATCGCGATTGATGATTTCGGCACCGGTTATTCCTCCCTGAGCTATCTGAATTCCTTCCCGGTGGATGTGCTGAAGGTGGATCAGTCCTTTATCATCAAG
This sequence comes from Clostridia bacterium, assembly GCA_017404985.1. Taxonomy (GTDB): domain Bacteria; phylum Bacillota; class Clostridia; order Christensenellales; family Aristaeellaceae; genus Aristaeella. The sequence continues at coordinate 54,994 of JAFRBK010000026.1, read as the reverse complement.
ATGCACTCCGGCGAAGCCTCAAAGCAGTATGTCGCCGCCATTATCGCCATCGGCCATGTGATGAACTTCCGCGTGGTGGCTGAGGGCGTCGAGGAAACAGACCAGCTGGAAGACCTGCGGGAGATTGGCTGCGATTATATTCAGGGCTTCCTGTGGGGAAAGCCCATGTCTCCTGAGGAAGCAGAGAAACTGATGGAAGCGGAATGGAAGCATTCACAAACACAGAAATAAAACCATTGCATACTGATGGCCTGCCGCGCTTTCTGCCGGCAGGCCATCAGTGTCTTCCATATCATAATATTCGGGAAACAAAACGCCGTTGAGAATCCAAACGTCGGAAAGATCCGGCTCCCCGTCTCCGCCCCTGCGGCATACCAGATAGTCTCCCCTGCCGTGCGGCGCGTTCGGCAGATTGGTATGCAGGACGTCACCCCATGCGGTTTCCACCGTCACGGAAAACGTCAGCGGAACATGCATTGCATAATACTCTTCCGGTTCCGCCTTCGTTTTGAGGTCAATAAACCGATCCTTTATTACAAAATCCTCTCTGCTGACCGCGGTACCGTCTGCTTTTGTATAAGTATCAGCCACCTTCGACAATTTGGAAGCCCACATTTCGCCCAGGCAGCCTTTCAGAATGACTGTTTCCCCGTCATTTTTCACCGTATAATCCGTGACTTCCAGTTCGTTATGAAACGAGGTGTCTTTCGATACCATCATCGCGTGGACCGTATACTCCTTCTTTCCGGTCAGGAACCATGTTGCATATTCCATTCCGGTATATTCCTGAAAGGCTATCACCGTCTGTCCCGGTGCGGCGGCAATCCCCGGCTGTTCAGCCAGCGCAGGAACAACAGCCGCTATCAGGCACAGGAGCAGCAGCAGGCATCGCGTTTTCATCCCCAACCATCCTTTCAGCCAAGGAGTGTCCGGGCAAACTCCTTCGCGGGCAGCGGACGCGAGAAATAGTATCCCTGCACCAGGTCGCAGCCCGCATTTTTGAGCAGTTTTAGCTGGGTTTCCGTCTCCACGCCCTCCGCCACGACAGGCACATGCAGATACCGGGCAATATCGATGATCAGCTCCACAAGGCGGAAATCCTTCTCATTTCTTTCAATATTCCGGATAAAGTCGATATCCATCTTCAGCACATCCACGGGCAGGGAGGACAGCATATTCAGCGAGGAATAGCCGGAACCAAAGTCATCCATTTCGATCTCATATCCCCTGCTCCGGAGCTGGTTGATGACCCGAATCAGCTGGTCTGCGTTTTCAGTGTAGGCGGATTCAGTCATCTCCAGCTTCAGGTCGCAGTGCTTCAGCCTGTTTTCTGCCACAATGCGGTCCAGGATGGAAATCAGTTCCGGATCAAACACGTCCACACGGGAAAGGTTAACGGATACCGGCAGGGTTCTGCCGTACTGGTCCCGCCAGGCGGCAATCTGCCGGGCCGCCTCCGACCACACATAGTTGTCCAGCAGACTGATCTGGCCGCTTCTCTCAAACAGATTGATAAAGTCCTCCGGGGAAATCATTCCCAGTTCCGGGTGTTTCCAGCGAACCAGTGCCTCAGCGCTCGCCAGCTTCGGCTTCTCCCCTGTGATGTTATACTTCGGCTGATAATACACTTCCAGCTCATGGTTTTCCAGCGCCCGGGGAAGATCGTTCAGCAGGCGCTGGTCACGTTCCTCCCGCTGTTCCATCTCTGCATCATAGATTACCGCCTGGGATTTGATTCCGCCGCGCACCTTGTTGCAAGCAGTGCGGGCCTTGTCCAGCTGTGTTTCAGGCTCCAGGACCTTCTGCCAGGGCTTGACGCCCATGCGCAGATGGGCGTTGGCTTCCCGGAACTCACGGTCCAGGCGCCCCTGAAAGCGTTCCAGCACAGCCTGCCAGTCCTCCCGGTGAAGGCAATATATATTGAAGCGGTCCGCAACGGAACGGCAGGCTATTCCGTCCGCTTTTTCAAGGAAACTGTGAATCTCATCGCCCAAAGCCTTCAGCATCCGGTTCCCATACTCCCGCCCGTGCAGGGCATTCACGGAATGAAACCGGTCAATATTCAGCGCCACCGCGTCCATTGGGCGGTCCGGGTTGTCCCGGCAGATATTGTTGGCATAAACAAGGAAAAAGTTCCAGTTGTACAGCTGCGTCAGGGAATCCTTCTCCGCCTCGGAAATAATCCGGCGGCCCTCCTTTTCCCTTGCGCTGGTCTTCGCGTTCCGCAGCGCCAGGAGCAGAATTGTGATAATAATCAGCGCTGCTGCCGCAACAATATAAAGCAGATTCTTCCGGATAAAATCAATGAAGGAAACTTCTTCCTCCCGGAAGCCGTAATTCGTCAGGGAGGAATTGACCATGCTCTCCGGATAAAGGCGGGTTATCTTGTTGAGAATGGAATAGAGGCAGTCATCCTTCCGCCTCACGGTAAAAGCAGCATCCATCACTTCATCGGTCGCGAGGGCGGAAAGCTTGTATTCCCTGAGCTGGTCACTCACACGGCTGATCCGGTAATTGCTTACCAGCCCGCAGTCCACATCCCCGGAAGACACCGCTGCATAGGCCGCTTCGCCGCTGTCATATTCAACTACCTTCCAGTTGGGAAAATAGTCTTTCACGAACGCTTCGTAATTCGGGTTTCCCCTGACGATGGCAACGGTCGTCTCCCGTTCCCGCTCCAGTCCCTGGTGGTCCGCAGTCCGGACGATGGCATACATCTCCGAACGAACCAGCGGATCCGTGCTGATCACGCCCCGCTGTTCCCCATCATAAGCGCTGAGGCTCAGGGGAAATACACAGTCGATCTCGCCGTCTGCCAGGGCTTTCAGCGCCTCCTCTGTTGAGCTGAAAGCCCGTGTCTCAAAGCTCAGGCGGGCATTCTTCTGGCATGTTTCCGCGAAGTAGAGGTAGTCTGCCAGCGCGCCGGAAACCTGCTTTGTTTCTTTATCCTGCGAGCAGAACGGGAGGAAGTTGTTCCGGTAGCCTACCCGAATCGTTTCCCTGCCTGCAAGCCAATTTTTTTCTTCCGGCGTCAGAAAACTGTTGACCGAGCTGGAACGATTGAATTTCTCCGTCAACTGCTGGTTGTAATCCCGATTGTCCTCAAAGAGGCGGTTCATGGCCACATCCAGATCCTGCTTCAGGTCTGGGCGGTTCCTGTTGATTCCAAAAAAAGATTCAGCATAACCAACCTTGCACACCGGAATCACATCAGCGGAGTTTCCGTAGGTATCCAGCGTTACCAGCGCGTCGAAATCGCCCTTCGCCAGCATTTCCAGCAACACCGGCGTTTTCTCGGTCGATTCAATGATTTCCGGCGTCACGCCGTGGCTCTCCGCCCAGCTGATGAACAGCCGTTCCTGAATGCTGTTCTTGTTGACGCCGACCCGTTTTCCGTTCAGGGTGGAAAAATCGTCCGGCCGAATCTCGTTATTATCCGGTGCTATGAAAACATGATAGCCTTCTGATCCCATCGCTTCAGCGGAATACAGAATCTTTTCCGCCCGCTCGGGGGTATAGGACACATCGCTGAGCAGATCCAGCTCGCCGGCGATCAGTTTCTCCAGCAGTTCCGACCAGCTGCCTTCCACATATTCATATTCCCAGCCGGTATAGATCGAGATCCGCTGCTGGTATTCATACCCGTATCCGGAACGCCGTCCGAACGGATCCGTCCGGTGAAACGCAGATTCATACCAGCCAACGCGGACTTTTTTCTGTTCTTTTTCCTGGGCGGCAGCCGCCCGCGGAGCAGCAATTCCCGAAACCAGCACCAGCAGCAGGCAAAGGGCTGCCGCGGCAGCCCCTGCCCGGATGAATACCGGCCTCTGGGCGCCCTCCCTGTTGACTTTTCTTTCTGGATTCTGCACTTTATTCGCCTCCGGAACATCGGCTTTTTCGGAATCAGCTGTATCGTATTTCATGCAAGTGATCAATTTTTTTGTATTATAGCATACTCTTTTCATTTCCAAAAGCAGAAAAAAGCCGGAATTTACTGTGCCGGACAGCGCCGGGTGAGCATGGTGTACTTTTTCGATTCCCTATGATACAATACATCAAAAGATACAACACAGGCCGCACAGCGGCAGAAAGGAAGCAAACATGGCTGACAACGAAAAAGATTATCCGGACATTGTCCAGCCCGGAAGCTCAAAACCGGATTTCAGGAAAAACCTCTGTCCGGTTTGCGGTGCTTATATTGCTGATTCCCTGTTTGAAAAGATCGCTTCGGACGCTTATGCATTCACCTGTCCTGAGTGCGGAAGAAAGACGCTTGTTACCGTGGACTGCAACGGCAATTCTCACTGGACGATCAACAGCTGACAGCAGCCAGGATAACGGTCGAAGAATCGCCCGGGCTCTGTTTTCATATGCAAAGCCCGGGCCATCCAATGAATGAACCGCACAGGAGGACGCAAGATGGCACTTCAATCAGTCAGGGTGAAACCGTGGAGCAGGGTTTTCGGAAAGATCCGGCAGCTTCTTCTGTCCCAATTTCCAAAGGATGAACTGTATCCTATTCTCCCGCTTCGATTGATGACGCTGAAAAGGAATTTTGACTGCACTGCGTTTCTGGACGAAGGCCAGTTTGTCGGATTCTACTATCTGCTTCTTTCTGAAAAACTGCATTTTCTTCTCTATACGGCTGTAGCAGCGGACCGGCAGTCAAAGGGATACGGCGGGGCCATCCAGAAAGCGATCCGGGAAAAGTATCCGGATCAGGAGATTGTCTGCCATATTGAAATGCCCAAGCCCTCGGATACCGCCGGCGACCAGACCATTCGGCGGCTTCGCTTTTACGAGCGGAACGGTTATGCCTTCACAGGATACAAGACCATGGACGAAGGCGTGAAGTACTGGGTGATGAGCACCCGGGGCAGGGATTTTGACCGTGCTTCCTATGATAAGCTCTTCCGCGATATGGAGGGGGAAAAGGGCGTTCCGAAGCTGGAACTGGTCCGTGAATAGGGTGCCGGAGGAACTGCCCTGTTTCCCTTCAGAAGCCAATCAGAATTTTAAGCAGCAGAAGGATCAGGACCAGCAGAATGACCGGGCGGACAATCTTCGCACCTTTGGATACCGCCAGCCCTGAGCCGATCCAGTTTCCCGCCATGTTGCACGCCGCAGCAGCCAGCCCCAGCGGAACCAGCACCTGCCCGTTCAGCAAAAAGACAGCCAGGGAGGTAATGTTCGTCGTCAGGTTAATCACCTTGGCCTGCGCATTGGCGGAACCGACCGTCATCCCGGCAAAAGCCGTAAATGCAATAATCAGAAAAGTCCCCGTACCGGGGCCGTAAAACCCGTCATACACCCCAATCACAAAAGCGGAGGCAACGCAGATCGCCACGGTTTTCCGGTCCGCCACAGCCGCGTGCTTTCCCTCGTCCCGGAACAAATGCCGGTTCAGGACAACAAACGCCGCCAGCGGAAGAACCGCGAACAGGACGTATTTCATTACATCCTCGCTGACAGCCAAGGACAGCCTCGCCCCCAGGGCGGATCCGGCAACCCCTGTCACCACGGACGGGGCCGCCAGGCGAAGGTTCACCAGCCCCCTGCGAAAAAAACGGGCTGTGGCCAGGGATGTGCCGCATGTGGAAGAAAGCTTGTTCGTTGCCACCGCCATATGCGCCGGCAATCCCGCAAAAAGATAAGCCGGCAGGGAGATCAGCCCTCCTCCCCCGCCGATGGAATCCACCAGCCCCGCCAGAAACAGCATCGGGCAGACAATCAGAAACATTACGGGCGTAACCTGCATTCCATTCACTCCATCAACAGCGGCTTTACCGGGAATTACCGAATTATATCATTCTTCTCAGAAAAAAGACAGATAAAAGTGTTGCTCCGGCTTTTCTTCCGGATTACAATATTTTATATCGCGCGCAGAGACCATCCTGTTGATTACAGAGGAGGAACCTTGCCAATGAAAAAATCGAGCCTGGCGCTGCACCCTTCCTACCGGGTCGGAAGCATTTCACCCCGGCTTTTCGGGGCATTCCTGGAGCCGATCGGTTCCATGGTCAACGGCAGCATGTACAATCCGAAGCATCCTTTTGCGGATGAGCAGGGGCTTCGCCGGGATTTCTATGAAGCCCTGCGGGAAACCCGCCTGCCGGCGGTGCGCCTCCCCGGCGGCAACTTTGTTTCCGGCTGGCAGTGGAAGGACTCCATCGGCCCGAAGGAGAAGCGTAAAGCACACCTGGATCCGGCCTGGTTCCAGTTCATCCCCAACGATGTCGGCCATGATGAATATCTGCAGTGGGCGGAAAAAGCCGGCGCAGAAGCCATCTACACCGTTAATCTGGCCACCGGCACCATGCAGGACGCGATGGACTGCGTCGAATATACCAATTTCACAGGCGGCACTTACTGGTCTGACCTGCGGAAGCAGAACGGCCGTGAAGCGCCCTACGGCGTTAAAATCTGGTGCCTCGGCAATGAAATGGACGGCCCCTGGCAGGTCGGTTCCATGGAGAAAAATCCCCGGGGTTACGGCATTCTGGCGCACGAAACCTCCAAAGCCATGAAATGGATAGACCCCACAATCGAAACCATGGCATGTGTCTCCTCCTCCCCTTTCCTGAACCATTATCCGGACTGGGATCGGGAAGTGCTGGAAGAATGCTACAGCACCGTGGATTACATTTCTCTGCATCACTATCATTCCGCGCCGCCGGATCTGCCCCGGGCCCTGATGGCCGGTTACCTGGCTTATGAGGATTATATCCGCACGGAAATCGCCCTGTGCGATTATATCCGAACCAAGCTCCGCTCAAAAAAGACCATGATGCTGGCGCTGGATGAATATGCTTCCATGTTCCGCCCGCGGAGCGAGGCGCACCTCGGCCTTGGCGGCCGCCAGAACCCGGAAATGTTCGGCCTCTTCAATCCGGAAAGAACCTATGTCCGCCATGATCCGGACGATTGGTCCACCCGCCGGAACCCGCCATCGGATCACGAAATGCTGCAGGCGCTCGGCCTTGCCGGCACGATGCTGGTGATGCTGCGCCACGCGGATCGAATCCGGATCGGCTGTGCCACCGGCGGCCTGGCTGCCCTGTGCCGCACAGACCGGGAGCATGTCTGGAAGGGGGCATCCTACTGGCCCTTCACCCAGCTGATTCGCCTGGCCAAGGGCGATTCCCTGCAATGCGAAGTCACCTGCGAAACCTACGACGTGCCCGGCTATGCCATCGACGACATGAACCAGTACGGCGGCTTCACCGGTGTGGAGACAATCCAGGCCGCCGCGGCCCTGAACGAACCGGAGGAAGAGCTCTCCGTTTTCGTCATCAACGCGGATCCGGAGGAGGACCAGGAACTGACGATGGATCTTCGCGCCTTCGAAAACTGGCAGCTGAAGGAACACACTGAATTATTTTCTGATGATCCTGAGGCGCAGAATACCTTCAGCCATCCGGACCGGATCATGCCCCGAAAAAACGCCGACACCACCATGGATCACGGCATTGTCACCGCGGTCCTGAAGAAGGAATCGTGGAATGTGCTGAGATTCCGTAAAGGATAATGCCTTCCCAATGGGCCGGAGCGGCTTCTGCCGCCCCGGCTTTTTTCATTCCGGCGGCAGCCGGAAAGACGCATCCGCAGCCGGCCTCCCCGGTGTGGCAGCAAAAAAGTGTCAAAAAAAAATAAAAAGTGCATGCTTTTGGGTAATCTCATTCGTATATATCATTAGCCGGGAGTTTCAGGAGGCTTCCGGAAAAGATGGTGCGTCGGGTTTTGGCCGACATTGTGCAGCGGAATTCCCATGATCTTGTGGTTTTCCCTTGAAATTCCCACTGTATTTTGATATAATTGTAATGGTTTGTTAACGATTTCGCATTGGAACTGTTTCAAACTGTGGGGCAGAACCCTGTTCCGGCCCACGAAACCGACTGAAGATGAAAGGGCATTATGCCATGAAGAAATTATTTGTAACAAAATCCGGCCTTCCGCGTGCGCTGCTGGCTATCGCGTTGTTTCTGCTGGCCCTTGGGGTTTCCCTGGCGGCCTCCGCGGAAACCGGCGTCCCTTACCGGGATGCCTCCGGAGTCCTCAGAACCACGCCTGCCGGCACGGAAGTGACCGTGATTGATAAGGATAACAAGGTGGTTTATCTTTCCGGCTGGTATGTTGTACGGGGAGAAGTGGACTATGAAACCCTGGCCATTGACCCGACGGGGGAAACCGTCCTGATCCTTGCCGATAGCTGCAAAATGTCCGTTCATGATGTTCCGGTCGGCGTAAACCATACGATGAAAACGACTTTTACCGTCACCGGCCAAAGCCTGGATCCCGCTGAGGCGGGCACGCTCTCCATCCGGGCCACCGGCGTCGGCATCCGGCTTACGGAGGGAACCTATCTGCAGAACGGCGGCAACGTGGATATTGCCGTAACCGATCCCTCCGGAGAAGGCATCTTCGCCGGGGGCGGCTTCTGGCTGAATGGCGGAACGCTGGCCATCTCCAGCCCGGATAATTCCATCAACACGAACGGGGAACTGAAAATCACGGGCGGCATTCTGGAGGATTCCTCCCCCGTCGGCCTTTTCAGCGACAAAGGCATCACCTTGGGATGGCGGTATATTGAGGATAAAATCTCCATTAAAAGGATGAACAGTTTCGGCACCGGCAGAATCAAAACTGCCGCCGGCAAAACCTTCACCGACGGTACGAATCTCTATCTTGGAACCCTGACCGCGGAACAGCTTGCCGCCATCAATGAAAACGGCGCCACCCTGACTCCTGCAAATGCAAAATACTCCTATAAGAGCGGCATTGTTCCCACCACCGGCGATAATGCCAGCCTCCTGCTGTGGCTCTGCTGCCTGGCAGGCGGCTCCGCCGGCCTGCTCCTGCTTCGGCGTAAACGCCGCTGACAGGCGCTGTGAATGCGTCGCCGTGTTTCCTGTGCTGCTGCGCTTTTCCGCAGCAGCTGTTTTTTTACGCGTTTTTTTCGTTTCAGACCAGATCCGCCAGCCTGCAGGCAGCCGCCCTGCACAGATCGTCTGTTTTCAGTTCAATCTGTGCGCCGACCCTGCCGGCACTGACACAGATGATGTCGGCCTCCGCCGCGCTCTCATGAATCCAGGTCGGAAAAGCTTTCTTCATCCCGATGGGTGAGCACCCGCCGTGCACATATCCCGTCAGCGGCAGCAGTTCCTTCTGTTTAATCATGGCTACCGCCTTCTCCCCTGCGGCTTTCGCTGCTTTTTTCAGGTCCAGCTCCGCCTCCACCGGAATCACAAAAACATAATACTGGTTGCTCTTGCCCTGGGTTACCAGCGTCTTGAAAACATGCTCCGCCGGTTCCCCCAGCAGCGCTGCAATCTGTGCGCCCGTCAGGGTTGGATCTGCTTCGTAGAAATGGGCGGTGTATGGGATCTTTTTGCTGTCCAGCACCCGCATCACGTTGGTTTTCTCCGCCGCTTTCATCCGTTTTTCACCCGTTTCTCAAAAAGTAATGGCCTCCAGCCCGGCCTGCGGAAGCTCCAGCCGCTCTGTGCGGTAATTCGCCGGATTGACCAGCGGCGAAAGGCCGGAAAGAATCTTCAGAATCTGGTCCGGATAACGCCAGATTTCATCCGTCTGGGACAGAGGCAGAATATCCACCCACTCACCGTCCGCCAGCAGGGCCAACCCCCGTAAAAGCCCCGTTTCCGGATCGTGGTTCATCAGCAGGAAAATCGTCGGCCGCTGGTCCTGAATCGCTGAAAAAGACCGGTCCGGAGAAACAGATAAGGTTGCCTGGTCTGATGTCAGCGCCTGCAGCACGGATGAAAAGAGGATAATCCGGTCTTCCCTGTCAGAATCCGTTTTTTGAATTTCTTCTGCCGCCTTCTCCATGCCGGCCAGCTGCAGAAACTCCAGAATGTCTTCCCGGGCATGGGCGATTGCTTCATCGGTTCCGCCGAATACCGCGAAGCGAACCAGCGTTTCAGAAATCAGGGACAGGTAACTGATGGAATTCCCGTTCAGCTGATGGGCCAGCAGCTGCCATCCGGGATCCCGCATCGTCTCCGTATCCGGCAACGTCAGCGTCATCAGCTGTTTTCCCTCCGGAACCGTCTCCTCCGGTGCTTCCGCCAGGCCGGGAATGCAGGCCGCCAGCAGCATCAGGACAGTGAACAGGGCCATCCAGCGTTTCATATCAATCATCCTCCGGTGTTTTCCGCTGCACAGAGCGTTTTTATTCCGTTCACCTCAGGTTTCTTTGAGTATTAGTATTATATCCGCTTTTCCCCTTCCGGACAACCGAAAACGCACCAAAAAAACCTCTCGTTTTTTTTCCCATCCGGTGATATAATGCTCGTTGTGGCAACTTGATTCTATGAAACAGGGAGGATTTTCAGATGAAACGAATCACCGGTTTGCTGCTTGCCCTGGCGCTGGTTCTGGCTATGGCTGTCGGCGCCCTGGCAGACGGCGTCACCTTTTCGACCAAGTACTTTACCCTGACCCTGCCGCAGGGCTGGGAGATTGAAACGGAGGTTATGGAAACGGAGGACGGAATGGAAGACCTCGGCTGTGTCGCTTCCCCGGAAGAGCCCGGCCTGGTCATTGAATCCTTTCTCCTGTACGATGAAGATGCCAAGGATAAATCTCTCTGGAACGCCAGCGAGGAAGAGCTGAAAGCCTATGCCCAGGAGGTCATGGAGACCTATGCGGATGACAAGCCGGAATATATCGGCACAATTAAAGCCGGCAACATTCCTTTCGTGCTGATCCGCTGCGATGACAGTGAATCCGAGTATATCTATGCCGATACTCTCACCAACGGATACTACATCATGTTTATGGCCTATTCCGCGGACGCCAACAAGTTCCATCCCCTGACAGCGGACCAGGTCGAACAGTTCAAGAGCATTCTTGCCACCTTTGTCCCGGTCACCTGAACCATGCATTTTCCCGCCGGAAACGGCGGTTTTTTTCGTTAAGGAGGTCCTGCCCGTGAAAAAAGCCCTTTGCCTTGTTCTGGCCGCCGTGCTGTTTTTTTCCGTTTCGGCAGCCCCGGTTCCCGCCGAAGCCGCGGAAAATGAGCTGACTATCCTGGCCTATATCTGCGGGTCAGACCTGGAAAGCGATGACGGTCAGGCCACCGAAGATATTGCGGAGATGATTTCCTCCGGGATCGGTGCTTCCGGCACAGTGAAGGTGCTGATTGCGACCGGCGGCTGCACGGAATGGAAGCGGTACGGGATTTCTTCCCGCAGCGTTCAGTATTACCGTCTCGGTGCTAACGCCCCTGAGTTGCTGAAAGATGTCGGCCGCCGCAATATGGGTGACGCGTCCACGTTGGCTGACTTCCTGCGTTTTGCTCTCTCCGCCGCTCCCGCAAAACGATATATGATGGTTTTCTGGGATCACGGCGGCGGCCCGGTGCTCGGCCTGTGCAACGATCAGAATTTTCAGGATGACAGCCTCTCGCTCTCCGAGCTGAAAACCGGCCTGCAGTCCGGGCTGAACGGCACCCGGTTTGATCTCATCGGGTTTGACTGCTGCCTGATGAACTGCGTGGACCTGTGCGCCGACCTGGCCGGCATTGCGAATTACGCTGTGGTAAGCCAGGAGCTGGTGAACGGTACCGGCCTCAATTATGACGCCTGGATGAAGCCCATCGTGGATAACCCGGCCCTTTCCTCTGAAACCATCGCCAAATCCATCGCTGATACCTATGTGGAGGAAAACTCCAGGGGGCACTTTTCCGCCACCTCCACCATGACCGTCGTCGACACAGGCAAAATGCCCGCGGTCATGGATGCTGCGAACGCTTTCAGCGCAGCGCTGTCCGCAGAACTGAGCAGTAACTTTTCCGGCGTAGTCCGCCTCCGGCAGCAGCTGGTTTCCTTCGGCGAATTCGCTGATTACGATGCCTCTGACCTGGTGGATGTGGAGGATATGTGCACGGTGTTCTCTGCCCTGCTTCCAAATGAATGCGCCGCCCTGAAGGACGCGGCGCAGCAGGCGGTATGCTACAACTGCACAACCGGTGATATTGCTTCCCACGCCCACGGGCTTTCCTTCTTCCTGCCCTTCGCGACGGTTGCCAGTGATAAAAGCGAGATTCTGTCCCATTACAGTGCCGAACTCGGTTCCTATGCCGCCCTGGCAGTATCCATGGCCAACCAGACGGCCGCATCGGGCTATGCTATGACAGCTTCTTCCTACACCCCCTTTGATTTTTACAGCACAAGCGGCTACGGCGGCTCCTGTTCAGGCGCTTTCTGCGATATCTGGAACGGATACTATGGCGATACCTGTTCCTTTCAGGACGCGTATAATTCCTGCGGCGGCAATATTTGGGCCGGGCTGAACACCTCCTCCGGATCGATCTGGGAAGGTCTCTCCACCTCCTCCGGAATCTGGGCCGGATATAATAACGGTCCCTCTGCAACGCCGTCCGTCTCCGGAATCTGGGCCGGGCTGGGCTCTGAATCCACTCCGCCGGCTGCCGCCACCCCTGCGCCGGTTTCCGCCTCCGCTGCACTGAACAACATCTGGGCCGGGTTGTTGAATCCCGGCGCCGAATACTATCAGCCCGGCGAGCCAAACCAGAATGTCCAGGCCGGGGTCAGTGAAGCCGTTCCCGCGGAAAGCGTGCTGGAAACCGCTTCCGATTACTTCTCCTCTGCCACACTGACCTCCCAGATGGTCTATTCCATTCAGTTGAATAAAAACGACCTGGACCATCTTTCTTCCGCGAGCGGCATCCTGTCCATCCGGAACGGTGAGGAGACCGTCCGCCTCGGCAACCTGGGCGAAACCACCATCGACTGGTCCACAGGGCTTATTTTCTCAATGTTCGACGGTTCCTGGCCGGTGCTGGACGGCCAGATGGTTCGGGCTGAAATCCTCTACGGAGATGATAACGGGAATGTTCGCTTCGTGATTCCTGCCCGCATCGGAGGCCTGAAGATGTATCTGCTGGGCAGCCTGTCTTCCGATGGTACCACGGCCATCCTCGGCGCCACCCAGGGCTATGACGAAGCCGGTTTCGCGATCCGCGGTTTCATCCCGCTGGAGGCAGGGATGTCAATCGCTCCGCTCTTCACCGCGGTTTCTTCCGACGGTACCGAGCGGGAGTATGAAGGAAAAGCCATCACCGTCCCGGCGGAAGGCCTTTCCCTCCGCTGGGAAACCATCCCGGCCGGGAATTATCAGTATTGTTTCGGCCTGACGGATCTCTCCGGCCGGATCCATTATACCGATTCCGTCCCCCTGGCCTTCTGATCCGGCATGATCCGGAGACGTTAATTTCAAAAAATGTTTTCGATCACTGCTGCCATCCTGCCCGGCGCTGCGTATCAATAAATGACACCGAGCGAAAACGGTGCCTGAAGATAAAAAAACCGCTCTGCGGAAGGAGGAAACAATAATGGATGAAATGAAACTGAACGAACTGCATGAGGAAGAACTGGAAAATGTCTCCGGCGGCGCTGCCGGTTCCCCGACCCGCCTGCCCGACAAGGCCGGATGCATCGTCTACAAAGTCAAATCCGGTGAATGCCTGAGCGGGATTGCCGGCACCTATCGTACCACCGTGCAGGCGATTATGAATGTGAACATTGGAATTATCTCCAACCGGAACTTCATTCGCGCCGGATATTATATCTACATCCCGGTATAATCCTCCCTCATGGATAGGTCCGGAGCCCCTGGCTGGGCTCCGGACCGTTTTTTTTCGTCCGTCTCCGCTCCGGCGGCGTTCAGGTTCGTTGCCCGCCCCCTTTCTGCCCTTCCTGTGATTGGAAAACCATCTTGCATTTGCTCCCGGGTACTGATAAAATAAATTTAATCAATAAACACGTGAGATCAATAATCAACTGAGGAACAGCAGCATGAAACAGGAAAGGAAGCAGGAAGGGCAGCGCTCCTTCGGGGCTTTGTGGAAAACCCTGGGCCGGTCGATTTATACGGGCGACCGCCTGAAAGCCAACCTGACCGCGCTGACGTCGGTCAGCGTTTTCACCGCGTTCCTGGGAATCGCCCTCGTCGTCATGAACCTGGTGAATCCGCCGGTCAATACGGCGAAAATCGTCATGTCCTGCGTAACCGTCCTGGCCGGAGCCGGCTGCGCGTATCTGAGCCATTTCAGGAAAAACAGGAATGCGGCGGTCATGATTCCTACGCTGTTCTGCTGCATCGTTTTTACGTATTATGCCCTGACCGGCTATGCGGAAGGAACCGGCATTCTCTGGTCCATTCTGCTCCCCATCGGCATGTGTTATTTTGTCGGAATCCGTTATGGGATTGTGCTTTCCGTATATTATTCCGTTCTTTATTTTGTGGTGTTTTATTCCCCCCTTGGCAGCAATATCCGGCAGTACTATATGGATTCTTTCTCCATGCGTTTCCCGATGATGTACGCTTCCCTTTCCGCCTTTACGATCCTGGCCATGGTACAGTACCACAGGACAGCGCTTTTCGAAATCGACCATACCAACCGGCTGAATGAGGAAGTAACCCGGCAAACCGCCGTAGCGGAGGAAAGAAGCCGGAAGATCGAACAGATGTCCCTCCAGACCATCCAGACCCTGGCCAACGCCATCGACGCGAAGGATCCGTACACCAAAGGCCATTCCACCCGCGTCAGCCAGTATTCCGTCGCCGTTGCGGAAGCCCTGGGCTGGAGCCGGGAGCGGGTGAATGATCTCCGCTACGCCGCCCTGCTGCACGATATCGGAAAAATCGGCGTCCCGGATTCCATTCTCAATAAACCCCGCCGCCTGACCGACGTCGAATTTGAAATTATCAAATCCCATACCAGCATGGGCGGGGATATCCTGAGGGACAAAATCATCATCGAAAAGGCGGAAACCGTTGCCCGCAGCCACCATGAACGGTATGACGGCAAAGGATATCCGCGGGGCCTGAAAGGGGAGGAAATTTCGGAGGAAGCCCGGATCGTCGCGATTGCGGATGCCTTCGATGCGATGAGCTCCAACCGCGTATACCGGAAAGCCTGCTCCAGGGAGCATATTCTGGGCGAGCTGCAGACCGGGCGGGGAAAACAGTTTGATCCGCGCTTTACCGATGTCTTCCTGGCGTTATGGCAGAAAGGCGCCCTGGATGCCATTGTCAGCAATGACGGTTCCGAAAATGAAGAGCAGGAAAAGGAGATCCCCTCCGTGCTGCTGCAGGAGGTGATGGAAGCCTTTGCCTCCCAGACTTCAGCGGGCCAGGTGGATGTTGTCACGGGCCTGATGAGCCGGACCGCCGGAGAGTCTGCAATCGCCGGTTGCATGAAGGAAAACCCGGGCTGCTTTGTATTCTTCGATATGGATAACCTGAAGCGGATCAACGATACCTGCGGCCATGAAGCCGGGGACCGTGCGCTCCGCCTGATGGGCGAAACGATCCTGTCCTGCGGTAAGGACAGCCTCAGCTGCCGGCTCGGCGGGGATGAGTTCCTTCTGTATTTGAAAAACGTCTCCCGGGAAGATGCGGAGACCCGCGTCCGGGCCATCCTGAACCGGTTCAGCGAGAAGAAAAACGAGGATCCGGAAATCTCCGTCTCTTCCCTCTCGGCCGGCATGGTCATGTGCACGCCCGCCGATTCCTACACCGCCGTGTATAATAAGGCGGACAAAGCCCTGTACCATGTGAAGCAGAACGGGAAAAGCGATTGCTGTTTCTTCCAGGAGGAAAGCGACGACTTCGGAAACGAGCTGGTGGATGTAAACAGGCTCGTCCAGGGCATCCGGGACAGCGGAAACTACCAGGGTGCTATGGATGTGGAATACAGGCAGTTTGCGAAGATGTATGAATTCTTTACCAATCTGGAAAAGCGTTTCGGGCAGCCGTTCCTGCTGTTGATGGTCACGCTGGAAAGCGCCACCGGGGACGGGCCGCAGCTGGAAGCCCTGGAAAAGTCCATGTTCTGTATGGAGCAGTCCATCCGGCAGGCCATCCGGAATGTGGACGTCCTGACCCGTTACAGCCGGCAGCAGTTCCTGGTCATCCTTCTGGGAACGGATTCAGAGGGAGCGCGGATTGCCGTAGACAGAATCATCAAGGGGTATTATAAAATGAACGGCGGCAGTGAGTTCACGCCCACCTGGTCCATGGCAGACCCCGCCGGTGAAACCGCCTGAAAAAAATTTTTGACGTTTTTTTCCATTTTACTGCCATCCCGCTTTTTGCAGCGTATCAATAAGTGCAACCGGGAATCACCGGATGCAGAAATACAAAAAAATTGGGGAAGATTAGAGGAGGATAAAACCATGACGGACGAAATCATGAACAACGCTACTGAACTGAACGAAGAAGAACTGGAAGAGGTTTCCGGCGGAAAAATTTCCTTCAAGAAGCGCCGCGACAAGGCCGGCTGGACCCAGCATAAGGTCACCGCGACCGATACCCTGATCAGGATCGCCAAGCAGTACGGCATTGCCGACTGGCGGAAGATCCGCACCTGGAATCCCCATATTGACCATAAGACCAACCTGATCCGCACCGGCGAATGGCTGTGGATCAAGCTGTAAGCAGCGCGAATACTCCCGGTCATGAACAGCCGGTCCCTGATTCGCCCCCTCAGGGCATCAGGAACCGGCTGTTTTTGTTGGAAATATTTTTACAAAAATGGTGACAAAATAAAAAGTAAGTGTTATTATAATATTACGAATTTGTTTCAAAGGAGGTTTGCATCATGAAAAAACTGGTTGCCATCCTGATGGCTCTGATTCTTTCTCTGTCTGTGGCCGCCTCCCTGGCGGAAATTGTTAATCCCCTTTCTCCCCTGATCGACGTGAACCGTCTGGAAGGGCGCTTTGTCCTGGCCAGCGTCCGGTCTGCCGGCAACGGCAGGATTGAATTCACCCTGTATGAAGCTGAGCGCTACGCCAAAGCGGACCTGGAAAAGCTGAAGAAGGGCGATATTCTGGTCTCCGACGGCCAGGAAGTCACGGTGCAAACGGTTTCCCTGGTGAACGAAACCTGCACGGTCAATGCGGGCCTGGAGGATGAAGTGCTGCTTCAGGCCAATGAGTTCGGCGAATACCTGATCAGCCTGGACGACGACTTCCACCCCCTGATTAATCTGGGTACTTTCACCCAGGAAGTCAATGAATATATTCCCTTCCTGGATAATGTGGATCCTGCGACCGGCGAAATGCGGGAACTGCCCACCGTCGCCAGCGGAAAGGATTTTATCGATAATCTGGATTCCGATCCGATCGGCTTTGATCGGGACAATACGTATCTGCTGTTCGGCGCTTCGAACTATATCCACATGATCGTCCGTTACTACAGCGTCACTCAGTAAACCGGCCCAATCATGAACGGGGAGGCATCGCGCCTCCCCGTTTTTTCATCCTGGCTTATTTTTTCGGCTTCTTGGTGGACAGGCAGGAATTCCGGATATATCCTTTCCCCTTCGGCGTAGACACATAATCGAAGGCGGCGCCGTGCGTCAGCACAGTCACCTTCGTTCCCTTCTTCAGCTGGCCCTTGGAATTGAAGCTGGTCGCCGGGCCGAGGCGAAGATTGGTCTTGTCCTCGCTGACATAAGCGGTGTAGCGCTTGCAGGCCGTCAGGTATTTTTTCTGGACATAAGCCGTCTGCCCGCCGGGACGGAAACGCACCTTGGCCCAGCCGCCTGACAGGTTCTTGATCACGGTCACAGCAAAATCCCGCCGATAGCTGTCCAGCACCTTGGCGGAGTATTTAGGCTCACTGTGGGCCTTCAGCCAGCTGGTATTCACCCGGTAATAGGTTGCAGCCAGCGCCGAAGCCACCGGCATCATCAGGGCCGCAACCAGAAGAATGGCAGCGATTCGTTTCAAGGTCTTCATGTCATCCACCTCGCATTCATTGGTTATTCGCAGTTTTGTATATATTCATCATATCATTTTTCTCCCCGGATAGCAAGAAAAGCCGAAAAGCGGAAACCGTAAATCCTGATTGACCGGGCCGGGCACATGTGTTAGCATAATGCGCAGGGAGGAGGGCTCGGCAAATGGAAAAGGCAAAAGCGGAAGAAACAATACAGGATTTTAAATCGTTTATCGCTTCAGAAGTCAAAAAGTATAAGGGGATTTATGTCCCGGTCCGATCCGGGTTTCTCCGGCGCGCGCTGGTCAAGAATCTGCCCTGCCGGAAGCTCCATCCGAACCCGGATGACGAGTTTACCTTCCCGGACATCGGCCCGAATGACCAGATTATCGGCCAGTAAATATCGATAATTCAAAAGGCCCAGCAGTACGGTATAAGGATTTTTGATGAGCCGCTGACAATTGAAAGGATCCGTCCGGATGGCTATATGCTGCTGAACGGGCATCATCGCTGGGCCGCCGCGATCCGGATGAACCTGAAAAAAGTGCCTGTAGAAATTGTCAACCTGACCCAGCTGTCGGATATCAGGGAGATGCTCGGAAAATCGCAGAACACGAAGAGGGCCACGCTGGACCTGGACGAAGTGGTATTCCGTCCGGAGCGGGACGAGCTGACCGAAAAATCTCCGGTCATTTTCTTGAGGCACCTGTATCGGGAGAACCTGCGGCTCGGAATCCCTGCCCTGTTCCGCTATCTGAACACCCACGGTTACGATGTCTGGGTCTATTCATCGGAATACCACTCGCTGGACCATATCCGCCACCTCTTCCTGGTGTATCATGTCAACGTCACCGGGATTGTCACCGGTACCGGGCGGAAAGGCCATCGGCGTATGGAATCCAAAGAAATGGACAGGCTGATTGCAGAGAAATATCCCGTCACGCTCCATATCGACGAAAAAGCCGTTATTCGTTTTGAGAACAACGGCTTTGAGGAAATCCCGCTGGCCGCGGAGGGCGCCCAGTGGTCCTCCGGCGTTATAGAGGCCATTGGAAAATTGGAAAAGTAAATCGCGTCACAGATGCTCCCGCAGGCGCCTCATGATCTCCTGGTACGCGTCTTCCACGCCGCCCAGGTCCCTGCGGAAACGGTCCTTGTCCAGCTTTTCTCCCGTCTTGCTGTCCCACAGCCGGCAGGTATCCGGGCTGATCTCGTCCGCCAGCACAATCGTCCCGTCTGAAAGCCGGCCGAACTCCAGCTTGAAGTCCACCAGGGTCACGCCGCATTCAGCCCAGAAAGCCTTCAGCAGCTCATTGGTCCGGAATGCGTATTGCTTGATGGTTTCAATCTCTTCTTTGGTTGCCAGCTTCAGGGCCAGCGCATGGTATGCATTCAGCAGCGGATCGCCCAGCGCGTCATTCTTGTAAGAAAACTCGATCGTCGGCGCATCGAACACGATGCCCTCCTCCACGCCGTAATGCTTGGCGAAGGATCCGGCTGAGATGTTCCGGATAATGACTTCCAGCGGTACGATGGATACTTTCTTCACCAGCGTTTCCCGCTCGTTCAGTTCCTTCACAAAATGCGTGGGTACCCCGCCTTTTTCCAGATACTGCATCAGCAGGTTGCTCATCTGGTTGTTGATGACTCCCTTGCCCCGGATGGTTCCCCTTTTCAGCCCGTTGAACGCTGTCGCATCGTCCTTATAGGATACAATCAGCAGTTCCGGATCGTCCGTTGCGAATACCTTTTTCGCTTTTCCCTCGTACAACTGTTTACCCATCATCATACCCATCTCCCCTTTCCGGGTGCCATTATACCCCGCCCTTCAGCTTTGTCAAGCAGCGCTCATACGAAAAAACCGTGCCAGTGCAATGCCTTGCCTCTTCCCGGAGTCCCGGTGCGCTGCCTCACGCTGTTTCCGTCTCCATCGCGCTGTAATAGGCTTCCAGCTTCGGGCGGGCCCGCAGGTAAACCGCTTCCATCTCCGGGGCAAACTGGCTTCCCATGCCGTCCATAATGATGCCATTCGCCTTTTCGAATGACATTTTTTCTTTGTAGACCCGTTTGGACACCAGCGCGTCGTATACATCCGCGACCGCCATGATCCGGGCCTCCCGGGGAATCGCCTCCCCGGCCAGCCCATCGGGATAGCCGGAACCGTCCCACCGTTCGTGGTGATAATGAGCCACGTTTTCCGCGATCCTGCGGAATTCCGCGTCGTCGGTCCCTGCCAGGATTTCGTGAACGATCCGGTACCCCTCGGCCGCATGGGCTTTCATTTTTTCAAATTCTTCCGGTGTAAACCGGCCCGGCTTCCGCAGGATCATGTCGTCTACGGCAATCTTTCCCAGATCATGCATCGGGGCCGCCTTGATCAGGTTTTTCCGGAAGTCTTCCGGCAGCTCCGCCGTTTCCTCCCCCTCCATCGCGTCCAGCAGCATCCGCACGCCCTCGCTGGTCCGCCGGATATGCCCGCCCGTGGAATTGTCCCGGCTTTCAACCATGGTCGCCATGGACAGGATCAGCTGGTCATGCATTTCCTCGATATGGGCCGTTTTCTCCGCCACCTGGCGCTGAAGGTCATCGTTGTACCGCCCGATCAGGCGGATAAACCGCTGGTCTTCGGTATCGTCGGTGATTGTCAGCTGGTATCCCCTTCTTTTTTGGTCGTTATACAGCCAGGACAGTTTGACCAGGTAAATCCGGCTGTCCTTCTCGTAGTGCTGGGTGCAGCGGGTATCGTTTTCCTGAAAGGTATCCAGCCAGGGCGTCACCAGGTCCTGGAAGCTTTTGATCCGCTTGACGGAAAGGTCCACGGTCAGGTCATGCAGTGCCGGAAAAATCTCTTTCGCCGTTTCGTTGCTCCCCAGGTAGTGGTATTTGAAGTCGATGGAAAGCAGGCCGACGGCCCCGTTCTCCACCAGGGAATCGACAGCGGTTTCCGCAACATCGTATAGGGCCATCCGCGATGCGATAATCAGGTACATCACCTGGGCAAATAGATAAGCCAGCGGCAGCAGTTCCACGTTTGGCAGAATCTGCCGCCCGCCGAAGAAAGCAATCATGGCGACCACTTCCGGCAGAAACAGCAGCGCGAGCACCTTCCGGGATACCTGGTTTTTCCTGAACCAGGTGTAAATAATCACACCCAGGCTGATCAGGAAATAAACGAAAACCATGGCGCGGAACACGGTATGCATCCATCCGTAGTCCTTCGACAGGGCCACAATGCCGTTCTGGTTGATAAAACGCACATCGGTATAGAAGATTTTGGACCTGCCGATCGTCAGGGCGGATAAAAACACCCCGGTGCTGATCAGGAATAACAGGCATCGCAGCAGCCGATGCATTTTCACATTGCACAGGCTGAACACCGCCAGCATAATCAGCAGCTCCAGAAAGCATCCCCCGATAAAGGACAGCATATTGACGGACAGCGCTTCGTCCAGGCTTTGCGCCCTGGAAAACAGCACATAGCCCAGGTTCACCACCGGCACCAGCACAAAAACCATCGCGATATGCACGTCAAAATGCTTGTGCCATTTGTACATATAAAGCAGGGTCATCAGAATGGACAATAAAAAAACAATCAGATAAAACCACTGGAACCAGTTCTCTCCGGCCATTGTTTTTCCTCCGGCGCTTGTTTCCGCTGGTTGCCGGGGCCATCCCCTTCCCAGCTTCTTCCATATTTTTCGCCGTGCAGGGCAGAATTCCCTCCATGCCCGGGCCTGAACCCGGGATATTCGTTCTTGACTTCACCGTAATAAAGTGCTATGGTGATAAAGGACTCAAGAATTTTATGTAATAACAGGAGGTATCTTCATGAAAAAACTGTTAGCCCTGATGCTGTGCCTGATGCTGCTGCTGAGCTGCTGCGCCGGTCTGGCCGAGAGCGATAAGGAAGCCGTGCTGGCTAAGGGAAAGCTTGTGGTAGGAATCACTGATTTCGCCCCCATGGATTATCGTGGCACGGATGGCAGCTGGATCGGCTTTGACGCCGATATGGCGCGGGCGTTCGGCAAGTTTCTGGGCGTTGAAGTGGAGTTCATTGAGATTGACTGGGACAATAAGGTCCTGGAGCTCAACAGTGGCAACATCGACTGCGTCTGGAACGGCATGACGCTCACCGATGAGGTTCTGTCCGCCATGAGCTGCTCCAATCCTTATGCCAACAATGCGCAGATCGTTATCGTCCCGGCGGAGAAAGCCGATGATTATCAGACGGTGGAGAGCCTGAAGGGCCTGACCTTTGCCGTGGAAGCCGGCAGCGCGGGCGAAGCCGCAGCGCAGGCGCTGGGCAATGCGTTCAATCCGGTTCAGAACCAGGCTGCTGCGCTGCTGGAAGTGGTCGCCATGACCTCTGATGCGGCGATTATCGACTCCCTGATGGCCGCCGCCATGGTGGGCCAGGGCACGGACTATGCCACCCTGACCTACACGGTGCCGCTGACGGAGGAGAAGTATGGCGTGGGCTTCCGGAAGGATTCCGATCTGGTGGATGCGCTGAACACGTTCTTTGCCGCCGCCTGGGCCGATGGAAGCATGCAGACCATCGCGGAGCTTTACGGAGTGCAGGCCGCCATGGTTCCGCAGGAATAAGGACTTGAACGATGATGAATGCGGCAGGGGCGTCTTGCAGATGCCCTTGCCTTTCTCTTTGAGGAGAAAAGCTGATGGATCAATTTGCACAACAATTTCCGGTGGTCTTCAAAACCCTGAATGTCGGGTTTTTGCAAACGCTGAAGCTCTTCTGTGTCACCCTGTTGGGCGCCCTTCCGCTGGGGCTGTTGCTGGCGTGCGGGGAGATCTCCCGGAGCCGGGTGTTGCGGACTGTCATCAAGGTGCTGGTCTGGATCATCCGTGGATCCCCCCTGATGATCCAGCTGCTGATCATCTATTATGGCCCCGGTCTGTTGGCCAGCAGCATCTCCGCTGAGGCGGCTGCCTCCAGCCCGTTTTTGAATATGCTGCGGAATTTCAGGTGGAGCGGCGGTGAAGATGGGCGTTTTGCCGCTGCTTCGGTAGCCTTCATCATCAACTATGCCTGCTACTTCTGTGAAATCTTCCGCGGCGGCATCCAGGGCATCCCCGTGGGCCAGGAGGAAGCCGGCCTGGTGCTGGGCATGACCGGCAGGCAGATTTTTTTCAAAGTGAAGCTTCTCCAGATGGTGAAAGCCATTCTGCCGCCGATCTCCAACGAAATCATTACCCTGGTGAAGGACACCTCCCTGGCGCGGATCATCTCCCTGCAGGAGGTTATCTGGGCCGGGCAGGCCTTCCTGAAGGGCAGCCAGGGTATATCCGGCGTCATCTGGCCTCTTTTCTTCACCGGAGTTTATTACCTGGCGGCCAACGGCCTGCTCACCGTGGGCTTTGCGAAGCTTGAGAAAAAACTCGGATATTTCCGCTGAGAAAAGGAGGAGGAAGCCATGCCGATCCTGCAAGTCGAACACATCCGGAAATCCTTCGGCCAGACGAAGGTCCTGGATGACATTTCCTTCTCGATGGAGCCCGGGAACACGCTGTCCATCATCGGCTCCTCCGGCAGCGGAAAAACCACCCTGCTGCGCTGCCTCAACTTCCTGGAGCGGCCCGATGCCGGCGTCATCCGGGTCCGGGATGAGGTGCTCCTGGACGCCGGCGAGCCGAAAAAGGTCACCGACCGGGAAACCCGGCGGAAGCGCCTCCATTTCGGGCTTGTCTTCCAGTCCTTCAATCTCTTTCCCCAGTATACGGCGCTTCAGAACGTCACCCTGGCCGAGGAGCTGCTGGCGCATGATACGCCCGAGTGGAAGGCGGACAAAAGCCAAACGCTGAAACGCATCCGGGATCATGGGGTGGAGCTTCTGGCCGAGGTCGGCCTCGCCAACCGCATGGACAACTACCCTCACCAGCTCTCCGGCGGCCAGTGCCAGCGGGTGGCAATCGCGCGGGCGCTGGCGCTTCGGCCGGATATCCTTTGTTTTGATGAACCCACCTCCGCCCTCGACCCTGAGCTCACCGGCGAAGTGCTCCGAAGCATTCGCAAACTGGCGGAGCGGAATACCACCATGATCATCGTCACCCACGAAATGGATTTCGCCCGGGATGTTTCCAACACCGTGATTTTCATGGATAACGGCCGCATCTGTGAGCAGGGCGACCCCCGGGAAGTCTTCGACAATCCGAAGCAGGAGCGCACCCGCCAGTTCCTGGCCCGGTATCACGGGGAGGATGCGCGGTGATGGCGAAAATGCCCGGCCCAAAAACAAATTTGGGACTTTCGTCAACTTTCCCGGTTTTTTCGCTTGACATGCGCTGAAGACTCTGTTATAATACGCCTTGCGGTTCGCCGCTGTTGGGGAATGGTGTAACGGCAGCACCTACGACTCTGACTCGTATTGTCTAGGTTCGAATCCTAGTTCCCCAGCTTTTTTGTTTTCCTGGCTCCGTTGTCTAGAGGCCTAGGACGCGGCCCTCTCAAGGCTGAAACACGGGTTCGAATCCCGTCGGAGCTGCTGAAGAAATCCCCTGCGCTGGCAGGGGATTTTTCGTTGCGTTTTTTGTTGCGTTTTCCGGGTATTTTTCTCAGGCGCCGCTTTTTTCTCCGGCCGCGGCAACCATTCTCAGGTGGGCCTTGTGCTCCAGATATCCCAGCAGCGCCAGTTCTGCCGCCATGCAGGTATAAATCAGCCAGTGCGGCAGGTTCGTTTTGTCCAGGGCAAACTCCTCCGCCACGATCAGGCCGCAAACCACAAGCCCGGCGATCGCCGGCAGAAAGCGGTTTTTCTGTCCCTTTCCCTTCAGGCCGTACCGCAGCAGCACCGCCTCCACATACAGGAAGCAGGCCAGCTGTTCCACCTTCACAAACAGCCAGGCAATGCTGGTGGTCCGCAGGCTCTCGAAGAACACCTGCGTCAGGCAGATGATGAACAGCGTCCGCAGGAAGGTATCCGGCTCCGCGTTTTTCCGCAGGGCGAAAACCATGGCCGCCAGCGCCGCGATTCCCTCAAACATGAATACCGCCAGATAGTATTCCACATAGGACCCGTCTCCGGAAAAATCAATCGCCACCGCCAGCGGAAAGGGCAGCACCGTGTCCTCCGGCAGCTCGCCGGTGCCGAAAAGCCCCAGAAAGCCCTCCGCGAACCGGGCGGCGGCGATCAGAAAGGCGCCGGCCGCCGCGAAGCGGTTCAGCGTGTCCGTCCCCGGCAGCTTCATGCATTTTCCCGCCAGGTACACCCCCAGGGTAAACCCCGCCACCGCGCCGAAAAAAGGCACATCCTCCAGCGTCAGCCCGGAGAAGAATTTTTCGAAACCGACCGCCTCCACGTTCCGAAACCGGATCAGCAGGAGCGCCGCCGCCGCGCAGAGCGCCGCAAACACAAAGCCCAGCAGGATTTCAAGCGCCGTCAGCGCTGCCGCCTTCCCCGCGGAAGCCCCCGGCCGTTTCCGGGCGCCGGCATAGGCCAGCGCGGCGCAGCCGGCCACCCCGCCGGCCATCATCCAGGAATATGCCGTCATATTGTTTTCCATGGTTATTCCTCAAAGTTCGCGCTGGCGAAATAGATGATATCCGTCACCTTCCGGTCCGCCCCGCCGTCCTCGTTCACGTTGTTGATCTTCGTTCCCAGGAAAACCATCTGGGTCGAATCGCCGCCGTCCAGCGTGTAGGCATTCCGGCAGTCCGGAGCGATCTCCAGCACGATATCCCGCATCGTGGGCAGGGTAGCCCCGTAGTGGGCGCAGCAAACCGTCAGGTACTGCAGCGGGCCGACCTGCGCGATGATCATTCGCTGGTTCAGCTGGTGGGGCCCCGCGTAAGTCGGGGAATGGGTCTGGTCCAGCAGGCTCTCGTCGTCCGCCGGTACGCCGTCCTTGATCAGTGCGGGCCCGAACTGGAATGCGTTCACCACCCGCTTCCCGTCCACCGTCGTCTTGTCGAGGGCTTCCAGGTCCTCTTCCCGCGGGATGATGTGGAAGTCGCCGTCCTCGTCGATCAGCAGCAGGTCCAGCCCCGGCTCCACCGTGTCGCGGTACAGTTCCCCCTGCCGCAGCACAAAGGTGTTGGACTTGTTGCCGGAAAAAGCCGCGGTAAAGTCCCCGTTGATGGCCAGCACCGCGTTGACCCGCTTCGCCATCTTGATCACGGGCACCCGGGTGTTGGACAGGAAATTCTTGTTGTCCGCCGGCAGCGTCCGCAGCTGGGAAGCGTCCGCAACGGTGATCAGCGCATAATAGTAGGTGCAGCCGAATTCCTTGCTGGGCACGCGATGGCGCTCCACCCGGATGGTGGGGTCTTCGTATACTTCCAGGTCGGATTTGTATTTCACCTTGTACGGGGCGCCGCCGGTCAGGTCCATCGGCAGTTTCCGGGCGCCTTCCGCATCCGCGGAGGATACAAGCAGCAGTAGGATAAACAGGCAAGCAGCAATTCTTTTCATGGTCTCCGTTCTCTCCCTGTGGGCCGGTTTTGGTCTGTTTCCCGGTTTCCCGGGCAATACCAACCCAAATAATTCTTATTCGACATTTTCCCCTTGTTTTCCTTTTCCGGTTTTTTTCGCGTTTCTTTTTCCGGTGCTTGTGAGGATCCGCCCGAATATGGTATAGTAAAGAGCAATGTGGCCTGCAGTCCGGCAGGCCTGAATTTCCCGGAAAGGAACCCGATTGAAGCCATGAAGAATGCAAACCGGATCCGCTGGATCATCGCTGTCCTGATGCTGCTGGCCCTGCCCCTGCTGATTTCCTCCCCCGCCGTGGCGGAAGTCAAACCGCTGGGCCTGGATATGTCCGTTCACGGGAGGGAAATCAACCCGGATGGATGGCTCTCGAAGAATGAGTACCAGGATGAGTCGATCCATGTCACGGTGCATTCCAAAGCCAGGAAGCCGAAATCCAGCGCTGATAAAACCACCTGCCGCTGGATCGTGATCGAGATCGCGGATCCCTCCCAGCTGCGGACCACCATGAGCAAGGAATCCTATGAGGATCCGTCCCTGGCCCGTTCCAAGGATATGGCAGTCAGCGTCAATGCCGTCGTGGCGATGAACGCGGATTTCATTAAATATACCTATGACTTCGGCTATGTCATCCGCCAGGGCGTGTTTTATCGCGATATGCTGGACAGCCAGAAGCATCCCCGGGATGTGCTGGTCATCGACGACGCGGGAGATTTCTCTATCGTTCCCCAGGCCTCCAGTGCGGATATGGCGGCCCATCTCGCGCAGATGGAAAGCGAGGGCCTCACCGCTGTGAACACCTTCACCTTCGGCCCCGCGCTGGTTGTCGACGGGGAAATGCAGGAGGTCAGCAAGTGCCCGGAGCATGAAGCCATCCTGGCAACCCAGCGGGTCTGCATCTGCCAGTTGGACCATCTGAAATACGCCATTGTGGAAATTGACGGCGGCAACGGCCTCGGCATGAACCTGCAGGAGCTGGCCCGCTATGTCATGGAGCTCTTCCCGGAATGCAAATATGCTTATAATCTGGACGGCGGCGGTTCCTCCCATGTGCTGGTGAACGGAAAGCTGATTCATAAAACGTCGAACAGCCGTCCGATCTCCGACCTGATTTATTTTGCCTCCGCGGCGGAGGAGTAATCCGATGAATGCCATCCGTCTGGGACCTGTTGTCCTGTATCCTTATGGGCTTTGCCTCGCTGCCGGCGCGGCGGTCTGCCTCCTGTGGATGCATGCAAGGGAGAAAAAAGGCCTCCTGCCTTTCGGCACGGTGAGCCGTTTTGCCGTGTGGTCCATTCCCCTGGCGGTGCTTTTCGCCCGCCTGGGCCATTTTTTGGTCTGCCTGAACTGGTATCTGGCCAAAGGCCCCGCCGCGGTTCTGGATTTCACCGCCGGCGGCTATATGCTGTACGGGGCCATGGCCGGCGTTGCGCTGGCCGGATGGATCGCGGCGAAGCGTTCCGGCTGCCCTGCCGGTGCCGTGCTGGATGCGGCCGCGGTTCCCGCTGGCCTGCTGGTTTTTGCCGGGCGCATGGCCGAGCCCCTGGTCGGCCTCGGTTACGGCCACGATATCGAGGAATGGTTTGATCCCTGGATGGAGAAAGCCTTTCTCACCTGGGAGGATCCCTCCCCGCTGTATCGTTTCCCCTTCGGGCTTCAAAACTATTATCAGGTCTGGTGTTTCGGCGTCTTCTTTCTGGAAGCGCTGGCCGCCCTTGCCATTTTTGTCATCCTCGCCACCCGCAAAACCCGCCGTCCGGGCACGAAAGCCCTGTTCTTCCTGGTGCTTTATGCCGGAACCCAGGCGGTCCTGGAATCTATGCGCTATGATGCGGTGCTCCGCTGGGGCTTTGTGAAAGTCAATCAGCTGCTGGCCCTGCCGGTCTTCCTTCTGGCGGTCACCGTTGCCCTCCGCCGCATCCCCCGGGAAAGCCGCACCGCCGCGGATTTTGTGCTTGGCTATGGCGGAACGCTCCTCGGCTGTGGTGTCATCATGGCGATGGAATTCGCCCTGGAGCAGAAAATTGGCTTCCTCTCCTGGATGCGGATGGATCTGTGCTATCTGGTCATGGCGCTGGCCGCTGTCGGGATGATCCTCTGCGCTGTCCGACTGATCCGCAAATCCGATGCCGTAGGAGGAAACCCGGTATGAAAAAAGCCCTGTCGTTTCTGCTCCTGCTGGCCCTCTGCTGCGCCTTTTCCTTCGCCCGTGCCGAATCGGAAACCACGGTCCGGTTCAAGCGCTTTGAAACCGCTGTCGATGCGGAGGAAATCGACCTGGGCAAGGTCGGCGTCGCCGCCGATGAATACGAAGCCTTTTATGATTTTCTTCGCCGGCTGCCGAATCTGAAGCGGGTGGATATGTATAAAACAAAGATCCGCCGGAACCGGATTGAGGAACTGGCGGAACTGTTTCCGGATATTGAGTTCGGCTGGACCATGATGGTGGGCGACCATGAGGTGCGCACGGATGTCACGGCGTTCTCAACGGCCCATTCCGATGCCTCCCGCCGCCATACCAACGAGGATTTCTCCGTCCTGAAGTATTGTAAGAACCTTCAGGCCCTGGATATCGGCCATAATGCCGTCACGGACCTGTCCTTCCTGCAGGACCTTCCGAACCTGAAAGTGCTGATTGTGGTGGATAACCAGTTTCAGGATATCACCCCGATCGCGTCCCTGTCGCAGCTGGAATACCTGGAGATCTTTTTTAATGATGTGCGGGATATTTCCTGCCTCCCCGCCCTCACCCGGCTGATGGACCTGAATATCTGCTTTAACCGGATCACCGATATCCGCCCCCTGCATCAGATGACATGGCTCAAGCGGCTGTGGGTCAGCCAGTACAACAGCCATAATCCCTCGATCAAACCGGATCCCGCCGAGGTGGAAGCCCTCGTAGCCGCCCTGCCGGATACGCAGGTGGATTCCACAGCCAAGTCGTCCATCGGCAACCACTGGCGGGATCATTCCCATTATAAAACCCTGAAAAAGATGTTCAAAACCCAGTCCTATCTTCCCTTTGATGATTCCCCCGTTTCCCCCTGACTTTTGGGGATGAAAAACACCCCGCTCCGTTTCCGGAACGAGGTGCGAATGGTCATGGCGTAAGGGGAAATCAGGGAGCAGGCGTCGCTTCAGCGGTCTCTTCGGCGGGAGCCTCCGTGGTGTCGTCCGCGGCGGAAACGGCTTCCACCGCCTGCTTCAGGGCCAGGCCTGCTTCGGTATATTCAATGGTTGCGGCGGCCTTCCATTCCTGCTCGGCGGAAGTGAACGCGGCCCGCTGCTTTTCATCCAGCAGGGTATCCTTCAGCATGGCCTTCAGCGCATCGGAAAGGTCCACGGCGCCGGCCGGAACGTCCTTCAGGTACTGAATAATGTGCACGCCGGACTGTCCCAGTACGGGCTCGCTGATGTCGCCGACCTTTTCCAGGGCCATGGCGGCTTTGTGGAAGTTGGCTTCGTAGCTGCTGCTGTTCGCGTGGATTTCGTATCCCTTCGCCCGTCTTTCTTCGGTCTGCATGCCGGGATCCGTGCCGTATTCGGCAATCAGGTCAGCGAAGTTCGCGCCGTCGGCAATCTTCTTCTGGATTTCGTCAATCTGGGGCTGCAGGCTGTCCATGATCGCCTTGGCGGCGGCATCCACCATTTCCTGCGTCACCGGTTCTTCGGTGGGTTCGGGCGTGGTTTCCGCTTCCGTGTCGGTAGCGGCCGCTTCTTCCGGGTTGTTCTGCTCCTCCAGCTTCGCGACCAGGCCTTTCCAGGTTTCCAGCAGTTCGTCATCCGGCTTCAGCAGGATGTGGGTCACAGCCCGGTATCCTTCCGGGGTATAGTAGGCAGTTTCAGGCGCATAGGGCAGGTATTCCGGCTGTTCCAGATAGGGCTTGAATTCCTCGTAAGCCGCCAGATATCCGGCCGGGTCCTGGGCCGCCCGCTCCATGTCCTCTTTCACCAGGTCATTGAAGTATTCGGTAATGTCTTCTTCGGTAACCGTAATTTCCTTGGTCACATCGTCATAGATCCGGTTGTAGATCGTTTCCGTTTTGCTGCCTTCCACGGATTCACTGATGTATTCTTCCTCGTTGTATCCCTGGGCCTGCATGTCCGCCAGAATCGCGGCGCGGGCGTTAGCCTTGTCCTCGTCGGAAGCGTCGTCCGCCAGGCCGCTCTGGGACATCATGCTGGCAATGTATTCCTCAATGTAGTCCGTTGCTTCTTTTTCAAAAGCCTTGATCTCCTCGTCCGTAAACTGGTCAAAGCCTTTCTCCGCTGCCTTGTTGAACACGATCTCCATATCGATCGCGTAGTCCAGGCCGATTCCCTTCAGATAGTTCATCATTTCCGGGTCGGACATGTCAATCCCGTACATGCTGTACATGGACTGGTAGTAGTTGACCAGGTTGACCATAAAGGAATTCTGGTCGGTGATCTCTTTCCCGTCCACCGTTGCGAGCACAACGGGCGCAGCCGCTTCAGCGGCAGTTTCCGCGGCGGCATCCCCTTCGGCAAAGGCGGTCGCGCAGCCCATCACGAGCGCCAGGGCCATCAACAGAGAGAGCAAACGTTTCATCATCATTCTTTTCCTCCGGTTTCATCAGCAATTGTCAGTTTTCCCGACAGAAAGTATTATACACGCTCAAACCGGCAACTTCAACGCGCCTGTGTGAACATGCTGTAAACATTCATTCCAGTTTTTCTTTTGTCCGGTTCATGATTTCCAGGAATCCCGGCGCTTCCGGGATCCTGTCTCCCTCTGTTGTCTCGCGCTTCGTCCGGATCCTTTCCGCGGCTTCCCGGGCCTCCTCGTTGCCCGCTTCCGCTGCCCGCTCGTACCATTCCAGCGCCTGGTTCTCTGTTCCGAACTGGTTTTCGATGCACCATCCGACCCAGAACATGCCGTCCGGGTTCCCGGCATCCGCTGCCTTCCGGAACCATTTGTAGGCTTCCTGCGGGTCTTTCTCCACGCCCGCGCCTTCCCGGTACATGAGCCCCAGGTAGCACATGCCGTTCGGGTTCCCGGTTTCGGCAAACCGGCGCATCCAGTATACGCCCTGTTCCTCGTTGGGCTCCGTCCCGGTCCCTGTCAGATAGCCCACGCCCAGGTTGTACATGGCCAGGTCGTAGTCTTTCAGTGCCGCCTTTTTGTACCATTCGATCGCCTTCGCCGCGTCCGCCGTTGTCCCGATGCCGCTCAGATAGCATCCTGCCAGGTTAAACATCGCGGCGGGATCCCCCTGCTCCGCCGCCTGCTGGTACCAGCTGAATGCTTTGCCCCAGTCTTTTTCTGTTCCCGTTCCGTTCAGATAGCAGTTGGCCACCCCGATCATGCCCTGGGTATTTCCCTTTTCTGCCGCTTTTCCGAACCAGCGGAAACCCGTTTCCGGGTCCGCTTCCATGCCCCACCCGTGCAGGCAGCAGTCCGCCAGGTAAATCATGGCTTCGTCGTTTCCCGCCTTGGCGGAAGCCTCCAGGAAAGCCAGTTCCTCCGGCTGCAGGTTTTCGTTCATCTGCAGTGTTTTCATGGCCGCCCCGTAAATGTCAAAAGTCAGCGCCTTGTTTTCTTCCGTCACCCGTGTGTTTCTCCAGATGAGGAAGCCTGTCACCCCCGCAATCACCACGGTCAGGGCGGTGCTGGTCAGCACCGTTCTCCGCCGCCGCTGCTTTTCCCGGTCCACCAGGCGGTTGAATCGGATGTCCAGCAGCACGGACGCGGTCTTCAGGAAAGCCTTGTCCTTCCCAATCTCCTGGATGTTGACCCCCAGCAGCTCGCTGAGTTCCTCCCCCCGCAGCATGGGCGGAAAGCATTCCAGTTCCGCCCGGTCGCTGGCGGGCTCCCCGGCTACGATGAAGGGAATAATGCGGTCCTTCCGCCCCAGGGCGCAGAAAGACCGGATCTCCTCGTTGACCCATCGGGAAGCGGCGCTGGCCGGCGAGCAGATCACAATCAGGTATCGGGAGTGCCCCAGTTCCCTGTTCAGGGATTCCGTCAGTTCCGTGCCCGTCAGGTCGGTCTGGTCCCGGAAGATTTTCAGTCTGCGGGCCCCGCCCTTTTCCCCGGCCGCTTCCTTCGGGCAGTGAAAGCCCTCCAGCTTCCGCTGCAGCCACAGGCCCCATTTCATGTCCCGGTGGCTGTAGCTGATAAAGGCGTCATACAGATATTCTTCCATGCGTTCGGTCCTCTTCCGCCTGTTTCCGTGCCTGCATCGCGCGGCTCATAATCAGGATGTTGTTCCGGTCCAGCTGCTGGTAGTCCGCCTGTCCCCCCGTCGCCTCGTTTTCCTTCCGGGACAGTTCCTCCAGCTCCTCCCAGGAAACCAGGCAGGCATGCTGGCGCTTCTCCCGGTCCACGCTGATCCGGAAGCCGGGCTCCGCTCCCTGCCGGTATTGTTCTGCCCGCCGGTTCCAGGTTTCCTCCGGCATGCGGGAATATCCCTCCAGCGTCGCGTATGCGCACCACCGCAGGTGCTCTGTCCGGGCCAGGTTTTCCATCGTTTCGCCCTCCGGGGGCCATTCTCCGGCCAGCACCTGTTCCTCCGTCTTCCCCGCCGCCTTCAGCACGGCGGGAAAAAAGTCGGCGCAAGCCCGGTTGCTCTGCCGTCCGGCATAGCTGCACTTCCGCCAGTTTTCCCGCGCGGAATCCCTGCTTCCCGCCTCTTCGCAGTAGATCTGGTGAACCTGCATCGCCATGGCGTCCATGGCGACGAAATCCGGATAGGCTTTCTCTTTCGGGTCATTGGTTTCGTGCCCGTTTTCGTCAATCCACTGGTAATCCTCCCGCGTCGCCAGCAGGATCGGCGGCCGTTTCTGTCCTGCGGGGAACCACCCGTCCAGGTCTCCGGCGATCCGGTGGTTTTCTGTCGTGGATTCTGTGCAGAGGATGATCAGCCGGGTTTCCGCCAGGTTCTCCTCCAGGAAGGCATAGAATGCTTCCGAGTCGCCGCCCGCGTCGTGAAAGCGGATGTCGTACAGGTCCGCCATCGGCTTGTGGTACAGGTATCCTTTCTTCGCCGCCGGGTCGAAAACGTCCGCCCGGAACCGGCTCCCGGTGAATTGCCCGTTCACCGTCATCCGGGCCAGCATCGCCCTTCCGGTCATTCCGAATCCGACGATCGCCACCCGGAAGTCCTCCGTCGCCTTTCCCTTTTCGTCGAAGGTGATCAGGCTGCAGGGGGGATGGTCCTGAACCGCGCATCGTGCGGTCAGATCGTATTCGTCAAAGGCGTATACGCTTCCGTATCCCTCCCCTTCCATGGCCTGCATGGAGGCGGCTTCCTTTTCTGCCCCCGCGGCCACCAGGATGGTTTGGTCCGGCCGGATCCCCGATTTCGTCATCGCCTCCAGCAGGGCCCGGGCATATCGCAGGTTTTCCCTTCCGTCCGCTTTCAGCGCCACCAGTGCCATCCGCCGCTTGCCAGGCTTGATGTTCAGCTGTTTCAGAAAGCGCGTGTTTCCCGCCAGCGCGTCGGCTCCCTTCTCCACCACGCCGCCGAAGGCGCTGATGTCCTCGTCGAAAACGGCGTTGTATTCCTGGTCCACGAACACCACACTGCATTGCCATTCCCTGGCCAGGTAGCGGCCGTATTTCACGGACTGGGCATGAATGCCGTAGATCAGCGCCAGCGGCCCCCGCCGCAGCAGCGTCGCCCGCAGCCTGTACAGCGCCTTCCGCCCGATGGTGGAGATGGCCGCGCTGGCCATCACATAGTAGGCCAGAAAATGCGTCAGCCAGAACACCGCCAGCACAACCGGGTATTGAAAAAGCGGCGCCTCCTTAATGGTGTCCAGGTCGTTCGCCCCGACGAACACCCGGCACAGCGCAAACATAGCCTGGATCAGGGATACCAGGTTCAGTCCCCGCTTCCATGCGTAGCCGTATCCGTAAAAGAAAATCCCCGCCACGGCGGCAAAAACAAGCGAGAACCTGGTCAGCCCTTTCCGGAATCGGCTGTCCACTGCCAGGTTCATGATCGCCGCCAGAAAAAAGGCAGCCAGTATCAGGATCATCGCGACCGTAGAAAGCATGTCCATCCTCCCGCCAGCCCGCCGGTTCCGCCGCCGGGCGTTCCTGTTTGTCTGTTCCCTGCTGTCCTTCCGTTTTCCGGATGCTGATCCCCAAACGGAAAGAAAGGTCCATCGCTTTTCCCCCGCTTACGGGGTATACAGCGGATGGACCAGGTCAGTATCGTCAAGAAAGAAATATTCGCAGTAAATCTGGATTTCGCCCAGGTCCAGGGCCCGGCGGGCCTGCAGGGCCAGCGGATGGTCCAATGTCAGCAGCTTGGACCGCACGTCCACTCGTTCCCGCGGCGTCGGGCTGTCTTCCAGAATGTGGGCCAGAACCTCCGCCTGCTCTGCCAGTTCCAGGGGCGCCGAGTCATACGTTCCTCCCAGCTCGTCGGACTTGTATTCCTGCTTCAGAAGGATCCAGTTCCCGTCGTCTGCCTGCTGAAGCGTCAGTTTCAGCGCCGCGAAGAACACGGATGGGCTGGTCAGGGAAATCTCCTCCGTCGTAAAGGTTCGGCGGCCGTCCGCCGTTTCTTCCTTCCCGGCCAGCGGGTATTCCGGATCCCCCTCCGGAACAAAGGCCATGCCGGAGTAGGTAGCTTCAGCATCTCCCCGCTGGTTCACCTCCAGGGGAATCTGGCAGAAGGGAAACAGCCCTTCTTCCGTCTTCAGGCAGATCCATGCCCGGCCGTAATCCAGCTTTCCGGCCTCCACCGGCGTAATCTTGTCATAAATCCGGATCGGTTCCGGAACCGTCCCGGACTCGCTTTCGATCTCGCTCCGGAACACGGTGTCTTCCGCTTCCGCCAGGGAGATCGTTCGAACGCTTCCCGGTTGGTCGGGGTCGATTTCAATCGGGATGGACAGCTTCCCCTGGAATCCGATCCGGAAGGATACCGTTCCCGCCTTTTCCCCCGGCGTGTTTTTCAGAATGGACAGGGTCACTGCCGTCTGTTGGCCGGCAGGCAGAGGCAGTTCTTCGCCAGCCCATTGGCTGGCAAAGACCGTATCCTCCCCGTCGACCCGGGGAATCAGGAAATGGATGGTTTCATCCGTTTCGCATCGGTTGGTGCAAATCAGTCCGATTGCAATCTGGTCCTCCTGCTGAGCGGCGCTTTCCAGCGCAACGCGCAGGCGCCCGTCCTCCAGCAGCAGGGGGGCTTCCCCGGCGGATGCCGGGGAAGCCAGCATCGCGCCGAGGAAAGCCAGGCTGAATAGAATAATTGTTTTCAGGTTTCGGTTCATGCTTACTCTTTCATCGTCATGGTAACGGTCACCGGCACCGTGCCGATCGCTGTGGAATCGGCCGCGTTGCTGAGCTCCAGGTCAAAGGTGATGATGTTCTTCGTCGTCAGGTCCGCCAGCTTGTCCAGCGGGATCGTGATCGTCACCATCTGCTTTTCGTCCTTCAGCAGTCCCCAGTTCTCGCCGCTGCCGTAGGCCGGCCCCACGGCCGCTTCGATCGCTTCGCCGTTGGCGGCAATGTTCACCGGAGTAATCACGGCTTCGGTTTCCGTCAGGTTGATCACCTCGGCGGAAAGCAGCAGCTGGTTCTGTTCTTTCTGCGGGGATACGGACAGGCTGCCGATCTTCACCAGGTTCGCGTCGTCGTATTCCACGGTGGTCACGGGTTCCGGCCCGGGATTCTTAATCTGGTACAGTTCGCTCAGATACAGGTTGCTCTGGCTGTCCTGCACTTCAAAGGATACGTACAGCTTTTCCAGATCCAGCGTGTCGTTCAGCAGGCGGAAGGACCAGCTTCCGTCCATCGCGGCGCTCCAGGTTTCGTCCGTTCCCAGATCCCACTGGTCAAAGGGCAGCAGAATGTCGTCCTTCCGGGTTTCCTTCCGGGTCTGCATGGCAACCGCGATGTTCGTGTATTTGCTCAGGTCCGCGTCGAAGCTCCGGGTCCAGGTCTGCATTCCGTCTTCCCACACGGCCACGCTGGTGGGAACCAGGTTCTTGTTGTCCCCGTCCTTGACCAGCTCGCAGTAGAGCAGCGCCTTCTGGGTCACCGGTTCCGCGTCCTCTTCGGCTTTCAGCGTCATGTCCGCGGGGATCACATAGGTGCCGTTGTCCGTCATCCGGTAAGGCAGGGGCTTCGTCAGCGCGTTGCCTTCCGCGTCCACGGCATACAAGGCCGTGCCGGAGTATTCGCCGGTGATTGTCTTGGCTTCTTCGTTCAGGGTAGTGTCCAGCGTCAGATAGCTGAAGCGGTAGCTGCCGTCTTCTTCCTTCAGCAGCACGTCCATCCGGGAGTTGCCCAGATGCGTCATCTGCTCATCGGTCAGTCCCAGGATGAACAGCACCCGGTTGTCCTTCTGGGCGCCGGGAACATTCACCATCAGCTTTTCCCACTTGGCCAGCGGGGTGCCGGTCATGATGGCAACATACTGGATGATGTAGTTCACATAGGCCGGTGCGAATCCCAGCGAGGCATAGACCTCCAGGTATTTTTCAGCCGCGGCCTTGTTCAGGTAGGGATAGTATACGGTCATGCCGGCGCAGCCTTCCACGTCGGAATAGTTGTATGCAACGGCCTTCTGGATGGCTTCCAGCAGCGCGGCAGCGTCCGGATTGTCCGCTTCCAGCTTGGTCACCAGGCTGCCGATGTCCACCAGGTCATACTGGGAGTTGCCGCCGCTTTCCAGCACGCCGAAGTCCACCGCGTCCCGGCGATGGTTGGACACCGCGGTAAAGGTGGAGGCATCCAGCGCGGGCATGCCGGCGAAGTAGTCCGACAGAGCGGTAACCACTGTCGCCATCGTCTGCAGGTCGATCACGGAAACAGAGTTCAGCTCGCTGGCCTTCTGCCGTTCGATGATGGTCTTGTTTTTCTGATAGGTGGTTTCAGCAATCCGCCGCGCGGTTTCCAGGGGGGTTGCGTCCTTTTCCACGTCCTTCAACCAGTCGTTGGAGATGCCGTACATCGCGTCTTCCGTCGCCACCATGTACTGGGCAAAGGGAGCCAGGCAGTTCGCGATTTCCGCGGAACCCATCAGGCAGGCGTTGAACGCGATCGTGTCCAGGCCCCGGTTCGCGAATACGCTGTCCGCCAGGCCCTTGCTCAGGCCGGCCAGGCTCAGGGAGCTCTTTTCAAACAGATGGTCCACGCAGCAGCCGAGCAGCGGTCCGCCGCCGTGGTCACAGATCACCAGGATGTAGTGTTCCGCCGGATAGTGTTCCTGGCAGTAGTCCATGAATTTGGTCAGTGTCGCGCTGTCGCTCATGGGAGCCAGCGGCATCTCGTCCACCTTCGTCGGCCGGCGGCCGGCGATTTCAACGATGTTCAGCACGGAGGGATCAAACGCCCTGCCGGCCCAGCGCGGCGTGCCGCCCAGCAGGCCGACCGCGTTCACCGCGTCCTGGTTGTATCGGGTCGCCATGACTTCGCCCATGAGGGCGCTGAACTGTCCGTTATCCCGCTCCAGGTCCGCGCCGCAGATGTAGTACATCACGGTCAGGTTCTTTTTCGATGCCTCCGCCGCGGCGGACAGGCATCCTGTTGTCAGAATCAGCATGAGCACCAGGCTCAGGCTCAGGATCCGTTTCCATACTTTGTGTAACCTGTTCATGGTCATTCTCCTTTTCTTTGAATCGTTCAGCCGCCGCTGAAATGATATGGGAACCGTACGGTTTCGCACGGTTCCCATTGGCTCAGCAAACAATTAGCTCAGGGTCAGCGCTCTCATGAACTTGGTCAGGTCGGTGTAGTCGTCGTCGGTCATCTGGTCGCCGTTCGGATAGTAGGTCACAACCTGGTATTCAGAGTTCACGATGGTCACCAGCAGGTTGGCGCCCAGCTGGATCCACACATTGCCGTTGAAGCTGTACAGGTTGTAGCTGCTCACGTCGTTGCTGACGGCGATCTGGTTCGCAACCGCGTTCAGGTCAGATTCGCTCAGGCTGGCCAGGTTCTTCACGTGGCCGGTCAGTGCGCTGCTGCCCGCGCCCCGGAGCACGATGGACTGGAAAGCGTCGTAGGCGTCCCAGATCACCACGTGGGCATCGCCCTCGATCATGGAGTCGATGAACTGGGAGGCAGTGGCGTCATCCTTGAAGCGGCTGTAAATATCGATGGAGCCGTAATAGCTCTGGGTCAGCACCAGGAAAGACCCCAGGTTGGAGGCGTTCAGGGTGATGTTCAGCCCGTTGGCGGTTTTGATGGTGTATACGTTGTTCTGGTTGACGACGTCGTCGCCCTTCTTCGAGGCCGCCTGGGCTTCCGTCTTCAGTTCCACTTTGGGCATTCCGGCTTCGGGAACCTTCAAGCCGACTTCGTCATTGGCGAATTCGGAAGCAGGCTGTTCCGCCAGCGCGGAAAAAGCAGTCAGGCACAGCACCAGGGATAAGAGCAGGCATACAATACGTTTCATTGGGAAAACCCCTTTCCGGAGCTACTGCTCCACGTCATTATGGAATTGGTTCCGTTGGAACTGATTTAAATTATACCATATAGAGTTTTTCCCTGTAAAGCATTTTCTCTGTTCTCCGGCATGGGCTCAGGGCGCCGGATAGGGGAAAACCGGCAGGGACCAGGCGGTCCCGTCCTTGCCGATCAGGTTCACCATCACGTACAGGTCATCCGCTTTTGTAATCGGGCGAAGTTCCAGCTGCAGGGGTCGGTTCCGGAGCCAGACGGTCGGATACCGCTTATGACTGGACTCGTTACTCCTGACTTCACATTCCCCGATGAAGGGAAGCGTTCCGTCCTCCTTCGGAGCAATCCTGATCTCCATGGTGGCAAGCCGTGCATTGTGAATTTCCCATTGCCGGGTATAGGGGGTTTGGTCCTGTTCCATCTCGGTGATCACGGCGGTCCGGGAAGCCCGGTCCAGTTCCCACCGGATCGGATAGCACATCACGATCGATCCGCCATCGGTTGTAAACGCGATGCCGGTCGATACGTCGCCCTTCAGCGTATCGGAATCCACCCCTTTGTACCTGGTTATCAGCCCGATCTCCGGGAATCCCGCTACGGTCTGAATCATCCCGGGATGCGGGATTTTCAGCACGTCGGAACCGTCATGCTTGGCGTCGTTCAGAGACAGGATTTCCCAGAAATCATCGTCGCTTTTCCGAAGCACAGCTACCCGGCAGAAATCGATCTTTTCCTCCATCCCCGGTTCCAGCGGAACCTCGATCACGGTCCGGCACGCTTCCGGGTCCTCCGGCAGCAGAAGGTTTTCAAGGATGGTTCTCGGGTTTCTTTCCGCTTCCAGGTCCGCGTCCGGCAGGCGAGCCGGCGTTGTGTCAAAGCGGTCTCCGTTGATCCATTGGCCGCCCTCCTGACCCATGCGGATCGGTTCAGGTGAAACCAGGGTCGCCGAAGCAGTGCTGTTGTAGTCATCGCGGACCGTATCCCGGAACACCATCCCGATCTCCCGTATGTCCGCATCGGCTCCGCCCAGGTTTTCAGCGGAAGCATCAAAGTGCGTGATGATGGTCGCGTTCGGCGGAAGTCCTTCTACAGTATCGTTTTTTCCGCTGGACAGGGACAGTTCGATGCTCAGCCACTCGTCGGACAGGTTCACCCATTCCAGGGACAGGGCGATGCTTTCCTTTCCAGCCACCAGTCTGCGGAGCCGTACGCGGAACAGGTTGTTCTCCGCCAGCACGGGCAGCGCGTCCTCCCGCGGCGGTTCCAGGCTGTCCGGCGGATTGACCACAGCAATGAGGATGGTATCCTCCGTACTCCGCGGTTCATTTCCGAGCGGGATGGGCGCCTTCAGTTTCAGGTTAAATGTCCGGTGTTCCTTCTCCCCGGAGTTCTTGGAAAACACCGTCACATCGGTCAGTTCCTGTTCCCCCATCGCCTGCAGAAGATTCTGCTCCAGATACACCAGCGTTCCCGCCGCGTCGATTCCGGCCATGTCCATGGTGTTGGAAAAGACGTTGTTATCTTCTCGCACTGTATAGAATTTTTCGGTTCCGGCCGGCAGCGCGCCGTCAAATGTTGCCCCGATACGAATACCGTTCAGGAGCACATCCCCGAAGGAATAATCCTCCCCGGTCCGGTTTCCCGCCAGGAAAAACAGTTTCCAGCCGGTATCCATACCCGGTTCGACGCTCACCAGCTTCAGGCTGATTCCTTCCTGTTCCGCCTCTCCCAGAACCTCCAGTCCCCGGTTCAGCGCGGACAGGTCGCCGGAATCAAAGTCAAAGCGGAAAGGAATCTCCTGTTTTTCTTCTCCTTCCGTGATCTCCATCGTGCCGGC
Organism: Clostridia bacterium; assembly: GCA_017404985.1. GTDB lineage: Bacteria > Bacillota > Clostridia > Christensenellales > Aristaeellaceae > Aristaeella. The sequence goes on along the minus strand of JAFRBK010000026.1, from coordinate 14,556 downwards.
GATGCTTTCCAGCGTATCCATCAGCAGGGTATCATACCGGCCCAGTGAAAGTGTCACCTGTTTCGTGGCGCCGGGATCCAGAATCTCGTAAAGCAGTCCGTTCGTCACCCGTGTCCCATTCAGAATCGCGTTCTCCATGTGAACCTGGATTTTCGCCGCCGTCCGGTTCTTCAAGGTCCATTCCAGCTGCAGGCCGGTCGCCCCAGAGGAGGTGTTCACCGTGCAGTACATGTCCGCCTCCAGCCGCTCCGTTTCAATCCGTCGTGAGACAGGATACAGGGAGGTCAGGTACCGGTTGGGCAGCGCCACCGGCAGGCTGCACACCGCGTTCTGCTGGCTGTCCAGAATCCGGAATACTGCGTATGCCTGCTGCCCGTCTTCCAGCGGGCGCCGGTGGATTCGCCAGGTATCCGGCAGGGAAAAGCTATCCATCACGATCTGGTCGTCGTAGTATTCCCATTTTTCGAATCCCGGCAGCACCTGGTCTTCCCCGGCTTCCGGCAGGCTCCGGTGATAGTTCCAGAATCCCAGGGTCCCGAAACCGTCCTCCGTGAATGTCATGCGGCTCGAATAGCTCTGGGTGGCTTCATCCCATACACGGATCCGGGTGAATGCCGGGTATTCCGAATCGTCTTCCGCGTCCAGCTCATACAGCACCGTCTGGCCGTTCAGTTTGTAGTCGTTCTCCGGGAAATATTGTCCGATAATGGTGTTGGTTTTCCCGTCATCGGTTTGCAGATAGCTGATGGGCCCGGCCGTTTTTCCGCTGCCGGTTTCGGCATAGAGCCCCCGCCCGTCCCATATCGCCCGCAGCACGCCGTCTTCTCCCAGTTCTGCCCGGCAGGAGGCGATCAGCACGCATCCGCCGCCCAGCTGGTTCCCGATCGTATTGCGCAGAATCAGCAGCTGGGCGGATACCATATTCTCCGCCTGTTCTGCCGTGATCGGCATCTCAAATTCCCAGCTCCCGTCCGCCTGTGCCGTCGGCGTCCGGGGAATCAGGTCCAGCCACCGGAAAAGGACCTCCCCGGTCAGCATCCCGCCAAAGGCGTTCACATAGCTCTGGTATGCCGGGCTGAAGGCCATCTGCCCATAGCTTTCCTTCCATTTGTCGCTGTATCCGTCCTTGTTCGCGTAGGGATGGTACAGGGTCAGCCCGTTGGCGCCCTCTTCGTTGGACCGGCTGTATACCACGGCGTTATCCAGCAGCGCCAGGAAAGCTTCCGCTTCCTCCGACTTTCCCAGCCGGGAAACCAGGTCCCGAACGTCCACCAGGTCGTATCCTGTCGTGCTGGCTTCCGGCGCCGCCTTGCCGAATCCGGTCGTGCTCATGCGCAGGCCGGAAAGCGACAGAAACTGCTCCTGGTCCAGCCGTTTGCTCAGCGGTGCGAAAACCGGGTCCATGGCCTGGATGGCCTCCCCCACCGCCGCCAGGTCCGTGCAGGCCAGTGTCAGAATTTCCGTGCTGCTTTCATGACCTTCGAAGTATGCGTCCACGATTCTCCGCCCGGTGGCCGCCCCGTCCGCGTCGTTCTCGATCCCGGTCAGGAAGGAGTAGTTCCATCCGAAGGCCGGCTCCGTCTCCTGGGAGCCGATCATGTAGTCCGCGTAGGGGGCCAGCTGCCCCGCCACCTCCAGGGAGCTCATCAGGCAGGCGTCGAAGCCGATCCAGCTCAGCTTCTGTTCCATCCCGGCCTCCGCCAGGGCGCCGGTGATCTCCGCCAGGGAAAGGTGGTCGTTCTCGTGGGTCTCGTCCCAGCAGGCGCCCTCCAGCGGCCCGCCGCCGTGGTCCCACAGGATCAGCGCGTACCGCTCCGCCGGCCGGTTTTCAATGCCGTATCGGATGAACCGGGCCAGGGTTTCCTGCTCGCCCATGTTCGCCGCGTCCTCTTCCAGGATGATCCGTTCCCTTCCGCCCGCGATTTCGATGATCCGGTTGCTCTGGGCGCTGAAGTATCCGCCCTCCGTGTTGGATCCGCCGGTCATTACCAGCAGCCCCACCTGCTGGCGGTTCACGTTCGCTTCCTTCATCTCGCGGATGTCCGCGCTGGCGGATCCGTAGGCGCTCTCCAGGTTGCTGCCGCACATGTAGACCATCACGGTCAGCTTCCGCTGCGGCGCCTCAGATACAGCAGTGCCGGCCAGGCATAGCATGGCCGGCAGAAGAATCAGGAGAAACCATTTTGCAAGATGTGTCCGTTTCATCATGGCAGCCTCCGTGTTCTTTTGTTTTTCAGTTTTTCAGGCTTCCTCGCCGCGGCTGCGGGCCTTGGCGCGCAGGGAATGGTCCAGCTGGCGCTTGCGCATCCGCAGGTTCTTCGGGGTGATCTCCAGCAGCTCGTCGTCGTCGATGAACTCCAGGCACTCCTCCAGCGTCAGCGGGTGCACGGAAATCAGGCGCATCGCGTCCTCGGATGCGGAGGCGTTCCGCATGTTGGTCACGTGTTTCGCCTTGCATACGTTGACCACCAGGTCGCCGGGCCGGGCGTTCTGTCCGCAGATCTGGCCCATGTATACGTTTTCCCCGGGCCCGATGAATAGGGTGCCCCGCTCCTGGGAATAGAACAGGCCGTAGCTGGTGCTGACCCCGGTCTCGAAGCAGATCAGGGCGCCGGCGTTCCGGTGCGGGATGTCGCCCTTTGCGGGCTCGTACCGTTCGAACACGGAGGACATGATGCCCTCGCCCCGGGTGTCCGTCATGAACTCGCTCCGGTATCCGAACAGGCCGCGGGAGGGAACGATGAACTCCAGCCGCACCCGGTCGCTGCCGCTCATGTGCTCCAGCGTGCCCCGGCGGCGGCCGATTTTTTCAATCACGGCGCCGGCGGTGGCCTGGGGCGTGTCGACGATCAGCCGCTCCATCGGTTCGCATTTCACCCCGTCGATCGTCTTGTAGATGACCTGGGGCTTGCTGACGGCGAATTCGTATCCCTGCCGCCGCATGTTCTCGATCAGGATGGACAGGTGCAGCTCGCCCCGGCCGCATACCTCGAAGGAGTCCGTGGTCTGGGTGTCGTTGACCCGCAGGCTCACGTCCGTCTGCAGTTCCTTCATCAGGCGGGCCCGCAGGTGGCGGCTGGTCACGTATTGGCCTTCCCGCCCGGCGAAGGGGCTGTCGTTGACGGAGAAGGTCATGGTCACGGTGGGCTCGCTGATTTTGACGAAGGGCAGCCCTTCAACCTTTTCCGGGGAGCATACCGTGTCCCCGATGGAGATGTCCTCCGCGCCGTACAGGGCCACGATGTCGCCCATGCTGACTTCCTGGGCGTTGACCCGCTTCAGCCCGTCGTATTGGAAAAGCCCGCCCAGCCGCCATACGGGGCTGGTGGCGCCGGTCTCCAGGTTGGTGTGCACCACATTCATGCCCTCGGTGAATGTTCCCCGCACCACGCGGCCCACGCCGATCCGGCCGACGTATTCGCTGTAGTCGATCGTGGAAATCAGCACCTGTGCCGGGCCCTCTGCGTCGCCTTCCGGCGCGGGAATGTATTTCAGAATGGCGTCGAACAGGGGGCGCAGGTCGGTGCCGGGCGTCTCCAGGTCCAGCGTCGCGGTCCCCTTCCGGGCGGATACGTACAGGATCGGGTTTTCGATGGTGGATTCATCCGCGTCCAGGTCGATCAGCAGGTCCAGAATCTCGTTGACCACCTCGTCGCACCGGGCGTCCGGCCGGTCCACCTTGTTGATCACGATCAGCACCTTCAGCTTCAGCTCCAGGGCTTTCCGGAGCACGAAGCGGGTCTGGGGCATCGGTCCCTCAAAGCTGTCCACCAGCAGCAGCACGCCGTCCACCATTTTCAGCACCCGCTCCACCTCGCCGCCGAAGTCGGCGTGCCCGGGCGTGTCGACGATGTTGATCTTGTGCCCGCAGTAGTGCACGGCGGTGTTCTTGCTCAGGATGGTAATGCCCCGCTCCCGTTCCAGGTCGTTGGAGTCCATCACGCGGTCCACGGTCTGCTGGTTTTCCCGGTATACGCCGCCCTGCTTGAGCATCTGGTCCACCAGGGTGGTTTTGCCGTGGTCCACGTGGGCAATAATCGCAATATTCCGGATATCTTCACGAATCATAGTATCAATTTTCCCTCTTTTCCCGTCTCGGGCGGAATCACCGGTCCGCCGTCTCCTTCAGTTCCAGGCCTTCATTGTTTTCGCAGGCCAGGCGGATGCTCCATTCGTTTTCGAACAGGAGCACGTCCCGCCCGTGGCTGTCCTTCGCCCGCCCGGAGGTGGAGGTCAGCTTCAGGTCCTCCACGGGCTTGGGCGTTTTCGCCACCCATCGTACGAAGCGGAAAGGCATGCTTTCCATCACGATCTCTGTCTGGTATTCCGTTCGCAGCCGGTGCTCCAGCACTTCGAACTGCAGCACGCCGACCACGCCGACCATGAATTCCTCCCGTCCGGTTTCGGTCCGCAGGAAGGTCTGGATCGCGCCTTCCTCCGCCAGCTGGCTGATGCCCTTCTGGAACTGCTTGCGTTTCATGCTGTCCAGCGGCCGCACCCGGTTGAAGAATTCCGGCGCGAACACGGGAATGTTGGCATAGTGCAGCTTCGGCCCCGTGCTCAGCGTGTCGCCCAGCCGGTATATTCCGGGGTCGAACAGGCCGATGATGTCTCCGGCCCAGGCCTCCTCCACCGCTTCCCGCTCGTCCGCCATGAACTGCTGGGGCTGCTTCAGCGCCACGGTCTTGCCCGTGCCCGAATGCCATACCTCCATGCCCTTTTCGAAGGCCCCGGAAACGATCCGCATGAAGGCCAGCCGGTCCCGGTGCGCCGGGTTCATGTTGGCCTGAATCTTGAAGATGAATCCGGAGAAGAAAGGCGCCTCCGGCTCGATCATCCCCTCGTCGCTCTCCCGGGGCAGGGGCGGCGGCGTGAAGGAAAGGAACCGGTCCAGGAAGGGTTCCACGCCGAAGTTGGTCACGGCGGACCCGAAGAACATGGGCGTCAGCTCCCCGGCCCGGACCTTCTCCAGGTCAAAGCTGTCCCCCGCCTCGTCCAGCAGCTCGATTTCCTCGCTCAGCCGGTCCCGGTAGTGCTTTTCCAGCACCTTCTCCAGCGCCGGGTCGTCGATGGCCAGGTCGGTCTTCTCGACCATTTTCTTTCCGTGGTCTCCGCCGGTGTAGAGCTCCACCATCCTGGTATCCCGGTGGTATACGCCCTGGAAATCCCCGTCCACGCCGATGGGCCAGTTGATGGGGCAGCTGCGGATGCCCAGCACCGTTTCCAGCTCCTCCATCAGGGCGAAGGGGTCCTTCGCCGCCCGGTCCATCTTGTTCACGAAGGTGAAAATCGGGATGTTGCGCATGCGGCAGACCTTGAACAGCTTGATGGTCTGCGCCTCCACGCCCTTGGCCGCGTCCAGCAGCATCACGGCCGCGTCCGCCGCCACCAGCACCCGGTAGGTGTCCTCGGAGAAATCCTGGTGGCCGGGCGTGTCCAGAATGTTGATCCGGTATCCGTCGTATACAAACTGCATCGCGGAGCTCGTCACGGAGATGCCGCGCTGCTTCTCGATCTCCATCCAGTCGGAGGTGGCGTGCTTGTCCGTCTTCCGTGCCTTGACGCTCCCGGCGCTGCGGATGGCCCCGCCGTACAGCAGCAGCTTTTCCGTCAGGGTGGTCTTGCCGGCGTCAGGGTGGGAGATGATGGCGAACGTGCGCCGTTTCTCCACCTGTTCGTGCAGCATCGTCTGGAATTCCCGGGTATCGTTGGCGGGTAACATGCGTTTCCTCCCGTATGGTAGTCTTGTTTGGTAGTTTCTCGTTCTTTCTCGTTCTTTTCCGCTCGCTCGTTTTGTTTCCGGGCGCTCGTTCCCTTTCGGGTTCCGCGTTCCTGGTCCGGTCAGAAAACCGCTGTTTTCACGGTCCTCCCCCGAAAACAGAACGGCCTATTATATCCCTGCGGCCCTTTTGCTGTCAAGGGTTTGGCGATTTCCCCCGCGCGTTTCCCCGCCTTTTTTCCGCCCTTTTCCATTTCTTCCCGCCGTGGTATAATAGCTGAAGAAAATGAATCATTTGAACCGGGAGGGGAATCATATGGCCGTCTATAAGCGGATCCTTCTGAAGCTGAGCGGGGAAGCGCTCAAAGCGGAGTCAGACCTGTTTGATTTTGGCAAGGTGAACCAGATCGCCGGGATTATCCGGCGCATGCATGACATGGGGGTGGAAGTCGGCATCGTCATCGGCGCCGGAAACATCTGGCGCGGCCGTCAGGGCCCCTCCGCCCATATGGACGCCGTCACGGCGGACCAGATGGGCATGCTGGGCACGATGATCAACTGCCTCTGCGTGGCGGATGCCCTGCGCAAGGCCGGGCTGGACGCCGTAGTCCAGAGCGCCGTGGATATGAACCGTTTCGCCGAGCCCTTCAACGCCATGGCGGCCCGCCGCCATCTGGGTGAGGGCCGGGTGGTCCTCTTCGCCTGCGGCACGGGCAATCCCTTCTTCTCGACGGATTCCGGCGTCGCCCTCCGGGCGGTGGAAATGGAAGTGGATGCCGTCCTGATGGCGAAGAATATCGATGGGGTTTATACGGCGGACCCCCTGAAGGATCCCTCCGCCACCCTGATCAAGGATATCTCCTATACCGAAGCCCTGCAGCGCGGCCTCAAGGTGATGGATGCCGCCGCCTTCGCCCTCTGCGCCGAGAACAAGGTGCCCATGGTGCGGGTTTTCGGCCTGGATGATCCGGAAAACCTGATTCGCGTGCTGGAAGGCAGCGACATCGGCACCTTTGTTCATCCCTGATCGCCGTTCCTGCCTTTCGTTTCCGCGTTCCGGGCGTCAAAAAACCGGGGGCTTCCGAAGCCTCCGGTTTTGTTTTTCCTGATTCTTTTGGGATTATTTCTGCATGGCGGCGATCTCAGCGGCCAGGTCGTCCTTCCGTTTCTCGATGCCTTCGCCCCGTTCGTAGCGTGCAAACCGCACGATGTCCAGCGTCGCGCCGGTTTCCTTGGCGATCTCGGCCATCAGGGCCTTGATGTTCTTGTCCCCGTCCTTGACGAAGGGCTGCTCCAGCAGGCACACTTCCTTGTAGTACTTCTCGATCCGGCCTTCGACCATGCGGTCGACGATCTTCTCGGGCTTGCCTTCGTTCAGCGCCTGGGCCCGCAGGATTTCCTTTTCCTTTTCGAGCTTCGCGGTGTCCACTTCCTCGCGGCGGACCGCTTCGGGCTTGGCCGCGGCGATCTGCAGCGCCAGGTCATGGGCGAAGGTCTTCACCTGTTCGTTGGCGCGGCCGGCCGCGTCGGCGGAAACTTCGACCATCACGCCGACTTTGCCGCCCAGGTGGATGTAGGTGGAAACCACGCCGGTAGTCTCGTACCGGGTGAAGCGGCGTACGCTGATCTTCTCGCCGATCGCCACGGTGGCATCGCTGACCAGGTCAGAAATGGTCTTGGAAGCGTCGTCAACGAAGGGCTGCGCCATCAGGGCGTCCACGTCCGCGGGGTTCGCCAGGGCCACATGCTTGGCCACGTTGTTGGCAAAGTTCATGAAGTTGTTGGTCTTGGCCACGAAGTCGGTCTCGCAGTTGACTTCCACGATCGCGCCCACGGTGCCGTCTTCGTTGGTGTACTGGGAAACCACGCCTTCCGCGGCAATGCGGCTGGCCTTCTTGGCGGCCTGGCTCAGTCCCTTTTCGCGCAGCCATTCAATGGCTTTTTCCATATCGCCGTCGCTCTCGACCAGGGCCTTTTTGCAGTCCATCATGCCGGCGCTGGTGCGCTCGCGCAGCTCTTTAACCATAGCGGAAGTAATTGCTGCCATATTGATCAATCCTCTCTCTTCATTAAGCTTCGGTCTTCTCTTCAGCCGGAGTCTCTGCCGTTGCCTCGGGGGCGTCGGGCTCACTCTGCTCGCCCTGCTTGCCTTCGAGCACAGCATCCGCCAGCTTGCCGGCAATCAGCTTGACGGCGCGGATCGCGTCATCATTGCCCGGAATCACATAATCGATCTCATCGGGATCGCAGTTGGTGTCAACAATACCCACGATCGGGATGCCCAGAATGCGGGCTTCGGTCACGGCGATGTGTTCCTTGCGGGGGTCCACAACGAACAGGGCGCCGGGGAGCTTCTTCATCTCACGGATGCCGCCCAGGTTGGTTTCCAGCTTTTCGCGCTCGTGCTGCAGCTTGATGACTTCCTTCTTGGGCAGCACGTCGAACTGGCCGCTCTGCTCCATCTTGTCGATCTGGTTCAGCCGGTCGATCCGGGTCCGGATCGTCTTGAAGTTGGTCAGCATGCCGCCCAGCCACCGGTTGTTCACATAGAACATATTGCAGCGCTTGGCTTCGGACTCGATGGATTCCTGCGCCTGCTTCTTGGTGCCGACGAACAGGATGCTCTTGCCTTCCATCGCGATGTCGCGGACGAAAGCATACGCTTCATCCACTTTGCGAACGGTCTTCTGCAGGTCGATGATGTAGATGCCGTTCCGTTCGGTGAAGATGTACTGGGCCATCTTCGGGTTCCACCGGCGGGTCTGGTGACCGAAATGCACGCCGGCTTCCAGGAGCTGTTTCATGGAAATGACTGCCATTGGGGTTCCCTCCTTGTTATTTTCCACCCTCTTCCCCTTTGCGGCCGGCCACCGCGGGTCCGCGGCACAAGCAGCCACAGGGAAAAGGTGCGTAATCGAATGGATTTTACCACAGGGTTTTCCGGAAATCAAGCTTTTTTTATTCGCCGAAGGCCGCCTGTGCGGCGGTAATGGCCGCCAGCTCCTCCGCCGTGAAGGGATGGCTGTCCTCAAAGGGGTAGTAGGCCTTCTTCGGCCGCAGGTGGGTGTCCCCGAAGGAGGCCACGATCGCGGCGTAGTGCGGATGCTTCCGGGTTTCCTTGCTGTCCAGGTAGCGCCAGGTCCCGGTGGTGGAATAGTGGGTCGTGTCCACCTCGGTTGCCGGCAGAGCCTGCCGGATGGCCCGGGTCGTTTCCGCGGAGTATCCCTGGTTGTATACCTGGGCGGCGAACATCCACAGCCGCTTCAGCCAGGTCATGGACAGGACCGGCGTAATGTCCTGGATTTTGTTGAAGCATATGTTCAGGTCCAGCAGGCTGGTAAGCCCGGCCACGGGCGTAATGTCCGTGATCTTGTTCTTGAACAGTTCCGCGTATTCCAGGTTCTTCAGCTTCGCCACCGGCGTGATGTCCGTCACCTCGTTGCACGCCACAATCAGCACCCGGAGTTCCGGCAAATCTTCCAGGAAATCCAGGCTCGTCACGGAGTTGTGCCCCACGTCCAGCGCGAACAGGTGCCGGCAGTATTTCAGAATGGTGAAATCCTCGCTCTTGTGGTGGGGGGACTTGTTGTTGTGCAGGGTGGAAAAAGAGGTCTGGTCCGTGCGGATCTGGTGGTTCCCGTCGGAGCACCGGATCACCATGGTCCATCCCCAGTCCATCTCCGGAAAACGGGCCGCCAGCAGCTCAATCTCGTTTTTCGTCACCTGCGTGGCGAACATGTCCACCTTTTTCAGCTTCGGCAGTTTTGCCAGCATGTCCGCGAAGGCGTTGAAATCCCGCACCTGCGCCTCGCCCAGGTCGATGGCTTCCGCGTCCGCCGGAAAAACCAGCCCCTCCCACTGGACGCTTTCCGCCGTTTCCGCGCAGGCATGGCACGCCGCCAGGCACAGCACAGCCGCCAGCAGAACCAGCGCCGTCCGAATCATCCGTTTCATTGAATTCCCTCCATTCCCGCTCCGCTGTCCACGGTGGTCACCCCTGCCCGCGCCGGCAGGTAGGGCATCACGATCCGCCCGGCTTCGTTGTCGTAGTCCGGCAGGGCAAATTTCGTGTCCCACTGCACGGCGGTGAAAACCAGCTGCCCGTCCGCGCCGTTTACCAGCCGGGGCTGGTAGTCGTTGTGGGGCGGATCCCCGCTGATGTAGGCCGGATACAGGGTAATCTGTTGTCCTTTGTATTTCCCGTCCTCCGCGAAGTGCAGTTCCGCCTGAACCACCAGGGAATACAGGGAGGTAACCATCACCTCCCGGTAGGGCTCCGTCCGGATTTCGTTGTTGCCGCCGAAAACGAAGTTTCCCAGAGAGTAGCATACCGTCCGCTGGTTGATGATGTCGATGCCCTGCACCACGTGGGGGTGGTGCATGATTACCAGGTCCGCGCCGTTCCCGATCGTCACTTCGGCGAAGCGCTGCTGCGCGGCGTCCCGCCAGCCGCTGTATTCCATGCCGCCGTGGAAAATGGCCACCACCGCGTCGGCTTCCTTTTCCTGCTTGGTCCGGGCAATCTCCGCCTTCAGCCAGTCAAACATCCCCGACAGGTTCCTCGAGTCCACGGAAAAGAACCGGATCCGGATCCCGTCCTTGACAAAGTCCCAGGTGTTGTAGAGCATGAACCACGCGATCCCGTTCTCGTCCAGCGTCGCCTGGGTCCATTGCAGCCCCTGGGCCCCGAAGTCGTAGGTGTGGTTGTTGGCCAGGTTGCACGCCTCGATGGACACGGTCTTCAGGATGTTGACGTAGTCCCGGGGCCCCCGGAAGCGGTATACCTTGTTCTTCTGCTCGTTTGAGGTGTAGTCGGTCAGCACGCTTTCCAGGTTGATCACCGTGCAGTCGTCCCCGGCAAACATCTCCTTGAAATTGGCGAAGAACCAGTCGTATCCCTTCAGCGACGCGGTTTCCACGAAGGACCGCGGCCGCCCGAAGGTCGTGCTGTCGCTCCCGATGGTGCAGTCCCCGGTGAAGGTCAGCAGGATGGTTTTTTCCTTCTCCGCCGCCTGTGCCGGAGCCGCCAGCGTTGTCGCCAGCAGCATCGCGGCGAGCAGTGCCGCCGGGAATCTCAGGCTTTTCTTGTTCATTCCGTTTCCTTTCCGTCTTTTCCGTATGCCGCTGCGGCCGCCTTTCCGTTCCGCAGCGTCTGGTCCGCCGCCAGTTTCCCGGCCCGCAGCCCGGTAAAGCATAGGCCCACAGCGCTCAGGATGATCAGCCCGTACCCGATGCCCACCAGGTGCTCCCCGACCCACCGGGAAACACCCTCCGGCAGCAGGTCCAGCCACTGGAGTTTGTCCATCATATATTGGGTCACGCCGTTCAGCGCCACCCACAGCACGGTGAACACCGTCCATTTCCAGGCTCCGCCCCCCTGTTCCTGTGCCAGCACCCGGCAGGCAAAAATGACCCGGACCAGGATGTACACCGCGCACCACACCTGCTCCGTATGCACGAAGTAGGTGATGGTGCTCACGCTGTGGAACAGTTCCAGCACCAGCTGCACGGAGCAAAGGATCACCGCACACCGTTCAAACAAATGCCCCGGGCGGTTGGCGTATTTGTCCCGTTTCCGCAGGGCATAGATGCCGGTAATCAGGGCCGCCAGCGCCTCGAGCGTGCCCACGCCCATCCACCAGTCGCCCCAGGAATCCCGGATGCTCAGGGGGAAGAACGCAAGGATGGATCCGTCCTCCACCAGGTCCATGCCCAGCCGGGAATAGTCCCCCAGCCCCGCCTCGCCCCAGAAAAGCGTCGCGAACCGGGCCGCGGCGATCACCAGGCAGACGGGGAAAGCCAGTGCGTCCAGGGTTTTCCGCCGGTCCAGCCCCGCCGGTTTCGCCAGCAGCCAGAACCCCAGCACAAATCCCAGCACCCCGCCGAAAAAGGAGTATTCCCCCGGCTCCAGGCGGAAAAGCACCGCCGCCCCGCCGTTGGAAAGCGGATAGCCCAGGGTGCCGATAACCCACAGCATTTTAGCCAGGGCCCACGCCAGAATCAGCCCCAGCGCCGCCCCCGCGGGGATAAACCATCCCCGCCCGTTTTGCTTGCTCATGGCTCCCCGACCCCTTCTGCCGAGGCAAAGTAGATAATGTCGTGCAGCGCCCGCAGGGAGGACCGCTTGTTGCTGTTGTTCACCCGGTCCCCGTTGAAGTACAGCAGGGTGGAGTCGCCGCCGTCCAGGTTATAGGCAATCTGTACGCCTTCCGCTTCCGCGATCCGTGCCAGGTTGTCCAGGGTCAGCCCCGGCTGCCCGTAGGACCGGCCGCTGCAGCAGATCACCTTGTAGTGCAGGGACCCAACCTGGCAGATGCACATCCGCTGCATGGTCTCGCTGTGCTTCATCTCCACCCAGCGCTCCGCGCCGCCGTAGTCCGTCACCCGTTTCCCGTCCTCGACCAGGATCGGGCCGAAGGCAAAGGCATTCAGAATCCGTTTGCCGTCGATTCTCTGCGGAATCTCGCCGTCCACCGGCCGGTGCAGGCCGTGGAAATCTCCGTCCTCGTCCACCAGCAGGATGTCCATCAGCTTGCTGTTCTTCCCGGCGGCCTCCAGCTTGTTCAGATACAGGGTGCCCTGGCGGATCACGAAGCCGCGCCCGCCCCGCGCCGCGTCGGTGTAGTAGTCTCCGTTGATCGCCACCACTGCCCGGGATTTCTTCGCCAGGCCCAGCGCGTCCTCGGTGCTGTTGAAGGCGAAGTTCCGGTCCTTCCCCGCGGCCATCGTCCGCAGCTGGGAGGGATCCTGAATCACGATGTCCGCCACCCAGTAGTCGCAGTCGTATTCCCGCCCGGAGGTAATTTCCACCTGGATCGTGGGATCCTGATAGGTGGTTTCGGAGGTGTATCCCTCCGCCTTCGGCTTCGCGCCGGTCTCCGAATTGATCGGCAGCCGGTACGCCCGGTCACTGAAATCATAGCTGAAACAATCCGTCCAGCTGTCCGCCGCCGCCATTCCGCCCATCAGCAGCACAGCTGCCGCCAATGCAATGATTCTTCTGGTCTTCATATGTCTGTCTTGCTCTCCTGTTCCGTCGGTCGATAAGAAAAAAGCACAATCTGGAAAAAAACAGTGAACAATTTATTTTATCGTTTCTCCCCAACGGTGTCAATTCTCCGTTCCACTCTAAACTCTTCACTCTGAACTCTCCACTTTACTTTTTCGTTTTATTAATGGTATAATGCCATCAGAGAAAACCCGCTTAAGCGGAAAATAAATAATGGAGGTAAGCAACAATGAAATGGGTATGCTCTGTCTGTGGCTACGTTTATGAAGGACCTGAACCCCCGGAAAAGTGCCCCATCTGTAAGGCCCCCGCTTCCAAGTTCGTGAAGCAGGAAGGCGAAATGGTCTGGGCCGCCGAGCATGTGATCGGCGTCGCGAAGGACGTTCCGGAAGAAATCAAGGAAGGCCTGCGTTCCAACTTTATCGGTGAGTGCACCGAAGTCGGCATGTACCTGGCCATGGGCCGCGCCGCCGCCCGTGAAGGCTATCCGGAAATCGCCGAATACTGGAAGACTGCCGCCTTCGAAGAAGCGGATCACGCCGCCAGGTTCGCCGAGCTCCTGGGCGAAGTCGTCTCCCCCAGCACGAAGGAAAACCTGAAAGTCCGCGTGGAAGCCGAAAACGGCGCCACCCAGGGCAAAACCGACCTGGCCAAAAAAGCCAAAGAGCTCGGCCTCGACGCCATCCACGACACCGTCCACGAAATGGCCCGCGACGAAGCGCGGCACGGCAAGGCATTTAAGGGCCTGCTGGACCGGTACTTCGGAAAATGAGTACCCGCGTAGACGTGGATGCTCTCTCTGGAGCTGTTCAGCGTGTAGAGCATCATGTTAATGAGCTGGAGAAAATCGTTGGCTCGTTGCGAGAAGATGAACAGATATTTTTTCCATATTACACCGGTCATCATCCTCATCAAGATTACTATGAACGCTCTATAGGTGAGCTGTCCAGAGTAATAATGTTCCTGAAGGAATTCTCTAAGAATACCTCTGCTGTCATTAATGTGTGCAAAGAATTCGATGAGGAAATAAATCCTGACATAGCTAATCATCCAAGGGGTTGACAGCGAAACTGGGGAACGGTTCTTCTCGTTTCACGAAGGTGATACGAAAGAACCGTCCCCTTTTTCCGTCGTGGCACTTTCATCGAAACGGGATCCCGCCCGCGGTTCGCGTGCGATTCCTTTCCCCGTATCAACACCCTCAACCAATCAAAAGCTTCTGAAAATATTCCCCCTCCAAACACCGGAACTGCGTCAGCACCATCATCACATCACTGTAAGTCATCCCCCGAATCACAGTCCCTCCGCCTTCAACTTCCTCCTCCACCGGCTCCGGAATCACCTCCAGCCACTCTGCCCCCGGCTCTTCCTTCATCATCTCCTTCAGCGGCTCCAGAATTTTGTTCAGTTTCCGAACCTTATAAGCGTTCAGCACCGTATTCGGCTGCCGCCTGCTCTGGTACTGAAACTCATAGTAAATCTGCTCAAAAAAGTCCCGCACCATAAAAGCCTGCGCCCGCTCAAATTCAAATTCATCCAAAGCTTCCTGTTCGTTTTCATTCATAACCCGATCCCCCTCCGTAATCATTCTGAAGTAGTTTTCATTCGGCAGCATATATTCCGGCCTCGCCGGAATCTGAATCCCGATGCAAATCCGGCTCACGACATTGTATTTCTTAAATTTGTCATATCGCCGCCCAGTCTCGTACATCACATACCTGCTGTCCTTCTGTTTCTTATAGGAAATCTTCCCTTTCATATCCGGAATCCTCACCGGTCGATTCGAATAAATCCTGATCGCTTCCTTTCAAACTCTAAACTTTTCACT
>JAFRBK010000025.1 GCA_017404985.1 Clostridia bacterium | reverse complement strand
GATGTCATGATGGAGCCGAAAAGCCCCGATCTTCCCGCTGTGATCCTGGAATTCAAACTCTTTAGCTCCCGGCGGGGTGAAAAGGACCTGGAAGAAACGGCACAAAACGCCCTGAAGCAGATCGAAGAAAAGAAATATGACTCCGAGCTCCTGTCCCGCGGCATTCCCGCGGACCATATCCTGAAATACGGCCTCGCGTTCCGCGGCAAGGACTGCCTGATCCGAAAGGGCTCTTAACCCCGAAACAGGGGGACGGCCTTTTTAGTATGGTGATTGTGTTGTTGATGATCTCGATCATTCCGTAATTTTCAAACGTGGTCAACGCCAGACGGACGGTGTTCAGCAGCTTCCGGAAGATATGGGAGAGCATTTCATCGTTGTAGGGAATCCGGGCAAAGCTCTCCCAATCGCTCCAGCAGTTTGCGCAGGGTGATCCGGTCCGTGGCGATGGATTCCGGTCCGGGATCAGGATTTGGCACCAAATCGCTTTCACGGTAGGCGGTGCCGTGAGCATCCCGGCGCTCCCGATCCAAAGGCACGCAGCGGCCATTTCGTTTGAACTCACAGAGTTCACAGTCGGCGTCACATTTCCAGAGCCATTTCAAGTCGGTCAAACCGCATTTGCCCTGTGCATGCATCTTCTTCTGATGCCGTCAGATCGGACGGCCCAGCGCGAAATACACCTCTTCGGTGACTTCAACCGGTGTGATCCGGCAGGGATCGTTGGGGTTGAGGCGGAAACCGAGGAATCTGGGAGTATCATGGTTACTTTTCATGCGTGTCCTTTCCGCCTGGATATTTCCAGCGGAGGGAGAGGGAGGCAGCACGAGCGTTGACAGCGGATCTTTCGTCAGAAGCGGATAAGGTCATGTTCATTTCAACTCCTTTGCGTGACAGGAAGGGTTCGCCGGAAGGCGTTGATACCTGCGGTTCCGTTCCGGCTTCCGGTTCCGCAGGGAAGCAGCTTCCCTCCGCTCCTGGGTGAGCGGGCGAAAAGTGAGTGGACTGCCATAATAGCACCCAGGAGAAGCGAATAAAATGGGCAATCTAGTCAGTTTCGTGTTTTTTTCGTTCCCCGAAAACGTTGAAAATAAAGCCCCGACCGAACTTGTTGGATGCAAGCCTCCCCGCACTCCCCATACCCAGTGGGCTTCTGTCAGGATGTTACAAAAGGGTAAAATTTCAAAGCATAGCAGTCCACCCGCACCTTCCGGATCCTGCCGGCTGATCCCGTTTTTCATTATATATTATTTGCAAAATAATATTGCCGCATATTGACATCATAATATTTTTATGATAAATATGTTCTATCATGACATATTATCTCGGAAATAATATGTCGAAATCATATGAATCAGAAAGGATGGGGCAGATATGAAAGATAACGAAAGCATCAAACATCCGGTGACCGTGGAGGACCATAAGGAAGTGGCCCGCAGGCACACAGCAAAAAAGCACACTGCAGTAAACGACGCGCTGCACTTCCCCACCGGAGACGCATTTGAGGCAGACTTGGAGGAAATCTTCGCAAGCGGGACGGAAGAAAGCGGCGAGACTGCGGCGATCGCTCTGATCGACTGCGACCTGTTTGACCGCATCAACCGGGATTTCGGTCCCGACGAAGGGGACCGCATTCTGATCGAAACCGGGAAATATATCGCGCAGTCCCTGCCCGAGGAAGCCAGGGTATATCGGATCGGTGGGGATGAATTCGGCATCATTTTCCGGGGGACAATGGAGCGGGAGGAAATCTTCCTGCTGCTGAACGATCTGAAAAACGGATACGAAGTATATGCCCCGGACGGGGAAAAGCAGACCATCACCATCGGCATGGCGACGGCATACGAAGACGCGGCCCGCTGCCCGGAGCTCATACGGAAGGCGGACGGCGCCCTTTTCCGGGCCAAGCGGAGCGGGCGGAACAAAATCGCCATGGCAAGGGAAGAAAAAATGGTGCCGAAGACCAGCCACTACACCCAGGACCAGCTGCAGCGCCTGGCGAAGCTGGCCAAACGGGAGGGCATCGGAGAAGCCATTCTGTTGCGGGAAGCGCTGGACATGCTGCTGAAAAAATACGATATCTGAGCTTTCCCTGTGGGCGCGGCATCATGGCGCTCCCGTCCTGGCTTGCGGAGTATTACGGATTTCATGACGGCGGACAGCCAAAAAGGAAGGCACCTTTGAAGCGACGCTGATCTCCGAAAACATCGGGAAAGCGGCTTCTTAAGGAGAAAAAAGCTCCCGGCGCAGCAATACGCCGGGAGCAAATCATTGGCTTTCCGCCGGTTTCCAAATTACTTGGCGAGCATCTTCTTGCTCTTGTTCAGGGCCATCAGGTAGATCACATAGGAAATGATCTCAGCCAGGACCGCGACAATCGCCATGATGGTCTTGGGCGTTCCGTCCTGAATGTTGAAGATATCAACAATGAGCTTCAGGCCGGCAGACAGGCTGAAGGAACCGAGCAGCCAGTTGCGGGACTTGTCGACCAGCTTCTTGGTCGCTTCATCCGGATAGGCTTCGGACAGCTTGCTGATACCGGTCAGAACATAGTAGGAAGCGTAGCAGCTTTCCATCACCATGACAAACTCCATCCAGCTGCCTAGGCGGGGTTTCGCTTCGCCCCAGATCGCGTTGACGATGCCGCAGACAACGCCCAGCAGGGTGGCGATTAAGGCGTTGATGAAGTTTTTGTCGTCCTTGCGGCAGTTGATAATGCCGATCAGGTTCAGCAGGAACGCGACCAGGCTGAGGACGGCGGCGCCGATGCCGAAGATGGCGGTGGGCGTTTTGACCGCGTCCTTATTAATGACCACGACGTCACCCTCGACCACGCTGTTGCCGGCGATCACAAACAGGAGGATGATGCTCAGCACAGCGGCGACCAGCATCAGCATTTCAGCGATTCAGATCTTTTTGATACCTTTGAATGTGTTTGGGAATTTCATGGGCTTCTTTCCTTCTTTCTTTATATTCCTTCATGAGCTTTTGGGCTCAGTACAGGCTGTTGAGTATTATTGCCAAAATTGAAAGCCGCGTAGGCGTCGGAAGGGTTGATTCGCCGGGTCCGATCCCGCGGCTCCTGCCGCAGGTCGATTCCGACGCTCAGCGACACAAATGAAATTATAACATACAAAGTATTACAAAAGCGTAACAAAACTCCTGAAAAATGGAAAAACTACCGCTTTTTTTCGCGCGTCCGGAAGATGGCATTCGTGGACAAAAACGGCGGCGTGGGTATAATCATGATAAACATGTGATGACAGAAAGAAGGGGATCTGCTGCCATGTCTTCCGACCAGTTCGATTCTGTTGATGTTTTTGCCGATGCGGGTGAAAATAATTCATCTTCCGGGAAAAAGGACCGCCCCGGTTCCTGTGGATGGCACTGGCAGCTGACGCTGCTTTCATTGCTCCTGGTGTCTGGGCTGTCGTTCCTGATGGCTTACCTGACCAGGGATGTTGCTGAACGCCCGATCTGGCTGATGGGGTTGATTTTCATGATCCCGGTAGGTGCAATGTTTTTCTCCGCGATGGCGCTGGAGTTTGCGCAGGGAGCCATGACGCCGTCCGTCAGCCGGAAGACCCAGATGAAGGTCGCCGCCCTGGCCACTGCCGCAACGTTTCTGGTCGCTTCTGCCTGCGATGCCGTATATCTCTACGGTGGGTATGTCGCGGACAGCGCAGACAATCTGATCTTTCTGGTATACGAAAACGACACCAGCGGCAATTCCTCGACGGATCGGGCGATGATGCAGGTCTTTGATGAACTGTATAAAAAAGCGGGGGAGCGAGTGGACGTAGGCCTGTTCATGTTCGATTTTTCAAATATTGAAACCGACGCGAAAAAAGACGCCGTTGTTCCGCTTGCACCGTTTTCATCAGAACAAAGGGATGCTGTTTACCGTACGCTGATTGAGGGAGAAAAGAATAACATGACCGGATACGGCCATGACAGGGCATATGAAATGGTCGAGGCCAGCCAAACCACAAAGGCCACCCGAATCATCATTGTTTCCGACTCCGGGATTATATACGGGAACGGGACCTATACTTTGGCGGAATGGAAAAGGGATGTGGACAGGCTGAAAAAAGACAATATATCTCTCTTCTTTATGGGGCGCGGCGACCCGGACGAAGGAATGCACTATGTTGTCGAAAACACTGGCGGCAAGGTGGTAACCGGCTATGATGCCGGAAATGTTCTGGAGAACCTGCAGAAACTGGCACGCGCGGATGGCGATATGGTTCGTTCTGATACGCATTCCTCGGTGGTTCTGACCGGGATCATGATGGCGCTGGAGGGGCTGACGGCCGGCCTTGGGCTGATGCTGCTTTTATCAGTGAAGGGTCAGAAGCGCTTCCAGGCTGTTCTGTCGCCACTGATGGCCGTATTGGCTTTTTTGCTGCTGAAGATTCTTCCCCATGGGGACATTCCCCAATGGATCGTGGAGGGCGTTGCCTTCAGCCTGCTCGGGCTGGTTTTCATGGCGCGGAACTATCCGCCCGGAACGAAAGTGCTCTCGCCGGCCAAAGCGGATCCGGCGGATACTGTCGTTGCAGTCCCGGATGACTGGGAATGACAATCAGTAAATCCACCGGAACGGAAAGGAAAGCGCTGGGCGGAGGCACGGGATTGCAGAATTCTGTTTCGCTGCCGGGAACGCCGGATGATCATTCCCCGTTCCTGTGCCCTCCCTGGATCTGCTCGTGCAGCACCTTCAGCAGGGATTCCGGCTGGAAGGGCTTGGCGATATGCGCGTTCATGCCCGCGGCCAGGCAGGCTTTGACATCCTCGTCGTAAGCGTTGGCGCTCATAGCAATGATGGGCAGGGCCTTGTATTCCGCGCCCTTCAGCGCCCGGATGGCCTGCGTGGCTTCATATCCGTTCATCACCGGCATCTGGATGTCCATCAGGACGGCGTCATAGTATCCGCCGGGATGCTTTTGCACCAGCTCCAGCCCGGCCTGCCCGTTTTCCGCCCGCTCCGCCGCGACGCCGTACTGCGACAGGACCAGGCAGGCGATTTCCGCGTTGATGTCGTTGTCTTCCACCAGCAGCACCCTGCAGCCGGAAAGGTCCGCCGTATCGCTTTCGGGCGCCGCGTCCGGGCATTCCTCCAGGGATTCCAGTTCCAGGTTCACCGTGAACTCGGAGCCTTCCCCGACTTTGCTCTGGACGGAAATCGAACCGCCCATGAGCTCCACGACCTTTGCCGTGATAGCCAGCCCGAGCCCGGTGCCCTGGATCCGGTTGACGGTCGTTTTTTCCTCCCGGGTAAAGCTTTCAAAAAGATGCGGCAGGTACTCCTCGCTGATGCCGATGCCGGTGTCCCGGACAATGAAGCGGTAGTGGCGGCGGTTTTCTTCCGCTGGCCCCTCCTCCGCGATCAGATCGACGGTCTTCCCCGCGGGCGTGTATTTAATGGCGTTGCTGATGATGTTGACCAGCACCTGCTCGATGCGCAGCTCGTCCGCCTTTACCCGGCAGTGCCGGACGCTGTCGTGCTGATAGGTGATGACCAGAGATTTGTTTCTCGCCTGCAGGGCGGTGATGTCCTCAATGCGGCGGAAAACGTCCGTGAGGTCGCAGGGCGCGAGGTTGATCTGCATCTTGCCGCTCTCGATCTTGGAGATATCCAGGATGTCGTTGATGAGCGACAGCAGGTAATGGCTGGAGGAGCCGATCTTCTCCAGGGCGTTCGTCACAGTTTCCGGTTCGTCCACATGGCCTTTGGCGATGTTGGTATAGCCGACGATGGCGTTCATCGGGGTCCGGATGTCGTGGGACATGTTGGCAAGGAAGAGTCGTTCCGCGCCTTGGTCCGCGCTTCCGCTACGTGCTGCTGGTACTGGAGTTCGCGCTTCATCTGTGCGTCGATGTTGTTGATGCCGATGATCAGGTGCCTTCCGTCCCCGTCCTGCAGCAGCGTCGCCTTCAGGCTGACCCAGAACGGGGTTTCGCCCGCCATCAGCCGATATTTCATGGTGAAGCTCCCGTCCCGCTCCAGGATGGACATCACCTTTTCCTTATGGAAGGTGCCCAGCACGCGCTCCCGGTCTTCGGGGGAAATCAGCCGCTCCATGTTTGTCCGGCTCAGGGCAAAGGAATCCGTTCCGGACTTTTCTACGCCGAGTTCGTCGTATTCCCTGGTTGCGCTGTATTCCACAAAGTTCTCCGTGTCCGGGTCCACAATATAGATGCCGAAATAGTCTCCCGCCAGCGCCTGTGCCACCTTGGCATAAGTCAGATGCGCCGCCGCGGCCTGACGGTATGCTTCCGTGGCCCGCTGGGCGTCCTCCAGCGCCTGCTGCATGGCCTGCCGGTGGCGCACATCCTCGTCCACATCTTTGAATCCCATGATCGCCCCGGTCCGCCCGCCGGGCATGGATACCTTGATGATGTCCACCAGATAGTGCCGCGGGCCGCTTTCCAGCATGCGGACAAAGCTGACGGTGAAATGGTTCCGGGTTTCAAACTGCTTCAGGATATACGGCAGCCCGATTTCCTCCTGCATGCGTTCCTGGTCTTCTTCCGCAACCATGGTGGCCACATATTCGGTTTTGGTGTCCGTATAGCGGGCATGGCCCAGGGCGTTGCGGATGGCCTCTGCGTGTGCCGCGTCCATGTCCGAATGGTACAGGGTGCTTTTTTCTGTTTCCACGTCGCTGATCAGCCATACGGTGTTGTAAGCGTTGGTCAGCGCGGAGATCACGGCGTCCCGGGTGGCCCTGTCGGTTTCCCGCTGCTCCCGCTTTTCCGTGATGTCCGAGATGAATACGACATAGATGCCGCCGTAGCTCTTCGTCCGGCAGTAGTGGCCGTAGTCGTCCACCCAGCGGACCCTGCCGTCCCGGCGGGTGATCCGGTATTCGGCATAGTCCATCTAGTCCTCGCTGGCGCAGATTTGCTGGGCGATGGACGCCGTGATCCGGCCGTAGTCCTCCGGGTGCACCATTCCCCGGAAGGTGAATCCGGTCAGGGCCTTGAATTCCGCCAGGTCCGCGCAGCCGAAGATGTCGAACACGGGCTTGTTGGCATAGATCAGCTCTTCCGGTTCCTTGGCATTGTAGATGAAGAACCCGCCGGGCATATGCCCGCCGATTTCCTCCACAACGGGAAGGGTGTCCTCCGTCAGGTCAAAATGCTTTTCATTCATAAGGTCTTTCTCTCGTTCTTTGCAGTTGTCCGGATTTGCCTCCATTATAGCACGTCCCACCCAAAAAACAAACTGAAACAGGAAAACCGGGTTTTGACAGGCGTCCTGGAACGGAATACACTGATAGAAAAGCATTCTGATCATTGCTTTTTGTTGGCCGTTTCCGGGCAGCTCATTGCCATCAGCGAAAATGCCTGTCAGGACGCGGCGCGGTTCGACGGCCTGACGATGCTGTGCCCGGAGTGCAGGGAAAACAGGGAGGAACAGGAGAGAACATGGAACAAAAGGAATTGAGCGTGCTGGACCGGGCGATCTGCCTGGCGGTTCAGGTCCATGCCGGGATGGAGCGGAAAAAGGACGGCGTCCCGTACATTCTGTACCCGATGGAGGCTACGGTCATTGCCTCCACCATAACGGCGGACCCGGAAGTGCTGGCGGCGATGATGCTGCATGACACGGTGGAGGATGCCGGGGTCACGGTGGAGGAAATCCGTGCGGCCTGCGGGGAGCGGGTGGCTGCCCTGGTGAGGTCTGAAACGGAGGATAAATACAGGGAACGGCCCGCTGGGGAAACCTGGATGCAGCGCAAGACGGAAGCGCTGGAAGAACTGAAAAAAGCCGGTGATCCGGGCGTCCGGATCATGTTCCTGGCGGACAAGCTGGCCAATATGCGGTCCTTCTTCCGCCTGTTCCGGAAGGATGGGCCCGCCATCTGGAACGGTTTCAATGAAAAGGATCCCCAAAAACAGGAGTGGTACTACCGCGCGGTATCCGAACTGACGAAGGACCTGAGCGGCACGGATGCGTGGCAGGAATATACCCGCCTGGTGGATGCTGTTTTCGGAGGGGAAAAAGATGTGTAAGATTCAGGGACGGATGGAAGGCGGGAAGCTGGTGATTTCCATCTCCGGCCAGATCAATTCCATTAATGCAGCGGAATTCAAAAAGGAAACGGACCGGATCCGTGCGGAAAATCCGTCGGATGCGATCGTGCTGGATTTTGACAAGCTGGAGTTCACTTCCAGCGCCGGCCTGCGCGTAATCCTGCGGATCCGGCAGGAGGTGAAGGAAACCTCGATTATTAACGTGCATCCGGAGGTGTACAACATTCTCGATATGACCGGCTTCACGGAAATGATGGAGGTCCGGAAAGCCGACCGGGTCTTTTCTGTGGAGGGCTGCGAAGTCATCGGCCAGGGCGCGAACGGGAAAGTATACCGGATCGATGGGGACACCATCGTCAAGGTGTACCGGAACCTGGATGCCCTGCCGGAGATCGAGCGGGAGCGCGAGCTGGCCAGGACGGCTTTTGTCGCTGGCGTGCCGACGGCGATTCCCTATGACGTGGTCCGGATCGAAGGCGGTGGATACGGCTCCGTGTTTGAGATGCTGAATGCTACCAGCTTTGCCAAGCTGCTGATCAGCAATGAAAAGCCGCTGGAGGAAGTGGCGAAGATGAGCGTGGACCTGTTGAAGCTGATCCATTCAAAAACGGTCCGTCCGGACGCCATGCCGGACATGAAGCAGGTGGCGCTGGGCTGGGTACGCTTTCTGGAAAGTTATCTTCCGCAGCCGCTGTATGCCCGGCTCTACGCGTTGGTGGATGCTGTGCCCCGGGACCTGCATATGATGCACGGTGATTACCACACATCAAGAATATCGAGCTGCAGGACGGTGAAGTGCTGCTGATCGATATGGATACGCTCTGTTACGGAAATCCGGTCTTTGAACTGGCCAGCATGTTTAACGCCTATGTCGGCTATTCGGCCCTGGACCACAGTGCCGTGGAACGTTTTCTCGGCATCAGTCATGAGACTGCCTGCGCCTTCTGGAAAAAGAGCTTGCAGCTTTATCTGGGAACCGAAGACGAAGCGGTTCTCACAGAGGCGGAAAACAAAGCCAAAATCCTGGGCTATACCCGCATGATGCGCCGAGAGATCCGCCGGGACGGGCTCAGCAGCGAAAAAGGCCGGGCCGTCATCGAAAACTGCCGGAAGGAACTGGAGGAGCTGCTGCCGAAGACGGAAGCGCTGGCGCTGTGACAGGGCTTCCGATTCCCTGAAAAGTTTGCGGCGAAGCTGAAGTGAAAAGGATTCGAGCCCTTGAAATCCTTGACGCGGAGAGGGTATAATGGTACAGTATCGGGGCTGCTCCCGGTCGCGGGGCGGCAAGAACTGAGACTGAAGGGGTTCATTCATGCAAGAGAAAGGCCAATCTTCCGGGCAGCCCGAAAAGCTGCCGACCGAAAAACAACCAACTGAAGAACAATCAATCGAAGAACAACCAATTGAAGAACAACCAATCGAAAAGCCGGCTGCGGACCGCTCCGCCATGCTGGGAACCATGGAGATGAAGCGGCTGGTTCCCAAGATCAGCGTGCCGATTATGCTTTCCATGCTCGTCCAGGCGCTGTACAACGTCGTGGACAGCATTTTTATTTCCCGCTACGACCCCAACGGACTGACGTCGGTTTCCCTGGCCTTCCCGTTCCAGATGCTGATGATCGCCCTCGGCGTCGGCATGGGCACCGGCATCAACAGCCTGCTCAGCCGCCGGCTGGGGGAAAAGCGGCCGGATGAAGCCCGCAGGGCTGCCTGGAACGGCTGGCTGATTGAGGCCGCGTCCGCCCTGCTTTTCCTGCTGATGGGCGTTTTCGCCGCGGGCGCGCTGATGGGGGCGGTGGTTTCCGACAACCTGATGAACGCGGAAAGCATCCGGGAGACGGGTACCGTCTATCTGTCCATCGTCACAACCTGGAGCTTCGGCCTGTTCACGGCTGTGTTCTTTGAGCGCCTGCTGCAGGCCACGGGCAACACCGTGCTCTCCATGATTACCCAGATGACCGGTGCGGTGGTCAATATTATTCTGGACCCGATCATGATTTTCGGCCTGATCGGGTTCCCGAAGATGGGCGTGGCCGGCGCCGCGATCGCCACGGTGATCGGCCAGTGGTGCAGCGCGGGAGTCGGCTTCCTGCTGAACCAGAAGAAGAACCCGGAGCTGCGGCTGAAGCTCAGCGACTTCGCCGTGGACCGGAACGCCCTGCACGACATCATCGCCGTCGGCCTGCCCAGCGCCGTCATGCAGGCCATCGGCTCCGTGATGAACCTGGGCATGAACGCGATCCTTTCCGGCTTTGAGCAGAGCAACGCCGCCCTGAACGTGATGGCGGTCTATTTCAAACTGCAGAGCTTCATCTTCATGCCGGTGTTCGGCCTGGGAACCGGGCTCATCGCGATTATCGGCTACAACTACGGGGCCCGGAACAAGGAACGGATTTATTCCTGCATCAAGGTGGCGCTGGCGACGGCCATCGGAATCATGCTGGTGGGCATGTTCCTGTTCATGGTGTTCCCGGCCCAGCTGATGGCCATCTTCGAATCCGACGCGGAGGCGGCACTGACCGCCCAGATGACGCAGATCGGCGTTGTGGCCATGCGGATTATTTCCACCTGCTTCCTGCCGGCGGCGGTGGGAATCACGCTGTCCACGGTGTTCCAGGCGGTGGGCAAGGGAACCTACAGCATGCTCCTGAGCATCTGCCGCCAGCTGGCGGTGCTGCTGCCGGCGGCCTGGCTGATCGCCCGGCTGACGAACAACGTGTACGCGGTCTGGTGGAGCTTCCTGATTGCCGAAGTGGTTTCTCTGGTGATCTGCCTGATGCTGTATAAAAAATGCAACCGGGAAATGATCGCGGTGCTGTAATCCTGAAAAATGCTGAAGTGAAAAATCACCGGTGGGCCTGAAAAAACGGTTGTTGATTCCATTGGGTTATGATATACTGAATTGGTTGCTGAAATAAAACCTGAACAGGAGGAACCGAGTTACATGCAATACACCAGAGAAGTGGAAGACATGGTTTGTGTAGCGAAGGGCCCCAATCACGGCCCCGCGCCGATTCCGGAAGAGGGAAAGTGGATTCAGGCCAAGGAAATCAAGGATATTTCCGGCTATACCCACGGCATCGGCTGGTGCGCGCCGCAGCAGGGCGCCTGCAAGCTGAGCCTGAACGTGAAGAACGGCATCATTGAAGAAGCGCTGGTGGAGACCATCGGCTGCTCCGGCATGACCCACTCCGCCGCCATGGCCAGTGAGATCCTGCCCGGAAAGACCCTGCTCGAAGCCCTGAACACCGACCTGGTCTGCGACGCGATCAACACCGCTATGCGGGAGCTGTTCCTGCAGATCGTGTACGGTCGGACCCAGAGCGCCTTCTCGGACGACGGCCTGCGCATCGGCGCCGGGCTGGAAGACCTGGGCAAGGGCCTGCGCTCCATGGTCGGCACCATGTACGGCACCAAGGCGAAGGGCACCCGCTACCTGGAGATGACAGAAGGCTACGTGCTGAAGATCGCGCTGGATAAGGATGACCAGGTCTGCGGCTATCAGTTCCTGAGCCTGGGCAAGATGATGGACGCCATCAAGAAGGGCATGTCTCCCAACGAAGCCTATGAGAAAAACATCGGTACTTACGGCCGCTTCAAGGCCGAGGACGGCGCGGTCAAGTGGATTGATCCGCGGAAAGAATAAGGGGAGGTGCGATTGAATGGCTCTGTTTGAGAACTATGAAGGACGTATGCCCCAGCTGCAGCCCGTCCTGGACAAGTATGGATTCAAAACCTTTGACGACGTGAAAGCCTACACCAACGGCAAGGGCGTGGACGCTTACTCCATCGTGGAAAGCACGCAGCCCATCTGCTTCGAAAACGTGAAGTGGGCCTATGAACTGGGTGCCGCCATCGCCATGAAGGAAAACGCGAAGAACGCCGCGGAAGCCGCCCGTTGGATCGGCACCGCGCTGCAGGCCTTCTGCATCCCCGGTTCTGTGGCGGACCAGCGCCAGGTCGGTATCGGCCACGGCAACCTGGGCGCCATGCTGCTGGACGAGGAAACCGAGTGCTTCGCTTTCCTGGCCGGCCATGAATCCTTCGCCGCCGCGGAAGGCGCCATCAAAATCGCGCTGAACGCCAACAAGGTTCGCCAGAAGCCCCTCCGGGTTATCCTGAACGGCCTGGGCAAGGACGCCGCCATGATCATCAGCCGGATCAACGGCTTCACCTATGTGCAGACCAAGTATGACTACCTGAGCGCCGACGTGAAGGAAGACCACGCCCTGACCATCGTCAGCAAGACGGCCTATTCCACCGGCGACCGGGCCAAGGTCAACTGCTACGGCGCGGACGATGTGCGTGAAGGCGTGGCCATCATGTGGCACGAGGGCGCGGACATCTCCATCACCGGCAACTCCACCAACCCCACCCGGTTCCAGCATCCCGTGGCCGGAACCTATAAGAAGGAACGCTGGGAAGCCGGCAAGAAGTACTTCTCCGTGGCCTCCGGCGGCGGCACCGGGCGGACGCTGCATCCCGACAATATGGCGGCCGGCCCTGCCTCCTACGGCATGACGGATACCATGGGACGGATGCATTCCGACGCGCAGTTCGCCGGTTCCTCCTCCGTTCCCGCCCATGTGGAAATGATGGGATTCCTGGGCGCCGGCAACAACCCCATGGTCGGCATGACCGTGGCCGTGGCCGTGGCGGTGCAGGAAGCAATGAACAAGTAAACAATCGTTTTGCAAAAGCTCCCGAAGCATTTCTTCGGGAGCTTTTGTAAATAAAACAGGGGAAGGGTGCCTATGCGGCTGCTGCGGTTGGTTTGCGCGGGGATCGTCGCTTTGATGATGGTCCTTCAGGCTTGCTGCGCCTCCGCGGAAACCGTCGGCAACCTGCAGGAGTTGGCGGAGGCCATTCTGGCCTGCGCGGAGAACGGGGATGCCGGCTTTTCCTTCACCTGCAACCAGAGCGTCTATGACGGCTGGGCGGATGATGAATACCGTTCCGGGCTGCTGTGCTTCGCGGGCATCGTGGGCTATGAGGGCAGCCGGATCCAGAACGGCGGCGGCTGGAGAATCGACACGGAATGGCTGGACTATATGGCCGGAACAAAGATCTGGGCCTATTACCAGACCGGCCGGAGCGAGCTCCTGGGCGAGCGGGAATGGGACACCCTGGCCGCCGCCCTGGAAATCGCCGCCGGGGCGGAAGGCTCCGCCCTGGAAAGGGAACGGTATATTCATGACGAGCTCTGCCGGCGGATCCGTTATGGAAACGATGATTCCGAGCATAACGACGACGACTGTGCCGTCGGCGCGCTGCTGAATGGGGTCGCCAACTGCGACGGGTATTCCGACGCCTTCTTCCTCGTGGGGCGCCTGGCGGGGCTGGAAGTACGGTATATCAACGGCACCGGCCGTTCAGGCACGGAATACGGCCCGCATATGTGGAACCTGGTCCGGATCCGCCGGCAGTGGGTGATGGTGGACCTGACCTGGGACGACAACGGCACGGACGAACAGGGGGAAGGGCAGGACTGCACCTGGCTGTGGTACAACCGGGGAACGGAAACCATGGCCCTGGACCACTGGTGGCCGGAAACGGTAGGGGAATGGGTCATCCTGTGCGAGCGGGATTGGCCGGAGCTGCTGCCGGAGGATTTTGCCTATGCCGTGGCGGCAACCCTGGAGGAAGCCGCGGCGGTGGTGGACGGGCTGGAAGCATCCGCTGTGCGGGAAATCGCCCTGCGGCTGCCGCCGGAGGTGGTCCGGCATATGACGGACGGGGATCAGGAAGGGCTGCAGGAATGGATCCTGGGCACCTCCCTGGCGCCGCCGGTCTACTGTAGCTACGACCGGGAAAGCGGGCTGCTTTTCATCAAAAACCCGCAGTACTGACAAACTGTCCTCTCCGCTACGCCCGGATGAAAAAACGCACGCTTTGCTGCGCTTGAAGACAGAAGCCGCCCGCTGCGGCTATGCCAGAGAACAGAAAAACCGCCTCCCGGTTGCGCCCGGGAGGCGGTTTCATTGAAAACCTTATTTCCGGATTTCCGGCCAGCGGTTTCTGCCGATGGGCAGCGGGCGGTCCGGTACGTTGACGCCCAGAATATTCCGGACGGTCTCCCCGGAATCCGCGAAGCTGGTGCCGGTGCCCAGGTTGACGCCGGGCTTTACCTGCGGCCCGTAGAGCAGGAAGGGAACGCATTCCCGGGTGTGGTCGGTGCCCTGGTAGGTGGGGTCGCAGCCATGGTCCGCAGTGATGACGATGGTATCCTCCGGTCCCAGGGCATCCATCAGCGGCCCCAGCCGGCTGTCAAAGTCCTCCAGGCCCCTGGCATAGTCCGCCACATCCCGGCGGTGGCCCCAGGAGGAATCGAATTCGACCAGGTTGGTGAAGATCAGGCCTCTGTCCACCTTGCCGAGGGCATCCATGGTCTTGTCCATGCCGTCCATGTTGTCCCTGGTGTGCACGGCTTCGCTGATGCTTTCCGCGGCAAAGATATCTTCGATCTTGCCCACGGCGTAGACCGTCTGGCCTGCGTCGATGATCCGCTTCAGCAGGAAATCCCCCTTCGGCTTGCAGGAGAAATCCCGGCGGTTCGGGGTCCGGGCCCAGCCGTTGCCGGTCCGCACAAAGGGACGGGCGATGACCCGGGCCACGTTATGGTCCCCGGTCAGGATTTCCCGGGCGATGCGGCACATCTCATACAGCTTCTCCGGAGGATAGATATCCTCGTTGCAGGCGATCTGGAACACGCTGTCGGCCGACGTGTAGATGATCGGCTTTTTTGTTTTCAGGTGCTCCTCGCCGTACTGCTCGATGATTACCGTTCCGGAAGCGACACCGTTGTACAGGATGCCGGGCACGCCGGTGCGGCGGACGAATTCATCGATCACGTCCTGCGGAAAGCCGTCCGGATACACCGGGAAGGGTTTGGGCGTATGGATGCCCGTCATTTCCCAGTGGCCGATAGTGGTGTCCTTGCCGGCGCTCAGCTCCGCCAGGCGGCCGAAGGCGCCTTCCGGATGCTCCGCGGGCGTCATGTTCTCCATGCCGTCAATGTTGCCGTAGCCGATCCTGCGCAGGTTCGGAATGCGCAGGTCCGGAAAGCGCAGCATGATGTGGCCGATGGTGTTGGCGCCGGCATCGCCGAATTTCTCCGCGTCCGGGGCGTTGCCCATCCCGACGCTGTCCAGAACGATCCAGATGACTCTGCTCATGGAGAAGGCTCCTTTCATGATTTAGCAAGCTTTTTGAGGCCGATGTCCAGGCGGCGCAGGGTTTCCTCCTTGCCTAAGAGCCACGCGATTTCGAAGGCGCCGCCGGGGGTGTTGGCCTGGCCGCTGATCGCGATCCGCAGGGGCCAGAGCACCGCGCCGTTTTTCAGCCCGGCCGCGGCAATGGCTTCCATGACCCGGTCGTGAATCTCCTGCTCGGTCCAGGGGCCAATGGCCTCCAGCACGGGCCGGATCATTTCCAGGTTGGCTTTGGACACGGCCGCGTCGGTCTTCATCTTCTTATGGGTATAGAGTTCGATGTCGTAATCCGGCAGCTCTGCCAGGAATGCGACCATCTCCGGCACGCGGCTGAAGATCTCGGTGCGCTCCTGCATCAGCTCCGCCAGCCGGGGATAATCGATGCCCTTGCCGGCAAGGGCCTTGTCGAACCAGGGCGTCACCATCTCCAGATAGCGCTGCTTGTCCATCCGGCGGATGTATTCCGCGTTGAACCAGGTCAGCTTATCCACGTCGAAGATGCCCGGGGCCTTGTTGATCCGGGCTACGTCGAAGGCCTCCACCAGCTCCGGCAGGGTGAAGAACTCCCGGTCCGTGCCGGGGTTCCAGCCCACCAGCGCCAGGTAGTTGATCAGGGCTTCCGTCAGATAGCCCTTTTCCATGTAGTCGGAATAGTAGGCGTCCCCGGACCGCTTGGACAGCTTGTGGGTGGCGTCCCGCATGACCGTGGGCAGGTGGATATAGGTCGGAATCTCCCAGCCCAGGGCGGTATAGAGATAGTTGTACCGGGGCGTGGAGGACAGGTATTCCATGCCGCGCATGACATGGGTGATGCCCATCAGGTGGTCATCGATGACGTTGGCGAAGTTGTAGGTCGGCATGCCGTCCTGCTTGATGAGCACCATGTCGTCCATGGACTCCGCGTTCTGGAAGGTCATGTCGCCGAAGACCACGTCGTGGTAGCTGGTTTCGCCTTCGGTGGGCGCGTTCATGCGGATCGTCCAGGGAATGCCGGCAGCCTTTTTCGCCGCGATTTCCTCCGGGCTCAGGTGCAGGCAGTGCTTGTCATATTTCCAGGTGCCGCCGGCGGCCTCGACCTTCTCCCGCCGTTCCTCGATCTCCTCCTTGGAGCAGAAGCAGTAGTAGGCATGGCCGCTCTTTACCAGCTGCTCGGCGTAGGGCAGGTAGGTGTCCTTGCGCTCGGACTGGATGTAGGGGCCGCAGGGGCCGCCGATATCGGGGCCTTCGTCCCAGTTCAGGCCGCAGTCGCGGAGCGTGTCGTAAATGACCTCGGTAGCACCTTCCACATAGCGCTCCTGGTCGGTGTCCTCAATGCGCAGGATAAAGCTGCCGTTGTGCTGCCTGGCATAGAGATAGGCGTAGAGGGCGGTGCGCACGCCGCCCAGGTGCATGAAGCCGGTGGGGCTTGGCGCGAAACGGGTTCGGACTTGCATAGGGTTTCCTCCTGGATAGCAGTTTATTGGGGATTCCGGCCGC
This sequence comes from Clostridia bacterium, assembly GCA_017404985.1. Lineage (GTDB taxonomy): Bacteria > Bacillota > Clostridia > Christensenellales > Aristaeellaceae > Aristaeella. The sequence goes on along the minus strand of JAFRBK010000025.1, from coordinate 39,085 downwards.
TTCCCGGACCCTTGTTCAGCCGGGAGGCTCACGGAAAACGGTTTGGCTTTGGATTATTTGGCCTGCTTGGCGAACGTGTCCTTCAGGCCGACCGTGCGGTTGTATACGGGAAGGTCCGGGGTGGAATCCGGATCCTTGCAGAAATAGCCGGTGCGCAGGAACTGGAAGCAGCTGCCGGGTTCGGCGCCGGCGATGGCCTTTTCGGCATAGCCGCGGCAAACCTTCAGGCTTTCCGGGTTCAGGCGGGAGATAAAATCCTTCTTGTCGGCTTCCGCTTCCTCGTCGTCCAGGTTGTCGTTGAGCAGGGGGTCATAGAGCCGGGCTTCGAAGGGAATGCAGTCCCCGGCGGGCACCCAGTGCAGGGTTTTGCCCTTGATCTTCCGGTCGGCGCCGGCGCTGCCGGAGAAGGAATCCGGATCCACCGTGCAGTACACCTCGGTCACGTTCCCCTCCGCGTCCTTGGCGCAGCTGTCGCACCGGACGATATAGGCGCCCTTCAGGCGGACTTCATTGCCGGGGAACATCCGCTGGTATTTTTTCACGGGGACTTCCATGAAATCGTCCCGGTCGATCCAGATCTCCCGGCCGAAGGCTAGGGTCCGCTCGCCCATCTCCGGATGGTCCGGGTGGTTTTCCAGGGTAACGGTTTTCGTTTCCCCTTCCGGCCAGTTGGTCAGCACGACCTTCAGCGGGTTCAGCACGGCCATGGCCCGGGGCGCGGTTTCGCCCAGCACGTCGCGGACGCAGTGCTCGAGGACGGCGTAGTCCACGGTGGAATCCGCCTTGCTCATGCCGATAGTATCCACGAAGTTGCGGATCGCCATGGGAGGATATCCGCGGCGGCGCATGGCGCTGAGCGTGGGCATCCGGGGATCGTCCCATCCGGCCACGTGGCCGCCTTCCACCAGCTGGCGCAGGTACCGCTTGGACATGACGGTGCCCGTCATGTTCAGGCGGGAAAACTCGATCTGGCGGGGACGGGCGGGCAGCATGTTCGCGGCCTTTTCCACGACCCAGTCATACAGGGGGCGGTGAATCTCGTATTCCAGGGAGCACATGGAGTGGGAAATGCCTTCCAGCGCGTCTCCGATGGGGTGGGAAAAGTCGTACATCGGATAGATGCACCACTTGCTGCCGGTGCGCCAGTGCTCCTTGTACAGGATGCGGTACATGGCCGGATCCCGCATGACGATGTTCGGGGAGGCCATGTCGATCTTCATCCGGAGGGTTTTGCTGCCTTCCGGGAACTCGCCGGCGCGCATCCGGCGGAACAGGTCCAGGCTTTCCTCGGCGGGGCGGTCGCGCCAGGGGCTGTTCTTCCCCGGCTCGGTGAGGGTGCCGCGGTATTCGCGCATCTCGTCCTTGCTCAGCTCATCCACGTAGGCCAGGCCGCGGAGGATCCAGTCCTCGGCGATTTCGTAGCACTTGTCGTAGTAGTCGGAGGCGTAGAATTCGCCGCCGGTCCAGTGGAAGCCCAGCCAGTGGATATCCCGCTTGATGGCTTCCACATATTCGGTGTCTTCCTTGGCGGGGTTGGTGTCGTCAAAGCGCAGGTTGCACTTTCCGCCGTATTTTTCGGCGGTCAGGAAATCCATAATCAGGGCCTTGCAGTGGCCGATATGCATATATCCGTTGGGTTCCGGCGGGAAACGGGTGTGGACTTCGGTGTAGCGCTTGTCCGCCAGGTCCCGGTCAATGGCATCCCAGATAAAATTGCTGCGGGGGGCTTCTTCCATAGTGGTGGCTCCTTTACATTATTACTACCCTTCATTATATAATGCCGGAGGGAAATCGCGCAAGGCTGATTTTTTCGCCCGGGGGCCGGTTTTTGGCGCGAAAAGGGCGAAAAAAAGCGCGGAAACGCTTGTCAGCGGGCAAGCGGATAAGGTATAATATGGGCATGGAACAAAAGGGGGTGGCCGCTGTGGAGGAACAATTCAACACCATGAAGCTCAATCCCATCGTGGGGACGGGGAATGAAGCCCATGATATCCTGATGTACGTCTATAAGGCGCTGCAGGCGAAGGGCTATGATCCGATTACGCAGCTGGTGGGTTATATCATCTCCGGCGACCCGACCTATATTACCAGTTATAATTCCGCCCGGAGCCTGATCTGCCGGCTCGAGCGGGATGAGATTCTGGAGGAGCTGGTTCGCTCCTATATGGACACTCACTGAGGGCGTTTTCCGCTGCGGTGCCGCTGGGTCAGCGGCACCGTTTCCTGTTGCCCCGCCGGGCCCGGTCGGGGAAGGATGGCGGCGGGCGTTTCGTTTGTATGGATAGAAGGAAGAATGGCGGGCGGGCCGCTGCCCGGTTCCGGCCGGAACGGCATGCAGCCCGATGCCCGGGAAATGCTGTGCAGAAAGGAAAGATGAAGCAATGAAAAGACGGAGTTGGCTGGTTCTGGCCACCTTGCTGGCCGTTTTGCTGGCCGTTTGGACGGCTGCGGCGCCCGCCCTGGCGGAGCGGGAGTTTGCCTTCACCGATCGGGAAATCCAGCTCTTTGAAGGCGATGCGTACCAGGCGGCGCTTTCCCGTGCCGGGGAAGCCCTGGGGGACGGGGACCTGGCCTTTGTTTCTGCGAACCCGAAGGTAGCGTCCGTTTCTGCGGGCGGGGATATTACCGCTGTCAAAAAAGGAAAGACCCAGGTAACCGCGACCCTGAAGGTGGGAAAGCGTACCTGGAAGGCAGTGCTGCCCGTGACCGTGCTGCGCCGGGTGACCCATGTGACCCTGAGCACAAAGAACCTTGCGGTGTATGACCCGGGCGACCCTGCCGTGGCCGGGCTGCTGAAGGCGCCCACGGACCACCAGGTGTTGGTGGTTGCGGCGGGGAAAACTGTGCCGCTGAAAACGGCGGTCACTCCGGAGGATGCATCGAACCTGAAAGTGGCGTACACGACGGATGACGCCGGGGTTGCCCGGATCACCGGAACCAGCCTGAAAGCGGAGCAGCGGGGCGAGTGCGACCTGGTCATTGCCAGCGTTCAGAATCCGGAGGTCACGGAAACCCTGCGGGTGCTGGTGATCCAGCCGGTGAAAAAAATCACGGTGGTCACGGAGCAAAAGAGCGTGGCGGCCGGGGAATCCATTCAGGCGGAAGCTGTCTGCGAGCCGTCAAACGCCTCTATCCAGGATGTGACCTGGGCCAGCCGAAATCCCAAAGTGGCCGAGGTCGACGAAGAGGGCGTCATCACCGGCATGAACAAGGGCCAGGCGGTAATTGACGCGGTGGCGAAGGACGGGTCCGGCGTCAAGGGCTCCATTTCGGTTACGGTGACCCGGACTGCCGAAGCGATCACCCTGGACAAGACCGAGGCCAGCGCGGTGGTCAAGGGGAATCCGGCATACCTGCGGGCGACGGTGCTGCCGGCGGACACCAATGACAAGAAAGTGACCTGGGAAAGCTCGGATGAAAGCATCGCCACCGTCAGCCAGGGAAAGGTGGTCGGCGTCCGGGCCGGGGAATGCATCATTACCGCCCGCAGCGTGTCCGACCCCTCCCTGACGGCCAGCGCCCGCATCACGGTGATTCAGCGCGTGACCAGAATCAGCTTCTCCGAACCCGGGGGCATTTCCGTGCTGACCGGGGAGTCGGCACAGCTGGGCTGGATTGTGGAGCCGGACGACGCCACGGACAAAAGCGTCACCTTCACCAGCAGCGCGCCGAAGGTCGTTTCCGTGAGCGCCACGGGGGAAGTGACCGGCCTCAAGCGCGGAACCGCCACGATTACGGCCCGCGCGGCGGACAAGTCCGGCAAGGCGGGCCAGGTCCGGGTGACGGTGATTCAGCCGGTGGAGGGTGTGACCCTGAAAGCGACGCTGCACCATGTGCAGCTCTACGATGAGTATCACCGGGCGACCGCCATCACGATTCCGAAGGACGCCAATAACCAGAACATGATCTGGGGAACCGGCGATCCCTCTATTGCCACGGCCCGGGGAACCGGGAATTCCTGCTACCTGACCGGGCACCGGATCGGGACCACGACGCTGCGGGTGATTACGGAGGACGGCGGTTACACGGCCACCGGCGAAATCCGGGTGAACGACTATAACGGCGCTATCATGGTGGAAGGCCTGACGGTGGACGCGAATAACCAGATCCGGATCACCCTGCGCAACATGAGCGATTTCACGGTCAACCGGGTGTATTTCCGGGTGGAGTGCTATGACCGGGACGGCAATCCCATGGTCTGCAACACGGACGGGGAGAGCACGTTCTTCGACGGGAGCTACCAGCTGCCGATCGATCCGGGCCAGCGCAGCATCCACGGCTACTTCAGCTTCCCCGGCGCCTCCTATTCAGACCCGCTGGGCGCGGTGGTGGTGACAGTGAACCGCTACACGGACCTGGAGGGCTTCAGCTGGTCGATTCCGGAGGATGTGCGGGTGCCGATGAGCTGGGACTGGCGCTTTATGTACAACGGATATTCTGAAAACGGATAAGGAGCGGGAACTATGGCGGATCTGGTGGTCATCGGGGCCGGGCATGCGGGCTGTGAAGCCGCGCTGGCAGCAGCCCGCATGGGAATCGATACGCTGCTGCTGACGCTGAATATGGACGGCGTAGCCTTGATGGCATGCAATCCGGTCATCGGCGGCTCCGCCAAAGGCCACCTAGTGCGGGAACTGGACGCGCTGGGCGGCGAGATGGGGCTGGCGATTGACGATACCTTTCTGCAGAGCCGGATGCTGAACACCGGCAAGGGGCCGGCGGTGCATTCCCTCCGGGCCCAGGCCGACAAGCAGGCCTACCAGAACCGGATGAGGAAGGCCCTGATGACGCAGCCGCACCTGACCCTGCGCCAGGGCGAAGTCGCCTCCGTGGAAACGGAAAACGGCCGGATCACCGGTGTGACCACCGCCACCGGCCTTCGGATTCCCTGCAGGGCGGTGGTGGCGGCCACCGGTGTCTACCTCAAAGGCAGTATCATTATTGGGGAATACCGGCGGGAAGGCGGGCCCCAGGGGCTGACCGGCGCCAACCTGCTGTCCGCGAGCCTCAGGGATCTCGGGTTTCAGCTGCGGCGCTTCAAGACCGGCACGCCGGCCCGGGTGGACGTGAAAACCATTGACTTCGACGAAATGCAGGAGCAGCGGGGCGACAACCCGGTCACTCCTTTTTCCTTCATGACGGAGAAAAAGCTGGAGAATACCTACAGCTGCTATCTGACCTGGACCACGCCGGAAACTCACCGGATCATCCTGGACAACCTCGACCGGGCCCCCCTTTACAGCGGAAAAATCCACGGGGTGGGCCCCCGGTACTGCCCGAGCATCGAGGACAAGGTAGTGCGCTTTGCCGACAAGGACCGGCACCAAATCTTCCTTGAACCCGAAGGGAAGAACAGCCTGGAATGGTATGTGCAGGGCATGTCCACCTCCATGCCGGAGGACGTGCAGTGGGCGATGTACCGGACGATTCCGGGGCTGCGCCGCTGCGAATTTACCCGGCTGGGATACGCCATCGAATACGACTGCATCGACAGCCTGGAGCTGCGGCCGACGCTGGAAAGCCTGCGGATCAAGGGCTTCTTCTTCGCTGGCCAGATCAACGGCACCAGCGGGTATGAAGAGGCTGCCTGCCAGGGGCTGCTGGCCGGCATGAACGCGGCGCTTTCGTTGCAGGGCAGGCCCCAGGTTGTGCTGACCCGGGACATGGCCTATATCGGGGTGCTGACGGATGACCTGACCACCAAGGGAACGGACGAACCCTACCGGATGATGACCTCTCGGGCGGAGCACAGGCTGTACCTGCGCCAGGACAACGCCGACCTGCGGCTGACGGAGATTGGATACAACGCGGGGCTGGCAGGGAAGGACCGGTTGGAAAAGACGGAACAGAAGCGCCGGGAAACGGAGGAGGCCCTTCGCCGGCTGCATGCAACCCGGTTCGCGCCGGGCGAGGCCCTGAACGCCGTGCTGCGGGAAAAGGAGCAGCCGGAGGCCGCGGGATCCCTGGGCGCGGAGGAGCTGCTTCGGCGGCCGGCCTTCCACTGGGAGGACCTGGAAAAGCTGGATCCCGCCCTGGCGGAGGTGTCCGCCGCGGCGAAGGAACAGGCGGAAATTGAAACCAAGTATGCCGGGTACCTGGAAAAACAGGGCCGGATGATCGAGCAGGCGCGCAAAATGGAGGAAACCAGGCTGCCCGAGGACCTGCCCTATCTGGAGATGGAGCACCTGCGCCTGGAGGCCCGCCAGAAGCTGGCCAGGCAGAAGCCCATATCCCTGGGCGCCGCCGGCCGCATTCCCGGGGTCAACCCCGCCGACATAGCCGTCCTGACCGTTTGGCTGGAAAAACAAAAGCAAACGCAAAAAAACGAAGCCGGAACCTGATCCGGCTTCGTTTTTTATCTCTCAACTCTTCACTCTTCACTCTTCACTCTTAACTCTCCACCCTAATCATAGTTCCTCCTCGGCAAATCAATCCCGAGCTCCTCCGCCGTCGCCTCCAGAATATCCAGCGCCCGCTCAATCTGCTCCGGCTTATGCTCGCTGATAACGCAGAAGCGCAGCCGGGCTTTGCCCTTGGGCACGGCAGGATACATGGCGGGCGGGACGCTGACGCCCCGCTTTTTCAGCTCGTTGGAGAGCAGCCAGGCATCCTCATCCTTGCCGACCAGCACGGGCAGCACTGCGGTCTCGCCGGCCAGGCAAATGTCCAGGTGGCGGCGGCGGGCGCTTTCCGCAAAGGATCGGATGGCAGTGCGCAGGTGCTCCATGATTTCCGGGTGGGCCCGCAGGGTGCGGATCGCAGCCAGGGAGCCGGCCGCCAGGGCCGGGCTGATGCCGACGGAGAAAACGAAGCCGGGCATGTTGTAGCGCAGATAGTCAATCAGGCATTTCTTGCCGGCCAGATAGCCGCCGCAGGTGCCCAGGCCCTTGGACAGAGTGCCGTACTTGATGTCGATATCGTTGCCGTCCAGGCCGAAATATTCATCCACGCCGCCGCCGGTTTTGCCGATGACGCAGGCGCTGTGGGCTTCGTCCACCATCAGGAAGCACCCGTATTCCTTCTTCACCCGGACGAAGTCCGGCACGGGAGCGATATCGCCGTCCATGCTGTAGGCGCCCTCGATGACGATCAGCACTTTTTCGTAGTATGCCCGCTGGTTTTTCAGGATGCTTTCCAGCGCCTTCGTATCGCTGTGGGGGAAGGGGCGGGAGGTGGCGTCGCTCAGCTTGCAGCCCTGTTCAATGGAGTTGTGGGCCAGGGCGTCGTAGAGAATCAGGTCGTTCTTGCCGCAGAAGTTGCCGACAAAGGTAACGTTTGTGGAGTGGCCGCCGACGCAGACGATGGCGTCCTCGGCGTGCTTCCAGTCGGCGATTTCCTTTTCCAGGTCCTTGTGGACCTGCTTTTCGCCGGCCAGGAGGCGGCTGCCGCTGGCGCTGGTGCCGTACTTGTCGATGGCGGCTTTGGCGGCGTCCTTGACTTCCTTCCGGCCGCTCATGCCGACATAGTTGTAGCTGCCGAACTCCAGCACCTCTTTGCCGTCCACAATGCCGGTATCCAGGAGCGGGGATTCATGGGTGACAAAATAGGGGTTGTCGCCGCTGCCGACCAGGGCCCGCTGGCGCTCGAGGAAATGCTGGTATTCCGGCGTGTCCTCAAAGCGGGTAATGGGGCGGACGGGCATGCGCTCAGCCTTTCGGGTGTCCTGTACGGGGCCTTCCAGCAGGGATTCCACCACGCGGGCCATGCCGGCCACGGTGGCGCACTGGCCGTAGTCTTCGGCGGGAATGGTGATGCCCCATTCCTCCTCCGCTTTCAGGGCCATGGACAGCACCTGCAGGCTGTCGCCCTGCAGATCTTCAATGAAATGGGCGTTGTCGGTGATTTCGCTTTCCGGGATCTCCAGTGCTTCGGCGTACATGGCGCGGACCTTGCGCAGAATCTCATCCCGGACGGCGGCCTGGCTGCCTTCCCGCCCGGCCGCGGCCACTTCGGCCCCGGCGCTGCCGGAATGCAGGTCCAGCTCGCGGTAAATGAGCTCCTTCTCCTCATACAGGCGCTTGAGTTCGATACGCCTAACCTTGATGCCGCTGACCAGCGGCAGCGGGGAGGGCGTTACCAGTGCCCGGTCCAGCTGGGTGTAGAGCGGGAGCCGGCTGTTGGCGGCGGCCACCTGGCCGGCCAGCCGGTTCAGATAGTCGCTGTCGGAGTAGTTTTCCCCGACGTTCATGACCAGCACGATATCCTCGTTTTCATCCCGCTTGTTCCGCCGGAAGCCGACCACGCTGAGCTGTTCCACGCCAGGCAGCGCGGCAAAGGCGTCCTCCATGTCGTCAGGATACACGTTTTCGCCGGACTCGTTGATGATGACATCCTTCAGTCGGCCGCGGATATACACCCGGCCGGTTTCGTCCATGACGGCCACGTCGCCGGTGGGATACCAGCCGTCCTCCAGAGTGTCCGGCGGCAGAATTTCCCCTGCCACCACGCGGCCGGAATGGATGCCGGGGCCCCGGACCTGGAGCTCGCCGCTGTCGCCGGGCTTTTCGGCGCCGGCGATCCGGTATTCGGCGGTGCCCAGCGCCGTGCCGACGGACCCGTTCAGCCGGTACTTCAGCTTCATGGAGTTTTCGAAGCCGTTGATGGCCGTTTCGGTCATGCCGTAGCCGACTACGGTGTAGTATCCCAGGGCATTCAGGGTCCGCAGGGTTTCCGCGGGGGCGTGGCTGCCGCCGAAGATCAGCACGTCCAGCTCCGTACCCAGGAGCTTTTTATTGACGTCGGCGAAGGCCTTTTTCTGGGCCCATTCCAGGCCCCGGGCGGGGGAAACGCGCTGCCGGGTCAGGCTCAGGTTCATCAGGGCCTGGAACGCGGCGCGCTTTTCGGGCTTTTCCTTTTTCAGGTTTCTTTCCAGGGCCTTGACCAGGCTGTTTCCCAGCAGCGGAACCGTGACCAGCATTTTGGGCGGGAAATGGCTGCAGGCCTTCTGGATGGAAGCGGGCGTCCTGTCCGCCAGATAGACGCAGGGCATGCCCATGAAGTGGGCCCAGATCACGCAGGCCATGAAGCCCAGCACGTGATGGAAGGGCAGGAAACAGAGAATGGGGCGGTCCGTGTTGACTGCGGCGATGATGCGGGGATTGTTCCGGAACACGTCTGCGGACTTCAGTGCCTGCTCGCAGACGGCTTCCGCGTTGTAGGCGAAAATCCGGCTGCGGCCGGTGGTGCCGCTGGTGCACATGGCCACATATTCGCCCCAGTCAGGGGTGAAGCCGATGGTCCGCGGCGCTTCCTTAATGGTTTTGTAGTCGATCTGGCGGATGTTGCCGGCCAGGCCCCGGGGCTTCCGGGTGATGACGATTTTGCATCCGGCCTCGTCCAGCAGGCTTTGCAGCATGCTGTCCTGCGCGGATGCATCCAGCAGCAGCGCGTTGTGGCCGGACCGCATGATGCCCCAGAACAGGGACGGCCATTCATAGCAGGTATCCACGGCGATGGCGATCCATCTGCCGTCGGGCGCCTGGGATTTCAGGCATGCGGCATAGTCGTCGGCCCTGCGGGTCATCTCCGCGTAGGACCGGGACATCTCCTGGTCGCCCTTCAGCCACAGGGCGGCTGTGGTGTCCCTGTAATCCCGCAGGATGTCAAACAGGGTGGCCAGCGTTTTGTTTTTTTCCAGACGGGCACTGACGCTTAAAGCGTCTGCATTGCTCATTGGAGCCTCCTTCCTTGGGCAGGAAATGGGAAAGGGTAACCTGCGGCTGTGCCCGGAGGAAGGGAATAATGACGGATCAATGAATGAAATCATCCCCCGATGCAAAAAACCACATCACTTCATTATATCACAACGAATCAGGGAAAAGCACCCGAATTGCAAAAATAAGCCGGATAATGTACAATACTGCCGGATTTAGTTCCGGAGGACACCCATGAGAAAGCAATGGTATCGCCTGGATAACGCCGCGCTGATCTTTCCGGCGATTATCCGGAAAAACTGGAACAACGTATTCCGCGTTTCCGCCACGCTGAAGGAAAACGTGGATCCCGATCTGCTGAATCAGGCCATCGCGGACCTGGCTCCGCGGTTCCCGACCTTTTTCGTCCGCCTGCGGGCGGGCTTTTTCTGGTATTACCTTCAGCGCACCGAGAAGCCGGTTCAGGCCCGCCCGGACTACGCTTATCCCCTGACCCACATGAGCAGGAAGGAACTGAAAACCTGCTGCGTGCGAATTCTCTGGTTCGAAAAGCGCATCGCGGTGGAATGCTTCCATTCCGTCACAGATGGGACGGGCGGCATGGCCTTCCTGCAGAACCTGGTGGCCCGTTATCTGGAGCTGAAATACGGCGGGGAAATCCCCCATGAGGGGAACATCCTGGATTACCGGGAGGAGCCGAAGCCGGAGGAGCAGCGGGACTGCTTCCTGCTCTGCGGCGCTGAGGGAAGCGTCGGCCGGGCGGAGGCCACCGCCTACCGCCTGGAGGGGGAACCGGAACCGGACGGTTTCCGCCATATTATTACCGGCATCGTGCCGACGGATACACTGCTGGAAAAAGCCCACGAGCAGAAGGTGACCGTGACGGCCTACCTGGCCGCGGTGATGGGCGAGGCCATCTGTGCCAGGCAGGTGCAGCAGGGCCGGACGGGCAGAAAGGCCCGGCCGGTTAAAATCACAATTCCCGTTAACCTGCGGAAAACTTTCGGCCTGGATACCCTGCGGAACTTTACCCTGGCGGTCAATATCGGCTATGACCCGCGGTTGGGAACCTATACCCATGAACAGGTGTGCCGCCTGATGTACCACCAGCTGGCGGCGGAAACCATTCCCCAGCGGATGGCGGGCCGCGTTTCCACCAATGTGGACCTGCAGCGAAACCTTTTGCTGCGACTGGTCCCGCTTTTCCTGAAGCGGATCGCCATGCGGCTGGTGTACGCCCTGAGCGGCGAGCGGAAAGGTTGCCTGAACATTTCCAACATGGGCACGATTTCGCTGCCGGAGGCCATGGCGGGTCAGGTGAACCGTTTTGATTTTGTGATTGGCGTGCAGTATTCCTATCCCAACAACTGCTCCGTGGCCAGCTGGCATGGAAAAACCTGCATCAATATGATCCGGAGCATCCGGGACGCGGAGCTGGAGCGGCTGTTCTTTTCCCGGCTGGTGGAGCTTGGGATTCCCGTTGAAATTGAAAGCAACAGGCGGTGAAACCATGTATTGTATTCAGTGCGGCGTGAAGCTGCAGGAGGGCGCGGAGTCCTGCCCCCTGTGCGGAACCCCGGTAGTGGATGTTCGGGCGGAAAAGCAGCCCACAGTTCAGTCCTGGTCCGACCTCTATCCGGCCCAGAAGCGGCACGGGCAGCTGTTGGTAATCAGCCTGATCACCACGGTGCTGATGGCGGCCAGCCTGGGCTGCCTGATCTTCTGTCTGCGGACGGCCGGAAACGCCTCCTGGAGCGGGTACGTGATGCTGGGCTGCGCCCTCCTCTGGGTCTGCTTTATCTTTCCGCTCTTTTTCCGGAAGTGGAAGCCGATGATCTTCCTGCCGGTGGACTTTGCCTGCCTGGCGGGCTTCCTGCTGTATATCTGCGCCAAAACCGGCGGCAGCTGGTTCCTGAGCTTCGCCTTTCCGGTCACGGTCCTGGTCGGGTTGATTACGATAGCCGTGGTGGCGCTGTTCCGCTATCTTCGCCAGGGGCGGCTGCCCCTGCTGGCCGGGCTGCTGATTCTGATCGGGCTCAGCTTCATGCTGGTGGAATTTTTCCAGCATATCACCTTCGGCACCCCGATGTTCGTCTGGAGCCTGTACTGCGTCTGCGGTTTCTGCGCGATGGGAGCGTTTCTGCTGGTTGCTTCCCTGATTCCCTCCTGGCGGAATGCCCTGCGGCGGATCTTCTTTTTCTGACCGCCCGCTTCCGGCCGCCTGTCCGAGGTTCAGTCTGCGGATGCGGGATACGCCAGCGCCAGGCGCTGTTTCAACGCCGTGATTTCGTCTTCGGTGAGGCCGATGCCCCGCAGGGTTTGTTTGGCACAGGCTGACAGATCTGCCTTATAAAGGTCGTCGACGCCAAAGATGGCAGAAAGGGTTTTCTCAATAATTCCCCGCCGGATGGCATCATATTGCTTTGTGCCCGGCGCTACACCGTAAAAATTCAAATATGTGATCATATAGTCCGCAACGGCTTCCTCCGCGGAGGCCCCCATCAGGCATTCAAGAACGGCGCAGGCGAAGCCGGTCCGGTCTTTGCCCTCTTTGCAGTGAATCAGATACGGGCCTTCGTGGGAGGCCATGAAGCGGAATCCTTCTGCCAGGCCGGCAGGGAAACTGTCGTCGGTATAGTCCGCCGGCAGCTTCACGGCGATGATGTCCAGCCGGCTGTAATGGGTGCTGCTGTAATCCGGATAATCATCCAGGTCCTCTTCTATATCCGCCAGGTTGACCACCGTGCGGATTCCCGCGCTGTGCAGTGCCCGGTCCGCCTCCGCGTTCCGGTTCAGGGCCGGATCCAGTGGAGAGGAGGAACGGTAGAGGGCTCCGGTGCCCATGCCGGTGGTGGCTACATTCCTGAAATTGGCATATTCGCTGTCCGTCAGGGAGGAATAATCCCCGCGGCTGTTGGAACGGGTCAGGCGGTGCAGCAGGAATTCTGCCTCATAGCCGCCTTCCTCCTTCATGGACAGGGTCACCGGGACGGGGGTTTCTACCTGGTAATCCCAGCGGAAGCCCGGGCTTTCCTCGATTTCAGCCTTTTTCGCGATGCCCAGGGTGGTGGCCAGGTCTCCCATATTGATCGCGAGGAACACCAAGTCCTCCTCTTCGGAGATATCGGGATCCGCCCGGCAGACCAGTTGCCGGCTGTCCACATCGGAATAATTGGAGCATAGCGGCATCTCCATCTCGCAGCCGTTGACGGTAACCGCCAGAAGATCTCCGTATTCATAGCCCAGGGCCAGCAGGCCTTCTGCGGAAATGCCCAGCACCAGGTTGCCGGGGTCCGTGATGCCGGCCACTTCCGTTTCGACTGCCGGCATTTCGGATGCTGCTGAGGTGATCCCGGTAGCCTCGGTTTCGACCGTCGGTACCCCGGATTCCGTCGTGGTGATACCTGTCAGAAGCAGGGCAGCCGCCAGCACAGCGGCGGCCCATCTGAGGAAGGAACTCATTGGCCATTCTCCTTCTATGCTCATTCATCCGTTGCGGGAAAAGCTCCGCGGAAGGGGCGCAGCCTTCCCGGCCCGCTCTGCGGGGCAGTCCCGGGCACAGTATATCGGAAGCGGGATGCCCGGTCAATATCCGCATGGGCGGAGAAACGGAAATGCTTCATCCGGCAGGGCGAAGAAGCGGGAGTACCCAAAATTTGGCGAAGCAGGAACAGATGGGCTTTTTTCAGCGTATAATCTATTGGAGAATTTCCGTCAAGGAGGAATTGCGGTTTGCGGAAAGGACTGAGGATCCTGGCTGCGGTGCTGGCGGCACTGTGCCTGATGATGCCCGGAGCGCTGGCGGCGACCATGCACCGGGAAGTTGAAAACCCGAAGATAGAAATCGAAGCGTCCCTGGGATACGACGGCGCCGTTACCTACGGCAAGCCGATGCCGGTCCGGGTGTTGGTCCGGAACCTGGGAGAGGATTTTGACGGCGTGCTGGGCATGAACTGCTATATCAACAAAACCCAGTACGACCGTTATGAGCGGAAGATCAACCTGCCTTCCGGCGCGGAGAAGGAGGTTGTCCTGCCCATCCAGCTGGAAACCCGGCAGGAGGTGTTCACCCTGGAGCTGTGCCGGGACGGCGAGGTGGTCCGGGCGGTGAACCTGAAGGCGGGGCGGGTAATCAACCCGTCGGACATGCTGGTGGGCGTGCTGTCCGCCTGGCCGGAGCAGCTGAAGAACCTGGACATCAGCCAGGATACCGATACGCTGATGCGCTGTGAATACTGGCAGACGGTCCCGCTGACGGCGGAAACCTTTCCTGCCGAAGAGAAGCTGCTGAACGCCTTCGGGATGCTGGTGGTCGATGATATCGATCCTGCCGTTCTTTCGGAGGAACAGCAGGCAGCCCTGGAAACCTGGCTGAAAAACGGGCATATCCTGCTGTGCGGCGGCGGAAGCCGGGCGGCGAAAAATGTTGCATACTTTTCCGGCCTGACCGGTCTCCAGGCCGGGCCGGTGACCCTCTCGGACGATGTGCCCGGCGCGCTGGAGGAGCTGCTGGGGCTGGTGAAATCCGAAACAGCGCTCCGGACGGCGGTGGCGGAAATCACCGGAGGGACACCGCTGGCGAGGGACGGGGAAGGCCGCAGGCTTCTGTTCCGCAGCCAGGCCGGCGCCGGCGCGATTTATACCATGGCCTTTGAGGCCGGAGACAGGCAGCTGAATACCACCGCGCTGATGCATACTTTCTGGCAGCAGCTGCTGGTCCGGGAGGATGCCGCGCTGTATAACCGGGCCCTGTATTACCAGGCGGAGTATATGCCCGCAGTGGTGGCCGTGAACCGTCCCGTGGAGGTGAAGAGCCCGATGCTGCCGGCGGTGCTGATTGCCGCGGCGGTGCCCGTGGCCGGCCTGGGCCTGTGGCTCCTGTTGAAGAAAAAGGACAAGCAGCAGTGGATGTGGCTGGCCCTGCCGGTGCTGGCCGCGGGGGCGGCCTGTGCCGTGGCGGGAATCGCCGGGGGTTCGGACCTGAACCAGCTGATGATGGTCAGCGCCACGACCCTGGTGCAGGAGGAAAACGCCCCGGCCCGGAGCTTCAGCGGAATCACGCTGGCCGCGCCGCTGAAGGGGAGCTATCGGCTGAGCACTTCCGGCGCCGCGCTGGAGATGACGGACACGAATTACTATTACTACGATACGGACGACGGCGCGAAGGTCACGGAGCCCACCCGGCTGCGCACCTGCCGGACGGAAGGGGAAGAGAACGCCGTCAGCGTCGAGGTAGACCGCCCCTGGACCCAGGTCCGGCTGAGCATGGAGCGGGAAGCGGACCTGGGAGGAAGGGTGGAAGCGTCCATCTGGATGGAGGCGGACGGCCTCCACGGGGAGATTCTGAACGGCACGGCCTGGGCGCTTCAGGAAGGCTGGGTGCTGACCGGATACGGATATGCAGGTATTCCTGCCCTTGCGCCGGGTGAAAAAACCGGGTTCGCCCTGGTCCGGACGGATGGGAAGGCGGCGAACAGCAGCAGCGGGACGATGGTGTACGAAGCGGGCTGTATGTATGAAAACCGGGACGGGTCCGTCTATGCGGTGATCAACAGCGCGGTGTACGGAACCCTGGACCCGTACGCGATGATGGGCGCCGATACCCCGGAGGCCCGGGAAAAGGACGCTCTCTATACCCTGATGAACGGGCTGACGGACCAGATCCGCCAGGACAAAACGAAGAACGGCGGCAAAGCGGGATCAGTGGAGCAGCGGACGGATTTTGTCTATGTTGCCCGGCCGGAGGGGCTGCCGGAAACGGAGCTGAAGCTGAACGGAAAGCCGGTGGAGAAGAAATCGGAGGATGCTATGCTGGGCGCGGAGATTCCCTGCCTGGCGGAAGGCCCCACCGGCGTGGTGTTCTATGCGGCCGGCATGCTGAGCCCGGAACGCTGTGATATCGACAGCGCGCTGATGCCCGCCGGCGCCGCCGCGGAAGCCGGCGGGAACCGGAACACCTGGCCCCTGAGCGATTGCCCGACCTTCCGCTTTACCGTGCCCGGGGTCCGGGAGATTCGCGTGGACCGGCTGCGGGTGGTGTTTGAAAGCTATTATGCGAACACGATGAAAGGCTATGCGCTGAACGCCGTGTCCCGGGAATGGGAGGAAATCGCCATGAACACGGATCTGGAAGGGGCGGAGCGGTACTTCGACGAGGAAGGCCGGATATACCTGCAGTTCCGCCCCCTGACGGGGGACAGCTACCAGGAGATTCCGGCGCCGTCCATGAGCCTGGAAGGGAGGCGGGAGCATGCTGAAAATTGACCACCTGACAAAGCGCTACGGCCGCTTCACGGCGCTGGACGGCCTGAACCTGGAAATTGCCGACCGCCAGCTGCACGGTTTTGTAGGGCCCAACGGCGCCGGCAAAACCACCACGATGCGGATCCTGGCCACGCTGCTGAGCCCGACGGAAGGAACGGCTTTCGTGGACGGGGTGAACGTGGTTAAAAACGGCGCGGAAGCCCGGAAACGCGTGGGATACATGCCGGATTTCTTCGGCGTGTACGATAACCTGAAATGCCGGGAATACCTGGATTTTTATGCCCGCTGCTGCCGGATCGGCGCGAAGGAACGGGCGCAGATGGCGGACCGGCTGCTGGACCTGGTACAGCTTTCGGACAAGCGGGATGACTATGTGGAATCCCTGTCCCGGGGCATGAAGCAGCGGCTGTGCCTGGCCCGGAGCCTGATCCATGACCCGAAGCTTCTGATCCTGGATGAGCCGGCCTCCGGCATGGATCCCCGGGCGCGGGCGGAAATGAAGAATATCCTGAAGACCCTGCGGGAAATGGGCAAGACTGTGCTGATCAGCTCCCATATCCTGCCGGAACTGAGCGAAATGTGCGACAGCCTGACGATCCTGGACCATGGGTGCCTGGTGTTTTCCGGCAGCGTGGAAGCGCTGGCGGAGAAGATGAACGGAAACGCGCCGCTGGAGGTGCGGCTTTCAGAAACAGGCGGGGAAAACGCCCTGGAGGCGGCAGTGACCTGCCTCAAGGAACTGCCGGATGTAAAGGAAATCCTGCAGGCGGAGCCCTTCCTGCTGCAGATCCGGCTGGCGGAGGGAAGCGAGCCGGCGGAAATCCTGCGGAACCTGGTGGTCCGGGGCGTCCCGGTATGCGACTTCCATCGGGCGCCGATGAACCTGGAAAAGGTGTTTATGGAGGTGACGCAGGATGATGCTTAACCCGATCCTGTCCTTCTCCGCGACGCGGCGGATGAGGACCTTCCGGACCCTGCTGATTGCGGGGGCCTATGCCGGCGTGCTCCTGGTGATTGCTCTGGCGATGATGGGCGGCTTTTTCGGAAGCCAGGCGTCCCTCTCTGCCATGTCCGGGGGCATGGACTGCTATGCCGTAATGATGGCGGCCCAGTTTGTACTGCTGGTGCTGATTGCTCCGGCAATGACCTCCGGTGCCATTGCCGGGGAACGGGAACGCCAGACCCTGGAGCTGCTGCTGGTGACCCAGACGGGATCCTTCCGGATCGTGCTGGGAAAGGCGATGGAAAGCTTCGCCCTGCTGGCCCTGCTGATCGTCTGCGGCCTGCCGCCGGTGTGCCTGTGCCTGCTCATGGGAGGCATCAGCTTTGTACAGGTGCTGCTGGGGGAGGCCTTCCTGCTGTCGGTGGCCTTCGGCGCGGTCTGCGTGGGCATTTTCTGCTCCGCGTTGAGCCGCGGCACGATGATGAGCACCGTGCTCAGCTACCTGATGCTGCTGGGAATCGGGGCGCTGACCGCGCTGCCCTTCCTGCTGGGCTATCCGCAGCGGATCACGGATGTGGTGTATGATGCCGCGGCCTACGCGGACCTGACGGCGGCCGGAGCGCTGGCCATGATCAGCCCGCTGCTCCTGCTGAACCCCGCCTACGGTTTCACGGCCCTGATTCAGGGCCAGACGATGGTGCTGGGAACCGGCCTGGAATACCGCTCCTGGGGACGGGTGCTCTGTACCTGGCTGGTGATGGAACGGGCGGGATGCGAGAAGGTGGCGCTGCTGAGCGCGGGCGCCATCGTGCTGGCCGGGCTGGTGCTGCTGGTGCCGGCGGCCCTGCTGGTCCGGCCGAGGGACAGAAAAATCAAGCAAAAGGGATAAGCCGATGAACGAAATTCTGAATGCGCTGCGGCCGGTGGTGCGCCGGCTGAGGCTGAACCGTTTCCGGGCGGGCGCGTCCGCCGGGCTCGCCGTCGGGGCCGGGCTCGCGCTGGCGGTGCAGGTGCTGTCTTTCTGGATTCCCCTGCCCGGCAAGGGATGGATCATGGCAGCCTGTGTGGCGGCCTGCGCCCTGGCGGCGGGAACGGGGAACGCCCTGCGGAAGGTTCCGCCCCGGATGGCCGCGGAGGCGGCGGACGGGTGCGGGTTGAAGGAAAGGGCCGTGACCGCCCTGGAGGAAACCGGGAACGGGGAGATGGCGAAGCTCCTGCGGGAGGATGCCTGCCGGCAGCTGCAGCATCTGGATCCCCGGCGGATTCCCGGCCCGCGGACCGGGCGAAAACTGCTGGCGGCGCTGGGCTGCGCCCTGGCTGCCGCAGGGCTGTTTCTGGTTCCGAATCCCGCGGAGCGGCAGATGGCGGAAGAAGCTGCCTTCATGCAGGAACTTTCCCGGGCCGCCGCGCAGGCGGAGGAAGCGGCCGCGAAGGATGAAAAGGCGCTTAGCGAAACGGAAAAAAGCGAACTGCGGAAGCTGGCAGCGGACCTGAAAAGGGATCTGGAAGCCAGCCGGGACCGGGCGGATGCGCTGGTGGCGCTGGACCGGGCGGAGCAGCGGGCAGAGCGGCTCAGGCAGCGCACGGCCGCGGATGCCCTGCAGTCCCTGGCGGACGCCTTGGCCGCCGCAGGCATGGAGGCGCTGGCGGAGGCCCTGAAAACCGGGGACGAAGCCGCCCTGGCGGAGCAGCTGGAGGCGGCGGACGCCGAAAAGCTGGCGAAGGCCGCGGAAAGGCTGGAGGGCAGCGCGAAGAAAGCGGCCCAGGCGCTGGCTTCCGCCGGAGCAAACGGAGACGCATCCCGGGCGGCTGCGGCCCGGAGCGCGATGGACGCCCTGGATGCGGAAAGCCGGCAGGCTGTCTCCAATCTGTCTTCCGCGCTGTCGAAGCTGAATGCGCAGATGGGCGGAACGGGGACGAAGACGGCCTCCTCCCAGGGGGAAGGGGATTCGGAAAAAGGAACTTCGGGAAAAGGAAATTCAGGAAGCGGATCCTCCGGCATGGGCAGCCAGCCCGGCGGCGGCGCAGGACGGGGCTCCACGAACGAGGATATGGGGACGGGGCAGGCGCAAAACAGCGCCGGCGCCAAAGGATCGGAAGCGGCGGAATACCGGGAAGGGCAGTTTGAAACGATCTATGACCCGGAACGCTTTGACAGGGCCACCCGGGACGAGATGACGAACCTGAACCGGCAGGGGGAGGATTCCGTGCAGGTTGAAACCGGCTCCGGAAGGGGAACCCTGCAGGGAGATGTGCCCTACGGCGAGGTGGTTCGGGAATATGCCGAAGCCGGGACGCAGGCCGCGGACCGGGCCAACCTGACCGACCGGGAGAAACAGTGGGTCCGGGACTATTTCACCCTGCTGGCGGACCAGTAATCAGGAAGCGCACGCATACCGTGCGCAGCACGAAAGGAACATCAATATGGAACAGAGGGAAGCCATTCAGAACTTTGCGGGACAATATGAAAAAATCCGGGAGGAAATCGCCCGGGAGATGGTCGGCCAGGCCGAGGTGGTGGAGCACCTGCTGCTGGCGGTGGTCGCCGGGGGGAACGTATTGCTGGAAGGCGTGCCCGGCCTGGGGAAAACCCACCTGGTGCGGGTGCTGAGCAAGACGCTGGACCTGCCCTTCAGCCGGATCCAGTTCACGCCGGACCTGATGCCGGCGGATATTACCGGCACCAACATCCTCGTGCGCTCCGAGGAAGGCACGGCCTTCCGCTTCCAGAAGGGGCCGCTGTTTGCCTCCATCGTGCTGGCGGACGAGATTAATCGGGCGACGCCGAAGACCCAGGCGGCACTGCTGGAGGCCATGCAGGAGCATTCCGTAACCGTGGCCGGGGAGACGATGGCGCTGCCGGAGCCGTACTTTGTGCTGGCGACCCAGAACCCGGTGGAGCAGGAAGGCACCTATCCGCTGCCGGAAGCGCAGCTGGACCGTTTCCTGTTTAAGGTGCTGGTGCCCTTCCCCACGCTGGAGGAGCTGAGCGGCATCATGGACCTGACCGTGAAGGATTCGGGCCGGGAGACCCGCAGGGTGGTCGGCGCGGAGGAACTGCTGGCCATGCGGGAAACCGCCCGGAAGGTGCCGATCGCTGCCAGCGTGCAGGAATATGCCCTGAAGCTGGTGCTGGCCACCCATCCGGAGACGGAAAACGCGCCGGAGGTAAGCCGGAAATATCTGCGGTTCGGGGCCAGCCCGCGGGCAGCGCAGGCGATGCTGGGCACCGCCCGGGTGCGGGCGCTGAACCAGGGGCGGTTCAATGTGGCCTTTGAGGATATCAACTATGTGGCGCCTGCCTGCCTCCGGCACCGGCTGGGGCTGAATTTTGAGGCGGTGACGGAAGGCCGCGGGACGGAAGACCTTATCAGGGAGATCATGGGGCATGTTAAGTGACGCGTTTCTTTCGCGGCTGGACAGCCTGAGCCTGGCAATGCGCGGGCGGGCTGCCGGCGGGGCCGGCGGTGTCCGGCGGTCCCGGCGGCTGGGGTCTTCCGCCGAGTTTTCCGACTATCGGGAATATATTCCGGGGGATGATATCCGCCGGCTGGACTGGAACGCCCTGGCCCGGTTCGACAAGCTGTTCCTGAAGCTTTTCATGGAAGAGCAGGAAAGCATGGTGACGGTGCTGGTGGATGCGAGCGCCTCCATGGCGGAAAAGTGGCCGGCGGCCCGGGACGCAGCGCTGGCGGTCAGCTATCTGGCGCTGAGCGGCGGGGACCGGCTGCGCCTGGTGCTGCTGAAGGAAAAAGGACAGGGGAATCAGGAGGGAAACCGGGAATCCCCGGTGCTGAGCGGGCGCCAGGCCTTTGCCCGGGTGAACGCCTTCCTGGAATCCGGAAACCCGGACGGCAGCGAGGGGCTGGCAGCGGCGGTCCGGAAGGTGCGGGGGCTGAAAAAGGGGCTGTGCTTTCTCATCACGGACGGCTATACGGAGGATGCGCTGGCCGGCGTGCTGGACGATCTGCGGTACCGCCGGCAGGAATGTGGTGTGATTCAGGTGATGAGCCCCTTTGAAGCGGATCCGGCGCTGGACGGCGCTCTGCGGCTCACGGACAGTGAAACCGGAAAAACGCTGGATGTGCTGGCGGACCGGAGCCTGCTGGAACAGTACAGAAGGACCCTGGACGCATTTCTGGCGGAGATTCGGGAAAACTGCCGCCGACGGGAAACTCCGTATCTGCTGCTGGATGGCCGGGAACCCCTGGAACAGGCCCTGATTCCGCTGCTTTCCCGGAGCGGCATGATATAAAACGGATGGGTGAGAGTGTAAGCAAATGATGACTTTTCTGGCGCCGGGGTTTGCCTGGGCTTTCCTGATTCCGGCCGCGATTGTTGTGCTGTATCTGCTTCGCAGACGGTATACGCCCCGGAACGTTCCCAGCACCTTTCTGTGGCAGCGGTCCGTCCGGGATCATGCGGCGAACCATCCCTTCCAGAAACTGAGGCGGAACCTGCTGCTGCCCCTGCAGCTGCTGGCGGCTGTGCTTCTGGTCTTCGGCCTGATGCGGCCTTCCCTGACCGGCGGAACGGCTGGGCGCAGCGTACTGGTCCTGGACGTTTCCGGCAGCATGATGGCCCGTTCCGGCGATAAGACCCGCATGGAGGAAGCGAAGGAGCAGGCCCGGCAGATGGTGCGGAACCTGCCGGCGGGAGAGCGGATCACGGTGCTGGCCGCCGGGGATACGATTCGTCGGGTGGTTCTGGATACACAGGATAAGGATGTGGCGGAGCGGGCCATCTCTGAACTGGAGCCGGCCATGGGCGGGGCGGATCTGGCCAAAGCCCTGAAGATGGCAGAGGCCATCGGGTCGGAGGATGCCGGGGAAGGCCGCCCGGCCGGCGCTGCGGTCACGGTGTTTTCGGACAGCTGTCTTCCTCCGGAAGGCGTCAGCGCGGTGAACGTGGGCCGGGGCGAAGCGAACCGGGCGGTGGTTTTGCTGACGGCGGAGGACGGAAAGGCCTATGCCCGGGTGGCAAACTACGGCCCGGACTGCACGGTCAGCCTGACCTGCGAGGCGGACGGCGTGTTGGTCCAGGCGAAGGAAATGGAGATTCCGGAAGGGGAAACGGCTGGCGTCAGCTTTGGCCTGCCCGCCGGTACGAAGACTGTTGCCGTGGCGATCCGGGAAGCGGACGCCCTGCCGGAGGACAACCGGGCGCAGGCGCCCGTGACGGCCCGCCGTTCACGCCGGATCGTCCTGGCGGCGGATAACAGCCTGTTCCTGGAAAGCGCCCTGAAGGTTCGGGCGGACTGGACGGTGGTCCGTGCGGACGAGGAATCCCTCGGGGCCGCGGAGGCGGACCTGTATATCTGGGGAAACGGCCCGGTGGTTTTCAGCCGGAATCCTTCTGTCACCGCCTTTTCCTGGCCGGACCAGGCGAAGGCGGCGGAGCTGCCGCTGACTCCGGTGGATGGAAGCCCCGTGACGGCGGGTGTCACCATGAAGGATGTGGCGCTGCGGGAGTATTATCCCATTTTCGGGGGAAAGGCGTTCCTCCTGGTCGGGGAGGATCCGGCGGCGGCCCTCACGGAAACGGAGGCGGTGATCGGTTTCGACCTGCATGCGTCCAATCTGCCGCTGAAATATGATTTTCCGATCCTGATCCAGAACCTGGCAGGCGCGCTGCTGGCGGACCTGCCGGAGGACCAGGGCACGGAAGAGACGGAAGCCACCATCCTGATGCCGGCGGAGGAAAGCGATATCCGGACGGTGGCGCCGTCCGTGGCGGCGGAGGGCGCTGCTGCGGCGGAAGCTCAGGGAACGGACCTGACCGCCTGGTTCCTGCTGGGATTTCTGCTGCTGTTGCTGGCGGAAATGGGGGTGAGCCGCTTTGTCTGTTGATTTTCTGCATCCGCTCCGGCTTCTGCTGCTGCCCCTGTGCGCGGCGGCTGTGTTTGCCATGGCCTTTTTCCGCCGGAGCCGGAACCGCAAGGAACGGCTGAGCCACCTGCTGCGGTATGCCATCATCCTGCTGACGGTACTGGCCCTGGCCGGAACCGGGATTCTGGCCCCCAGCCCGGACCGGACGGCGTGGCTGCTGGTGGACGCCAGCGCATCCGCCGGAACGGAACAGACCCTGGAACTGGCCCGGCAGGCGCTGGCGAATGCCGGCGAGAACCGACGCGTCGGCGTCATCGCCTTTGGCAAGGATGCCCGGGTGGAACGGGGCCTGGGGCAGGCCGGGGAGCTTTCCGGCATCGAAAGCCGGGTGGACCGGGGCGCCAGCAACCTGGGAGAAGCCCTGCAGCTGGCGTCCGCCCTGCTCCCGGCGGATGCCAACGGCGGGATTGCTGTCATCAGCGACGGGCTGGTAACGATGGATGCCGGGGATCGGGAGGCCGTGGAAGGGATTCCAGTCAACGTGCTGAAAACCGCGCACCGAGGCGGGCCGGATGCCCAGGTGACGAAAGTGGAAGTGCCCGCGGAGCTGTATGCCGGCCAGAAATATACGACGGTCGTGACGGTTCACGCGAACACGGCGGGGAATGCTACGCTGGTGCTGAACCGGAACCGGCAGACGGTGGAAACCCGGGAGGTGGCCCTCCGGAAGGGGGAAAACACCTTCGCCTTTGAGGCTGTAGCGGAAGGTTCCGGGGTTGTCACCTGCGGGGCCCGGCTGGTGATGGATGGGGACACCGTCAGCATGAACGATGAAAACAGCACCTTCTCCGTGGTCAATGGGGAAATCGGGGTACTGCTGGTGCAGGGAAGCTCCGGACAGGGCGAAGCCGGATCCGGCGGCGAACTGAAAAAAATGCTGGAAGCGGCCGGCATCCGGGTCACGGTGATTCCGGACCGGATGCTGCCCTCCGCGGCGGCAGATCTGTGGGCCTACCAGGCGGTGGCGCTGGTGAATGTGGATGCGGAAAACCTTTCCGCGGAGCAGATCGCCGCGCTGGATACCGCCGCGAAGGAGCTCGGGGTAGGGGTTGCCGTGTTCGGGGGCGATAGCAGTTACGCCCTGGGAGGATATCGGGGCAGTGCGCTGGAAAAAATGCTGCCGGTGACAATCGATGTCAAAAACCGGATGGACCTGCCGCGGACGGCGTTGGTGCTGGTGATCGACAAATCAGGCTCCATGATGGATGAAGCCTGGGGAATCAGCCGCCTGGCGCTGGCCCGGGAGGCGGCTTGCAGCGCCCTGGAGGTGCTCACGGAGCGGGACCAGGCGGGCGTGATTGCCTTTGACGATGAAGGAAAATGGGTGGTACCCCTGAGCCCGGTAGCCGATGTGAAGGCAATGCAGGAGCAGGTGGCCACGATCCGCCCGGGCGGCGGAACAGCGTTCTATACCCCGCTGGCGATGGCTTATGAGGCACTGAAAACGGTCCAGGCGGATTACCGGCATGTGATTTTCCTCACCGACGGCGAAGCCGGGGATACCGGGTACCAGCTGGTAGTGCAAAGCATGGCGCAGGAAGGCATTACCCTGACCACCGTGGCGGTCGGGGATGGGGCCGACACTGCCGGAATGCGGCAGCTGGCGAAGCTTGGCGGAGGCCGGGCCTATACGGCAGGGCCTTTTGACAGCCTGCCGCGGATTTTCACGCGGGATACCATGCAGATTACCGGTTCCTATGTGCAGAACCGGATCTTTATTCCCGTGGTCACGGACGCGTCCATGACGGGCTTTGACGGCTTTCCGGCCTTGCACGGCTATCTGGGAACCACCGAGAAGCCGCTGGCGACCGTCAGCCTGGCCAGCGACCGGGAGGATCCGATCCTGGCCTGGTGGCAGTACGGGGCAGGGAAAGTGCTGTGCTGGACGAGCGACACGGAGGGCGGCTGGACCCGATCCTTTCTCTCCTGGGATCAGGCGGCTTCCTTCTTTGCGGGGATGATCAGCTGGATTCTGCCGGAAAGCGGCGGGGACGGGGATATTCTCCTTTCGGAAGGAACGCTGCGTTACCGGGCGGAGAAGGTGCCGGACAGTGCGGTCCGGGCGGAGGCCTCCGTGGTCCGGCCGGACGGCAGCCGGGAAACGCTGGCGCTGGAGCGGGTATCCGCGGATGAGTTCGCGGCAGCGATGGACACCTCGCTGTCCGGAGCGTATGCGGTGGATGTGGCCGTAAAGGACCGGGAAGGAACCGTTCTGGGAGGAACCCGGGGTGGCGGGGTGATTGCCTGGAGCAGGGAATACGACCAGCGGGTCCGGGATGAGGGAACGCTTGAAAAGCTGGCAGAGGAGACCGGCGGAAAGGTCTGCACGGAGCCGGAAGGGCTGCTGGACTTTCCGGATACGGCGGCACGGAAGCGCGTGGACCTGACGGCGCCGCTGATGCTGCTGGCAGGTTTCCTGTTTTTGTTCGATGTGGCCCAGCGCCGGCTCGACTGGCTGAAGGAAAAGGAAAAGAATCCGGAGGAGGCGCCGCGGGAAAAGCGGAAAAAACAGCCGCAGACAGACAAAGAGGCGAAAAAAGAACCCCCGCGGCAGGCCGCAGAGGTGCTGTGGGAAAATATGCAAAAGAGAAAAAGACTGTAGGGTTTATCCCTTGTTTTCGACGATGCGGCGCACGCGGATGACGCCGTCAATCTCCTTCAGCCGTTCCACGGTGTCATGAGGCATGGGATGGCTGATATCCAGCAGCGTGTAGGCGTAGTTGCCGCGGCTCTTGTTGGCCATGTTTTCGATGTTCAGTCCCTGGGAGCCGAAGAAAGCGGTAATCTGGCTCAGCATATTGGGAATATTCCGGTGCAGAATGCCGACGCGGGCTTCCGCTTCGCATACGCCCAGGTTGATTTCCGGATAGTTCACGGAGTTGTGAATGTTGCCGTTGTCCAGATAGTCCTGCAGTTCCTCCACGGCCATCACCGCGCAGTTGTCCTCAGCTTCCTCGGTGCTCGCGCCGAGATGGGGAATTACCAGGGCGTTTTTCATGCGGGCGCTGGCAGGCGTGGGGAAATCGGTGACGTATTTCCGGACCTTGCCGCTTTCCAGGGCCTGCGCCAGGGCGGACTCATCCACCAGGGTATCCCGGGCAAAGTTCAGCAAAACAGCGCCTTCCTTCATCTGGGCAAGGGCTTCGGCGCCGACCATTCCCTTGGTGGTGGGAGTGGCGGGCACGTGAATGGTGACGAAATCGCTCACGGCGTAGATTTCCTCGATCTTTTCCGCGTGGATGACCAGCGGGGAAAGGTTCCAGGCGGACTTGACGGACAGATACGGATCGAAGCCGTACACCTTCATCCCCAGGGAAACGGCGGCGTTGGCCACCAGCACGCCGATAGCGCCCAGGCCGATGACGCCGAGCGTTTTGCCCTTCAGCTCGTTGCCGGCGAAGGCCTTTTTGGCCTTCTCTGTGGTTTTGGCGATGTTTTCATCCCCGGCGTTGTCCTGCACCCAGCGGATGCCGCCGGCCACATCCCGGCTGGCAAGGAGCATGCCGCACAACACCAGTTCCTTGACGGAATTGGCGTTGGCGCCGGGGGTGTTGAAAACCACAATGCCGTTCTCGGCACAGCGGTCCAGCGGAATATTGTTGACTCCGGCGCCGGCCCGGGCGATGGCGCGCAGGCCTGCCGGGAAAGCGGTTTCCTTCATGTCCGCGGAGCGGACGAGAACGCCGGCGGCGTCCTCAATGGAATCTGTCAGGGTATATCCCTTGCGGAAGCAGTCGGTGCCAACCTTGGCGATGTTGTTCAGGCAGTAGATTTGGCGGTCTTTCATGGTTCAGTCTCCTTGTATGATATCGTTATGGTTTCCATGGTTCTTGTTTGGTTATCGGATTTTCAGCGCGTTGGCGCAGAACGCCGGCAGCTTCTCCGGCAGGGATACGATCAGGATGCCGAATTCCTTCCGGAAGGGAACGGGGCCGCAGCCCAGCAGTTCAACAGACCGGACCTCCTGCTCCGCGAAGCTGCGGAGCGTAACGGTTTCGCCGCCGGAAGCGCCCATCATGAAAGCATATACGGCGTCGTCCTTCTGCACAAAGCGGAAGTCGTTCCGGTTCCACTCGGTTTTGTTTTCGGTGAAACCGTCGATTTTGACCCGGGTGTTGCCTTCGCCGAAGACCCGCCAGGGCCGGGTGCCGTAAACCGCTTCGCCGCAGACAGCGAACCATTCGCCGAGCTTCGCCAGGATATAATCCGCTTCTTCGTCGATGGTGCCGTCCGGGCGCTGGAGCACGTTCAGCAGCATGACGCCGTTCTTGGAAATGATATCCGCCAGCATTTCCACAATCTGGTCCGGATGCTTGTACGGGTCGCGGACGTCGTAGAACCAGTTGCCGATGCAGGTATCGGTATGCCAGGGTTCCGGCATGATGCCGGGCAGCTGGCTCTTTTCAATATCCAGTACGCCGATGCTGAAGATCTCCGGGTTCCGGTCCTTCTGCAGGTAGACGGCGCGGTTTTCCCCGTGGCGGCGAATGGAGGTATTGTACAGTTTGGCCACGATCTCCAGCCCGCATTCGTAGCTGCTGCTGGCCTTCGCCCCGTCATCCAGCCAGTGGCTGCCGAAGGGCAGGGACCCGTCGGTATAGATCAGGTCCGGCTCGAAGCGCTCGATCATTTCGCTGATGCAGCGCACCCAGTAGCGATGGTATTCCTTGTTGGAGGTATACCAGGGAGAGGCTTCCGTCGGATTCTCCGTCCCGTGTTCCTGATTGGCAAAATAGAAATCCTGCCAGGCCGGGTCGTTGCCGTCATAGGGAACGCCGGCATAGGGCCCGTACTTGTCGCAGCCCTTGTTGACCCGCCACCAGGAGAAGGAGGCGCCCAGATGCTCGCTGATGCCGAAGGGCATGCCGTATTTGTCCGCCGCCGCCTTCCACAGGGCTAGAATATCCTTATGCGGGCCCACGTTGACGCTGTTCATCCGGTTGATGGCTGACCCGTAATTGAAAAAATGGTCATGGTGGGTGCCCTGGGACATGAAGTAGCGGGCGCCGGCCTTATAGTATTTGGCCATCAGGCCTTCCGGGTCAAAGTTTTCCGCCTTCCACAGGGCGCAGATGTCCTTGTAGCCGAATTTGGAAGGATGGCCGTAGTGGCGCAGGTGGTATTCATACTGGGGCGTTCCTTCAATATACATGTTGCGGGCATACCAGTCCCCGAACATGGGAACGCTCTGGGGTCCCCAGTGGCTCCAGATGCCGAATTTGGCATTCCGGAACCATTCCGGAGCTGAATAATGATGAAGGGAATCGAAACTGGCTTCAAACAAATTGCTCATGGGCTTCTCCTCGTTAATAATACTCAGTCGGTCCGGGATGGTGAACGTGTTTCCTGTCAATTATAGCAAATCAGGGTAAAACGTCAAATCCGAAACAGAAAAACCTTGCCCCCAAACAGCCGAAAAAAGCCCAAAAAAAAAACTCCCGTCCGAAGATGAAAAAGACTCCGTCCGAAGATGAAAAAAAACTCTTGTCAAATGAATCCGGCTGTGCTATACTTCTTTTTGCGCTTTTCAGGAGTGCTCGGGCAGCCGGCCAGGCCGCTGTCATTTCACTCCTCCAGCGATTGCTCATGTGAGCAGCGTCTCCAGACCCGCAGACGTAAAACGCGGGAAACCACCCCGGGAATGGACCGGGATCACATACGGGGCATTAGCACAGTTGGTAGAACGAACTACCACTTGTGCACTCCCGCCCCGGAGACATCGAAATCCGACGAGATGTAAAATATGGTCGGAAAGGTTACCAAATAAGGGGCTATAGCACAGTTGGTAGCGCGCTACATTCGCATTGTAGAGGTCAGGGGTTCGAATCCCCTTAGCTCCACCACCCACCCTCGGAGGCTGAAAAGCTTTCGAGGGTTTTTTCTTGGCAGTCAGATATCGTGAAAAAAGAGGGAGACTACCAGAGAGCCTGCTCAAATAGTTTTTGTCAATGTTGTCATTTGAGATCATTTTTCGTCTATTCAAGTGAAGGGAGGCGATGAGCCGATGAGCACGGTGGTGGCCAAGGGCCCGGCGATCACCAGGGATGAGAAGCTGGAAGTACTTGTTGACAAGTATCAGGTTAGTCTGCTGAAAGTCTGCTTTACATTTCTTCGTGATCGCAGTCTCGCTGAAGATGCTGTGCAGGAGACATTTATTAAGGTATATCAAAGCCTTGACTCTTTTCAGGGGAACAGCAGTGAAAAGACTTGGATATTCAAGATCGCAATGAATACCTGCCGGGACATGCTTCGTGGCCGTTGGTTTCGATTTGTTGACAGACGAATCGATCTCAGTCAGTTACCAGAACAGACAGTGCAACTGGAAGACGGCGATAAAGAAATCATGGAATCCGTTATGGCATTACCGGTCAAGCTCAGAGAAGTTATTCTTCTGTGCAGCTTCGAGGGGATGAGCACATATGAGGCAGCAGAATCCTTAGGAATCACGCAACAGGCAGTCAGCAGCAGACTCAAACGAGCAAAAGAGAAGCTCAGAAAAGAATTAAAAGAGAAAGGATGTGACCTGTCATGACGGAAAACAGAGAAGATGACCGCATTAGATCAGCGATGAATCGAACGATGTCCGGCTTGGAAGGAAATCCTTATCTGGCACGGCGGGTCATTGCTGCATCCAAAGGAGAAGTAAAAGTGAAAAAGAAAATCTCAGCCGTCACAGTGCTTGTGATTGCATTAATGCTGACCTCAGTAACTGCTTTAGCTCTTCAATTGAGCGGATGGAGAATTGCTGATTATATCAGGAATGTGGATGAAGGCAGTATTCCTGATGACTTTGAATCCGGATTCAATCAAGATCTGACATTGGATGTTGAAAACGTTCGCTTTCATGTTCGGGACGCCTATGCTGCGGGAAATAAAATCATTTTGGTAACAGAAGCCTGCTGTTTGGAAAACGATACAACCATGGTTCTTCCGAGCGAAGACTTTTGTGATCCGAATATAAGCCATGCTCGCCAATACATCAAAGAGCTGGCCGGCGTTGACGATGAAATTACGCTCAGCGATTATGCCAAACAAAAAGGATTATCAATGATCCATGTGTATGTCAATGCCCAGCAAAAAGACACTTATCCAATCGTCTCAGGGGATGAGTGGATTGAAAACGATACAACGCTTGTCAGCATAACCAGTGCCGATTATCTGGAACCTGTCAACGGCACTGTTGAGGTAGAGTGGGAAGTTGGTGTATACCATGATCAGAGTGACGAACCGCTTGAAACAAAAACACTGAATTTCCAGCTGCCTGTTGAAAATGTAAAGGAAATCCAGCTTGACGTACACCAACCCGTTATGGCGGAAGGCATCCCCGTCTCTCTGGATCGTGTTGTTCTGATGCCGACAAGGCTAGAGACACAGGTAGAGCTCTTTTATCATACAGACAGCAGACAGTCAGCCGAGCAACTGTTGAAATACCGTTTCAAAGCTATAGATCCAACCTCCTTGAAATTTGCGAATGCAGGAAGCAATTCCGACGGGCCTGAAATTCTTAGCACAGAGGGTCAGAGTGTGTATTTTCATGACGCCTGGACGATTAGCAATTCTTTGGAAAAGGACGCTCTGTACCTCCAGTTTCTTCCGGTATACTCGTGGCCTGATGAGAGAGAAGAAGGATTGCCAGATGCTCAGACCATCAAAATCGACATAACTGAAGAGGACTGAAACAATAACGTAAACTCCCACGAGGTTTATCAATCACCCCGTGGGAGTTCGTGTTTTCTGATTTTATGCCTACCTTTTGAGTTGCTCATTTAGACGCCCGTCAACTGAGGAACGCGTCATTTTTCTATTTCAGCAGAACTTTCAGGATTTCCTGCAGATCCTCGGCAGAAAGATCCCCGCTGTCCACAAGCTGATTGACTAATAAAGAAGCCTTTCCCTTAAACACATGGTTCAGAAGCTTATGGGTTTCCTCGGAGGAAGCCTCCTCTCTGGTAATCAGAGGAGTATATTTCTTAGCACGACCAGTATCATCCATGCTGACAGCGCCTTTTTCGGTCATTCTTTTCAGCAGGGTAATAACCGTCTGGCGCGTCCAGCCTGTAGCCGGTTCCAGCGTTGCCGTTATCTCCCCCATGGTCTGTGGGGCATGATCCCATAAGCATTCCATGATCTTCCATTCCGCTTCCGTTACCTGAACAGCCATCAGACATCACCCCTGCTACAGAGTCGACGTACGTCTACGTTGGACATTATCATGCCTTCTCAATACGTGTCAAGCGGAAAACAGCGGTTCATATTGATAATTTAAAGGCCCTCGCCGGTTTTGGTTTCAGCGAGGGCTGTGTTCGTTTCAGGCGTATATAAGATCTTTTAGCACGATCTCCTCTGCAGAAGCATGTAGCGAGTTCATTTTTTGTAGCCAGGTCATCTGTTCTTTAGCCTTCAGTTCTTCAGTGACACCTTCAGTCAAGGCCATTTCTCGAATCATCTGATCCATTCGTCTGCGGCAGGTTGCGTCAATCTCCTGCAAATGTTCCATCAGCTTTCCGCTCAGAATCATCCTCATGTATAGTCCCTGACGGCTTTCTTCCAGATACTTGCGGCGCATCATTCCGTATTTTCCCAAGGGCATCCTCTCCAGTTCAGTCAAGCCCATATCCGGGAGCAGATAGTCTCCACATCGAGTGTATGTGCCGCCATTCTGTTCAAAAATCGATTTCATGCGCTGCCCTCCTTCAAAGATACTCTATTTATTTATGGTAGACAGTTGTCTACATAAACATAATATACTTTTCCGTCCTGATTGTCAATCTTTTTTGTACGACTATAGTGAGCCAACAGCTGAAGAAATCAGTGAAGAGAGCGCACTTCAAATTGCCCATGAAAAGGCAGCTCAAGGATTAAACCTGGATATAAACGTGATTTCAACATGGAAAACGAAGAGAACCTACTCTCGCGATCAAGGCAGCAATCCGATTTGGAGAATCCTCCTGTATACTGATCCAAC
Organism: Clostridia bacterium; assembly: GCA_017404985.1. Lineage (GTDB taxonomy): Bacteria > Bacillota > Clostridia > Christensenellales > Aristaeellaceae > Aristaeella. The sequence continues at coordinate 7,372 of JAFRBK010000025.1, read as the reverse complement.
ATCCGAAAGTCCATGGCAGTATATCATTTGGGTTGATGGCGTGACTGGAGAAATCTTATATGCAAATCAAGTCTCTCCGACCGGAGACAGCTGGTATCCTGATACTGATGTGCTGTGACCATATCAGGTAATTACCATATAGAACTTCTAAAAGACTTCAGATCAAGCATGATTGCGAGGTCGAGATCAAGTTCTGCATCAGCGTCGAGCAATACATGCGGATCGCGGCATAAGGGCCGGGAAATGCACGAACTCCCATGGGGTGATGAGCCACATGGGAGTTTTTTCGTTCATAACACCATGTTTGTAAAGGGTTGTTTTCAACTTTTAGAACAGAACTGTGTAATAAGGGAATCCAGTTGACAGAGCGTGCACGCTCTGCATTATTCCGCGAGGGGCAGGAGCGTCGGATAGGCATCCGGGCTGACGGTCTCCAGTTTCATGACGGCTTCCGGATGCTGCCCGTATTCATCGCTGCTGTAGGGGGACAAGGTTAGGTTCTCATAGCTGTCAAGCTTCATGAAGAACTCTTCGGAAAGGATCTGCCCGGGGGCGGATCTGCTCATGCTGCCCATATCGCTAATCTGTTGCACTTCTTTGCCGTCCCGGTAAAGATACCAGTAATCAAAGAGCTCAGCGTCTCCGCTTTCCCATGCGTCAATCAGTACTTCGGGATAGTCGATATACATCCGCACGATGGTGTCGATTTTGCCGGCCATTACCTCAGCCCGGGCCTGGCAGTCACTGAGACTGGCGAATCCTGACAGGGAAACGAACTGCTTGTTCCGGGTCAGGGTGAAGGCCAGTTCACCCTTGTTTTCGGTCAGCCGTGCGACAAAAGTCAGGGTATCCTCTATCTTGTCTTCCGGAATCTCGCATTCCTTCCAGCCGATTGTCGCGCCGTCTTCCTCTGTGAATTCCCCGGCGATAATATCCAGATAGGTACCGTCCTCCAGGAACATGCCGTCCGCCATACTGCCGGGGCCTTCTGTCCGGTAGGAGATAAACACGTGGTTTCCCTCATAGATGGCCTGGTCGATGGTAATGGAGACGCCGCTTTCCGTGGTGGCGGTCAGTTCCACGGCGTCCGCAGTGTCCTGCAGAGCGACGAGCCGTTCATCGGCGAATTCCCTGCCAGCCAGTCTGCCGAACAGGCCGAGCCCTGCGGCAAGGGCCGCGGTAACGGACAGGATGATCAGCGCGGTTACCAGGATCATGGATGCTGTTATTCTCTTTTTCATAGGTTCTTCTCCTTTCGCTTTTCGCGCAATCTGGTATTGCAGCGAAGGCGCGTTATCGATCCCCTTGGTGCAATCATCAATCGCAGTACGGATGCTCTGCATGATTTCCTGATCACTTTTCATCGTCTTCGCCTCCTTCCAGTTCAGCTTTTAGTTTTTGCTTTGCCTTGTGGATTCTACTTGAGACAGCAGCCTCCGTCAGGTTCAGCATTTTCGCAATTTCCTTGATGGGGTAGCCCTCATAGAAATACAGCAGAACGACTTCCATGTATTTGGGCTTCAGCTTCATGATCGCCATGGTCAGCGCAATATGATCATCGCTCGGTGGCGCGGAAGACATTATAGGTAACTGGTCGACCGACACACGGAAATCTATGTACCGGTACCAGGCACTGCGCCTATAATCCCGGCAGCAATTGATTGCGATCCGGATCAGCCAGGTCTTTTCACTGCTTTCCCCACGAAAAGAATCCATGCTCCTGAAAGCCTTCAGAAAGGTTTCCTGTACCACATCCTCCGCAGCAGTACGATCTCTCAGGTATATGCAGCAGATTCGGAGCAGATCCTTTTCATATTGCTGCACCATTTGATCAAGTCGGTCTGCCGGGGTTTGATTCGGCGCCTGAATCATTCCCACCGTTGATCACCTCCTCAACCATTTAGACGATGGGCAGGGCCAAAACTTAAATTCTCAGTAAAATTTTCTCAGGGATGGCATCTTCAACGCCACCCCTATTGTTATACACGTTTTCCGGTCTCTAAGCCACATTGATTTCAAGTTACATGCTACATAAGAATTGTAGCATAAGGATAAACAGCGACTCCCACGGGGAGACTAAAACCTCGTGGGAGTTTCCGCTATGCTTCTTTTCATTATTCAAGGAACATTTTCCCGGTGATGGTAAGCAAAGCATTCTTTATGGACTAGCATACGCATCCCAGACAACGGCAAAAACCCTTCGCGTCAGTTTTCCAACCCGATTGTCCAGCCGGTTGTGGCAACCATTACTGCAGAATGTAACCACAAACTGTGTTTCCGGATCGTAATACAGATTAACCAGAATCCCATTACACAGTCCCTGATGCCCATAGAAGGTCTTTCCATTTACCAGAGTCATTTCATGGTGAACACATAGGCCATAAGGGGTGTTCGCGCTTATCCCGCCTTTTCCGCGCTGTTCGTCCATCATCATTTCAACCGTTTCCATCTGCAGCAGCGTTACTCCGTTATAGAATCCACCGTTGCAGAGAAGTATTCCGATCCGGCACAGGTCTTTTGCCCGCATCCAGAGAGAACCAATTGTAATCCGGTAATGATTGTCCGGATCAACCCCTGTATCCCAGACTTTGCCCAGCGAATCCTCTCGGGACTTATCGATTTTTCCGTCAGTGTTATACAGGGTCGCTACGTTTTCAGAATCAGGAAGCAGTCCGGCAGAGTATGAAGCGCTGATATTCAACGGATAGAATACATTCTCTTGCAGGTTGTCATCAATATTGTTGTCCGTGACGCTTTCGATGATGGAACCAATGATACCCGCGCCGTAGTTTGAATATCGATATTTTGTTCCCGGAACCTCATTGTACCAGTTGCTTCGTTTCGTCCGGTCAAAGGCGATCAATGACGAAAGCGTTCTCGTTTCATCGAAATACCCTCCGTAGGGATTCAGGGAGGATGTATGGGTCATCAACATACGAAGCGTGATCGGGGGCTTCCGGTGATATGGATTTCGAATATCATAACCCAGATAAGCTGAGATATCGTGATCCAGGTCTAACGCACCCTGTTCCACCAGCTGCATGGTACGGATGGCCGTAACCAGTTTCGTCACCGATGCCAGTCTGAAGTAGGTGCTGTCCGTTATGGGCTTTTTTGATTTCTTATCTGCATAACCGTAATAATACTCGTATACAATTTCCCCATCCTTCGCGACAACAACTGCAGCGCCGGAAGTCTTAAAGTTCCTCATAATCGTATGCAGCTGGGTATCGACATCCTTCGTCCCAGCACCGAAAGCAAATTCCGCATGTAAGGAAGACGCTCCGCAGATAATGGCTGTCACAGCGGAAGCAAGCCTATGCCTGAATGAATATACATGATATTGAGCATTGCGAACAGAATATGCAGCTGACATCAGCGCTTCAATGCAATCCGGTGGTACGGATGGAAATGCCGATCGCAAACATATCGTCATATCCTGAGGTATTATCTGATTCATGCTGAAATCGTCCTTTTTACCCGTAGTAGTATTCATATACAATTTCACCATCCTTTGCGACTACTACAGCGGCACCGGTTGTGTAATGTCGTTTGAGCTGTTGCTTAATACTGTCATCAGTGGTCGCGGCCATGGATGGGGTTATTAGTAATCCCAATACGGCGATTAGAATAATCAAACACCAACTAGTTCTTCTGATCCAAAACATGGCTACTCTCCCAATTCTGTGATCTTCTGAGCAAATTCATCTGCCGGAATACTGCCAGCAAGAAACTCATCTATTATGCGAAAGTATTCTTTGTGAGTCTCCCATGGTATAAATGCTGAAAGATAATTCCGCATTTCCATGCATGCTTCCGCATGTTCTTGAAGTCTCCAGATGCTGTCAATGTATTCCTGCGTCATATAGAAACATTTCCACTTCTTCCCATGTTGTTTATCAATCCGCTTATTGTATTCGGATACGTTGATCCAGGTATTATTGACATAGAGATATGCCAGCCAATTATCCTGACCGTGAACCAGGTCTTTTCGATGGTCAATTACATTGTCAAAAAGTACCTGCGCATAGTCTGAAAATTCGCTTCCTTTTCGCAAACAGTAGAGCCATAAATTTACGTTTACCAGTGGCCTTTGTTCTGATGTGATCCGCCAGGGAATGAGATTATCCCACGAAAAAGTATCCTTTCCATTTTCGGTATATCCATGATAGTAAGTACAAAACAATTGCCGACCTTTTTGTTTCTTTATATTTGGCTCTTCTTTGCATAGTTGACTGAATAAATCCTTTGTTCTTTGAGCCAATTCAATAAATTCCTCATTGTTGAAGTTGATGGATATACCTTGATTCCTGCATTGTATCGAATAGCATTCAATCAGCATGGACATCCAGTTATTTCTCAACGGATTTTTGCTTTCTGAAATATCATAATAAAAGCAGAATCCATCATGAGGTGTATTCAAATAAAGTTCAAGAAAATCTAATACTTCTGTAAAAGAAGTTGGTGGCGTTACATCCTTGAATGGAGAAGCATTCCATGCATCCGGAACCCAGAATAACATTCCTTGCAGACTCAAAGACTTGGGGTAACCCAATAGAAGGCCATCCTCATTACATACCAGTTCTTGCATTACTGATTGAATCACAGGTGGGAAGTTTTTGATTTCTTCCTTCATTTTTTCACTTGGCTCAAATGGTTCAAGCAATTCAGCCTGAACAATTGCCTTAAAGTTCTCTCGGGTTGCTTGTATTCTGAATACATCAGGCGGCGTAGATGATTGAAGATATACCAGAGGATCATCAAGATCATTGTCTACTGAAGTCAACGGTGATGACGTATGAAGTATTTTGCTCCAATCATTCCAATAAGTGTCTTCTATTCCAGAGATAATCGGATCAGCCGCAGCTGGATGGATTATAAAAGCAGACAATAATACTATTCCGAAAATAGTGAATGCGATATTCCTTGCTCTTCTCACTGCAACTTCCTCCTGAAGAGGGGCACATATGAAGTACCCATATGTGCCCCAATATTGATCTTAGTTTCGATTTGGATTAAAAGCTCCAGAAATAGTTATGGGACCTTCATCACGATCATCAACTTTAGCGCCCATACCATGCTATCTGTTGATATAGTCCAACAGCCTGGCGAATTCCGATCCGTTAATGTTGTATTTCAGAAAATCTGCATATGCCTTGTCCTCGATATCTATCATATCGCTTCTGTAAAAAGGGAAGGATGTAACACAAACTGTTGTTGGCGAAGCATATTGATCTATCTCTCGAACACTGTCTACGAAGTCTTGAGTTGTATGCAGAAACTTATTGCTATCTCCTTCCCACTTGTTAAATTTCTTTACATTAACCTCTTCCGGATGCGGATAGAAATAGTTCCACCAATATATATTCCCACGATATGGTGTACTTCGATTCTTGATGATTGTTTCTATGATCTGTGTTGCGATTGGCTCCAAAGTACTACCTTTACGTATACAACATACCGTCATGCCAACATGCACATATGGCTGTTGTTCCAGTGTGATTCGCCAAGGTATCATGTCGTTCCAGACATATGTATCTTTTGCATTTTCCGTATTTCCCCAGTATAGTGTAGAAAACAATTGATGTTGGTTTTTGCAGTACTTTTTTGATTCATTGCCATATAACGCACTTGCCAGTTCCCTAGTTCTCTCCAACAGGGAAATAAACTCATCATCAATGAAAGATGGAAATGACCCTTGCTCTCTGCTTTGAATAATCCAGCATTCAACACACCTGTCAACCAGAAAATATGGCCCCATTCCATTAATATCATACATAAAGCAATAGCCATCATGAGGCGTGCTCAGATAAAGCTCTATAAAATCTAATAGCTCTGTGAAAGATCTCGGCGGAATTGTATTGGCAAACGGCGATCGGTTCCAGGAATCAGAAACCAGAAATAATAACGGTGATATATTAACATATGTAGGATACCCTAGAAGCAAACCATCATCCGTCATCAAGGTCCTTTGGATAGCTGACCTGACAATTGGCGACATCGTACCAAGATCCTGTTTGAGTTGATCACTAAGTGGAAAGGAAGCAATCACACCGGCTTTTACTATATCGTCCCATGTTTCTGACGTCTGTCCTATATTGAGTATATCTGGGGGATTGTCCGATACAAGATAATCAGCCGTGCTGATACCATTGATCGGCGGAAGAGAGATAAGATCAATGTTGAATTGGTTTTCAATATCTTTAATGAGACTATCGTCCAGGTCGGATTCATAGAATGATTCTTGCACCAAGGCCACTGAATAATTCATTGCTCCTAAGCTCCATAGAACAAGGATCAGTATTATTGATATGACTCCCGCTTTCCGAATTGCCATCGCGCACCCTCCATAACTACAATTGTTGATACACAAGTATCGTTGATTTTCGCTTAAGGAATAAATCTCAACCATGTTGGGGCTCAGGGATCTGAGCCCCAACAGAGCAATTAGATACTCGAATGGAAGTTGCCTGAAACAGTAATAGGCCCTTCGTCCCTATCATCGACTTTCGCGCCTAAAAAGGCCTTAAATGCAGATTGAAAAGATGCTTTATAGAGCGATTCACGACTGTTTTTATAATTCGGGAAACCATACAGCCGTCCGTCCTCCGTCATCAGATTGTCACGGATCGCGTTTTGGACAAACGCAGGCATGGCGGCAATATCATCCATCATCATCTGGGTCGGTTCGAAGGCGGAAACCAGTCCTTTTTCGATAAAACCCGCAATACAGTCACGGCTATCAATCATGAAAAAATCCGGAGGATTGTTGCCCACCACAACATCCATCGTTTTTCGATATCCGGAGAACCGAAGTTCCTCCAACGTACCGGCGGAACCAATCATGGATGCCCAATCGGCATGGAGATTCTCCGTGTTTCCCGCGTCTTCATCACCATACACAATGAGCACGGTCTGTCCCTCTGCCAGTGTTGCCTGCGAGACGGTCATCGCAAGCAGTATGATCGCGAGCAGCATCACTGCCGCCTGCAAGGCGCGAGAGACGTTGTTCATCGGCTTATTCATCATCAAACTCCTCGATCCAGATGTCCTTATCGCTCGCGCCATGAATTACTGCAGCCCACTCCCTGTCAAGCTCCTCGGCGAATTCTTCTGCTGTCATTTTGCATTCCATGAAATAACGCTTTTCTGCCTGCATAAACTCAGAATATTGACTGGCAATGATATAATTGCCATCTTCCAAACAAGGTGTAATATACTGATCCAGGTCCTTGACGCTTTCCACCCATCCCCTTGTATATTGTTGATACTTCGGAGATTTCGCCATATCCAGATTATATGCCTCAAGATCAAACAGATCCGGAAATGCCCATACATCGTAGACGGCCATGCCGCGTATCTGCTCCATATG
>JAFRBK010000024.1 GCA_017404985.1 Clostridia bacterium | reverse complement strand
TCCATAGCGATGGGGGTGATCAGGGTGATTTCCATGTCGATGTTGTCGCCGGGCATAACCATTTCCACACCTTCGGGCAGCTTGATGTCGCCGGTCACGTCGGTGGTACGGAAATAGAACTGGGGACGATAGCCGTTGAAGAACGGAGTATGACGTCCGCCTTCTTCCTTCGTCAGCACGTACACCTGGCCGATGCAGTGGGTATGCGGATGAATGCTGCCGGGCTTCGCCAGCACCTGGCCGCGTTCCACTTCGTTCCGCTGAATGCCGCGCAGCAGGGCGCCGATGTTGTCACCGGCTTCCGCCTGGTCCAGCAGCTTATGGAACATTTCAACACCCGTCACAACCGTGTTGCGGGGCTTGTCCATCAGGCCGACGATTTCCACCGGGTCAGACACCTTCACGGTGCCGCGCTCGACACGGCCCGTCGCCACGGTGCCGCGGCCGGAGATGGAGAACACGTCTTCAACAGGCATCAGGAAAGGCAGGTTGGTCGCACGTTCCGGTTCCGGAATGTAGCTGTCCACCGCGTCCATCAGCTCCCAGATGCACTTGCACTCGGGGGCGTTGTCCACGTCGGTGCCGCCGTTCTGCAGGTACTCCAGGGTCTTCAGCGCGGAGCCCTTGATGATCGGGATGTCGTCGCCCGGGAAGTCGTAGCTGCTCAGCAGCTCACGGATTTCCATTTCGACCAGCTCCAGCAGCTCTTCGTCATCCATCATGTCCGTCTTGTTCATGAACACAACGATGTAGGGCACGCCGACCTGGCGGGCCAGCAGGATATGCTCGCGGGTCTGGGGCATCGGGCCGTCGGGAGCGGAAACCACCAGGATCGCGCCGTCCATCTGGGCAGCACCGGTGATCATGTTCTTAACATAGTCCGCGTGGCCGGGGCAGTCCACATGCGCGTAGTGGCGCTTCGCGGTTTCATATTCCACGTGAGCGGTGTTGATGGTGATTCCACGGGCCTTTTCTTCGGGCGCCTTGTCAATTTCGTCGTACCGCATGGCCTGGGCTTCGCCCTTCTGGGCCAGCGTCATGGTGATCGCGGCGGTCAGCGTGGTCTTGCCGTGGTCAACGTGTCCAATCGTGCCGATGTTAACATGGGGCTTTGTACGTTCATAACGTCCTTTTGCCATTTTGGATTTCCCTCCTTGTGATCAGTCTTTCATGGATCAATGCTTTTATCAGATTGAATTAATCAGAAGATTTTTTGCCGATGATCTTTTCCGCAACGCTCTTCGGAACTTCCTCATAGTGGTCGAACTGCATGGTGAACATGCCGCGGCCCTGCGTGCGGGAGCGAAGGTCGGTGGTATAACCGAACATTTCGCTCAGCGGAACAAAGGCGTGGATGATCTGGTCCTGGCCGCGGACTTCGGTGCCGTCCACCCGTCCGCGCCGGCTGCTTACGTTGCCCATCACGTCGCCCATATACTGGTCGGGAACAATGATCTCGACCTTCATCATGGGCTCCATCAGGCAGGGATCCGCCTTGCGCACGGCTTCCTTGAAAGCCATGCTGGCTGCGATCTTGTAAGCCATTTCAGAGCTGTCCACTTCATGATAGGAACCGTCCGTGACCGCTGCCTTGAAGTTAACTACTTCATAGCCGGCGATAGCGCCGCTCTTGGCAGCCTCCTGGATGCCCTGGTCGATCGGTCCGATGTATTCCTTCGGAATCACGCCGCCGACGATCCGGCTCTCGAACTCGTAACCCTTGCCGGGCTCCTGCGGTTCGAGCTCAATCCAGCAGTGGCCGTACTGGCCGTGGCCGCCGGTCTGCCGGACATAGCGCCCTTCAGCCTTGGCGGGCCTGCGGATGGTTTCCTTATAGGTAACCTGAGGCTTGCCCACGGTTGCCTCGACCTTGAATTCACGGAGCAGGCGGTCCACAATGATTTCCAGATGAAGCTCGCCCATGCCTGCGATAATCGTCTGGCCCGTTTCCTGGTTGGTGTAGGTTTTGAAGGTCGGATCCTCTTCAGCCAGCCGCTGAAGCGCGTAGGTCATCTTTTCCTGACCGGCGCGGGTCTTGGGCTCAATGGCCACTTCGATCACGGGATCCGGGAAAACCATGCTTTCCAGGATAATCTGGTGATTCTCATCGCACAGGGTGTCGCCTGTCGTGGTGTCCTTCAGGCCCACCGCGCCGGCGATTTCACCGGTATAAATGGTATCCACTTCTTCCCGGTGGTTGGCGTGCATCAGCATAATGCGGCTCATGCGTTCCCGCTTCTGCTTTGTGCTGTTCATCACATAGTTGCCGGCAGAAAGCTTGCCGGAATAAACGCGGAAGAACGCCAGTTTCCCCACGAAGGGGTCAACCATGATTTTGAAGGCCAGTGCGGAGAAAGGTTCATCATCGCTGGGATGGCGTTCCATTTTCTTCTCCGGGTCCTCCGGGTCCACACCGTCGATCGCCGGAATGTCCAGCGGGCTCGGCATGTAGTCGACCACGGCATCCAGCAGGGGCTGAACGCCCTTGTTGCGGTAGCTCGTGCCGCACAGCACCGGGTTCATGGTGCAGGCGATGGTGCACTTGCGGATCGCATCACGGATTTCCTCTTCGGTCAGCTCGTCCCCTTCCAGGAATTTTTCCATCAGGGTATCGTCTGTCTCGGAAACCTTCTCGATCAGGTTCGCGCGGTATTCCTCGGCGAGCTCCTTCATGTCCTCGGGAATATCCTCATCCCGGACATCCTGGCCCAGATCGTCATAATAAATCTCGGCACGCATCCGAACAAGGTCGATAATTCCGCGGAAATCCGCTTCCTTCCCGATGGGGAGCTGTACAGGCACCGCGTTTGCGCCAAGCCGGTCCTTCATCATGTCCACCACGCGGTAGAAATCCGCACCGGTGATGTCCATCTTATTGACGTAGGCCATACGCGGTACGTGGTAGGTTTCCGCCTGCTTCCACACCGTTTCGCTCTGGGGTTCTACGCCGCCCTTCGCGCAGAAAACGCTGACAGCGCCGTCGAGAACCCGCAGGCTGCGCTCCACTTCCACCGTGAAGTCCACATGGCCGGGGGTGTCAATAATGTTGATCCGGTATTGCTTATCGGCATTGGCGGGATCATGGGGATCGTGCCAGAAGCAGGTCGTCGCAGCGGATGTGATCGTGATGCCGCGCTCCTGTTCCTGGGCCATCCAGTCCATGGTAGCCGTGCCTTCATGCGTCTCACCGATCCGGTGGTTCTTTCCGGTGTAGAAAAGAATCCGCTCGGTGGTCGTCGTTTTTCCGGCATCGATATGCGCCATGATACCGATATTCCGGACTCTGTCAAGGGGATGGCTTCTGGGCATGTTAGGCTTTTGCTCCTTTCGACTCCTGCTGTGGTTTCACAAGTGAAACGCTGATTACCAGCGGTAGTGAGCGAATGCCTTGTTGGCCTCAGCCATGCGGTGCATTTCTTCCTTGCGCTTCACAGCGGCGCCGGTGTTGTTGGAAGCATCCAGCAGTTCGCCGGCCAGCCGTTCGGCCATGGTCTTTTCACCGCGCTTCCGGGCGAAGTCGACGATCCAGCGCAGGGCCAGCGTCTGACGGCGCTCGGGACGAATTTCGATAGGCACCTGGTAAGTGGCGCCGCCGACCCGGCGGGCCTTGACTTCCAGCTGCGGAGCCACGTTGTTCAGGGCTTCCTGGAACACATCGTTGGCTTCCTTGCCGGTCTTCTCGGCAACAGTTTTAAATGCATCGTAGCAGACGTTCTGCGCAACACCGCGCTTTCCGTCCAGCATAATCTGATTGATCAGTTTGGTCACTACCGTGGTTCCGTAAACGGGATCCGGCAGGACTTCACGTTTCGGTACAAAACCGCGACGGGGCATAGGTTTCCCTCCTCAATTCAATTCAAGATGTAAGTTGTCGGCTGCCTCTCCCTGTCGTCCCGGGTCAGCATCCCGGGCGCCGGCCACGATCAGGCCGGGCGGAGATCCCTGTCGGTATGCCGTGCCTCAGCGGCTCCTGTTCCGAAGAACCGAAAAGGCAGCGGTATGCGGGAATTCCGTTTCAGGCTGCGGCGGCAGCGTGAAGGCTTACTTCTTCGGGCGCTTTGCGCCATACAGGGAACGAGCCTGCATCCGCTTGGCCACACCGGCGGTATCCAGAGCACCGCGGATGATGTGATAACGAACACCGGGCAGATCCCGCACACGGCCGCCGCGGATCAGCACAACACTATGCTCCTGCAGGTTGTGGCCGATACCGGGGATGTAGCAGGTACCTTCGATGGAGTTCGTCAGGCGGATTCTCGCGATTTTCCGCAGAGCGGAATTGGGCTTCTTGGGCGTCTGTGTCTTGACGCTCAGGCACACACCGCGCTTCTGGGGGCAACCCTGCAGAATGGGAGCGGTGGGCTTTTTGGCAGCCCGTTCACGGCCCTTACGGACAAGCTGATTAATTGTGGGCATGACTGCACCTCCTGAATAATATCCTCAAGATCCCGCAACCCTCAGGATCTTACAGGCAGAATAAAATGGGTTACTTGAGAATTCCGGCGGCTGCGGCGGGAACATCCAGCCCGCAGAGGATCCCAAGCTCCTTCATGGACCCTACTCTGACGCAGGGGATGCCGGCTTCCTCCGCCGTCCGAACCACCTGCTGATAGATGAAGGTATCCGCATCGCTGCCGACATACGCCCTGGAAATCCGGCCGGCTTTCACGGCGCGGAGCACCTGCTTCGTCCCCACAACCCGGGGAGCGCCGCTCCTGAGCATTTCCATTCCGAATCCGGCCTCCTTTCCAAACCTGTGAGCGCGCACCTCAAAAGGGCGCACTTCACCCGGAAGCATGCTGCAACTGGACTATCATATCATTGTTTACTTTGAATGTCAACGATTTTTTTAACTTCGCTGCGTGTGTCTGCTCGGTTATTCTCCCGGTTTCCCCGGTTCATTCTTCAATCGGCACGTATTCGCACATCCACCGCTTTCCGTCCGTCACCAGGTGGGTGTAGAGGCCTGCCTTATTGGTGAAAATCTGCGGGCAGCGCTTGAGGCCGAGGAAATAGCTGCTGTCGTGCGCCCCGCCCTGGTAATTGGTAATGATTGCCGCGGCCGGGCTCATGGCTTCAAAGAACAGTTCCTTCATCGGGAGCTTGCCGTGATGGGGATATTTGACCAGGTCCGTATCCAGCGCTTCCGCCCCGACCAGGTCCATCAGCGCTTTCTGCCCGGCAAATTCGATATCCGCCAGCAGCAGGATGGAGCGGTCGCCGTAGGTAATCTTCGTCGCCGCGCTCCGGTTGTTCATGTTCAGTTCCAGGTTTTCGGGATTCTGCCAGAAAGTCAGGCGCACCTTCCCGTCCCCCATCAGGAACTCGTCTCCGTGCCCGTACATGGAAACGGGGATATCATGTTCCCGGCAGAAGTCCATCATTTTGACCATGTGTTCCGTGCTGTCCTCCGGGAAGCAGATCAGCAGCTCCTCCACCCTGGCGGCAGCCCGGATGGCGGGCAGCCCCAGAAGATGGTCATGGTGCGGATGGGAGTTGAACATCTTCGCGATCCGGGTGACGCCCAGCTGCTTCAGCATGGCCGCGGTGCGGTCCCCCATCTTCTCGTCCCCGCAGTCGATCATCCAGGCCTGGCGGTCATACAGAATCAGCGTCGCGTCCGCGTCCCGGATATCGGCGATCCAGATTTCCAGCAGTTTCGTCCCGTCCTGCGGAAACTGGAAATCCTGCAATTGGTCTGGTTTATTGATCTTGTCAATGACATCCGGGAGGCTTTCCGGATTGTCCGGAATCGGAATAATGATTTCCGGGGTTGGTTCCGGCGTCGGAGTCGGCGTCGGCGTAGGTTCCGGGGTCGGCGTCGGGGAAGGCGTTGCCGTGGGCTCCGGCGTCAGCGTCGGTTCCGGGGTGGGTGTCGGTTCAGGAGTCGGTGTCGGAGCCTTCGTCGGGACAGCCGTCGGCACAGGCGTCACGGAAGGCGTCGGCGAAGGAGTCATCGGCGGCGGGCTCAGGGGAACCGCGGTCGCGGGAGCCCGGGTATACACCACTTCAATCACTTCGATGATTTCAAGGTCCGAAGCCGCCCCGGTTCCCGCCTGCAGGCAGAGAACCAGAACAAAGACCGGGATCAGAAACCAAATCGCCTGCCGTTTCAATGTGCCGCCTCCGCCGGAAAAAGTCGTTAAAGAAAAACCAATTCAAAACAGTATAACAAAATAAAACCGATTTTGTATATAGATTGAAGAAAAAAACATTGACATCCGTCGTACGCCATGTTAAAATTTATAATTGCATCAGTATCGTCTTACTGTTGCTCTGGATTTTTTGTCTTCCTTATAATATACGGGATTTCCGAAAAAGGCAAGATGATTTTTCCGGAGCACGGGACGCGTCTGGTCGGATAGAATAAGGGGTGATTTCATAAAATGGTACATGAGGTCCACATGGGGAAGCTCCGTGAACGGATGAGCTTCTCGCGTATCGACGAAGTTCTGGAGATGCCCAACCTGATCGAGGTCCAGAAAAAATCTTATCAGCGCTTTCTCGATACCGATCTGCGCGAAGTGCTGGCCGATGTTTCCCCGATTACGGATTACAACGGGAAACTTGTGCTTGAATTCGTGGACTACTCTCTGGATGAACCGAAAAACTCGGTAGCACGCTGCCGGGAGCGGGATATGACCTACGCGGCCCCGCTGAAAGTCTTCGTCCGCCTGAAAAACAAAGAGACCGGTGAAATCAAGGAATCCGACGTTTTTATGGGCGATTTTCCCCTCATGACCGACCATGGCACCTTCATCATTAACGGTGCCGAACGTGTTATTGTCAGCCAGCTGGTCCGCTCCCCCGGCGTCTATTTCGACATGGCCCGGGACAAGGCCGGCAAGGAGCTCTATTCCTCCCAGATCATCCCGAACCGGGGCGCCTGGCTGGAATATGAAACCGACTCCAACGACGTCCTCTGGGTCCGGATCGACCGGGCCAGAAAGCTCCCCATCACCGTGATTCTCCGCGCCCTCGGTTACGGGACCGATGCGGAGATCCTGGACCTCATGGGGGAGGATGAGCGCCTGACCGCCACGATCCAGAAGGGCGACAACGCCAAGACCCGTGAAGAGGGCCTGATCGAAATTTATAAGCGCCAGAAGCCCGGCGAGCCCGCCAGCGTCGAAAGCGCCACCAACCTGTTCAACTCCCTGTTCTTTGACCCCAAGCGCTATGACCTCATGCGCGTGGGCCGCTATAAATATAATAAGAAGCTTTCCATCGCTACCCGGATCCACAACCACGTGGCCGCGGAGGATATTGTCAATCCGCAGACCGGCGAAGTGATGGTGAAAAAGGGCGATGCCATCCCGCTGGCCACGGCCCGCGAGATCCAGAACGCCGGCGTGAATTCCGTCTGGCTGGACTGCGGCGGCAAGGTCCGCAAGGTGGTCGGCAACAACTTTGTCGACGCCTCCGCCTACCTGCCCTTCGACCCGAAGGAAGCCGGCATCCTCGAAATGGTCCATCTGCCCACCCTGAAGGAGATCATCTCCTCCGTGGAGGAGGAGATGATCTTCGATGCGGTAAAGGAAAACGCATCCGCCCTGGTTCCGAAGCATATCATTCCGGATGATATCGTGTCCTCCGTGAACTATATGCTCGGCCTCCCCTACGGCATCGGCACCACCGACGATATCGACCATCTGGGCAACCGCCGCCTGCGCAGCGTGGGCGAGCTCCTGCAGAACCAGATCCGGATCGGCCTGTCCCGCCTGGAGCGCGTCGTCCGTGAGCGCATGTCCATTCAGGACAGCGGGGACATCAAACCCGGCGACCTGATCAACATTCGCCCGGTCAGCGCGGCCATCAAGGAGTTCTTCGGATCCTCCCAGCTGTCCCAGTTCATGGACCAGCCCAACCCCCTGGCTGAGCTGACCCATAAGCGCCGCCTGAGCGCCCTGGGCCCCGGCGGCCTGAACCGTGACCGCGCCTCCTTCGAAGTGCGCGACGTGCACTACAGCCACTATGCCCGCATCTGTCCCATTGAAACACCTGAAGGTCCGAACATCGGCCTGATCGGTTCTCTGGCCACCTATGCCCGGATCAATGAATACGGCTTCATCGAAGCCCCCTACCGCCGCGTCGACAAGGAAAGCGGCCGGGTGCTGGAAGAAATCAACTACATGACCGCGGACGAGGAAGACCTGTACAAGGTTGCCACCGCCAACGAACCCCTGAACCCGGACGGCACATTCATCAATGACCGGATCACAGTGCGTGACAAGGCCGAGATTATCGCCGTGCCCGTGTCCCAGGTAGACTACATCGACGTCAGCCCCCGCCAGGTCGTTTCCGTGGCCACCGCCATGGTTCCCTTCCTGGAGAACGACGACGCGACCCGCGCCCTGATGGGTTCCAACATGCAGCGCCAGGCGGTGCCGCTCCTGGTTCCTGAAGCACCCGTCGTCGCCACCGGCATGGAATACCGTGCCGCCCATGACTCCGGCGTCGTCGTCCTGGCGAAGGAAGACGGCGTGGTGGAAAAGGTGGATGCCAACCAGATCGTAATCAAGGACAATTTCGGCGAGCGCCATATCTACCACCTGACAAAGTTTGCCCGTTCCAACCAGTCCACCTGCATCAATCAGCATCCGGTGGTTTCCGCCGGCCAGAAGATTGAAAAAGGCGACCTGCTGGCGGACGGCCCCTCCACCGAAAAGGGCGAAATCGGCCTGGGCCGCAACGCGCTGATCGGCTTCATGACCTGGGAAGGCTACAACTACGAGGACGCCGTCCTGCTGTCTGAAAAGCTGGTGAAGGAAGACATCTATACTTCCATCCATATTGAAGAGTTTGAATCCGAAGCCCGGGAAACCAAGCTCGGTCCGGAGGAAATCACCCGTGATATCCCCAACATTTCCGACGACGCCATCAAGGACCTGGACGACGGCGGTATCATCCGCATCGGTGCCGAAGTGCATGCCGGCGACATTCTGGTCGGCAAGGTAACGCCCAAGGGCGAAACCGAGCTGACCGCTGAAGAACGGCTGCTCCGCGCCATCTTCGGTGAAAAGGCCCGTGAAGTCCGGGATACCTCCCTCCGTGTTCCCCACGGCGAAGGCGGCATCGTGGTGGATGTCAAGGTCTTCACCCGGGAAAACAAGGACGAGCTCTCCCCCGGGGTCAACGAAATGGTCCGGATTTACATCGCCCAGAAGAGAAAGATCTCCGTCGGCGACAAGATGGCCGGGCGCCACGGAAACAAGGGCGTTGTTTCCCGGATCCTGCGCGAAGAGGATATGCCCTTCCTGCCGGACGGCACGCCCCTGCAGATCGTGCTGAACCCCCTGGGCGTTCCCTCCCGTATGAACCTGGGGCAGGTGCTGGAAGTGCACCTGGGACTGGCCTGCCGCGCGCTGGGCTGGCACATTGCCACCCCGGTCTTCGACGGCGCCACCTACGATGAAATTCTTGAGCATCTGGACAAGGCCGTGGAGAAGATGGCAGCTCCGGAAGACGAAAACGACCCCCATGTAAATGAGTATCATTTCCATAACGGAAAGCCCCTGCGGCTGGACCTGGACGAGGAAGGCAAGAACCTGTTCCGCCAGGGCAAGATCCGCGTGCGGGACGGCCGAACCGGCGACTATTTTGAAAACCCTGTCACCGTCGGCATCATGTACTTCCTGAAGCTGCACCACCTGGTGGACGACAAGATGCACGCCCGTTCCACCGGCCCCTACTCCCTGGTAACCCAGCAACCTCTGGGCGGCAAAGCCCAGTTCGGCGGCCAGCGCTTCGGCGAAATGGAAGTCTGGGCACTGGAAGCCTACGGCGCCGCCAACACCCTGCAGGAGATCCTGACCGTCAAATCCGACGATACCGTCGGCCGCGTCAAGACCTACGAAGCCATCATCAAGGGCCAGAACATCCCGACCCCCGGCGTACCGGAAAGCTTCAAGGTGCTGCTGAAGGAAATGCAGGCCCTGAGCCTGGATGTCCGGGTGCTGGATGCCGCCAAGAACGAAATCGAGATTCCCGAGCTGGATCCGGAAGACATGCCGCAGGCTGAACCTGTCGCCCGTCCCTCCGTTGCTCCGGCCCTCACGCCCGATGAAGTGGTGGCCGCTGTTGCCGAAGAGGATGAGGAAACGGCCCAGGCGGCCGATGAGGCCTTCAGCATGTCCGATGACGACCTGTCCATCGGCGCTGACAGCGATGTGGACAGCTTCGACCTCAGCGAATCGGACCTGGAAGATCTGGAAGACTTCAATGTGGACGACCTGACAGACCTGAAACTGGACGATGACGTTTAATCCTGCCGGACTTACTGCCTGAACGACTGATTTTATGAGAGGGAGTGTGCCCCTTTGTTTGAACTTTCTAATTTGGATTCCATTCAGATCGGTATGGCTTCTCCGGAGCAGATTCTTGCCTGGTCTCACGGTGAAGTGACGAAACCCGAAACCATCAACTACCGCACCCTGAAGCCGGAACGGGACGGCCTGTACTGCGAGCGCATTTTCGGGCCCACCAAGGACTGGGAATGCAACTGCGGAAAATATAAGCGGATCAAGTTCAAGGATAAGGACAAGGTTTGCGACAAGTGCGGCGTCCAGGTGACCCGCGCCAAAGTCCGCCGGGAGCGGATGGGCCATATTCAGCTTGCCGCCCCTGTCAGCCATATCTGGTATTTCAAAGGTATTCCGAGCCGGATGGGCATGCTGCTGGACATTTCTCCCAGAAACCTGGAAAAGGTCCTGTATTTTGCCAACTTCATCGTGCTCGATCCCGGCAATGCCGATGAAACAGGCCTCAAGCGCCTGGAGCTGATCAACGACGCGCGCTACCGGGAAGTCGAAGCCCGCTGCGGCCGCGGTTCCTTCGTCGCCAAAATGGGTGCCGAAGCCATCCGGGACCTGCTGCTGGAGCTGGACCTGGATAAGCTGTCCGAGGAGCTGAAATCGGAAATCGCCCAGCTCACCGAAAAGGAACGGGACCGTGAAACCGAAGGCCAGAAGCGCGCCCGGGCCGTCAAGCGGCTCGAAGTCGTGGAATCCTTCCGTACCAGCCATAACAAGCCCGAATGGATGATCCTGACCGTGGTCCCGGTCATCCCGCCGGACCTGCGTCCCCTGATCCAGCTGGACGGCGGCCGTTTCGCCACCTCCGACCTGAATGACCTCTACCGCCGCGTCATTAACCGGAACAACCGGCTGAAGAGGCTGCTGGAGCTGGGCGCCCCGGACATCATCGTCCGGAATGAAAAGCGCATGCTGCAGGAATCCGTCGACGCCCTGATCGATAACGGCCGCCGCGGCCGTCCGGTCACCGGCCCCGGAAACCGGGCCCTCAAGTCCCTGTCCGACCTGCTTCGCGGCAAACAGGGCCGTTTCCGCCAGAATCTGCTGGGCAAGCGCGTGGACTATTCCGGCCGCAGCGTTATCGTCGTCGGCCCCGAACTGAAGCTGTACCAGTGCGGCCTGCCGAAGGAAATGGCGCTGGAGCTGTTCAAGCCCTTCGTCATGGAGCGGCTGGTCAACCTGAAGTATTCCCATAATGTGAAATCCGCCAAGCGGGCCGTGGAAAAGGTGCGTCCCGAAGTCTGGGATATCCTGGAAGAAGTCATCCGGGACCATCCCGTACTGCTGAACCGAGCTCCCACACTGCACCGCCTGGGCATCCAGGCCTTCGAGCCGATCCTGGTTGAAGGCAAGGCCATCAAACTGCATCCCCTGGCCTGTACGGCTTTCAACGCCGACTTTGACGGTGACCAGATGGCCGTGCACGTTCCGCTGTCCATGGAAGCCCAGGCAGAAGCCCGCTTCCTGATGCTGGCCCACAACAATATCCTGAAGCCCCAGGATGGCCGCCCGGTCATTTCTCCCTCCCAGGACATGGTCATCGGCTGTTATTACCTGACCATCATCCATGAGGACGCCAAGGGCGCCGGCCGGATCTTCTCCTCCGAGGATGAAGCCCAGATGGCGTATGCCCTGGGCCAGATCACCCTGCAGTCCCCCATCAAGGTTCGCATCACACGCACCTTCAACGGGGAAACCGGCACGAAGATTATCGACACCTCCCTGGGCCGCCTGATCTTCAACGACGCGCTACCCCAGAATCTGGGCTTCCGCAAGCGGGAATGCCTGGATGACATGTTCGCGCTGGAAGTGGATGAGCTGGTTGGCAAGAAGCAGCTGTCCCGGATCGTGGATATGTGCTTCCATACCCAGGGCGAGCACAAGACCGCCCGCGTGCTGGACAACATCAAGTCCCTCGGTTTCAAGTATTCGACCCGCGGCGCTGTCACGGTTTCCGTGGCCGACATCAAGGTGCCGGAATGCAAGAAGACCATGCTGGCGGAAGCGGACGAAGCCGTCCGGAAGGTCAACAACCTCTACCGCCGCGGCCTTCTGTCCGAAGACGAACGCTACAACCGCGTCATCGCCATCTGGAACGACTGCACCCATAACCTGCGGGACCAGATCCTTCCCAACCTGGAAAAGTTCAACCCGATCCGCATGATGACCGACTCCGGCGCCCGCGGTTCTTCCGCGCAGGTGTCCCAGCTGGCCGGCATGCGCGGCCTGATGGCTTCTCCTTCCGGTAAAACCATCGAGCTGCCGATCCGGGCCAACTTCCGTGAAGGCCTGACTGTGCTGGAGTTCTTCCTTTCCTCCCACGGTTCCCGCAAATCCCTGGCTGATACCGCCCTGCGTACCGCGGACTCAGGTTACCTGACCCGCCGGCTGGTGGACGTCTCCCAGGAAGTCATCGTCCGCGAGGAAGACTGTTTCGAGCTCCGTGGCGAAAAGGTCCGCGGCATCCCGGTCTCCGAGCTGATGAGCGGCAAGCAGTCCATCGAATCCCTGGAGGACCGCCTCCGCGGCCGGACCGCTGCTGAGGATATCCTGGATCCCGAAACCGGCGAAGTGCTGGTCCGGATCAACGAACCGATTGACTACCAGATGGCGCATACCATTGTATCCCGCGGCATCACCGAGGCGACGGTTCGTTCCGTCCTCACCTGCCGCACCGAAAACGGCGTCTGCGCCCGCTGCTACGGCGAAAACATGGCCCACGGCGGCAAGGTGGACGTCGGTGAAGCGGTCGGCATCATCGCGGCTCAGGCCATCGGCGAACCCGGCACGCAGCTGACCATGCGTACCTTCCACACCGGCGGTATCGCCGGCGCGGACGACATCACCCAGGGTCTTCCCCGCGTCGAGGAACTCTTCGAAGCACGGAAACCGAAGCGGGATGCCATCCTGTCCGAGATTGCCGGCACGGTCTCCATTCAGGAAACCAAGAAGCGCCGCGAGCTCGTGATCACCTCCGATGAGGATCCCAAGGATACCAAGGCCTATCAGATCACCTACGGTTCCCGCCTCAAGGTTGCCGAAGGCGACCATGTGGAAGCCGGCGATGAACTGACGGAAGGTTCCATCAACCCCCATGACCTGCTCCGGATTCTGGGCGTGAAAGCGGTTCAGGAATACCTGCTGAAGGAAGTCCTCTCCGTTTACCGCCTGCAGGGCGTCGGCGTCAGCGACAAGCACATTGAAATCATTATCCGCCAGATGCTCCGCAAGGTCCGCGTGGAGGACTGCGGGGATACGGATCTGCTCACCGGTTCCCTGGTGGACATCTTCCGCTTCGAGGAAGCGAACAAGAAGGCTATTATGGAAGGCGGCACACCGGCCATCGCCAAGCGTATCCTGCTGGGCATCACCAAGGCGTCCCTGGCCACCGAAAGCTTCCTCTCCGCCGCCTCCTTCCAGGAAACGACCCGCGTGCTGACCGAAGCCGCCATCCGCGGCAAGGTGGATCCGCTGATCGGCCTGAAGGAGAACGTCATCCTGGGCAAGCTGATCCCCGCCGGCACCGGCATGAAGCGCTACAAGGATATCGAAATCCGCGATTCCTACAGCTTCTGATTATCCCGTTTTTTACCGGACAGCCTTGTGCTGTCCGGTTTTTTGAAAGGAGAAAACCCATGAACATGGCAATCGGCAGCCTTCCCCACGGGGCGGAAAACAGGATCACGGATGTGCCCGGGGTCCTCGTAGGCCACTGTACGGTGAATGAAGGGAACTGCCATACGGGCGTAACCGTCGTCCTGCCCCACAACCGGAATCCCTTTACGGAAAAACTGACTGCCGCCTCCTGCGTTTTCAACGGCTACGGAAAAACCCTGGGACTGGTCCAGGTGGATGAACTGGGCACGCTGGAAACCCCGATCGCGCTGACCAATACCCTGAATGTCGGAAAGGTTCACGACGCCATGGTGTCCTGGATGCTGCGGCGCTGCGACGAGGACGGAATCCGGCTGACCTCCGTCAATCCGGTGGTGTGCGAATGCAATGACAGCCGGATCAGCGAGATTGCCCTGCGCCCTGTCGGGGAAAAAGAGGTTTTTGCGGCAATCGATTCCGCCTCAACCGCCTTTGAACAGGGATCGGTGGGCGCCGGCCGCGGAACGCTCTGCTACGGGATGAAAGGCGGCATCGGCTCCTCTTCCCGCCTGATGGAACTGGACGGCAGAACCTACACGATAGGCGTCCTGGTGCAGAGCAATTACGGCGCCTCCGCCGATTTCAGAAAAGCTGCCCTGCCCGGAAACCTGGCGGAATCCGATCGGGGCAGCATCATCCTGGTGGTGGCGACAGACCTGCCGCTGTCCGCCCGGCAGCTGAAGCGCGTCCTGCGCCGGACCTCCGTCGGTATGGCCAGGCTCGGCTCCTATATCGGAAACGGCAGCGGGGAAATCGCGGTCGGCTTCACCACAGCCCCCCGAACGGATCAGGGAAGCTTTCAGGTGCAAACCGTTTTGAAAGAAGACATGATGAACCTTCCCTTCCGGGCCGTGGGAGAATGCGCGGAAGAGGCCATTCTGCAGTCCATGTGGAACGCGGATCCGGATACCGCCCTGGACGGCAGCCCCGTCCCGTCGCTCCGGCAGTTTCTGAATTGATTTTTCTCTCTGTTACAGAACGAAGTCCAGCATCCGCAGGACGTCCATCCAGTCGTCTGCCTCATAGCAGACTTCAGCCGGGCCTGTCTGAACCAGGCCCGGATACGCGCTTTTGGCCCGGAAATGGTCTTTGAAGGAGATTTCCACCTTAAAATGGTCCGGCAGGGGGAACATGCAGTCCTTCCCGTTTTTCTGCATCGCGATGCAGGCGGCTTCCCGGATCAGACGCAGCGCCTTGTCCGGATGGATCGAGATGGACCCCTTCCCCCGGCCTTCGCTGACGGCCACGGTTTCCACGTTCGGCTGGATGGCCTTCATCCATTCGCATAAGCCTTTATCCCCGGTCACCAACCGGACGGGCACGCCGAAATAAGCGGCCGTCAGGCTGTTGATCATCAGCTCCGGCGCGATCATCCCGTTGATTTTGACATAATTGTTTCTGGTGTTCATGGTATGGGACAGCGGATTGGTATCCATGCCCGCGCCGGAATGGTATCCCGTAAAGAATACGCCGTCGTACCCTTCCTCCAGCCCGGCCATCATGCTCATAATGTCGCATCCCCATCCCCGGAACAAAAGCATGTCCTCGGGCAGCATATCGGGAATCAGGTTGCAGGCGCTGTCGTGGGCGTCCTTGATCAGGATTTCCCGGCAGCCCGCAGCCTGCGCGCCTTCGCAGGCCGCGGCCACCTCCCGGGTCATCTGCTCCTGAAAATACTTGTACCGGGGATGGCCGTTCTGCGTCTCATCCCAGAGCGTAATGCCCGTCGTACCTTCAATATCCGCGGAAATATACAGTTTCATATGGTCTTCTCCTCCGGAACCATTCTTTTTTGAGTATTTTACCATGTTTCACCGGGAAACAAAAGGGAAAAGAGAAACGGTTTTTCCGGGCGTTTTCCCGAAAAACAGCAAGAATACAAACCGCAAGGGGCTGATTCCTTGACAAGGGGCGGTAAAAATCTTACGATTAATCATAACAGAGATGCCATGGAAAACGTGGCAAGAATTAAAGGAGGTCTTTTTTCATGAAGAAGATTCTTGCGGTGCTTCTGACGCTGGCACTGCTGGCCGCACTGGTTCCCGCCGCCCTGGCGGACAACGGAACCTATACGACCTACTACGCCGGTGAAGTTTCCACCCTGAACTACCTGGTTTCCTCCACGGAGAACGACCAGGTCGTCGGCGCCAACATTGTGGACACCCTGGTGGAATACAACACCTACGGCGAAGTCATCCCCTGCCTGGCGGAGAGCTGGGAAAACAGTGAGGATGGCCTGACCTGGACCTTCCATCTCCGGAAGGGCGTGAAGTGGTATGACTGCTTCGGCGAGGAAAAAGCCGAGCTGACCGCTGCGGACTTCGTGTCCGGCCTGAAATACGTACTGACCCCCGCTTATGAGAGCGCCATCGTCAGCAACGTGTTCACCGCCCAGATCGTGAACGCCGAAGCCTACTACAACGGCGAAGTGACCGATTTTGACCAGGTCGGCGTCAAGGCCGCGGATGACTACACGCTGGTCTACACCCTGGCCAATCCCGTTCCCTACTTTGTTTCCATGACGACCTACGGCTCCTTCATGCCCGTGTACGGCCCCCTGGCTGAAGAACTGGGCGCGAGCCTGGGCGTGGACAACCAGAGCATTTACTACAGCGGCGCCTACATCCTGGAGACCTTTGAGCCCCAGAGCGAGCGCCTGTACGTCAAGAACCAGAACTACTGGGATGCGGACAACGTCTTCATTGAAAAGATCGACCAGCTGTACAACGCTGAGAGCGCAACCCTGTCCCCCATTGCCGCCCTGCGCGGGGAAGTGGACTACGCCGCCCTGGACAACGATATCATGGACGACTGGCGCGCCAACCATGCGGAGCTGATCACCCAGAGCCGCAGCAACCTGCAGTACAGCTACTTCTACTGCTTCGACTTCGATCCCCAGTATGAAGAGGAATATGAGCCCGCCAACTGGCTGATCGCCGTCAACAATGCCAACTTCCGCCACTCCATCATGAGCGCGATGGATCGGACCTATGCCCTGACCGCTGAAACCGACACACCCGAAGCCCTGCTGGAAAACACCATCACGCCTCCGGCTTTCGCTTCCGTGAACGGCAAGGATTTCTCCACGCTGCCCGCCTTCGCCAATATCGATCAGTATTTCTACAACCCGGAAAAGGCCCTGGAATACAAGGCCAAGGCTGTGGATGAACTGACCGCCGCCGGCGCGAAGTTCCCGATCAAGCTGGTCATGACCTACAAGACCAACGATTCTGACTGGGCCAACCAGGTGCAGCTGCAGAAGAGCCAGCTGGAGAGCGTGCTGGGCACCGATTACATCGACGTGGTTCTGTACGCGGGCCCCGCGGACAACTTCCTGTCCATGACCCGCCGGGCCGGCAAGTACAGCATGCAGCGCTGCAACTGGGGCGCGGACTACGCGGATCCGGAAACCTGGACCGATCCCTTCGAAATCAACATCGACTCCGAGACCGGCAAGTACCAGGGCAACTCCTACAACAAGATGGACAAGATGTACGACACCGATTATGCTGAAACCAAAGCTTTCCTGGACGCCTACTATGCCAAGGTGAAGGAAGCGAAGGCGGAAACCAGCGATATCGAAAAGCGCTACAACCTGTTCGCCGAAGCGGAAGCCATGCTGATCGAAAACGCGATCATCATCCCCTTCCGGAAGTCCACCACCGACTATCAGGTCACGAAGATCGACGTGTACGAAGGCGAATACGCGCCCTTCGGCATCTGCAACCTGAAGTACAAGTTCATGCACCTGCAGGACGAATTCGTCACCGCGGAGCAGAACGAGCAGAGCTACAAAGCCTGGGTTGACAGCATGGAGAAGAAGTAATCGCCACCTGCTTAAGACACACAGGCAGGGGGAGACCCGGTTTTCCGGGCCTCCCCTTCCTTTCTTTTATTCATTACCTCAAAAGGCAGGAGAGATAACGTGCTGAAGTATTTGGCAAAGCGTGTGGCCCGGTCCCTGCTGACCCTGTTCTTTATTCTGACCATCGTCTTCGTGCTGGTCCGCCAAATGCCCATCGAAGGGTATTTCCCGAACTTCGAGAAGATGACGCCGTCCCAGATTGAGAACGGCCTGCACCAGATGGGGCTCGACCAGCCGATAACCGTCCAGCTGGCCAACTTTTACAAAGGGCTGCTTCACGGCGACCTGGGCGTCAGCCGGGTATATAACCGGGGCAAGCCGGTCTGGGATATCCTGAAAACCAAAATCCCCATCTCCATCCAGCTGGGCAGCCTGTCCATTCTGTTTTCCATGCTTGTTGGGCTGCCGATGGGCATCCATATGGCCCAGCGAAAAGGAAAGCTGCCGGACCACCTGGGCACCGCCTTTATCGTGCTGATTCAGGCCGTGCCTGCCGCGGTGTATTATCTGTTCATTCAGCTCTACGGCACTGAGCTGATGCAGATCAAGCTGCGCTTTGACCCCGGAGACTGGCGGAGCTGGATTCTGCCCGTTCTGTCCCTATCCCTGGGCAACATCGCGTACTACGCTATGTGGATCCGCCGGTACATGGTGGACGAAAGCACCAAGGATTATGTCCAGCTGGCCCGGATCAAGGGATGCAACGGGAGCCGCATTATGTTCCGCCATATCTTCCGCAACGCGTTCGTTCCCATGGCCCAGTACCTGCCGACCTCCTTCCTGAACACGGTCATCGGTTCCATCTACATCGAGTCCCTCTGGTCCATCAAGGGCATGGGCGGACTGCTGGTGGACGTAATCCACAAGCAGGATAACAATATGATTCTTGGCATTGTGCTGCTGTTCGCCTGTGTCGGCATCATCGGCCTGATTCTGGGCGACGTGCTGATGGTGCTGTTTGATCCCCGGATCAGCTTCACAAAAAAGGGAGGTGACGGCGCATGAGCCTGATCAAACACCCCCAGGTGGAGCGGCTCGAGGCCCATGTTTCCGAAGCCCTTACCAAAGAACTCGGCGAGAAAAAGCTGTTCTCCGTTGCCCCCTTCAGCGAGGAGCACGCGGAACAGACCGGTTCCAGCGATTATTCCTACTGGCGGTCCACCTTCCGGGCTTTCCGGCGCCACTGGGTCGCCATGGGGCTGCTGGTGCTGCTGCTGGCCATTCTGATTTTCACCTTTATCCAGCCTTACCTTCCCGGCCAGTTTGATCCCAACGCCATTGCCAACGCCGAAAACGGCCTGCCCCTGAAAAACCAGCCGGCGGATTCCGTCCACTGGCTGGGCACCAATTCCATCGGCCAGGACCTATGGGCCCGCGTCTGGGCCGGTACCCGCAATTCCCTGATTATCGGCATCTCCGTCGCGCTGATCGAAGCCGCCATCGGCATCCTGGTGGGCATCCTGTGGGGCTATGTGCGCCAGCTGGACTTCCTGCTGACAGAGCTGTACAACATTCTGGACAATATTCCCACCACCATCGTACTGATCCTGGTCTCGTTCCTGCTCCGGCCGGGCATGAGCACCATCATTTTCGCGCTTTCCATCACCGGATGGATCGGCATGGCCCGTTTTGTCCGGAACCAGGTGCTGATTATCCGGGACCGGGACTACAACGTGGCCAGCCGCACGCTGGGAACTTCCACGTGGCGGATCATGACCCGGAATCTGCTGCCGTACCTTGTCAGCGTCATCATGCTGCGGATGGCCCTGTCCATCCCCGGCGCCATCGGCAGCGAGGTATTCATCACCTATATCGGCCTGGGGCTGCCGATTGAGGTCTGCTCCCTGGGCAACCTGATCAACGAGGGCCGGAAGCTGATGATGTCCCCGAATCTGCGGTACCAGCTGATCTATCCCACGATCATTCTGTCCATTGTCACTGTTTCTTTCTATATTATCGGGAACGCTTTCTCCGACGCGGCGGATCCCCGGAACCACCTGTAAGGAGGGATATCATGGGCAAGGTTATTCTTTCCGTTCGAAACCTGCATGTATCCTTCACGCTGCGGGGCCGGGAGCTTCACGCCCTCCGGGGAGTCGACCTGGATGTGGCGGACGGCGAATCCCTGTCGATCGTCGGGGAAAGCGGCAGCGGAAAATCCGTCCTGAACAAAAACTTCATCGGCCTGCTGGACCAGAACGGCCGGATTACCAGCGGGGAAATCCGGTATTACGGTATGGGCGACAAACTGCGCCATTATCCCGGCGCCGGCGTGGACGAAAACGGGGATTATATCGATCTGGCCGCCTTTAAAAAAAATGAGGACTGGCTGAGAATCCGCGGCAGCGAAATCTGCATGATTCCCCAGGACCCCATGACCAGCCTGAATCCTCTGAAGAGTGTCGGATGGCAGATCTCCGAAGCGCTGATGCTGCACCGGGGAATGAAGGGAAAAATGGCCTATGAGGAAACCATCCGCATCCTCGAGGATGTGCGCATTGACAATCCCCGGCGGCGCTATAAGCAATATCACCATGAGCTGTCCGGCGGCATGCGCCAGCGGGTGGTTATCGCCATCGCCATCGCCTGCAATCCCCGGATCCTGATCTGTGACGAACCCACCACCGCCCTGGATGTGACCGTGCAGGCCCAGGTGCTTCACCTGCTTCGGGAGCTGAAGGAAAAGTACCGCCTAACCATTATTTTCATCACCCACGACCTGGGCGTCGTAGCCAACGTAGCGGACCGGGTGGCGGTCATGTACGCGGGCGATATCGTTGAAATCGGCCTTGTGGATGAGATCTTCTACGATCCCCGCCATCCCTATACCTGGGCACTGCTGAGTTCCCTACCCCAGCTGGGGCATCGCGGCGAGGAGCTGTATGCCATTCAGGGAACCCCGCCCAACCTGTTCCAGGAGGTAACAGGAGACGCCTTTGCCGCCCGGAATCCCCAGGCCCTGGTCATCGATTCCATGCAGGCGCCGCCCTTCTTCGACATCACCCCGACCCACCGGGCCAAAACCTGGCTACTGGATAAGCGGGCGCCGGAGCTGAGCCCGCCGGAAGCCCTCCGGAAAGTGCGGGAGCTTGGAAAAACACCGGAAGGAGGCGAAGCCCATGGAGGATCGTGAAGTCATCCTGTCTGTCAAAGGGCTCTCTGTTTCATTCGGCCATGGGAGAAACCGCTTCCAGGCGGTGAAGAACGCCAACTTTGATATCTATAAAGGCGAAACCTTTGGGATTGTCGGCGAAAGCGGCAGCGGCAAGACCACCATCGGCCGCGCGATTATCCGGGTCTACCCGGCCTCCGCCGGGTCTTCCATCCGTTTTCACGGCGAAGAGATCACCGGCCGGCTTCCGAAAGCCCAGCGAAGGGCGCTGACTAACCGGATACAAATGATCTTTCAGGATCCCATGGCCAGCCTGAACGAGCGGGCGAAAATTGACTATATCGTCTCTGAAGGCCTGCTGGACCGCGGCATTCCCCACGGGGAAATCCGGGAACGCGTGGACCAGGCTATGCGGGACGTGGGACTGCTGCCGGAGTTTGCCTCCCGGTTTCCCCACGAGTTCTCCGGCGGCCAGCGCCAGCGTATCGGAATCGCCCGGGCCCTGGTCATGAATCCCGAATTCATCATCGCGGACGAACCCATTTCCGCCCTGGACGTCTCCATCCGGGCCCAGGTGCTGAACCTGATGAGCCGCCTGCAGAAGGAGCATGGCCTGACCTATCTGTTTATCAGCCATGACCTGAGCGTGATGCGGTTCATCTGTGACCGGATTGCCGTCATCCATAAGGGGACCATTGTGGAAATGGCCGAGACGGAAACCCTGTTCGCCCACCCGCTTCACCCGTATACCCGGGCGCTGCTCTCCGCGATTCCCCAGCCCAACCCGGAAGCGGAGAAAAACAAAAAGCTGGAGGTCTATGACCCCACCCAGCACCATTATGAGATCCATGTTCCCGGATGGAATGAAGTGGAAGAAGGCCACTGGCTCCGCGCCAACCAGGAGGAACTGGAAGCCGCCCGGGAAAAGCTGAACCAGCTCTGATCTGCTCTATGAAAACGAACGATGGCGCATACCCCATTGAATAACCCGCAACCGTCAAAGCCGGTGCTGTACATCGCAGCACCGGCTTTTTCTTATTCTTTATGATTCCCTCATTCTTTTCTTCCGCTATTCCCGGATCCCAGCTCCTGAAAAAGCTCAATCTCCTCCCCCAGCGGCCCGAAACAGAAAGCCATCCGTGCATGAAACTCAGGTTCGGAATGGATCACGATATCATTCGGTTCTATGAACACCTCATATCCGGCCGCCTTCACCTTCGCAGCAAGGCCATCCACATCATCCGCGGAAAAAGCAACGTGGCGGATGGCTCCTTTGCTTTTGATCCCCGCGCCGTTACAGAAGATCTCCAGCAGGCCTCCGCCGGAATTGAGCATGATGCCTTCCGGCCATTCCCGGACGATCGAAAACCCGAGGATGTTCAGGTAGAAATCCCTGGCCCGCTCAAATTCCTCTTTGGTTCCGCACTTCATGGAAATATGGTGGATTCCATTGATCTTCATCTCTGCTACCCTGCCTTCCCTTGTCGGTCAGATTTCCTGCGGCGGCTCCGTGTTTGGTTCCACCCTGTACAGGTCATAACATTCATTCACCAGCGTTAGCATAATCCAGCATCTCAGGTCTTCCCAGGTATTCAGTGAGATCAGCCAGGGCTTGGGATATTTATAGTTCTCTATACTGCCGAACACGTCCTCAAACCCGGTGATGAACTTCTCCTTCTGCTCCCGCGGAACGGATTTCTGAGTATCGTCCATTCGGTCTTCCCACACGTCATACATGGCAAGGATTTCCCGATAGCCCAGGAGTATGATGCGCTGGTAAATTCTGCTTCGGACGCCCTCCGGCGGCTTGCGCCCGTTTTTATCCAGCATTCCCTCGAGATGGCCCAGAAATTCATGCCGGGGACAGTATTCCACTTCCGCTTCCGTCGGGTAGCAGTACATCTCTTTTTCTTCCATTTCCTCCTCGGAGTACTGCTCGGAGCTGATTTCTTCCTCCTCCAGCGTGTACCACAGAATACTCAGCTCATCCATAAACTTCTGGTCGGCTTTTCCGGTCTTTTTCTGGCCGAAATACCCCTGCAGGTCCTTCACCGCTTTTTCTGTTTTCTTGCCGAACTTCCCATCCGCCGTATCGTTCAAAGCGCCTACATCGATCAACTGCTGCTGAAGCTTTTCAACCTCCGCCCCGGAGCTGCCCCGTTTCAGGTCCGCCCTGGCGGATGACAAAAGCAGGCAGAATAAACAGACCATTGCCAGAATGCGCCGTTTCATACGTAATCGCTCCTTTCAAGCCTTGCCGCAGCCTTATTTCTCTGCCGGGAAAGCCGGTAACCATTGCCCGTTCAATCATCAGCAGTGATTTCCCTTACCTGCTGGATCACTGCCGGATCCACCTGGTTCTCCTGAAGAAGCCTGCATACCTTCTCCAGACATTCACGGTAGATGATCTTCTTGTACTTGTTTTCCTTTGGTTCCTGGGGTTTTCCGCCCTGTTCCATCACAAACTGCTTAATCAGGCCACCGGGAATCACGCTTGCGGTAAGGGTGCACCCTTTTTCTTTTATCAGGGCCAGCGCTGCCTGCAGCTTTTCAGCATTTGGGCCTTTTCCGCGAAAACCTGCATGGAATCCCAGCGGGCATGGCGTGAGCAGGAGAATGTTGACCGGCTTTTTCAGGCTTTCCACTGCCTGATGAAACCCGGCAATCAAGGCTGCATTGACGGATGCCCCATAAACCTCGCCCTCCAGAAACTTTGTCCTGCCTTTGTAATCCATAACGCAGTAATAGCTGCCGCCCGAATGGCTCGGGCCGCTCCCGGATCCGCAAAGCCACAGAAGAAGGGAATCCTCATAGACATCCCGTATGTCTTCCACAGGCATATTCTCGATGATTTCCTCGGCATAACCGATATCTGTCTGGGTGATCTTTGAATCAGTCATCGGCATATTCAGCCCTCCAGTTTTCTCCCTGCAGCACAATTATACCATATCCCTGATGTCCCGAAAGTCTTGTTTTATATTTTCATCAGTTTCCCGTACCCGCCACATATACAATCTCACACGGATTGAAAAGGCGCGGAACCGCTCTCGCTGTGTTCGTCAGGCCGGCAGAAACGACCATTCGGCCGCCGTAGACGCCTTTCGTGTACTTCGGCCACCATCCCTGTCCCGGAGCAAAGAGGCCATGGTGAAAAAGCCTGATCTGCCCGCCGTGGGCATGGCCGCATAAGACAAGGTCCACCGCTTCCGGAATGAGCGCATAATACTCCGGATGATGGCTGAGCAGGATATGATAACCGTCCGCCGCGGCAAACGCTTCAAGCCATTTCGTTTCCGGTTTGTGTTCGCCGTGCTGGCGGCTTTCCCCATACTTCCTTCGCTCTGTAACATACGCGGAGGTCAGCCCGCCGATAGCGATCCCGTCCATTTTCACCCAGCTGTTGTCAAGCAGGACGGTTCCTGTTTCACGAATTTCCCGCAAATCGTGGGTTTCCAGGCCCTGTTCATGGTTCCCGAGGCTCATAAAAGTCGGAGCGACAGCGCAGCACGCGCGCAAAAAAGGAAGAACGTTTTTCTGTTCTCCCAGCGGATCCTTTCCATACACAGCATCGCCCGCAATGCAGATCAGCTGCGGCTTCCGCTGCTGAAGAGGCAAAAAATCGAAGGACGGGGCATTGTGAAAATCTGTCAGCAACGCAATCCTCACAGGGCATTCCGGAATCCTGTAGGTAATTTCCTTCAATGCTTCCCCGCCTCCCTTCAGCCTTTTATCATGATTCTCCAGTCAGGGTGCTCCTGTGCTTCCCTGTTCCCTGAATGCCAGCTTTCTCATTTTACTTGCTCCGACAGTATTTGGCAACGATAAAAAAACTGGGTACATATTTTGTAAACCATTATTTTATGCTTTTAAATTGAAATTTATGCTTTTCAAACATAATATTATGTGTTATAATCTCCGTGATGAGGTTTTTCCCGAGATTTTGGATGCCTTATTCATCATGAAGAAAGAGGGGAACGTCCATGCCCAGAAAGAAAATTGACCTGTCCACCTCCGGCAAAGGAAGCCTGATTGACATGAAAACAGGCAAGCCGGTCGAAACTCCTGTCCTTCCAATCATCTGTGAACGCATCAGGCACTATCGTGAGCGTCAGGGCATCGAGCAAAAGGAGCTGGCCCGGAGGCTCGGCATCACGCCCAATTCCATCAGCAACTGGGAAAACGGCCGGTCCCGTCCGGATGTGAATCTGCTGCCGGGAATCTGTGAAGCCCTGCACATCACTTTTTACGACCTTTTCAACAAGAAGGATCCGACAGCCAGGTTTACCGCAAGACAGCAGCGTCTGATCGAGCAGTACAGCGGCCTGAGCAGCGGGCATCAGCGGGTGGTCGACAACCTGATCGATACGCTCATCAAAATTGAAGCTGCTGAATCCTGTCCTGACCTTGAAATCCTGACCTACTACAGCCGCCAGCTTGCCGCCGGCATTGCCAGCCCGGACGAATTTGACGATGAAGGAGAAGCCGTATATGTGTACTCCTCGCCCGAGGTCCGGCGTGCAGACTGTATTTTCACCGTAAACGGCAACAGCATGGAGCCGAATTTCCACAGTGGGCAGGATGTCCTCGTCCAGCGGATTCCCGACGGTCCCGAACTCAATTACGGGGAAATCGGCGCCTTCATTATCGGAAACGAAACCTATATCAAAGTATATAAGGAGGACGGCCTGCACTCGCTGAACCATCGCTACAAAACAATGCATTTCAATGAGGACGAATCCGTGTATCTGATCGGCCGGGTCCTCGGCATCTTCGACAAGTCACAGTACGCAAAACCGGAGGATATTGAGAAATATGAACTGGTTCATGGAAAGGACTGAAAGCAATGATCTGTACCTGCGATAACTGCCGCTACACGTTCTGCTCTGATTCCCTACCCCTGGCCTGTCCGGACTGCGGGTCTGAAAATGTCCGGGAAGCCACCCTGGAGGAAAAAGACTGGTATCACGATCTGGAGCAGGAGAAAATGCACAATCCGATGCTGCTGGACAAGATCAAAGCCAGCTGAAGGAGGCCTCTATGCCAGAACGAATTTATGTCAACGTCAACTCCGACTTTGATTCTACCGGTTATATGCAGCCGCGCTCCATCACCTGGGCGGACGGCAGGACTTTCAAAATTGACAAAGTGAAGGATTTCCGGCCGGCATCATCCATGAGAAAAGGCATGTCCGGCGACTGCTATACGATTGAGATCAGAGGAGAAACCCGGCACCTGTTTTTTGAAAAAACCGGCGACCTGTTTCCCACGCGGATCGGCAGATGGTTTGTGGAAGCCAGCCACTGATGCTTTCCCTGTGAACCGTCTGGGCACCTTCGAAGAAAGGAGGAAGCAGCATGGACCGGACCTATATCGCCATCGACCTGAAAAGCTTCTATGCATCCGTTGAATGCGTCGAGCGCCATTTTGACCCCCTGGCCACCAACCTGGTCGTTGCGGATGACAGCCGGACGGAGAAAACGATCTGCCTTGCGGTTTCTCCCAGCCTCAAGGCCTATGGCATCAGCGGGCGCGCCCGCCTGTTTGAAGTTGTGCAGAAAATGAAAGAAATCAATTCACAGCGGCTGCAGAACGGCATCCGGTCAGGATGCATCCAAAAGGACGAAAAC
The DNA here is from genome assembly GCA_017404985.1 of Clostridia bacterium. Taxonomy (GTDB): domain Bacteria; phylum Bacillota; class Clostridia; order Christensenellales; family Aristaeellaceae; genus Aristaeella. The sequence continues at coordinate 3,932 of JAFRBK010000024.1, read as the reverse complement.
GGACAGTATGCTTTCACATCCTCCTCCTTCGACGCACCGACGCTGGCGGCCAATCCGAACTTTGAGGTGACTTACTTCACCGCTCCGCCACAGATGAAGCTGTATGAGGAGTACAGCACCAGAATCTTCGGAATCTATATGAAATATGTCAGCTCCGAGGATATCCATGTATACTCCATCGATGAGGTTTTTCTGGATGTCACCGGGTATCTGAAGACCTACTCCCTGACAGCGCATGAGCTGGCCATGGTAATGATCCGGGAAGTGCTGCATGAAACCGGCATCACTGCCACCGCGGGTATCGGCACCAACATGTATCTGGCGAAAGTCGCCATGGATATTGTGGCAAAGCATGTGACGCCGGACAAAGACGGCGTCCGGGTCGCGGAGCTGGATGAGCGGAAATACCGAAAGCTGCTCTGGTGCCACCAGCCGCTGACGGATTTCTGGCGGGTTGGGCGTGGAATCGCGGCCAGGCTGGTGAAGCTCGGCTGCCACACCATGGGCGATATCGCCCGGCTCAGCGTGAAAGATGAAGATCTTCTGTACAATACCCTGGGCATTAACGCGGAGCTCCTCATCGACCATGCCTGGGGCTGGGAGCCTACGGAAATTGCAACGATCAAAAGCTATGAACCGGAAGCGAACAGCCTGTCCTCCGGCCAGGTGCTGGCGGAGCCGTATACCGCTTCCGACGGCAAACTCATCGTTCGGGAAATGACGGAGCTGCTTGTCCTGGACCTCGTCCGGAAGAATGTCGTCACGAAGCAGGTGACCCTGACCGTCTGCTACGACCGGGAGAGCCTGATTGTGCTGCGTGCCGGGAAAAGGATAACGGATACCGTTTACGGCGTGGCGAAAACGGGGATGCCCTACAAAGGGACCGTCATTGCCGATCCTCACGGACGGCCGCATCCGAAGCATGCCCACGGCACCGGAAACCTGGACCACTGGACCTCCAGCACCAAAGCAATCGTGGCAACCATGATGGCGCTGTATGATCGAATCGTGGATCCGGACCTGCTGGTCAGAAGGTTCTATGTGGTTGCCTGCAACTTAATCAGCGAGAAGGATATCCCCACGGAAGGGCCGGTACAGCTTGACCTGTTTACTGATTACGCAGCGCTGGAACAGCAGGAAGCCGAGCGAAAAGCGGCGGAGGAGAAGGAACACCGGCTCCAGAAAGCCACACTGGTGATGCAGGAGCGGTTTGGCAAGAATGCCATCCTGAAGGGCATGAACCTGGAGAAGAAAGGAACCACCATCCAGCGCAACGGCCAGATCGGCGGGCACAGGGCCGGAAACGGCGCGCCTCCGCCGCGAAAGAAAGAAAAGAAGCAGGAGGCAGACGCATGACAAAGGACATCATGGGCACAGAAGCGGATCCGGAGATCGTTTATGCGGATATTTTCAATCTCCCCCATCATGTGTCCGACCACCATCCGCAGATGAGCCTATATGACCGGGCAGCACAGTTCGCCCCTTTTGCCGCGCTTTCCGGTTATGAAGATATGATCGGCGAAGAATCACGGCTGGTGGATCATAAGATTGAACCGGGAGAAGAGGATCTTACCCGCCTGAACCGCAAGCTCAGCCTGATCTCCGACGCCATTACGGAAGGAACCCGGCCGGAGCTGTCCATCACCTACTTTATTCCGGACCCGCTGAAAGCCGGCGGCCGGTATGAGACTGTCGCAGAGAAGATCCGAAAAGTGGACCAGGCGGAACAAATCATCGTCCTGCAGAAGAAAACCGGAAAGTCCGGATCCTTCGAAACCATCCGGATTGCCGACGTGCTGGAGATTTACGGAGACCTTGTAGATGATATGGATTGAAACGGTCAAATTGCGTTTGGCTCTTGCCATGCGTCGCTTCCCTGAGCTATAATATCCCATCATTAGTAAGGAGGCCGCCATGAAGCTTTTCTCCGATTCCCAACCCTTTTACAAAGCGAATTTCCACTGCCATTCCACAAACTCTGACGGGAGGCTGGATCCGGCCTCCGTTGTAACGTTTTATCAGAATGCCGGGTATGATATTCTATCCATCACAGACCACCGGACGGTGACACCTCCTCCGCCTTCCGAAGGAATCATGCTGCTTCCCGGCATCGAGCTTGACTACAATCTTCCTGGCCAATGGGTACATATTCTGGGCCTTGGGATGGATAGCAGCATCGGCAACCAATGGAACCGCTTCGGCGCACCGCAGGAAGGCATCGATCTGATCCGCTCACTTGGGGGTATCGCGATTCTGGCCCATCCGGCATGGTCGCTGAATACACCTGCTTTCATGAGATCGCTGTCCGGGCTTTCCGGAGTGGAAATATGGAATTCGGTTTCCACACTGCCCCTGAACGGTGACCGTGCTGATTCCTCTTCCCTTCTGGACACCACCTGGGCATCCGGCGGCCAGCTTCTCCCGGTTTACGCCAATGACGATTCCCATCCGTACCGGAATGAAGCCGGTGTGGCCGCCACCATGGTGCAAAGCGAAGACCTGTCCGTTCCTTCCGTGATGGAAGCGCTGAAAGCAGGCCGTTTCTACGGAACCACAGGGCCGCAGATCTTCCAGATCGAAAACCGTAACAACCAGGAGATCATTGTCACCTGTTCCCCTGCTTCCGCCGTGATCTTCTACTCCGACTGTCCCTGGGCCGCAGGCCGGGCTGTCATAGGAACAGGAATCACGGAAGCGAATTACTTCATCCAGAAGAACGATCACTTTGTCCGGGTGGAGGTACGGGATGAAACGGGCCGGAAGGCCTGGTCATCACCGATCGGAATCAAGCCGGTCCGGATATAAAAAGCGTCCCGGCAGGCACAGTACCCGCCGGGAAAACGTAATCAATGACACAGAAGGCATATCAATCGCCGGGAAAACGAAATAAACGCCCCCGCAGGCATGGCTTCTGCCTGTGGAAAAAAACTGCGCCGCATGGGCGCAGTTTTTCAGGTGTGATTATTCAAGGGTTTTCCTGATTCTCCCCGACATCATGGGCGGCCTCATCGTCGTTCGCATGCTTCTCCAGCTCCTCGACGATTGCCTCATTGGATGCAGGTTCCTGAACCGTTACATCTTCTGCTTCCGCGGTTTCTTCTTTCCCGGATTCCGCAGCCTCAGCTTCCGGGTTTCCGGATTCCGGAGCGTCCGATTCCGGAGTTTCTTCTTCCGGATCATCCGCAGAGATGGACTGCCACGCTTTATCCAATTCCTCCTTCACCTTTTTGGCTGTGTCTGCGACTGTTTCAGCAGTTTTCTGCACCACTTGCTCAACATGCACCGTTTTACCCTCATCATTTTCGAGGCGCACACTGTATCCCAGCAGCGGCGCAGCCACGATTCCCGCGATGCTGATGCGCGGCGCCATCAGCATGGCCGGCAGGCAAACAAGGCCGGGAACATCCACAACCGATTTGCCGTCCCGTTCAACCTTCACACGATACTGAGTCAGTTTCTGAAAGAAATCCCTGTTTTCCATTCCTTTTTTCCTCCTTTTCTTCTACGCTTTCCAATTTCCTTACTCCTCCGGCAGCACAAAGGCACAGATGAAGTAGAGCAGGATCCCGGTTCCCCAGCCGCAGGCCAGCACCGCCCAGGCGATGCGGATGATTGTAGGATCAACGCCCAACCATTCCGCAATGCCGCCGCAGACGCCGCAAATCTTCTTGTCCCTGCTGCACTTGTGGATGCGGCCGTTGGGTGTTCCCTTCTGATTGGCAACAAAGTATTGATAAATCAAAATTCCGATGGCCAATCCGGCCGCGATAGACATGATCGTCTGCATATCAATTCCTCCCCATAATGTCAAGTAGTAAATCGTTGATTTCTCGGACTTTTTTCGCGTCCGGAGCAGTGGGAATTCCAACAGAAGAGGCACGGCTACAGATAGTTTCCTGCATCATGTGCGGAAAATAGCTGGTTTTGGGTGC
>JAFRBK010000023.1 GCA_017404985.1 Clostridia bacterium | reverse complement strand
TTGAACAACCGATACCGACCAGATGCCGAACTACAGGTCAGGAAGCGAGAACTTGCCAATCAGAGAAAGGCGGACAGGGAAAATGCCAAACGAGAGGCTCATGGCTTCAAGTACTCACCCACCCAAGGTACATAAGACTCGGTTGATAGTTGAATCCGTTCTGCACCGCAAACTCAGCCGCATAGCTGCCTTCCGGCGCAATGATTGTCAGCTTCTTCGCTCCGAAAGCAAAGGCATCCGGATCAATTTCCTCCACGCCAGCCCCAATGGTAATCTTTTTCAGCCCCGTGCATTCACCGAAGGCGCAGTACCCGATTTTCCGCAGCGTCGAAGGCATGGTCAGTTTGTCCAGCGTTTTACAGCCATAGAAAGACTGGTTGCCGATCTCCTGCAGCCCCTCCGGAAACTCAAACTTGCTCAGGGCCTTGCAATCCGCGAAGGCAAAATCCCCAATGCGCTTTAACACATTCCCCTTGGCCTTCACCGTTTTCAGCCCGCTGCAGTCCCTGAATGCGGAACGGCCGATGGATGTTACGCCGGCCGGAATGGTGATTGACTGCAGGCTGCCTTGCTTCGTGCACATTTCAGCAGGAATCTCCGCAAGGCTGTCGGGCAGCTCCAGGGTCTTCAGAAACAGGTCGTCAAAGGCGTGGGGGGCAATCTCCGTGACGCCGTCCGGAATCACCAGTTTTCCGGTTTTGATATGCATAAAGCGGACTCCGATCCGCCGCAGAGAAGACGGCAGGGCCACATTTTTCAAGCTCCAGACCTCGATGCTGTGATCTCCGATTTCCTCCAGCCCATCCGGCAGGACCAGTTTCTTCAGCTTGGAGGAATAAATAGCGGACCTCCCGAGAACCTTCAGCGTCGAAGGAAGCTGGATCTCCGTAGCATAGGTGGCAAAAAGCACAGTCACCATATCTGGAAGGGCGTTGATCGACACCACGGCCAGCCCGTCCACGGTCTCCGGAACCGTCACTTTTTTGGGATCCCTGTCGCTGTATTCGCAGATGGCAATGGTCTCCGGGGACAGTTTATAATACGTATAAAGACCGCTGGTATACAGCGTGACATAGTCGTGGTACAGATAAAACCAGATCTTCTTTCCGTTCGCGGAAGTGGGGTAAAGGTAATAATCCTGCACCAGGTCTTCCCGTTTTCCTCCTGCGGCGTAACGGTACGGATGCCCACTCAGGATCAGGTCATCCGGGCCCATGATAATATGGGGAGAAGTATCGTAATGGGCATCCTGCACATATTCATAATCGAGATACAGAAATTCAAAAACCTCATGGTCCAATTTTTCGGTGTATTTCAGGGAACACCGCGGCGGGGTCAGGATCTGATGGATATTCTCAGGAAGGTCGGAAACGTCGACATATTTCACTGAATGGCCGTCCACGGTTCTGGGCACCAGCCACATGTCTTCCGGATCTGCAGCAGGCATTGCCAGGATCGTCGCTGCGTCATCCTTATCCAAGGTATACCGGTAATCTCCGGAGGTGAAAACCTGTTCTCCCCTTGCCGGTGCGCATCCTGCCGCCAGCACCAGCAGGAGGCAGGCCGCGAGCACCCACAGCATCCTTTTTTTCATGTGTCAGCCTTCCTTATTGTGTTGCACTGAAGCATTTCCGGCAGCGCTTCATCCGGTTTTTCTCCGTTTTTCCAGTGGCTGGATTACTTGCCCTTCTTATAGCCGTATTTCATTTTTTTTGCAAAAGCTTCAGCATAACTGCCCTTTGGTGCAATGATGGTGAACTTCTTCGCCGTATCCTCAAAGGCGGTGGGATCAATTTCCTCAACGCCGGCCCCCCATGGTAACCTGTTTCAAGCTCCTGCAGCCGTTAAATGCGCGCGGCCCGATTTTTCTCAGCGTGGATGGCATCGTCATTTTCTTGACCGAATAGGTCTCGATGCTCCAGCCGCCAATCTCCTCCACGCCCTCCGGAATAACCAGTTCCTTCACTTCCGGGGCATAGATCGCATAGTCTCCGATCACCTTCAGCGTCGCGGGCAGCGTGATTTCCTTTGCCAAAGCTGCGTTGATTGCGACTCCCCAGCCATACCGGGTGGTAAGGGCTACCACCGTCAGCCCATCCAGCGTTTCCGGCACGTTCACCTTTCTGGTTCCCTCGTCGCTGAAGCTGCAGATCGCCGCCGTATCCGGGGAGATCTTGATATAAGTGTAGGGCCCGCTGGTATAGCTCGTGACAGAGTCAGGAGAGGTTTCGATCCAGTTTTTCGCCCCGTTGACCGAGGTGGGATAGAGATAGTAATCCTGTACCAGATCTTCCCTTTCACCGTTTAGGGAATACAGGTAGGCGGGCCCGGTCAGCAGATACTCCCCCGGTTTCACATAGGAATGGGGAATCCGGTCATCGAGCTCCTGCTCCCGGATTCTTTCGTAATCGAGATACCAGTATGCGCGAAACTCATGCGTCTGCATCTGGTAATGGCGCATGAAACAGCCCTGGGGCAGCAGCACCTCGTCCACATCCACAGGAACGCAGGAAGCATCCAGATAAATCACCTTGTGGCCTTTCACAGCGGAGGGAACCAACAGGGGCTCTGCAGCATCCTCCGGAGCGGGCATGGACAGAAGTGTCGCCTCGCCATAGGAATTCACCGTATAGCTGTAATCTCCGGATGTATATACCTTTTCTCCTCCGCCTGGGCGCCTCCGGCAGCCAGCACCAGCAGCAGGCAGGCTGCAAGCGCCCACAGTATCCGTTTTTTCATATTGATCCTTCCTTTGCTGGAATTTTATGGAAGCTCACGTGCATTATATCATACTATCGCCGGATTGTTCAAACAGCAAATCGGTCAAAAGCGTTCCTTCAAGCCAGGCACACAACAAAAAAAGCTGCCGAAGCAGCTTTTCGGGAATCGAAAACCTTATTTAATATAATCCGCGCTCAGGTCCACGATGGTCACGTCGATATCGTCGCCATCGTCATCCAGCTCGAGAATGGTCATGATCTTCCGCTCGGCGTCGACAAAGGCCAGCACGTTCAATTCGGGAGTTCCATCGTCATCCACCGCGTAGATGCCGTTGCCCAGGATGGTGATGTCCAGCGCAGTGAATTCACCCTTCGCGGAAAGCGCTTCCTTGACTTTCTCATAGGAAATGTTTCTGGTTTCAATATCGAAACGAACCGCAACCAGTTTGTCCTCAACGAAGAGGTATTTCCGGTCGACAGTCGCATTGTCGAGCATGGTGTCGGGAACTTTTTTGTACTCCAGTTCAGTGAAAGTCACCGGGCCTTTCGTGTGTTCGACGTCCTTTTCATTCGGGGCTCCTTCGATGGCGATCACTTCAGCCTGGCTCATGCCGAACTTGACTCCGTTTTCAAAAGCAGCTTTCTCCTCAGCGGCAGGGGCCTCGGCCAGCGCAGCAAAAGACGCGCAGAGCAGGCACAGGACAGTCAGAACAGCAATTATTTTTTTCATTTTGTTTTCCCCCTTTTTCTTATGTTTGTATTGTTACATCATAATATACGCAGAAGATTTCGCGATGTCAATATGTTTTATCCTTTTTTTCAGCAATGCAATTCCCAATGCTGAATCTTACGGCAGCACCATGTTCAGGAGAAATGCCGTAATGGTTCCTCCCAGGGCGCCGACGATTACCTGCGGGCCGGTGTGTCCCACCAGTTCTTTCAGGGTTTCCGCAGGGTTCTGTTCCCCTTCGCCCTTTGGCTGCAGAAGGCTCAGGATATTGTTGAGCACCTTGGCCTGTTTCCCGGTTTCCTGCCGGACGCCGACCGCGTCGTGCATCACGATGAGCGCAAGAATACCCGCAATGGCAAAAAACGGGGAATCCCAGCCGCACTGCAGGCCCACCGAAGTGGCCAGCGCCATCACGACGGCTGAGTGGACGCTCGGCATCCCGCCGTCGCCGAAGAGCCGTTCGACAGAAAACGATTTATTGATGATCCAGTAGATGATCGCCTTGGCCAGCTGGGTGCATAACCAGGCAATAAACGTAATCAGCAAAATCCGATTATAAAACATCCTTTATCCCTTCCCTTTTTCCCGGATGTCGGGCTGTTCACCGATGCATCCTTGTAGTATAATACCATATATCTGAGAAAACCGGGGAACTAATTTTTCTGTATTTTGATGGAAAGCGAGGAAATCATACATGGAGTTTAAGCGTTTTGGGGATACATATATGGTCCGGATCGACCGCGGCGAAGAAATCATGGAAACCCTGGCGACTCTCTGCAGAGATGAAAAAATCCACCTGGCCCAGGTGGATGCCATCGGCGCCGCCGACCAGGCCCTGATTGGGGTTTATAACCTTCAGGCCCAGGCCTATCATGAGGAGGAGCTGTCCGGCTTCATGGAGATCACGAATCTGTCCGGCAGTATTACTTTTGTGGATGAAAAGCCCTATATCCATCTGCATGCGGCCCTGGCTGGCGGAGACCATACCGTTCACGGCGGCCATGTTCTCCGGATGCGGGTCGGCGCCACCTGCGAAATGTTCGTCCGGACCCTTGACGGCAATGTCAGCCGGGAAAAGGATCCCGGCCTCGGCATCAACCTGTGGAAATTTTCCTGAGCGGAACAGAAATCAGCCCCGGTGCGGGCCCTCGTCAGAAAACAATGAATCCGAAAAAACAATTCATGAAGGGAACCAGGTTGCATGATGAAAAAGCAGGCAGGGGTATCGGTCTGATTCCGGTTCTGATGCTGGCCCTGGTGATGGTTCTTTCTGCCGCTCCGGTCCAGGCGGAATCCAGCGCCGGAACCAGATGGGTGGAACATGAGGCCATCGTTTCTTTCAGACCGGAAGCCGTTACGGATACTGCAGACCCAGACCGGATCCTTGCGGAAAGCCTGGGCACGGACTATGATCTTCTCGATGTTTTTCAGGCGGACGATGACCTGGTGCTGGGACTGGTACGGTGTGCGGGCCGGGATGCCGAGGAACTGGTTTCCCTGCTTTCCGCAAACCCCGAAATCGCCCGCGCGGAGAAAAACGTCATCTGGGAGCCGCAAAGCTATGACGGCAGCGGGAACTATGAATACAGCCTGAATGACGCGCTGGCCCGCTGCCAGTATTACCTGAATCCGCCGACAGCCGTAAACAATGCCGGGGAAAACGCCCTGTCCTGGGGCCTTCCGGCAGAGGAAGCCATTTCCACACAGGCCTGCGGCCTGTGGCCGGAAGGCTGGGATGACGTGGTGGTCGCGGTAATCGATACCGGCATCAATCCGCAGCATGAAGACCTGAAAAATGTGCTGTGGCGCAATCCTGGAATACCTGAATACTCTGGCAGTCGGCGAATACCCTGCGACCGTTTCCTTCGCTGACGGCACAGCCACGACAACGGTCATCATCGAAAATGCGGTTCCGCAAACCGGCGACAGTGCTTCCCCTGCCCTCTGGATTCTGTGCATCCTGGCCGGCAGCATCCTGGTTCTTGCCCTTCTCAGGACTTCCGCTGACCGCCGGTAACGCCAGTTCCCCTCATGCCGGGCCATGAAGCCCACAGCCCGTTTTCGTCGTGCAGGAACCCGGTAGCCGCAGTCAGTTTTTCTCCGTCCGATTCCAGGGCCGGGTACCTTCCCTTGTCCTTTTTTCCGTCAGCACGGTAATGGCCACTGCCGTTTTCCCGTTCAGCGGATTGGCGCCGATTTTCTTCAGCATGGTATGGGTATCTGTGCCGTCCGGCAGCCGATCATCCACAAAGGAACGGATGGAATCCCCCAGGCTTTTGGTGATCATCTCAGCCAGGGAAACAGAAACGGCTTCCGGCAGTTCCAGCATGTCCGCTGAACCCGCCGCCGGATTCAGGCCCAGGTTCCGGATCAGCAGGTTCCGGTACGCCTGATTGGTCCGGATAAATTCTGCCCTGCCGTTCCCGATCTGTACGATGCCCATGGGAATGCTGTTGTCATAGTCGGAAACAGCGCCGTCAGCGTCGCTGGTGACCATGCTCAGGTCATACAGGCTGAACTGCCCGATGGCGGCGTAGTAATCCGCCTCCTCCGGGTTTTCAAATCCGATCTGGGAGCCCTTCTCATACCGTTCCAGGATCTGCCCGAGGGGAATCGGCTTCAGGAAATAAAATCCCTGCAGTTTGGAGCAGCCAATCTCCTTCAGAAACCGCACCTGGGCCTCTGTTTCCACGCCTTCGCACACGGTGTCCAGCCCCAGGGCCGCGGCCAGCCGCATCATCTCCGTCAGGATAATCCGGCCGCTTTCCCCTTCGCCCAGCCGTTTCATGAAAACCATGTCGAACTTCACCAGGTCAAACCGGATATACTGCAGCACGTCCAGGGAGGAGTACCCGCTTCCGAAGTCGTCCATCCACACCGGGAAGCCCAGCTCCCGGAATCGTTCCACCTGTTCCTTTATGAAGTCCACGTCGCTGCCGATGGTGCTCTCTGTGATCTCGATGGTAATCAGCCGGTGTTCCACCCCAGCGGCATCCACCCTTTTGCAGATTTCCTCCACGATGTCACAGGAGTTGAAGTCCGACCGGGACAGGTTCAGGGACTGCGGAACAATAAAGAGGCCGGCTTTTTCCATAATGCGGATTTTTTCCAGGATTCTTTCAAGCACATACAGGTCCAGCCGGTAGATCTGGCCGGCTTCCTCCAGGTACGGAATGAAATCCGCCGGGGAAAGGAATCCCTTTACCGGATCAATCCACCGGGCCAGCGCTTCCTCATCGCATACCCGGCCGTTCACGCCGCGAACGATCGGCTGGTAATAAACCTGGATCTGCTGCTGGGCAAGCGCCTGGTCAAAATTGGTCAGAATATACTGTCGTTTATCTACATTGTCCTTCAGCTGCTGGTCGTAGTAGGAAAATCCGCTGGCGTAGTTCTTCCGGATGGAATCGCAGGCAAACTTGGCGCGGTCGCAGGCTGTGCTGACCGGCACATCCTCCATCCGTACGGAATAGATGCCCACGCGAACGGGCAGGCTCTTGCCTCCGTTGAGCCCTTCCGCTTCCCGGAACAGCTGCCAGAGCTTTTCCTCAACCCCTTCGTCCTGGGTAAAAGCCGCAAAATGGTCCCCTGCGATATGGCAGCAGTTTTCATTGCTGAATATGTCCGCCAACAGTTTGGCAAAGGCGGTCAGGAGCTTATCCCCTTCGGCAAACCCGTTGGTCTTGTTGTAGTATTTCATGCCGTTCAGGTCAATGAACAGCAGCACTGCTTCCTTGCCCTGCTCCTGCATGGCCTGCTTTCCGGCCTCCGCCAGTTCAAAGAAATAGGTCATGCTCGGAAGCCCGGTCATATAATTGTAGTTGCTGGCTTTCAGGAGGCTGAACCGGTGAAGCGTATTGCTAAGCATGCGGCTCAGCCTGTTTTCGTCCGCCTGCGGGTCTTCTGTATAATAGCCTTCATCCGTATACCACACCTGGGCCAGCCGAGCCCCGTCCTCCGTTACCACATGGCGGCCGTGGGCGTGGATCACCCGGTATTCTGTGCTCCCCGGTATCCTGGAGCGGTAGATGGTTTCATACTTCCCGCCCCGGGTCGCGAAGAGGAAGGCTTCATTGGCAATCCGCGCGGCATCGTCCGGGTGCGTGTCCCTGTACATGTTGTGATCCATGTCCTCACAGGCTTTCGCGCGGTCCGAGTATCCGAAAAGCTCGCAAAAACCGTCCGAAAGCGCAATCGTCACCACCCGTTTATCCAGAAACTGATAAACGGCGAAAGGCTGCGCGAGGCTTTCAAACAGTTTTTGTTCCTGTTCTGGAAGACGGTATCTTTCCATCTGGTCTCCTTTTTCATTACATCGGATATAATCATCCTGATAAATTCAATATTGGACAAAGGCCCTGTTTTCTCCTGCTTTTTCCCGGAATTCATGGGGATAAAGGCGAACAACTGCCATGGCAGCAGCAGGTCGCTCGTCTGCGGAAAAACTTCTGCGTGCCTATGGTTTTCATGTTTCTTTTGCTTTATAATGGTTGCGTTGCCTGAAAAACCATCTCCGCCCTGAAGAGCGCCCTTCATCATGGCGCCGAAATCGTGCTGAAAGAAGGATCTGAACCATGAATGCCTGGCTGAATCGCTTTCCGCTCTCCGTTCCCGAATCCCTCCGGACGCCGGAGGAGGCTGCCCGGCTGGAACTGGCCCATGCCCTGCCGGACTGTTCCGTTACGCTGGAATCCGTTCCGGCCATGGGGGACGGTTTCTGCCTTTTCCGGGAGAAATCCGGCTACCGGATCGCCGGCGGCCCCGCTGGGCTCCTGTACGGCGCCTGGCGCCTGATCTTCTCACTCACCGCCTGCGAGGAACTGCCGGACCGGCTGGAATCCGCTCCGCGCTATGCGCTCCGGATGATCAACTGCTGGGACAATCCAGACGGCACCGTGGAGCGGGGCTATTCCGGCAGCAGCCTCTTTTTCCGCGGCGGAAAGCTGGATTACAATCCGGAACGGATCCGGGTCATCGCCCGCCTGATGGCCTCTGTCGGCCTGAATGTGCTGTGTATCAATAATGTCAATGTTCATTTCCCGGGCCAGCTGCTGCTGGAGGATGACCTGCCCGACCTGGCCCGGCTGGCGGAAATTATCCGTCCCTTCGGCATCCGGCTGATGGTCTCCGTGGATTATTCCCAGCCCATGCGCCACGGCATCCCGACCGCGGACCCACTGGATACCAGGGTGCAGGCCTGGTGGGCGGAAACCGCGTCCAGGGTCTGGAGGGCGGTTCCCGATCTGGCCGGTTTCCTGGTCAAGGCGGACAGCGAAGGCCGTCCCGGGCCTTTCACCTACGGCCGGAACCACGCTGAAGGCGCCAATATGCTGGCGGAGGCGGTGCGTCCCTTCGGCGGGGTGATCGTCTGGCGCTGCTTTGTCTATAACTGCCGCCAGGACTGGCGGGATACCAAAACCGACCGGCCGAAGGCCGCCTACGACCATTACGCGCCGCTGGACGGGCAGTTTGCATCCAATGTGATCCTGCAGGTCAAGCATGGCCCCTTCGACTTCCAGGTGCGGGAGCCCCTATCCCCCCTGCTGCTGGCCATGCCGAAAACCCATCTGGCGCTGGAGCTTCAGCTGGCCCAGGAATACACCGGCCACCAGATCGACCTCTATACCATGATGCCCATGTGGCAGGAGATTTTCGAAGAGCTTCCGGACAGCGCCATCATGTCCGTCGCCGCGGTGTCCAATTGGGGCGACGATGCGAACTACACCGGGCATCCGCTGGCCGCCGCCAACTTCTTTGGTTACGGCCTGCTTTGCTGGGATCCCCATACGGATCCCCGGCGCAGCACGGAGCTCTGGGCCCGGCTCACCTATGGTTTCCCGGCGGAACAGGAAAAGAAGCTGGCGGACTGCCTGCTTTCCTCCCGCCGTACGTATGAAAAATATACCGCCCCGCTGGGAATCGGCTGGATGGTTACGCCGCACGACCATTACGGGCCGAATCCCTCCGGTTATGAATATGACCTGTGGGGCACCTACCACAAGGCCAGCCGGGACGCGGTCGGCATTGACCGCACCGAAAAAGGAACCGGTTATCTTTGCCAGTACCCGGAAGAAATCCGAAAGAAATATGAAGACCCCGCTTCCTGCCCCGACCTGTACCTGCTTTTCTACCACCGGCTGCCCTATTCCTTCCGTATGAAGGATGGGCGCACGCTGGTGCAGCGAATCTATGACGACCACTTTGAAGGATATGCGGAAACGGAAGCCATGCGTGAAACGCTGCGTTCCCTGCCCTTTCCGGAGGAGGACCGGGCCGTGATTCTGGAGCGGATGGACCGGCAGGTTCATAACGCCCGGGAATGGTGCGACATCATCAATACATTCTTCCACCGCCTCTCCGGCATTCCGGACGGGCAGGGACGAACGATTTACGAATAAGAATAAAACCGGAAAATCAGCAGCCGGAACCATCGCGGTTCCGGCTGCTCCTTTTCCTCAGCATCACAAATCTTCAACTACATCCAGCTGACAGGCGTCCAGCGCTTCCTTATGCCCCACCACGCAAACGCTGCCATCCCGGGCGAAGGCGTCCAGGGCTTCCCCGCAGGCAACCAGGTCTTCCGGCGTCGCATGCAGAATCTCTTTCCGGGTTTTCTCCGCCATTTCCCGCGTGTAACCGGAGAGGATCCGCAGGTCTGCGGCTATGCCCTTATCCCGGGGGCTCAGCAGCGGATTCAGCTCATTCAGGCTGGAAATGATATACTTGTCCATTTCCCCTTCCTGTTTCGAGAATTCTTTCAGGAAGTCCGAGGCACCGGCATCCATGGTCAGGGTTCTCGCCGGTGTCGGATCCCGGAATGAAAAGCTGAACAGGTTGCCCAGGCGGTCCGTCTGCATCCCGGCGCCGTAGGCGCCGCCCTGGACCCGGACCTTGTTCCACAGGTATCCCAGGCTCAGAATGCTGGCAGCCAGCCACATGGCGCCGGAGAACGCCATGCCGCACCGGTTCAGCCGGTAGCCCCTGGCAGCGAACCCGATCTGGGCCGGAATGCGGAATCCGACCGCTTTCCGGCTTTCCGCGGAATATGCTGCGGTTTCCGGCGCTTCTGTTCCCTCCGGGAAGCAGCGGATGAAAGCCTCCGGCTGCTGCTTTTCATCGGCCGTATAGCTGATCAGCATCCGTTTCCGGCATATGTTCTGCCGAATCATACGCTCTCCCAGCTGCCGGAAATCGTCCATTTCCCTGTCCGTTTCCCTGGCAAACCGGTGAATCCAGGCCGCGGCCGGTGCTCCGTCCAGTGCGTTCTTCACCGCGCCGTCCGCACTGTACAGGCTCGTCACCTGGCGCACCGCGAACATCGTTCCGGCAGTCAGGCTCTTCTGGCGGACCGAAAGCTCCGTCTGGGAAACCATCTCACTGATCCGGTCCGGCTGGTCCAGCAGGGTTTCCGTCAGGATTTCCGCCATCAGTTCCTGGGCCTTTTCAGCGTTTTCAGCCAGCGCACTCATGGAAGCGGCCAGATAGGGCGTGCATACATCCTCCCGATCCGGGAAAGCGCGGGTGATGATGCTGAAACCCAGCGTTCCGGTATACCGCTTGATCTCCTGCTGCAGCGTCAGCGCATCATGGTGTTTCGTCGGGAGCTTTCCGAGCATGGCAGCCGCCAGCCCCGCCTTTGTGATTTCCTCCAGATTCAGGTCCGTCAGGGCAAAATACGCCCGGACGTGGACGACGCCGTTGGCGGGAATCACGTGGTGCAGCACGGTCACCCCCAGGCACTCCTCAGTTTCTGTTTCCGTCCACTCAGGCGTTACGTCAGCATCTTCCTTTTTCAGCATGGGCAGGGTGGCCAGGGCTTCCTCGCTGTCCGGCGTTTTCTGCCAGGCGTCCAGTTCCTCAATCAGCCGGCCGTTTGCCTTTCTTTCTTCCGGCGTCCATCCCTCCGTAATCCTGCGGAGCCGCTCCGCTTCCGCCCGGCGTTTCTCCGCTCCCAGGGTTCTGGAGGGCAGCGTGTGTAGGATTGCCGCGCCTTCGCGGTTCAGCAGCATATCCGCTGCCAGGCTGTTGAAGCGCCCGTCCTCCAGCATCTTTTTCAGCTCCCGGATCAGTTCCTGCGTCTGCAGGGCATCCAGCGGATCCCCGCCGAAAATCCATTCACCGGTGCAGCGAATGCAGCGGCTGATTCCCTGGGGTTCGTCTTCCTCGCGCAGGTGATAAATGGCCCGGTTCATGGAGGCCTCCACCGCGTTCCGGTCCAGGCCGTTCTTCCGGATGTCCTCGCCGGTTTCCCGGATCAGGGCTTCCAGCTCCGCCTCCCGGCCGTCCGTAACATTTTCGGCATGGATCACGATCCAGCTCTGCAGCGTGGAATCGTCCACGGTGATGCTCAGGTCCTGCGCCAGTTCCCGTTCCAGCACCGCCCGTTTCAGCGGGGCTTCATTGCTCCCGGTCAGCACATCCCCGATGATCTCCATCGCCATGTTGTCAGGCTTGTCCCGCCAGGTCCCCGTCAGCCGGGCCAGGGACCAGTGGCCGCGGTTCTTTTCGTCCTCGTCCTCGCCCAGTTCGTACCGGATCGTTTCCTCGGAGGCGACCGGAACCTGGTACCGGAATTCCGGCCGGCTTTCCCGCTTTTCGTATTCATCCAGGTATCCGCCGATCAGGCGGAGCATTTCCTCCAGCGGCACCGCTCCGTCCAGATAAATGCAGGCATTGGACGGATGATAGTGCCGGTCATACATCTCCCTGAATTTTTCGTAGGTCAGGTCCGGAATCACCTCCGGATCCCCGCCGCTGTTAAAGCCGTAGGAGGTATCTGGGAACATCTGCTTCATCAGCTGATGTTCAATCAGGTTGTCCGTATCGCTCATGGCGCCCTTCATTTCATTGAAGACAACACCCCGGTATTCGGGGTTTCCTTCCTCGTCCCGGTCGATATGCCACCCTTCCTGGCAGAAGCGTTTCTCGTCCCGGATGACTTCCGGATGAAATACCGCGTCCAGATATACGCCGGTCAGGTTCAGCAAATCCCTCGGATTGCGGCTGGCCACCGGATACATGGTCATGTCCGGAAAAGTCATCGCGTTCAGGAAAGTGCTCATGCTGCTCTTGAGCAGTTCCACAAAGGGCTCCTTGACCGGATAGCGGGAACTGCCGCACAGCACGCTGTGCTCCAGGATGTGGAACACGCCTGTGCTGTCCTCCGGCAGGGTCCGAAAAGCAATGGAAAACACCATGTTTTCCGCGCCGTTGTCAACCCAGAAAAGCTCCGCACCCGTTTTCCGATGAACCATATTCACGGCCCTGCCGCGAAATTCGCTGCATTCCCGGACATCGGTAACCTCAAAGCCATACATTTCCTGGTGAATCTGAATATCCATTCGTTTCTCCTTCTGTCATTCCGGGCTTATGCCGGGAACGCCTTATTTGGCTGCATGGAATCATTGTATCGGTTTCCCCTGCCTTGTCAAGGGACCGGAAAGAAGGATTTTTCATCTTTTTGTTGTATATAGTATATGCGGTAAGGGGGGGATCGTCATGAACATCCGGGAAAGGCTGGAGCAGCAGGAATTCAGCCTGCTGGCCCCCTGGGCTGCCCATTCAGCCGAGTCTGCCGGGCGTGCCGTGCCCGTTTCGCCCTGTGACCTGCGGACCGATTTTCAGCGGGACCGGGACCGGATTATCCATTGCAAATCCTTCCGCCGCCTGAAATTCAAAACCCAGGTCTTTCTTTCTCCCGAGGGGGATCATTACCGCACCCGCCTGACCCATACGCTGGAAGTGGCGCAGGTGGCCAGGACGCTGGCGCGCGCCCTTCGCCTGAATGAAGACCTGACCGAAGCCATCGCCCTCGGGCATGACCTGGGCCACACGCCTTACGGCCATATCGGGGAAAGAACCCTGAATGAGCTTCTGCCCGAAGGGTTCCGCCATAATGAACAGAGCCTGCGGGTGGTAGACCTGCTGGAAAACGGTGGCAAAGGCCTGAACCTGACGGCGGAGGTCCGCAGCGGCATTCTGCGCCATACCGGCAGCCTGCCGCCGGAAACAGCGGAAGCGGAATGTGTCCGCAAAGCGGACCGGATCGCTTATCTGAACCACGATCTGGACGATGCCCTCCGCGCCGGCATCCTGAAGCCCTTCGATCCGCCGCCGGACATCATGAAAGTGCTCGGAAGCACCCATGGGGAGCGAATCAACACGATGATCACCGATGTGGTTCGTGAAAGCGAAGGCCGGCCCCATCTCTCCATGAGCCCGGCCGTACAGGCCGCCATGGACGGCCTGCGGGAATTCATGTTCGAAAAAGTATACCGGAACGGATGGCGGGATCCGGAGGAAGCCCGCTGCGACTACGTGCTTCGCCACCTTTTCGACCATTACTGTGCCCATCCCGGGGAAATGCCGGAGGAATTCGTCATGATCGGTTACCGCGACGGGACGGAGCGCAGCGTCTGCGACTTTCTCTCCTGCATGACGGATCGCTATGCCACGCGCAAGTTTACCGAACTTTTCGTTCCGTCCTCTTTTCAGGCATTTTGACTTTTTCCCTCCAAACCGAACCAGAGCAATCTTACAGGACAGGTGAACATTGATGGCTTCCAGATATCCTTCTGCCTGGATGGACGAGCTTCGTTCCCGTTCCGATATCGTCCAGGTTGTCTCCGGTTATGTCAGCCTGAAGAAAAACGGGCGAAAGCACTGGGGCCTCTGTCCTTTTCACGGGGAAAAAACCGCCTCCTTCTCGGTGGACGGGGAGCACCAGCTGTTTTACTGTTTCGGCTGCAAGGCCGGCGGCGACGTGATCCATTTCGTCATGGAGATAGAGCGTCTCAGTTTCCCGGAGGCCGTCCAGCTGCTGGCGGAGCGGGCCCATATGGCCATGCCTGAAATGGAAAATGATGCGGATTACGAAATGCGCCGCTCCCGCAGGGAACGGATGTACGCAGCCAACCGGGAAGCGGCCCGGTTTTATCATGAGATGCTGTTCCGGCCGGAAGGCCGGGAAGTGCTCTCCTACCTCCGGGATCGCCGCGGCCTTTCCGATGGGGTGATCCGGAAGTTCGGACTCGGCGCGGCCCCTGAGGAATGGAGCAGGCTGACGGACCATCTGCTGAATCAGGGCTTTACGCTGGAGGAGCTGGCCGGTGCGGGCCTCACGGTTGTCAAAACGCCGGAAACTGATTCCGGAAAAATACATTCTTTTGACATGTTCCGCCACCGGGCCATGTTCCCGATTATCGACATGTACAAGAATGTGATCGCCTTCGGCGGCCGAAATCTGGACAAGCAGGAGCCGAAATACCTGAACACGGCGGATACCCCGGTATTCAATAAGCGAAAAGGCGTGTATGCCGCCAACCTGCTCCGCCAGCAGCGCCATCTGGAACGGGTGGTTCTGGTGGAAGGGTATATGGATGTCGTCAGCCTGGCCCAGTTCGGTGTCGAAGGCGTCTGCGCCACGCTGGGAACAGCCCTGACCCCGGAGCAGGCCCAGCTCCTGCGCCGTTTTGCCCCGATGGTGTACCTCGGCTATGACGGGGATTCCGCCGGCCAGAACGCGATTCTCCGCGGCCTCGAAATATTCGAGAAGGAAGGCGTTCCTGTCCGGGTGCTCGATTTTCCCGACGGGCTGGATCCGGATGAATTTGTCCGCCGGGACGGGGCCGAAGGCTTCCGGAAGCTCCCGATACTGACGCCGGCCGCTTACCGGCTCCGCCGCCTCCGGGCCGAATCCGACCTGTCCTCCCCGGACGGGCGGATCGCTTTCGCCCGGGAAGCCGCCAGGATCCTGGCGCCGCTGGATCCCGTCGAACGCGAAACGCACCTTCGCTCCCTGTCGGTCGAAACCGGTTTCTCCCGGGAAATCCTGATGGAGCAGATCCAAAGCGTGAAACCTCCGGAGGAAACAGACGCCGTTCCCCGCCGGCCCGCCGTAAAAACGCCCAGGTCTCCCGAAGCCGGCCAGGCGCCGGTTTCCGAGGATATCCGGGCCCAGGAAATGCTCCTCAGCCTGCTCGCTTCCGGACAAATCCCGAAAGATATCGTCGAAGAAAAGGATTTTGGGGATGACGAGTTGAAATCAATATATGCGAATCTGCTCGCCGGCATGAGCCCGGCCGCCCTGGTGTCCGCCGCGCCGGATGACGCGAGCCGTTCGCGCTTCACCCGGATTCTGCTGACGCCGGCCGCCAGGGATACCGATGAGATGATCGCCATGGCCCGTGACTGTGTGAACCGGATCCGGAGAACCGCCCTGGAAAAGCGCCTGAAGGAACTGAGCGACCAGGTGGACCGGTTGTCCGGCGATGAAGCTTCCGCTGCCATGAAGGAGGCTCAGGAAATCAGCATGCAGCTGAACCGATATGCATAAACCGTAGTCCCTGTTTCCCTCAGCCCCTGCGACGTATGAGATAAAAAAGGAGAGGATTCCCGTTGTCGGTGCTTTCACCAGAAAACAAGCAAGCAAAACTGAATGAACTGTATGAGTACGGAAAATCCAAGGGGACGCTGACGTATAAAGAGATCATGGACCGGCTAATGGAGCTGGAAATGGATTCCGACCAGCTGGACCGTGTTCTTGAAACGCTGGATGCCTATGGCGTCTCTGTTGTGAACGACTCTGCGGGCGCATCCGATGAAGGGCTGGATGATGAGCAGGCTGCGGACCAAGCAGCCGCTTCGGCAAAGGAGGATCTCTCTGCCGATGTGCTGGACCTTTCCGTTCCGGAAGGCATCAGCATTGACGACCCTGTCCGCATGTACCTGAAAGAGATCGGCAAGGTGCCGCTCCTGACCGCGGATGAGGAAATTGAAATCGCCAAGCGCCTCGAAGCCGGGGATGAAGCCGCCAAGCAGAAGCTGGCGGAAGCCAACCTGCGCCTTGTGGTTTCCATTGCCAAACGGTATGTGGGCCGTGGCATGCTGTTTCTCGATCTGATTCAGGAAGGCAACCTGGGCCTGATCAAGGCCGTCGAGAAGTTTGATTACCGCAAGGGCTTCAAGTTTTCCACCTATGCCACCTGGTGGATCCGCCAGGCAATTACCCGCGCCATTGCCGACCAGGCCCGCACCATCCGCATTCCTGTCCATATGGTGGAAACCATCAACAAGCTGATCCGGGTTTCCCGCCAGCTGCTGCAGGAATACGGCCGGGAACCCACGCCGGAGGAAATTGCCAAGGAGATGAACATCTCTGAGGCGAAGGTTCGGGAGATCATCAAAATCGCCCAGGAACCCGTCTCGCTGGAAACGCCGATCGGCGAGGAGGAGGACAGCCATCTGGGCGACTTCATTCCGGATGAGGATGCGCCGGCTCCCGCGGAAGCCGCTTCTTTCGCCCTGATGAAGGAGCAGCTCATGGATGTGCTGGACACGCTGACCCCTAGGGAGGAAAAGGTGCTTCGCCTTCGTTTCGGCCTGGATGACGGACATCAGCGGACTCTGGAGGAAGTGGGCAAGGAATTCAACGTTACCCGCGAAAGAATCCGCCAGATTGAAGCCAAAGCGCTCCGGAAACTCCGCCATCCCTCCCGCAGCAAAAAGCTCCGGGATTATCTGGACTGACAGTTCGGGGATTGCATGACGATGCTGGACGAACGCTTGTCCCTGGCGTACGGTCTCTATCCCGCCTGCCGCCTGGCGGCGGATATCGGAACCGATCACGCGCATTTGCCGGCCGCGCTGCTGCAGCGCGGCCGTTGTCAGCATATGGTGCTGACCGACCGGAGCCCATCCGCCCTCGACAACGCCCGGCGGGAAATGGTCCGCCGCCGTTTGCTGGATCGGGTTACCCTCTGCCTCGGTGAGGGGCTTTCTCCCCTCTCCGGGCCCTGCGAAGCCATCTCGGTCACAGGCATGGGCGGACGGACAATCCGGGAGATTCTTCTCTCCGGGCGGCAAAAGCTGCAGGGGGCAACCCTGATTCTTTCCGCCCATACGGACTGGCCGCTGATCCGTGCGGCCCTCATGGACATCGGCTATCACGCGGACCGGGAGGAGCCCTGCTTTGCCGCCGGCCGGTTTTATCTGGTCATCCGTGCCCTGCCCGGCGCGGTTTCCCTCTCCGCCCAGGAACTGCGGCTCGGCACCTGCCTTTTTGAATCCGCCTCCCCCTGCCTCATTCCTTTCCTGGCCCGGCGTCGGGACATTCTGGCCCATGAACTGAAGGGGCTGAAATCCGCCGAAGTGCCGGATACGGCGCTTATGGAACAGGTTCTTGCTGATATGGATTCTTATACCCGGAAAATAAATATGATCGGAGGAAAAGCGCATGACAGCCAGGCAGATCTATGACATCATCGATGCGGTAGCCCCCTTTGAAACCCAGTCAGAGTTCGATAACTCCGGGTTTTTGGTCGGTTCTCCCTCCCGGGAGGTCTCCGGCGTCCTTTTCGCCCTGGATGTGACGGAATCCGTCATTGATGAGGCGCTGGCGGTGGGAGCCAACCTGATTGTGACCCATCATCCCCTGATGTTCTCTCCGCGCAAGTCCATAACGGATGAGGACTATGAAGGCCGGCTGGTCTCCAGAATGCTGGAAAACGGCATCTCCATGATTGCCGCCCACACCAATCTGGACCAGGCGCCCGGCGGCATCAACGATACGCTGGCCGCCCTCTGCTGCCTGGCGGACGTGAGCGGAGAAGGCTTTTTCCGCTGTGGTTTCCTGCCGGAGCCCATGCCCGCCGCCGAGCTGGCTGCCTTCCTGTCGGATTCCCTGCAAGCCACGGTCCGGCTGATGGGCCCGGAGGACGCGCTGGTCCGGAAGCTGGGGCTCTGCTCCGGCGGCGGCAGTGATGAGTGGGTCCAGGCCGCGGATGCCGGCTGCGACGCCTTCCTCTCGGGTGAAATCAAGCATCATCGTGCCCTCGCCATGGCCGACCGCGGCATCGTAGCCTTTGAATGCGGCCACTACGCCACCGAGACCCCGGGCCTCTTTGCCCTGGCGGAAGCTTTACAAAATGCACTGAATGAGATAGAATGTACAATACGGGTTTTTAAGTCTGCAGTACCCGCATATTGTTTTCCCCTGCAGCCGTGACAGGCGGTTCTCCTGTCGGAAGGAGGTTCCCTGATGGATAAGTTTGAAGCCTTGTGGGCATACCAGACAGAGGATCTGAAGGCCGAGGCCATTGCCACGGCGATCAAGCGCTCTCCCACCCGCCAGAAAGTGGAAAAAACAGTGGAGCTGATCAAGGATCGCCAGAAGCAGTATAAACAGATTGAGGATGAAATCGCCGCCATGGCGGACCGGAAGGAAATCATTTCCCAGGCGGTCGTTAACGCGGAAGCCCAGCTGAAAGCGCTCCAGGAACGTTTTGAGGCAAGTCCGCCCCAGACCAGCGAGGAAGTCAAGGCTTTCCTGGCTGAGGTCAGCAAATGCCGGGAGACCATCCGGCAGTATGAAGTGGAAATCGGGCATATTTCCAGGGAAGCCGCTTCCCACGACAAGCTGCAGATGACGGTTCGCCGGGAAGCCGCCGCCGCCAAGAAGAACTTTGACCAGCTCAAGGCCGAATATGAGGAGGAATCCCGCCTGAAGAAGGTGGAGCTGGAAAACCAGCGGAAAATCGCCAAGGGCCTGGAGGCTTCGGTGGATCCGGCACTTCTGGAAGAATATGAGGTGATTAAGCGGCATATTTCGCCGCCGGTGGTTCGCCTCAGCTACGGCCAGTGTTCCGGCTGCAACACATCCCTTCCCTCCGCTACGCTGTCCAAAATCAAGAACGGCGCGCTGGTGGAATGCGAAACCTGCGGCCGAATGATTATCCAGTAATCCTTTCCGCGCGGCGCCCGACGCCGCGCTTTTTTCATGCCGTCTCCGGCAAAACCGGTGCATTGGGGCGGTTTTCCGGAAGCGGCGCATTTGCAATTCTTCCCCGCAGCGGCTACAATAAATACAGTTTCTGAAAAAAAAACGGCAGGAGGTTCCTGTATGTTCAGCCTTGAATCCTGGATCGGGTTTATTCTGACGGAGGTTTATTCGGTGGTTCTCCTCGCTTTCATATTCCGCAGGCAAATGCGGGAGGAAAAGCAGAACGTCTGGCTGAAAACCCTCCTGGTCATGTTTGCCCTGTACATGGGCTATCTTTTCTATAACCTGCTGGTCCCGACGTATTTCTACCGCCGGTTCAGTTTTTCTGCTGATCGTGTCAACCTGATCCCCTTCCGGGCCCTGAAGGAATGGCTGGCCCATCCGTTCAATTTCTTCGGAAACGTCCTGCTTTTTATGCCTCTCGGCTTCTTTGAAGTCCTGCTCTACCCGGCCGATTCCCGGAAAAGGCAGCTTGCCAAAGCAGCAGCAGCCGGAGCGAGCCTTTCCCTGTTCGTGGAATTTGCCCAGTGTTTTAACTACCGCGTGCCGGATGTAGACGATATCCTTCTGAACACGCTGGGCAGCGTTCTCGGCGCCCTTCTGTGCATGCTGCAGCAGAAGCTCGGCTTTCAGCGCACCCGGGTGGGGCGTGTGCTGCTACCCGCAATTCCCCGTACCTGGCGACGCCATATGCTGCTGAACCGTTTCTGTGCAATCCTGGTCGTCTCGATGGAAATCGCCCTGTTCGCCGTGAACTATTTCATGACCATTCCCAAAGCCCGGGTCAGAACCAATGAAGCGCCGGTAACGGCCGCGGCTGTCGCCGCCGCAGAACCGACTGCAGCCCCTGAATCTTCAGCGGAACCGACAGCCTCCGCCGATGCGGCCGCAGAGCCGACAGCTTCCGCATCGGAGAAAACCCCGGAACCGACCCGGACTCCGACGCCATCGCCGAGCCCGTCGCCGACCCCGGCGCCGAAGGTTTACCATACCGAAAACCTGCTGCTTGAAGCAAGGAACATTCTGCTGGTCCGGCTTGGGGACCGCCCGGAGGACGACTGGACGATCTTTGCCGTGGGCAGCGGCGATCCGATCTATCCCGCCTCCACCATCAAAATGCTGACCGCGCTGACCGTGCTGGAAATCGCACAGCCGGAGGAAACGGTTCAGCTGGGCATGGAAGTCTATATTCCCCCGCTGGATGCGGCACGCGCCGGTCTGGAATACGGCATGACGCTGACCGTCCATGATCTGCTGGAAGGTCTCCTGCTGCCCTCCGGCGCCGATGCAGCCTATGTGCTGGCCGTCTATTGCGGCCGGCAGCAGGCCGGTGACCAGTCCCTTTCCGCCAATGACTCCGTGAAGGTTTTCGTCCAGGCCATGAACCAAAATGCGGAAAAGTTCGGCGCGAGCCATACCACCGTGAAAAATGTGGTGGGGCTGGATGACAGTGGACAGCTGACCACTGCCGAAGACATCCTGAAGATCGCCCGGGTGTTCCTGAGCAATCCCGTGCTTGCGGAAATCTGCGGCCTCCCGCGGGACCTGATCACCAGCAGCGAAGGAAGAACCGTCTCCCTCAAAAACACGAACAAGATGCTGCTTTCGGAAAGCCCGCATTATAACAGCGCGGTATACGGGGTGAAAACCGGCACGACTTCCCGGGCCGGAAACTGCCTGGTATCCGTGTTTGCTGTCGGCGAGGAGCGTTATCTCTGTATTGTCATGAACAGCAGCTATGACGGCAAGTTCGAGGATACCCAGAAACTGTTCAACATCTGCGCCGGTGCGGAATAAAGCCGCCGCGCTCCGTATGCCGGCGGAAGTTCCGTAAATTGCTGTTGTCAATCCGGTTGTTCATCCCGAAAGCAGCGCCGCGAATCCCGCAAAACATTTATTGCGTCCCGCCATCATCAATGGTAAAATGATTTCAATACAAGAACAATTCAGGGTTTGATGCAGCGGTTTGCGCGCAGGCAAAAACCGTATATCATTCCTGAATCATCAAAAAACATAAAACGAACCGGCGAAGAAGATCCGTACCTACATCGTCACCTCTAAATTCCGCACCGTAACCGGCAACAAAAACCTGACCGAAGACCAGGCCATGAAAATGGCAGAGCTTCTGGATGAAGTCAGCCCCAAGAGCGTCTTTAAAGAGCTGGATGCCGAACTGCGCCAGATGAGCAGCAAGAGCAAGCGCAAATAACCCGCCCCGGTTTCCGTGTTGACAGCAGGATGCCCGCCATCGTACGCGATGGCGGGCATCCATTGTTCCTGGAATCATTTTCCCTTGCGAAGAAGGGCTTTCCACGGCTGTATTTCCCCGTCAGGCTGCCTCCGGCATCTCTTCTTCCGTATACTTTTCTACCAGCTCGTCGTACTTGTCAATCGCTGAACGGAACAGGTTCATCATGGCTTCCTCCGGAATCATCCCGTCCCCGTTTGCTTCAATCCCTGTGAAGGACAGCGCGCAAATCATCGGCGGGTTTTCCAGGGACAGGGGTTCGATGCTGCGCAGCTGGTCCACGCTCTGGTACACCAAGCTCGCCTTCCAGAAAGCCTTGCCTTCCCGGTCAATCCACCGTTCGAATACCAGCTTGACCCCGATCGGCGTAACCGTTTCAATGGCGCCCGGCAGCGTGTATTCTTCCACGCCAAGGGCCCCCAGTACCGGTGCAACGGTGGAATCATGCCCGCAGAGGAAGGAGAATTTCCGCCCTTCTGTGTTCATTTCCCGGTAGATTTCCTCCAGAATCGGGTGCGCAAGATGCGGTGCCAGGCTCGGCGCCATATAGAGCCCTTTAATCCGTTCGCTCAGGATGCTGCCAATGGCCGCCCAGTCCTTCTCCGTAATCTCGTGCCCGAAAGCGGCCTTGAGATTGTCGGGCTCTTCGTAGTATTGGAGCACCAGCGCATCCGCTACCGAAGTAAGCGTTTTCAGGGGGCCGCCGACAGCCGGCTCCTTCCCGGGTTCCAGCGTAAGCGGGTTATCGTCCTCCAGCAGGTTGCCAACCTCGCCGGCCTGGTAAGCCTCCGATTTTTCCATGTCCGTCACGGCCATCGCGGTCAGGATCCCCTCCTTCACGGAATCGCGGATCCCGTTCATGCCGTTCCCGCCGCTCATCTCCGATATTTCTTTCAGCACGTCCTGCAGGTATTCTTCACTGCTGAACTGAAGCAGGGGCAGGAAGGTTCCGTCCAGCTCGTTATATTCCACCTTGCGCTCCACCGGCACCACAGCCACCGGCAGGAGTCCCGCGGAAAAGTACCGGGCGGTAGCCTGCGTCCGCTGCAGCCCGTTGGCATAGAAGCGAACCGCGCCGTCCTCCGGAAGATAGTTTTCGGGAAAAAGCCCTTCCTTTTCCAGCCACAGGCGGAAATACTGGCCCATAGTCGTTTCCAGCATGGCTCCGCGCAGGGACAATTCGGATGTATTGGAGGTCCACTCGAACCATTGGTGCGGCGTCAGCCGGTCCAGCAGCGACCCGGTCGCGGACAGCGGCGAGCGGATATTATGTCGGCTCAGCACCACCATCCGGTCCAGCGTGTAGGCCGGTTGTTCCGCTGATTCTGTGAATGCAGTCCCCGCCATCAGGATCATGATTGCGCACAGTAACAGGCAAAGCCCCTTTTTCATTCTTGTAAGTCTCCTTTTTTCGTTTCTTCCGATGAACCTGCTGCCCGCGCCATACGGCCGCCGGGCAGTTTTTCCTGCATCATTCTACCATTTTCCAGGATTTTCCGCAACCACGCCTGACTGGATTTCACAAGGTCCCCCCCGTCAGGCCCGAAGAAATGCGGGCCAAAATGCGAAAGCCCTCCGGATCCGGATCCGGAGGGAGAAAGCACTGAAAAATCAGGCCTCGGGCTTTTCTTCGGCAGGCGCTTCTTCCGTCTTCTCGCCGTACTTGGCATCATACTCGATCACGGCATCCATCGTCTCCAGAATGGCCAGCTGCGCGTTGGCAATCAGCCATGCGGCAGAATCATAGCAATCGAGGATATAGTCGATCTGGTCGTTGATATACGCCTCGAACAGTTTCTTGTCCCGGGCGACCTTGTGGTCTTCGATCTTGGCCCGAACCGTCATCTGGGCCTTCAGCAGGGCGGAGCTCAGCTTGCTCTTGTTCTCTTCGTCGGCAATCCGGAGGTTTTCCTGCATCGCGGCGATGTCACCCTTGGTATCGCTGATCATTTCCTTCAGGGCATCTTCCTTCAGTTCCCGAACAGCCTTCGCGTCTTCCGCCGCCGTAGCCGTCTTTTTGCTCAGTTTTTCAAGCTCTTCGCTCAGTGCAGCCAGTTTCTCGTCCCATGTTTTTTTCGCCATTGTAACAGTCTCCTTTTCGTTATTTTTTTCTTCTGCGCTCCGCAGAATAATCCCTGAAGTTTTACATTATCTTATCATTATTCCTTCTTTCATGCAAGCGTTTCTCCGGCAGAATCAGCAATTTACGCCCTTGTCCGAAGCCTTCCCCTGTGATAAAATATCATATAAAGAAACAAAAATACATCATGCGCTTCGGCGCAGAATAATGGAGGGAATCAGATGCTGAAAGAGTACCGGTATGATGGAAGCAGGAAGTTTAAGCTGTCCGATGTGTCCACCAAAGAAACCTCTCTCGAGCCGGATCGAAAAAAAGCCGAAGCGAAGATGCAGAAGAACTTCGAAAAGATCTCCGCGCTTCAGAAAAAGCTCTACGCCGAAAAGAAAGAAGGCGTCATTTTCCTGTTCCAGGCCATGGATGCCGCCGGAAAGGACGGAACGATCGCCGCAGTCCTCTCCTGCCTGTCTCCTCACGGTGTCAGCGAGGCTGCCTTCAAATCCCCGTCTTCAACGGAGCAGGCGCATGATTTCCTCTGGCGTGTTGTGCAGCAGGCCCCGATGAAGGGAGACATTGCGATCTTTAACCGTTCCCATTATGAAGAAGTGTTGATTTACAGGGTCAAGAAGCTCTGGAAAAACCAGCTCTATGCGGACAGGATCGATCCCGAAAAAGCCCTTGAGAACCGGTATGAGGATATCTGCAATTACGAACGGTATCTGTGGCACAACAGCATCCGGGTTGTCAAGTTCTTCCTGAATGTTTCGAAAAAGGAACAGGCCCGCCGTTTCCAGGCCAGGATTGAAGAGCCGGAAAAGAACTGGAAGTTCTCCGCTTCTGACTTTGAGGAGCGCCAGTACTGGGACGATTATCAGGAAGCCTTTGAAATCGCCATCAACAAAACCGCAACGAAAAATGCCCCCTGGTATGTTGTTCCTGCGGACCAGAAATGGTATATGCGCTATGTCGTCAGCGAGATCATCCTTCATACCCTGGAGGAAATGAATCCCCATTATCCGAAAGTCACCCGTGAGCGGCTGGATCAGTTTGAACAGTATAAAGAAGTGCTGCAAAAGGAACTCGAGTGATGACAGCAGCTATTCTGCCTGGCAAACCGTCAGTTTGTGGAATTTGATTCCTAGGTTGATCAGCCGCCCTCTTCTTTCACTGTTTTCAATCAGCAGAATATCCAGGGCGCCCCAGAAGGGCACGGTAGCCGCAATATCGAGAACATATGCAATCACTTCTTTTAGGGTTCCCTCATCCTGCCAGTTTTTGTTCACAAAGAAGGAAACCGCAATGAAGGCAAACCCGATCAGGCACAGCAGGAGGGCAAGGATTTTCTGTTTGTTTGCCTGTCGGTTCCGGATTTTGAGTTCCAGCTGGAAATTCTTGCGAAAAATATCCTCCAGCTGCTGCGTTGTATACCCGCCCATGTCATCGAACGATATGCATAAATCCGCCTTGTATTTTTTCGGCACATAGTCGAAGGAACTGATGATCCAATCAATAAAATCGCTGCACAGCCTGGGAATCTTTGTTCTCATGCTTTGTTCGAAAATATCTCCCGTCTGCTCATATTGAAGGACAATATGAGCAATTTTGTTTTCGTGGTCCAGATCAAAGAAGTTCTCTTCAGCAGACCTGTACTCAGCCATTCTTTCCGTATTCATCGTCCTGTCACCGGTTACGGTGCTCCTTTCATCTCGTAAAATGCCGTTTCAGGCTGTTTCATCTCGTATAGCTTCCCCGCCCGCCATGATGACGGTACGGCGCAGGTTTGCCGGCTGGTATTTCCAGGCTTTCTGTTCCGGCAGGCTTCCGCCGGCCACATAGCGGTATACGGAAAGGACATAGAACAGGATGGTCGCCAGAATGATGAACATCTGCGCTGCGACTGTTCCGGCGTGCAGCATCGACCATTCAACCATCGCCTGTTTCGGCTTGATGTAGATCAGCTCGGCATTCTGGCTTTCCAGCGCCTGGTATACGCACAGGCACGCTTCCCCGTTCACCTGCATGTCCAGGCGCTGCTCCGCAATGGTTTCCCGGCTGAACCCCAGGTCCACGGCATGGTCAGTATCCGGATACGCCACCGTTTCGCAGAGCAGCGGCAGCTCATCCTCGTCCAGGGAAACCATCAGCAGGTTTCCGTTGAAGGACTGCTCCGCGGCCTTCAGGAAGTCCTCATTCCTCAGCTCCGAATACTGGTCGTCCAGAATCTCCCTTTCCGCGGTCCAGTCCATATAGTACACGTTCTCCGCGACCTTCCGCCAAGGTAATGATTACTTTGGTTCCCTCGCCGTTCTCGCCGCCAATCACAGCCTGGTACCGGTCTCCCTGACGGATCTGATCCGCGCTGAGCTTTGGAAAGTCCGTGGGCATGTCCTCGGGCCAGATCACCTTCTCCCCGTCCAGTTCAACCACCGCGCCGTCCGTAAAGCGCCGCGGGCCGGTATAGCTGCCTTCCTGCGTGTGGTCTTCCTTCAGCATCTGCGTCATGAAGCGAAGGTTGTTCTGCATCTGCGTTTCGTAAAACTGGGCCGCGGCTTCCTGCGTTTCGTCCACACGGTCCATCATCTCCGCAACGGAGTTCAGTTTGATCCGGTCCTGCCTCAGTTCCTTTTCCTGATGCCAGGCATATTCCATCCGATACAGAATAACCCCGCTCAGGATGCACATCAGGAGCAGCAGCGAAAATGCGATGATGCCTCTTTTTGTGATCTTGTTCATCCGCACGGCCCGCCTTTACCCTTTGTTTTTCCTGCCGGCCGCCCCGCTTTTCAGGTTCCCGGCCTGAAGCAGCATGCAGCTTCTCGGCATCAGCGTCACCCGGCCGTCCGGTTGCCTGCCGCACTCCCGGAATTCCTCGTCCCCTGAATCAAGCACGACGGTCCATTTCATTCCCGCCGGAATCACCGGCAGCGTGAAGGTGTGCTCCTCCCAGTGGGCGTTGAAAGCGCAGTAAATAAAGCAGTCCTCTTCCGCTCCGGTATCCGCGGCAGCTTCGCTGTACATCAGGGCAAAGGTCAGGAAAGGCATAAACCGGTTCAGATGCCACGGTTCTTCGCTGTGCCAGGACAGTTCCGGGTATCCGGTCGCGTTGTTTCCCGTGAAGAAATCCCCTTTCCGGATCACCGGGTGTTCCTTCCGGAAGGCAATCAGCCTTCTGGTGTATTCATATACGTCGCGGAATTTCTCCAGCCGTGTCCAATCCAGCCAGGAAACCGGATTGTCCTGGGAAAAAGCATTGGTGTTCCCAAACTGCGTGTTGGCAAATTCGTCTCCCGAGTAGAACATGGGCACACCTCTGGAAAGCAGCAGCAGCGTCATCATGTTCTTCATCTGCCGTTTCCGCAGCGCGTTCACTTCCGGGTCGTCTGTCTCCCCTTCCACGCCGCAGTTCCAGGAGCACCCGTCCCCGCCGTCCGTCATGGAGGGATACGAGTTGCCTTCGTTGTGCCCCGTGTTGTAAGCAGTCAGGTCATACAAATTGAACCCGTCATGGCAGTCAATATAGTTCACGGACGCATCCGGCGCCCGGTTCGGAAACATGTCCGGCGATCCTTCGATGGAGGCGACCACACCGGGGCCGCAGTCCGCGTTCCCTTTGACGAAGCATTTCACGTGGTCCCGCATCCGGGGATTCAGGTCCGCCCATCCCCTGGGAAAACGCCCGATGGTAAACAGGCCGCCGGCATCCCATCCTTCTGAAATCAGCTTGGTCCGGCTCAGAATCGGATCCCTCTTTAACGAATCCACCAGGGGTGGGCTGACCATCGGCTGCCCGTCCTCTCCCCGGGCAAAAATCGGCGCCTCGTCAATCCGGAATCCGTCAATATGGTAGTGGGTCACCCAGTAGCGAAGGGAATCGATGATAAAGCCCCGCACAATGGGATTGTTGCAGTTGAATGTGTTGCCGCAGCCTGAATAGTGGGCATAGGAGCCGTCAGGGTTGAGCAGGTAGTAGGTTCTGTTGTCGATGCCCCGGAAGGAAATGCAGTCCCCTTCGTCCCCGTATTCCGCGGTATGGTTGAAAACAACATCCAGAATCACTTCGATCCCGTTTTTGTGGAGCTGCTTCACCATGTTCTTCATTTCGTCCGCCGCAAAGCCTTTCTCCCCCAGCGCGGCATAGCCGGCCTTCGGAGAAAAAAAGTTGCAGGTGGCGTAGCCCCAGTAGTTGCAGTGTGTGTCGTCCAGCGCCGGAAAGAATTCATCAAACTCAAACAGCGGCATAAATTCGATGCAGTTGATGCCAAGTTCCTTCAGATACGGGATTTTCTCCACCACGCCGGCGAAAGTTCCCCTGGCTTCCACGCCGCTGGATTCGTCCATTGTAAACCCGCGCACATGCATCTCATAGATGACCAGGTCCTTCATCGGCGTGTTCAGCGGATGGTCGCCTTCCCATACGTAGTCCTCGGGAATAATCCGGCCCCGGAACTGAAAGCCGTCCCTCGGATACTGGCGCGTGTGCCATTTCTCCCGGCCGGAAACCAGCTTCGCATACGGGTCCAGCAGAATCCTGGTTTTGTCAAAGCGGTGTCCCATCCGCAGGTCAAAGGGCCCGTCGAACCGATAGCCGTATTCAGTGTTTTCCCAGTCCAGGTCAAAGACCATGATGGCATATGTGCTGCCGATGTGGTACTCCTCCGGAATCGGCAGCTCAGCAAAGGGTTCGGCGTCCCCCAGATGGAACAGCACCAGCCAGCAAGCCGTGGCATGTCTGGAGTATACGGCAAAATTGACGATTCTGTCCTCCAGGACCGTCGCGCCGAACAGGTCGGCTTTCCCTGCCGTATATCGGATTCCGTTCATTTCGCGTGTTGGAAAGGTTTCAATGTCTCTCATGTTCGCAGGCTCCTTTTCCTGGTCCCTCCATGGCCGTCCGGCATCTCTTACGCCAGGCTGGAAACGATCCGCACCATGTCTGTCGGCGTGATGATGCCCAGCGGCGGCTCGTCATAATGGCCCGTCTCTGTCACGAGGACCACCGGTTCCGGAAGGTTCTGGGAAATAAAATCCTCAAACATTTTGGTCATTTCCTTCAGCAGGGTATCCTTTTTCAGGAAGAGCACGGATTCCTTCGAGGCTTCGTCCAGAATATCCGATACCTTTTCCGATTGAATGTCATGGCTCAAAATGAAATGGATTACATCCAGGGTATTCAGCACCCCCATAAACTTTCCGTCGGAGTAGACCGGTAATCGGTGGAATTTGCGTTCATCCATGCATGCCACAACATCGCTGAGCTTGTCTTCTGTCTGGCAGCTGATCACCGGCGAAGTGGCATATGTGATCACGCTCTGGTCCTTCTGCAAAAGCTCCGCGATCCGTTCAATGCTTTCCGTCACGGCATCCGTCGGCTGCGCCAGGATTTCATCCTTGTTGTCCCGCTGGTGAACCATCGGGTTGCGCAGTTCCGCGAAGGTATTCAGTTCCTCCAGATGGTTGCTGACCACGGCGTTGTACCGCGCCGCCACCCGGGCATTCGTTTTGAAAGGAACATATTTCGGCCGCCTGGTAATCTCGTTCAGGCTCCTTTCAATTTTCGCAAAAGCAATAATAAACCGTTCCGCATTGCTCGGTTGTTCCATCGTATCCCGCATCCTTTCCTTGCTTGTTCTTATAAAGAAAATCCTGTATCAGTATAGCATAAAAACGAAGGCTTCAACAAGCGTGGGAAAAAAACTGAATCGGTTTTCCCTGGTGGGCCCGAAGAAGGTGCTTCCGGCTATGCTTTTTTTCGATACAGAATATCCCCGGCAGAAGATGCCTGCCGGGGATACTCGTTCATCATTCGTCCTTGCCCGGACCATGATGGGGATGAGGCGGGATTGGCTTCTCGACCACATGACCGCAATCCTTGCAGGTGATAACGATCACGTCCCCCTTCCGTTCAACGTCCAGATTCTCGCTGCCGCAGGCTTCGCAGGGCCGCGGACGCGGCGGACGCGGCGGACGCCGATCCATGTTTTCACTCATGTTCAGATATCCTCTTTTCCTTTCAGAATCATGTGAGCCATTTGGATCATCCGTATTGGTGTAACCGGATTTTCCCTCGTCACGCTTCCCGGTGTCCGTCAGCAGGAAAGGCTTATAATGGCTGTATCACGTTGTAAAAACAATATAGTATTCTGCCTGAAAATGCAACCGGAAATATATGGGAATCACTTTTCTGATTTTTTATGTAACAATTCCGAATTCCCGCATGCCGTCCCGTTATTTCGGGATGCAGAGTTCACGGCAATACAGGCATGACAGTCATCACCCAGCCGACGGAAAGGATGCAGCTGATGACGGCGTAGAGCCAGCCGCCTTTCACCAGGTCCTGCTGGCGGTATCCGCCGTATGCCATCATATAGGGCACAGCGGCGGTCGGCATGGGCGTCATGAACGCCGTCAAGGCCCCTGCCTCGATCAGGATCAGAAGGCCCCGGGGATCGCCGCCGACCTGATGGCAGGCCGCGATGGCAATGGGGAAAAAGAGCAGCATGGCGCCCCGGTTGGACATGAACTGGGCCAGCAGAAACGGGAAAAAGAAGAAGATGAACCCGACCAGATAGTTATTGTGGGCCGATTCAACCAGCCCCGCAATCCAGCCGCCGATCAGGCTGCCCGCCCCGGTGCCGGAAAGGGCTCCCGCCATGGCCAGCGCCCCGATAATCAGCAGCAGCATGCTCACGGGAATGGCTTCCCCGGCTTCCTTCGGCTTCAGCACGCCGCAGAAGACCATCAGCACAGCACCGGCCAGGCAAATCTGCCAGGCGGCGAGGAACCGGAGCGCGCCGGCCTGGAGCATGAGCGCCGCGGCCGTTCCGAAAAAGATTACGATGCCGGCGATTTCCGGAAAGGCTGCCAGCGGCGGCTTTGTGGCTCCCTTCGCAACCTCGTCTCCCGCCTCCCCTGCCGTGCGGTCAGGCGTGAAGCGTGGCATGGCCAGGGCGCAGTATATCACCGTGAAAACCAGCATGGGCAGCCGCGCCTTCATGGGATCGAAAAAGCCCATCTCCGGCAGGGTTCCGGAGAAGTTCGCAATCTTGTCGTAGTATGCGCTGATGTAGCTGTTGAGCTCAGCAGCCTGGGTGGCGCCGGTCCCGATGGGAAGCGTGCTGCATGTGGCAATGGAAACGACGCCGAGCGCCAGCGCAAATCTGGATCTGGGAATCCCCATGGCGTCTGCGGAAGCCATGCACAGGGGCGCCGCAATGCCGAAGACGACCACGGGGCTCTGGACCATCTGGCTCAGGAGCATCGTCAGGATGCAGTAAAGCAGCAGCACCATGGCGGGCCGGCCTTTGGCGGCCCGTGAGATTCCGCCGGCAAGGCCGGCGCAGAAGCGGGTCCTGCCGAAGCCGGCAGCCACCACGCTCATGGCCCCAATCATGATCACGGTCCCGTTGGAAAAGTATGCCAGCGTCTCCTCCGCGGTGAGGCACCCGGTCAGGCTCAGGGCGGCAACGGAGGCCATAGCCACAGCGGCCAGGCTCCCCGCGCCGGTCAGATAGCCGATGCACGTCAGCCCGAAGATAACCAGGCAGATAATGAGCTGTGTTGACAAAATTCCTGCTGTCCTTTCTTTATTCCGGTTTTTCTCCCCGGATGAACCGGAGGGCGTCGTTTGCGGCCCGCTCCAGATCCGCTCCCTTGAAGCCGTGTCCAGCGCCCTCCAGGATGATCAGTTCCGCGTCGGAAAGCACCTCGGCCGCTTTCTCTGCGTAGCTTACGGGAACCATGGGGTCCGCCGTCCCGTGCATCAGCAGCACCGGGCCCGTATAGTTTTTCATCACCTCATAGATGTCGAAGGTAAGCATATCCTTCAGATACACGCTGCCGACAATGTGGTTTCTGATTTGCACGGTATCCGGAACGCCGTTCGCTGTGTCCTGCCGGCAGATGTCCTGCAGGTTCAGCGCCGGATACAGCGCCACGAGCCCCGCGATATCCCCGGGCCGCTTTCCTGCCGTATACAGGCAGATCATCCCGCCCTGGCTTCCGCCGAAGAGAAAGAGTTTGCCTTCCGCAAACCGTTCGTCTCCGCGGAAATAGTCAATCACCGCGTCCAGGTCCTCCGCCTCGGTGAGCACGGACATCTCCGTCATCTTTCCGTCGCTCCTGCTTACCTCGCTTCCGCCGATGAAATCAAACACGTAGGCAGCGGTGTCGTTTTCGGCGAAAAACTCCGCGTAGGGCACCATTTTCTCATGGTTGCTTCCCAGGCCGTGGCAGAGAATAACCAGCGGAAGCGGCCCCTCCGCGCCTTCCGGCAGATAGAGTTCCCCGAACAGGTGCATGCTGTCCCGTTCCAGGCTGCATTCCTCCACCCGGTAGGAAAGGGCTTCCGCCGCCTCCCCGCCCGCGGAAGCCGCGGGGAGCAGCGCCAAAAGAATCAGCAGAATCAGCAGTCCAGCTGTGTTTTGAACGATTCCCGCCCGTTTACCGTCGTTTCTCATCATTTTTCCGCTCCTTCCTGCAGCGCGGCATAGAGAATCTTCCCTCCCTCGTTTCTCGGGAATTCGGAAATCACCAGCACCCGGAGGCCTTTCTGGGCCGCGCTGATTCTCTCCCGGATCAGGGCGCCCACCATCTCCCTGTACTGTTCGTCTGTCACGAATACCGCCAGATGGTCGTCTGTCCCAACGCTGGCGCTGGGAATGTTCAGTTCGTCCATGATGATGCTGTCCACCTCGTCCAGGCTGATCCTGTGCCCGGCCATCTTGATGAATCGCTTCAGCCTGCCCGTGACGGCCACATATCCTTCCCCGTCGATCTCCGCAATGTCCCCGGTC
The DNA here is from genome assembly GCA_017404985.1 of Clostridia bacterium. GTDB lineage: Bacteria > Bacillota > Clostridia > Christensenellales > Aristaeellaceae > Aristaeella. Next base: position 31,545 of record JAFRBK010000023.1, on the reverse strand, counting down.
CGCAGCCGGCCGTGCATTTCGTCCCCCTTCGCCAGGTCCTCGCCCTGCTGCGCGTAGCCCATGGCCACGTTGGGCCCTTCGTAGCACAGCTCGCCGCGTTTATTTTCCCCGGTTACGGGATTCCCCTCCGCGTCGATGAGGCTGATCTTTCCGCCCGGAATCACGATGCCGACGGATCCCGGCTTCCGCAGGGCATCCTCCGGAGGCAGCCAGGTAATGGCGGCCGTCGCCTCGCTCTGCCCGTACATGATGATGAAGCGCTTCCCGCTTTTTTCGGCATAGCCGGCATAGTATGCCTGCAGCTCCCGGGAAAGCTTTCCGCCGGCCTGGCTCAGGGTGCGCAGGCTCGGAAAATCGTCTTCGAACAGCCCGATCCGGTGCAGCATCTCGTAGGTATTGGGCACGCCGTGGAAAAGCGTCACCCCCTCCGCCTCAAACAGGTCCCAGAATTCCGGGTCCATCACGCCGCTCTCCGTCACCACCGTGGCCGCTCCCCGCAGCAGGTTCGCATGGAGCATGGAAAGGCCGTAGGTATATTGCAGGGGCAGGCATGTGATGCCTTTGTCCGTCGGGGCAATCCCCAGGCATCCTGCGATCGCCGCGGCGTTGAAGCGCAGGTTTTCCCAGCTTTGGCGGACGTATTTGGCGGACCCGGTGGAGCCGGATGTGGGAATCAGAAGGCCCAGCTCCGGGTGAATGGGATAGGTTTCTCCGTAGTTGGTCCTCAGCAGCACATAGTCCCTGAATTCGCCTTCTTCCTTCATGGCGGCGTAGCCTGGGCGCATGTCCTTCGGCACCATCAGGAATCCCGGGCGGTATAGGTTCATCAGGGCCTTTCTCGTCTCCTCCCGGGTGTCCGCCGAAACCGGCAGCACGGGATATCCCAGGTTGATGAGCGAAATGTAGCCTGCAATGGCGCCCGGCGTGTTGCGGCATACGAACATCACCGGTTTCCTGCCGCCGTCTTTGCCGATTGCAGCCTCCGTTTCCGCTGCCAGAGCGGACAGAGCGCGGTATGTGATCGCGCCCCCGGTATCCGTAATCAGCGCCGCTTCGTCGCCGTATGGCTCAAAATCCCATAGTTTTCCCATGGTCAGCCCTCGCTTCCCTTTTTCCTGTCTGTTTCTTCCAGTTTTTTCTTCACGTATTCCAGGCCGGTGCGGTAGGAGTTGATCCTCATGGTCTCCCGTCCCTTAAAGGAAATGCGGAAAGTGTCTTCCAGCTGGCTGATCAGGCCCATCTGTGCGATGGAATCCCAGCCGGAATCGTGGAAGTGGAACGTGACAGGATTGAATTCCATGCCCTCGAAATTGCGGGAAAATGCTTCCCAGTACAGCTCGGCAATCCGGTCCGGCGTAAGTCCTTCCTCCCGGGCCGGTTTTTCCTGCGCCTGCTCCCTGCCCTGTTCCGCCGCTTCGCGGCTGGGGGCGTAGAGCAGTTCCTGGTTTCCTTCGTTGTAGATTCTGGCCGGGTTGCCCATCACCGTGGTATGGTCCGCCACGTCGGTGAACACGGCGCTTCCGATGGCAACCACGCTGTAATCGCCGATCCGGATGCGGTCCTTCAGCATGGCCCCGCTTCCGATAAATGCATTGGTTCCGATCACGGTGTGCCCGCCCACAAAGGCTCCGACCCCGATCCGGGTATGGTCCCCGATGACGGCATCATGGCCGATGGAAGCGCCCTTGGCCCCATAGAAGTTTTTCCCGATGCGCGCCTGGGAGCCGATATACGCTCCGTGGGCGATCACCGCGCCTTCCCCGATCTCGGCGTCCGGGCTGATGCATGCGGAGGGATGGACCACCCTGGCGCCCTGAAATCCGGCCTCTTCCATCCGCTGAAAAGCCTCCCGTCGGAATTTCGGTTCACCGATGGTCACCGCGAACCGGACGTTTTCCGGAGCATATTGTTTCCGAAACGTATGGAACCCGACCACAGGGCAGCCCAGCAGCGATTCCGCGGCGGCGTGGTCGTCAATAAAAACGATCTCCGCCCACTCCCCGGTTTCCCCGGCGATATATTTGAATTCCCGTCCCATGGCGCCGGCTCCGTACAGTGCAAGAATCATTGCGGTCCCTCCTGTCCCTCCAGGGAAACTCCCCATGCTTTTTCAATTTCGCTGCGCAGCGTGCGCAGCTGTTCGGTTTCTTTTTCCGTCCAGATCGGCTTCCCTGCCGGATCGGTTTCCGCCAGCAGCTTCTGAAGCCATCCCTCTTCCCGTACCGTCCGGCGCCCCGCCTCCGTCACCATTTCGAAAGCCATGCAACAGTGGGCGATATGCCCGTCAAAGCGGGATCGCCGAAGCTTTCCGGGCACGCACCGGTGCTCCGCCACGCAGGCCATGATGGCCGGGCTTGCCCCCTCCTCTTCGGTAAAGCGCCCCTTGCTGCTGCCGATCCGGTCCTCGAAAGGAATGCTGGCAATCACCCGAAAGATGTCCGTCTTGTCCGCGTCCCGCAGGATTTCTGCAAAGCACCGCGTCCTGGCATCCAGCGTTTCCGGCAGGGTGAGCTTGTTGTGCAGGCGGATCACCGGCTCAGCCATCGCGATGGTTCCTTCCGGATACTCCTCCGCCGGAAAAAGCCGGATCAGCCCGTCCCGGAAAAGCAGGTCCGCCCCCAGCTCCGCGTGGTCCACGGACTGGGAATCCACAAAGGTGCCGTAGCGGCGGGCCTGTTCAAAGCGCCCGAAATCGTGCAGGAGCCCGAAAAACCACGCGCAGTCCGCGTCCTCCTGCGTCATCCCCATCGCCGCCGCGTATTTTTCAGAAAGTTCTGCCACGCGGAAGGTGTGCTCAATTTTATGCCGGATCATTGGGTTTGCCGTATCGTATTGTTCCGCATAGCGGAGAAAGCTCTCCCTGGCTGCTTCCCTGTGTTTCGTCATGTCGCGTTCCCCTTTGTTGATTCGTCCTCCAGCTGCTGCCTTGCAACCAGCTCTGTAAAAATGCCGTTCTGCGCAATCAGCTCGTCATAGGTGCCGTCTTCGGCAATCTTCCCGTTGTCCAGCACAAGAATCCGGTCGCAGGCCCGGATCGTGGACAGCCGGTGCGCAATCACCACCCGGGTGCATTTCAGGTTTTCCAGCGCGTCGGATATTTTCTTCTGCGTCACATTGTCCAGGGCGCTGGTGGCTTCGTCAAAAAACAGGATCTTCGGTTTCGGGGCGATGGCCCTGGCAATCAGGATCCGCTGCCGCTGGCCGCCGGAAAGCCCTCCCTGCCCTTCCAGCACCATGGTATGCATCTGCATGGGCATCCGGCGGATCTCCTCGGCAATGCCGGCGGTTTCCGCCGCCTCCCAGGCATCCTGCATCGTCAGCCAGGGCGCCGTCACCACGATGTTCGAATAAAGGTCGCCGCTGAAAAGCTTCCCGTTCTGCATCACCGTGCCGATCTTCCGGCGCAGGGAACGCAGGTCAATCTTCTTCAGGTCATATCCGTCGTAATATACGGAGCCGCGCTGCGGCGTCTCAAAGCCCAGCATCACGCGCATCAGCGTCGACTTTCCGCACCCCGTCCGGCCTACGATGGCCACATATTGGCCGGGCTTGATCTTCAGGTCCATATCGTCCAGGATCAGCCGGTCGCTGCCTTCATAATGGAACGTGACGTCGTTCAGTTCGATTCCGCCGGAAATACGGGTGACAACGGTCTTGTTTTCCGCCACTTCCGGAACCGTCTCCATGAAGGGCTGCAGCATTTCCATCATGGGCCGGATATTGGCAATCACCGAAGCGATCCCGGCCACTGCCGAAAAGGCGCCGCTGAGCGCGCCGTAGGCGGTGTTGAAACCGTAGTATTCCGCGACGCTGACCCCGTTCCGGATGGCAAAGGCATAAATCACGATCGTGCCGGCCAGCGAGATCGCCATGGTAATGACCGGGCTGATTTTCAGGAAAAACGGCGGATTGTAGGACAGCGCCGCTTCCTTGGCATACAGGCGTCCCCACCGCGCAAACGCCCGTTTTTCCGACCCGGTCAGGCGGATTTTCTGAATGCCGGAGATCATGGCATAGCTCATGCCGTTTTCCCGGCTGGAAACCAGCATCTGCTGTTTGGTCACCTTCATCTGGGCAACGATGGTCACCAGTGTCACCGCCAGCGTCAGCACCATCACCGCCAGCGCCGGCACGGTCAGGGACGGCGCATAGGTCATCAGCTGGGAAATATACGCCAGCGAGAAAACCGCTGTCAGCCCGGTGTTCAGAAAGGACCGGACGATCTGGTTGCACAGGGTGCTCATGTACCCGGCCCGGGTGCTGAGTTCGCCGGCGCTGTAATTCCGGAAAAAGCTCACCGGCAGGGACAGCACCCGCATCATCGTCGCCGCCTGAACGTTATTGTTCAGCCGGATGCTGATCCGCGCGGAAAGCAGGTCCCGGACGGAGCCGAACAGGAGGCGGCTCAGCGTGGCGCAGGCCATGAAGATCGCTGCGCCCAGAAGCATCCGATAGCTGCCGGACGCAATGACATCGGAAAAGAGAAGATTGTTCAGCCAGGGCAGGAGCATGCCCACGCCCAGCACCGCCAGCATGGCCAGCAGCAGATACACCACATCCGACAGGGCAACCTGGTCCAGAATATATTTGAGCAGGGTGCGAAGGTCCAGCTTCTTCAGCGGGAATGGTTTATAGAATGCGATGGCATCCTCCGAGATCAGGCCCCGGTTATGCCGGTCAATCACGACGTTTTTTTTGTTTTTATGGTCATAAAAGCGGTAGTGGTTCACGCCCAGCGGAATCAGCGCAACCACCGTGCCGTCGTCCTTCCGGGTGGCCAGCATCGCTCCGGATGCTTCCCTGTCCCATTTTTCGTCCAGCTTCACGCTGCGGCGCATGATCCCGTGGGGCCGGAGCTGGTATTCCAGGATCTCGTTCATGTCCTAGAGTTCCTCCGGTACCTCTGCGGGTTTGGCATGGTAATACTTCAGAATATCCCCGATCGCGTCCTCCGCAACCCGTCGGTCGTCGTTCAGGGCGTCGCTGACGCGCCGGCCCATCACCGAACCGGCAATCTCGTATATGGAATCGACAAATTTCTCCTGGTCCGACGCCTTGCGCGCCTGGACCTGTTCGTCATATATGCCCATCCGGTTCACCTCCCCCGTCAGTCGCTGGCGATCTGCGCCCTGTAAATGCCGTTCATTTCCATGAGCTGCTGGTGGGTGCCGCGTTCCACAACCTTGCCCTGGTCCATCACGATGATCTCGTCGCTGTCGCGGATGGTGGAAAGGCGGTGGGCGATCACCAGGCAGGTCGTCCCCCGGTCATTGATCGACCGGACGACGTCGTATTCCGTCTGGGCGTCCAGGGCGGAGGTCGCTTCATCCAGGATGAGAATCGTCGGGTTCTGGGCCAGAACGCGGGCGATTTCCAGCCGCTGGCGCTCTCCGCCGGAGAAATCCTTTCCGCCTTCGGTCACCTGGTATTCGTATCCGCCTTCCCGTTTCAGGATCTCGTTGTGGATCTGCGCGTCCCGGGCTGCGAGAATCACTTCGTAGTCCTCGATTGTGTCGTCCCACATCCGGATATTCCCGGAAATGGAATCTTCAAACAGGATGATATCCTGGTCCACCACGCCGAGGGAACTGGTGAAAACCTCCCGGTCCAGTTCCTGGATCGGAATGCCGTCAAAGAGGATTTCCCCGCTCCAGGGCTGGTACAGGCCCGAGATCAGTTTGGACAGCGTCGACTTTCCGCAGCCCGACGTCCCGACAAAGGCAATCCGCTGGCCGGGCTCCACGGTCAGGTTAAAGTTCTCGATCAGCGGGCGCTGCATCGGGTTGTACCCAAAGGTAACGTTCCGCATCTCGAGGCGGCCGCTGAGCCTTTTGTATTCCTTTTTGTCTTCCGGCGGCTCCGAGAGCTTTTCCAGCATCACGTCATCCGGGTATTCCATCACGTCCTCAACGCGCTCCATATCCGTGCGCATTTCCTGGATCGTCTGCCCGGCTCCGATCAGGGAATAAGCCGGGCTCATGAAGGAGGAGAGAAAGCCCTGGAAAGCCATCACCATGCCGACGGTGAATTCGCCCCGCATCGTCAGCCAGACGCCGAGAACCAGAATCGCCGTGTTCGCCAGGGCCGACAATGCCTTCGGAACCAGTCCGAGATACTGGTTCAGCTCCGTGTAATGGTTATTCTGCGTGTTGACAGAAGCCTGGTATCCCGCCCAGTTTTCAAAATACCCGTTCTCCGAACCGCTGGCCTTGATGGACTCAATCATTTCCATGGCGGATGTGGTCACTGCGGAAAGCTTGCTGCTGTCCCGCATCATGACCCGGGTAATATTGACCCTCTTTTTGGAGATGATGTTGGATACCAGGAGCTGCAGGAGCACGGAGGCCACGCCGATCAGCGTCAGCAGCCATGAATACCGCAGCATCACCGCCAGGTAGAAAACCATCATCAGGGTGTCCAGCACCAGCGGCCCGATCGTGTCCACCAGCCGTCCCGCGATGGAAGCGTTCGAGCGCTGCCGCGTCTGGATGTCCCCGGCCATCCGCTGGGTAAAGAACTCCATCGGCAGCCGCATCACTTTCCACATGAAAGCGGAGCTCCCGGTCACCGCCATCTTCCCGTTCAGCGCCAGGGAATAAATCGCCTGAATCCACGCGGTCACCAGGCTGATCACGGCAATGGCCGACATGCCTGCCAGAAACGGAACATACCAGCCCGGCTCCTTGCCCGTCAGCATTTTGTCCAGAAATACCCGGGAAAACCCGGAGCTCAGAATCCCGACCAGGGAGGAAATCACCGTCGTCAGCGCAACAAACAAAAGGGCGGTGTGCGCCCCTTCCAGACGTTTGCGTGCAAAGTCCCACACGCTTTTCGGCTTCCCGCCCGGCACGAATTTTTCCCCGGGCTTCATCGTCAGAACGATCCCGGTAAAGCACTCGTCGAAGGTTTCCAGGGGAACCGCGTAGTTTCCCCTGGCCGGGTCGTTCAGGTAAACCTTCTTTCCCCTGAAGCCGTCGCACACGACAAAATGGTTGAAGTTCCAGTGAATGATGCAGGGAAAGGTCCCTTCCTCCCGCAGCGTCTCCGGCTCCATCCGGTAGCCTTCAACCTCCATGCCGTAGCCTTCGGCCGCTTCCATGATGTTCCCGGCATTGCTGCCGTCCCGGGAAACGCCGCAGTCGCGCCGAACCTCTTCCAGCGGAAGCCATTTGCCGTAATACGCCAGCACCATGGCCAGGCAGGCGGCGCCGCATTCCAGCACCTCCAGCTGCATGATCACAGGCACTTTCGCAACACCTTTTGCGACAGGCTGCTTCAGTTTTGTCTTCTCTGCCATTTTTCCGGCCCGTCCTTCAGTTCGTCACAAAGGAAATCGGATGCGTTTCCGTCACGGAGCCGTCTTCATTGTGAACGTCAACGCTCCCGAAGATCGTCCAGGCCAGAATTCCGGCCAGCAGCAGCAAAACTGCAATCAGCACAATCCATACCGAGGGCGTCGTAACGCGGACATAGTCGTTCAGGTCCTCAGGCCGGTTCACCCGCTGCACTGCTTTTTCTCTGTATATGCCGCCCATCAAGCTTCATCCTTTCCCGGAAATTTTGATGCGGGGGAAGGCGTTGCTCCCCTTGGTTTCTTCAGTTTCCTCTGCTGTATTTTTCCATCAGGAACTGCGTCAGCTTTGTAAATTCCTCGCTGTACCGGTCATAGGCTTCCCTGTCCCCGTTTTTTTCCGCGGTGTAGCGCATGGAAAACAGGTCATCCCACTGTTCCTGATATGCTTCCGGAACCTGCGACCAGTCCAGGTCCGGTTTTTCCTGGCCGCCGCTGACCGCCCTGAGCGCTTCCATGCTCAGCCTGACTGCTTTTTCATTCATCGCTTTTCTTTGTCCTTTCTGCCGTTTTTCTGTTTCTCTTTGCATGCAATATTATAATCTTTTTTTCCCCCCTTGTCATCAATCAAATCGGGCTTAGCCCCCTTCGGGCATATGGACATTCCTGTCAAATGATGGTAAAATGGATTACTGTGTGGTTTCAATTGAAAAGGGGGGTCAGGGATGGAAGCGGCAATCCATATTGAGCTGAATGCAATCTGTCTCCTGATCCTGTGTGTCATTGTCTGGCAGAGCATCCGGAACGTCAACCAGCAGATGCGGATCATCCGCTTCCGGAATGTGGTTTTCGGCATCATGGCCGTGCTTGTGCTGGATACTCTCTGGATGCTGGTGGACGGCAGAAAGTTCCCCGGCGGAATTGCCCTCAATTATATCATCAATGCGCTTTTCCTCGGCGCCGGCGTTTTGCTCGGCTGCATGTGGTATCTGTATGTGCTGGATGCCCTTGGTTACAACATCCCGAAAAAATGGTCATGGGTTGTTCTGCTGCCGGGCCTGGTCTTTCTGGCCCTGAATATCCTGTCGATCAAGACCGGCTGGATTTTCTATGTGGATGAAAACAATGTGTATGTCCGGGGGCCGCTGTTCTGGGTGCAGGAGATCGGCGCCGTTTCCATGCTGCTTGTGTCCTTCTTCCATATTCTTTACTGCCTGGTCCGGAAAAACCGCGCTGTCCCCCGGGAGGAAATCAGGAAGCTGCTCGGCTTCTATGTGATCCCTGTCGTCGGCACCCTCGTCTCCATGCCGTTTACGGGCATGCCCGGGACCTGGACCTGCGCTTCCGTTTCCATCATCCTGATCTATCTGAGCGCGCTGGATCAGGAGGTCATGCGGGACAGCCTCACAGGGCTGAACAACCGGAAGGCCCTGGATAACGCGTTTTCGGAATATTCAAAGCTTTCCTCCCCGGACAACCGGCTGTACCTGTTCATGATGGATCTGGACGGTTTCAAGCAGATCAATGACCAGTATGGGCATCCCGCGGGGGATCAGGCATTGATCGCCACGGCGCGCCTCCTGCTGCAGAGCGTTCAGAACATGCGGTCCGTTGTCGTTCGTTACGGCGGGGACGAGTTTCTGGTCATGGGCTTCCCCGATAACAATCCGGAAGCCTATAAAGCCCGTACGGTAGGATTGTTCAGGGACTATAACGCGTCTTCCAGCCTGCCTTTCCGGCTCAGGATCAGCATTGGGTATACGGAGTATGAACCGGGCCAGACCATGGACAGCCTGGTCGCCAAAGCGGATGAATATCTGTACAGAAGAAAAAGGTCCAGGCAGAAAGCTTCGCGCACAGGCGGATCCAGGGAAAAGGCAGTCTGAAACCCGGCAAACCGCCGCAATAAACGCGGTTCACCAATATACGTGCAGCAGAGGAGCCATATGAGCAGGAGTATCCGGGCCAGGGTCGTGTCAGACCTGCTGAAGCTCTGGCCGAAGCAGTCGGCAGCGGAAACGGAGCTGAAAATCGCCGAAGCCCTCCGCAGGGGGGAAAAGCCCTGTCCCCCTCCCCTTTCCCTGAAAACAAGGCATGAGGACCTTCCCCACGGCCGTGTTTTCTATGCCAATGAGAACCCGAATGCCCCGTACACGGTCATGTATCTTCACGGCGGGGCCTATTTTCATGATTTTATCCTGCCCCATTGGTTCTTTCTGGAAAAGCTTATCCGGGAAACCGGCGCGGAGCTGATTGCGCCGGCCTACCGCCTCCTGCCCTTTGCAACCTGGGAGGAGGCTTTCAGCCTGCTGGTGCCGCTGTACAGGGACTATGCCGCGGCCCATCCCGGCCGGAAAATCATTCTGATGGGAGAATCCGCGGGAGGCGGCCTGTCCCTTGCGCTGGCGGAATGCTTCCTTTCGGAGGGGATCCGGCCGCCGGATGAACTGATCCTGATGTCCCCCTGGGTCGATCTGGCCATGGAAAACGAAGCGATCCCGCGGTATGAAGCCGCGGACCCCCTGTTGTCGGTTCCCTCCCTGCGCATCTGTGCGCGGCACTGGGCCGGCAGCCTGGATCTTCGCGACTGGCGGGTCAGCCCGGTTTACGGCAGCCTGAAAGGAATCCGCCGCGTAACCGTGTTTGTGGGCACCAGTGAAGTGTTTTATCCCGATATCACCGGGTTCTTCAGCCTGCTTCCTCCCGATCCGTCGAATGAACTGATTGTCGGAAAAGAAATGAACCATGCCTATCCGCTGTTTCCGATTGCCGAAGCCAAACCGGCCCTCGAAAAAATGGTCCGGATCATTCAGCGGGATGAAAAAGGTACCATCAGGAGCGGTTCCTGATGGTACCTTTTGGGGTTTCGCTTATTCAGCCTTGACCCGGATAATCTCCAGGTCGGGGGAGCACCCGAGAAAAGCGTTTTCCGCCACCTCGGTCCCTTCGGGAATGGTCACCTTTTCCAGCGCCTGGCATGCCTGAAACGCCGCCATCCCGATTCTTTCCAGATTGGGCCCGAACGCGATCTCCTTCAGGTTCAGGCAGACGGCGAAGGCCATATCCCCCACTGAAGTCACCGAATCCGGAATCGTGATGCTTTCCAGCGCCTTGCAGCCGAGGAAGCATCGGTCCCCCAGCAGTTCAACGCCCTCCGGAATCTCGATGGATGTCACCTTGTCGCAGGTCGCGAAGGCCTGCACGCCGATCCATAGGATTCCCTCCGGCAGCGTGATACTGGTGATGTTGACCGCGAAATCTTCGAAGGAGTGGTCCCCGATCCCGACCAGCGGATACTCTTCCATGTGGTCCGGCACCACAACGTCCGCCTCCGGCCCGTGGTATTTCACGATGAAAGCGCTTTCCCCGTCCTCGGTCAGCTGATAGGTGTAGTCCCCGTTCTCCACGTTGAAATTGCGCTCTTCAAAGCCGCTGATGTCATTGAAATAGTTGAAGCCATTCGGATCGTCGTCAAACTCCTCGAATTCCTCGTCGTCATCTTCACAGAAGGCCGCCGTGCAGGCCAGCATCATCATCACTGCCAGAAACGCAGCCCAGAAACGTCTGGCCACCACAGCCACCTCCTTTTTTTGAACACCTTTCTGATATTATATTAAAGAAACCGTAAAAAATCAACTGCCTTTTCCTCTTGACGGATGGGGCGGTCTGTGATATCCTTTGCCCGAAAACGTTTCCGTTATCGTTTCCGGTTTGCGAACACCCCTTAGAACTCGGAGGCTGAAACCATGAAGACCTATACGATCCGCGATATCGCGTCCCTTGCCGGCGTCTCTGTCACCACGGTCAGCCGGGTCCTGAACCACCGGCCCGATGTCAACAGGGAAACCCGTGAGAAAATTGAGCGGATTATTGAGGAATGCCACTTCGTCGGCAACACCAACGCCCGGGGGCTGAAGCAGAACAGCGAGGTCATCGGCATGGTGATCCGGGGGCGCTCCAACCCCTTCCTGAATTCCCTGTCCGAAGCCATTCTGACCCGGGCCGCGGATCTGGAGGACACCTTTATTACTGAATATATTGACGAGAAGGATGACGAGTTTGCCACCGCCCTGCGCCTGACCCGCCAGCACCGTGTCAAGGGGCTGCTTTTCGTCGGCAGCCTGATTGACGATCGGGTCCGCGCCATCCATGGGATGGAAATCCCCGTGGTGTTCACAACGGTGAACGGGGAAAACGCTTCCCTGCCCCGCGCTTCCTCCGTGTCGATTAACGACCGGGCCCTGGGCCGGAAAGTCGGGGAGTCCCTCTGGTCCTTCGGCCACAGGAAGGTGGCGGTGTTCGGTTCCAATCCGGTCGCCGGTGATTCGCTGGCCATGCGTTTCCAGGGGTTCTGTGATGTCTGGGCGGAACACGGGCTCTCCTTTCCGGAAGATGATTACCGGGAATGCCGCTTTTCCTATGAATCTGCCTACGACGCCGCCAGGGAATACTTTGCCAGTCACCCCCGAACGACAGCGGTCTTCGCCATGAGCGACAGCATGGCGGTCGGCGCGGTGCGGGCGCTGACAGACCTGAATCTCCGCGTGCCGGAGGATGTCAGCGTGGTCGGCTTTGACGGCACCGCCATCAGCCGGTTCACCGTTCCGCGGCTGGCCACCGTGGAGCAGCCGATCGACGAAATTGCCGCGAACAGCCTTCATTTGCTGCTCGATATGCTGGAAAACGGCGCCGCTCCCCGCAATGTCCTGGTGGATGCCTTCTGGCGCCCGCGGGAATCGCTTGCCGCGCCAAATCCCGCCAGAATTGGATGATTTTTATGGATGAAAGGAGTCCCTTATCATGCGTTCAAGCGGTATCCTGATGCATATTTCGTCCCTGCCTTCCCCGGGCGGAATCGGCACGCTGGGGCAGGAGGCGTACGAATTTGTTGACTTCCTCCAGGCGGCCGGCATGAGCATCTGGCAGGTGCTCCCCGTCGGCCCCACCGGCTATGGGGACAGCCCCTACCAGTCCTCCTCCGTCTTCGCCGGCAACCCCCTGCTCATTTCCTGCCGAAAGCTCCGGGACGATGGGCTGCTTTCCTATGAGGACAGCGAGGAGTTCGTTCCGGCCGAGGAGGACCGGGTGGATTACGAAGCGGTGAAACGGAACAAAAACCGTCTGCTCCGGAAGTGCTTTGAGCAGTCCGGCAGCCGCCTCGAAAAACAGCTGGAAGACTTTACGGCAAAAAACCCCTGGGTCAGCGATTTCGCGCTGTTCACCGCCATCAAGGATCACTTTGGCCAGGTGATGTGGTCCCGCTGGCCGGATCAGGACCTGCGGATGCGAAAGCCGGAAGCCCTGGAAAAAGCCCGGGCGCAGCTGAAGGATGAAATCGCCTTCCACATCTTCTGCCAGTACCTCTTCCGCCGCCAGTGGTTCGAGCTGAAGGATTACTGCAAAGAGCATGGCATCAAGCTCTTCGGGGATATGCCGATCTATGTGGCCGAGGATTCCGTGGACACCTGGACCCATCCGGAGGTTTTCCAGCTGGATGAAAACCGGGTGCCAACGCGGGTGGCCGGCGTGCCCCCGGATATCTTCTCCGCGGACGGCCAGCTCTGGGGCAATCCGCTCTACCGCTGGTACTATCTCCGTTTCCACAAGTTTGGCTGGTGGGTCGACCGGATGAAAGGCATGGCGGAGCTTTATGACATCGTCCGCATTGACCACTTTATCGGCTTCGCCAATTATTATTCGATTCCCCACGGCGCGCCGGACGCCCGCCATGGCCGCTGGATCAAGGCCCCCGGCAAGGCGCTTTTCCGCCGCCTGAATGCGGCAGTGCCGAATATCACCATTATTGCCGAGGACCTGGGCAATCAGTCCCGCCGGGTCAAACAGCTGCTGAAATGGTGCGGCTTCCCCGGAATGAAGGTCCTGACCTTCGGCTTCGACGGGGATAAAACCAACCCGCATTACCCGGGCTGCTATACGAAAAACTATGTGGCCTATACCGGCACCCATGATAACGATACCACCCTGGGCTGGGCGGAAAAAGCGGATCCCAAAGTCTTGGAGTTCGCGATGAAGACGCTGGGCTTCTCCCAGGTCAGCGAAGCCCCCGAAGCCTTTATTCGGGCGCTCTTCAAGCTTCCCTGCGACACCGTCATCGTGCCGATGCAGGATGTTCTCGGCCTGGGCGGCTCCGCCCGCATGAACTTCCCCAGCACCATCGGCGGCAACTGGCTCTGGCGCATGCTGCCCGGGCAGCTGACCGGTGCTCTTTCCATGAAATATTTTCTGCTGAACAAGCAGACCAACAGGAGGTAATACATCCGATGAACGCGAAACAGCTCGTCAAAACCGCCGAACAGCGGCTCCTCGCCGAAACCCATAAGAACCTTCAGCAGGCTTCCGCCTGGGAGCTCCATAACGCGCTTTCCGGCGCGGCCATGGAAGCGATCGCCCCCGTCTGGATGAAAAAAGAGGCGGAGCGCTTCCCCCGCCGCCAGGCCTATTACCTGTCCATGGAATTCCTGGTCGGCCGGCTGGTATACAATAACCTGTACTGCATGGGCTGCCTGGACGAAGTGAAGGCCCTGCTGGCGGAAAAGGGCGTCGACATCGCCGTCCTCGAGGATGTGGAGGATGACGCCTTCGGCAACGGCGGCCTCGGGCGGCTGGCTGCCTGCTTCCTGGACAGCGCCGTCACCTGTAATGTCCCCCTGACCGGCTACGGCCTGCGTTTCCGCTACGGCCTGTTTAAGCAGACCTTCGTGGACGGCCGCCAGGTGGAGGAGCCGGATGACTGGTCCCGTTTCGGGGATCCCTGGTCCATCCGCCGGCTGGAGGATGCCGTGGTGGTCCATATGAAAACGGGCGACGTGCTGGCCGTTCCCTATGATATGCCCGTCATCGGCTATGGCATGAAGAACATCGGCACCCTGCGCCTGTGGCAGACCGAAAGCCTTCACGAAGTCGACTTCCGGCTGTTTAACAACCAGGAATACGCCAAAGCGGCCGCGAACAAAAACCAGGCCGAAGATATCGTCAAGTTCCTCTATCCCAATGATACAAAGAAGGAAGGGCGCCAGCTGCGGGTCAAGCAGCAGTATGTGCTGGTTTCCGCCACCATGCAGGATATCCTGCGGGGCTACCGGAAGCGCCACGGCAGTGATTATTCCTTCTTTGCGAAGGAAGTCGCGGCCCAGCTGAACGATACCCATCCCTCCATGGCGATCCCCGAGCTGATCCGCCTGCTGGGCGAAGACGGCATTCCCTTTGAGGACGCCTTCCTGATCGCCCGGGACACCTTTGCCTATACAAACCACACCGTGATGCAGGAAGCGCTGGAAAAATGGGATCTCCGCCTGCTCTCCTCCGTCTGTCCCGATATCGTCGCGGTCATCCGGATGATTGACGCCCGCTTTAAGAAGGAAATGAAGAAGCTCGGCCAGCCCCTCGGCACCGACTGCTGCATCATCGAAAGCGGCCGGGTGCATATGGCCTGGCTGGCCACCTACGGCACCCACGCCATCAACGGCGTCGCCGCCCTCCACACGGAAATCCTGAAGGATGATGTTTTTGCCGCCTGGTATAAGCTCTATCCCGAACGGTTCCAGAACAAAACCAACGGCATCACCCAGCGCCGCTGGCTCGGCCTGTGCAACCCGGAGCTCTGCGACCTGATCGCCTCCTGCATCGGCCATGGCTTTGAAACGGACCTGAATCAGCTGAAGAAGCTGGAACCCATGGTCAACGCGTCGCTCTGCAAAAAGTTCCACACGGTGAAGAAGGAAAAGAAAAAGCAGCTCTGCGCCGAGATCCTGAAG
The DNA here is from genome assembly GCA_017404985.1 of Clostridia bacterium. GTDB lineage: Bacteria > Bacillota > Clostridia > Christensenellales > Aristaeellaceae > Aristaeella. The sequence goes on along the minus strand of JAFRBK010000023.1, from coordinate 16,479 downwards.
CGGGAAAACGTTGTCCTCTCCCCGGACATGGTCTTCGATGTGCAGGTCAAGCGCCTGCATGAGTATAAGCGCCAGTTCATGAACGCCCTGTCCATCCTGGCGATTTACGACCAGCTGAAGCACGGCAAGCTGAAAGACCTTCCGCCGGTGGCCTTCATCTTCGGCGCCAAAGCCGCTCCCGGCTATGACCGCGCCAAGGCGGTTATCCACTGGATCAACCTGATCGCGGAAAAGGTGAATGCCGATCCGGAAACCAGTGACCGGCTGAAAGTCGTCTTCGTTTCGAACTATAACTGCTCCTGGGCGGAGAAGATCATTCCCGCCGCGGATATCTCCGAGCAGATCTCCCCTGCCGGCACGGAAGCCTCCGGCACCGGCAACATGAAGCTGATGCTGAACGGCGCCGTCACCCTGGGCACCTTTGACGGCGCGAATGTGGAAATCGTCGAGGAAGCCGGCCGCGAAAACAATTACATCTTCGGCGCCACCGTCGAGGAGCTGAACGCCATCAAGAAAACCTATGATCCGGTGAAGATCTATAAGAAGAATGCCGCGTTCCGCAAGGCGCTGGATACCCTGGTCGACGGCACCTTCCCGGATGATGACGGCGCCTTCGCCGAACTGCACGACGCCATCCTCAAGGGCGCCAGCTGGCATAAACCGGACCACTACTTTGTGGCCAAAGACTTCGATAGCTATCTGGAAACCAAACTGCAGGCCATCCGGGATGCCGGCGATACCAACACCTCTTTCGAGAAGAAGTGCCTGTTGAACATCGCCAATGCCGGCAAGTTCTCCTCCGACCGCACCATCCGGCAGTACGCAAAGGAAATCTGGAACGTGTAATGGCCGTCCGTCAAAGCAGGCCGGAAGCAGCATCGCTTCCGGCCCGTTTTTTTATGGTTCCGTGAACAGTTTTTTGAGCGCCAGCGCGGCCTGCTTGACCGCGTTTTTCTTTTCTCCCGAAGCCATCAGGTCCTCCTGGGCTTCCCGCAGCGATTTTCCGTCCTGCATCAGCCGGATCAGCCGGGCTTCGATCGGAAGCCCGCCTTCCTCCGGCGCTTCCGTTTCCGGCGGTTTCTCCGGCAGTTCCAGCACCACGCAGTATTCGCCCTTCTCCGCCTTTTCGTTTTCCCTCAGTGCCGTGAGCACGGACTGCGGGGACCCGTAAAGGGTCTTTTCATGCATCTTGGTCAGGTCACAGCAGACCGCCATTCGGCAGTCCGGAATTTCCTCCAGGATCGTTTCCGTCAGCCCGATAATCCGGAAGGGGGATTCATGCACAACCGCCACCCGGATCCCGCCGGCAATCTGCCGCAGCTTTTCCCGCAGGGCTTTTTTCTCCCGGGGCAGAAAGCCGTAGAAGGCGAACTCCCGGGCGTCAAACCCGCTGACGGAGACCGCGGCGATGCCCGCGCAGCATCCGGGAATGGGAATCACCGGAATGCCCCGTTCAACGCAGGCGGCCACCACCTCATGCCCGGGGTCGGAGATGCAGGGCGTGCCGGCATCCGTCACCAGGGCCGCCGTCAGGTTCTGTTCAAGGATCTCCTCCGCCAGCCCGGGCGCCTTGTTGTCCTCATTGTGCCGATGGCAGCTCACCAGGCGGGCATGCAGCCCGAACACCTGGCAAAGCTTCATCGTGACCCGGGTATCCTCGGCGATGATCCGGTCCGCCTGCTTCAGCGTTTCCACTGCCCGGGGCGAAAGGTCCTGCAGGTTTCCGATCGGGGTCGCCACAACATACAGCGTGCCCATTTATGTTTCCTCCCGGTTCAGTTTCTCCGCCACCCGGAGCTTGGCGCTCCGGGCCCTGGGATTCTGCTCCGTTTCCTCCTCCGACGGCGGAATCGCCCCGCCGCCCAGCACCTTCACCTCCGGCTTCCTCCCGCAGGTGCAGATCGGCGCCTTCGGCGGGCAGACGCAGGGGTTTTCCAGGGTTTTGAAGCATCGTTTAACGATCCGGTCCTCCAGGCTGTGGAAGGTGATGACGCAGATCCTACCGCCGGGCTTCAGGCAGGATACAAAATCCTTCAGCGCCTGCTCCAGCGGCGCCAGCTCGTCGTTCACCGCGATGCGCACCGCTTGGAAGGTCCTTCGGGCAGGATGCCCGTCATCCTTTCTGCGCACCGCTTTCGGGATCGCCGCGTCCACAGCGTCGACCAGGTCGAAGGTCGTCTCCAGCGGTTTTTTCGCCCGGCGCTCGCAGAGGATTTTCGCGATGCGGGCCGCCCATTTTTCCTCCCCGTATTCCTTGATCACCCGGGCGATTTCCTGCTCCCCGGCGGTGTTCAGGAAGTCCGCGGCGGTCATTCCCTTTTCCCGGTCCATCCGCATGTCCAGCGGCGCGTCCGCGTGGTAGCTGAATCCCCGTTCCGGCGTGTCCAGCTGCGGGCTGGAAACCCCCAGGTCCAGCAGCACCCCGTCCAGCGGGCCGGCGCCGGCTTCCGCCAGCAGCTGCTTCCCGTCGTGGAAGTTCCCCCGGATCGCATGGAATCCCGGAAAGCCCTTCAGGCGTTCGGAAGCCGCGCAGATAGCGGTCTCATCCCGGTCGATGCCGTACAGGCGGGCCGTTCCCCCGCTCGCTTCCAGAATGGCGCGGCTGTGCCCGCCGCCGCCCAGCGTTCCGTCGCAGTATACGCCGTCCGGTGTCACATTCATCCATTGCAGCACTTCCCCCAGCAGCACCGGCACATGCTGAAATTCCATGCAATCCCTCCTTCCCGTTTCCAAAATCACGGACGGGGCTGCGGAATCCCGCAGCCCGTCCTGTTGCAATTCCTTACAGGCTTTCCTTTAGCTCCTGAATCCGGTTCTCCAGCGCTTCGGCCTTCGCCCGGTTAGTTTCCAGCTTTTCCTTTTCCTGGGCCACCAGCTGCGCCGGCGCCTTGGAAACGAAGCCCGGATTGTTCAGTTTGCCCTGGGCCCGTTCAATTTCCTTCAGCAGGTTGTCCTTTTCCTTCGTCAGGCGGGCAATTTCCTTCTCGAAGTCCACCAGGTCGCCCAGCGGAATGAACAGCTCGGCCGCCGTGGTCACGGCGGACACGGTCTTTTCCGCCACCTGTCCGCGGTCGGTAATCATTTCGAGGCTTTCGGCGCCGGCCAGCTTCCGGAAATAGCCTTCGCCGCCCAGCAGGGTGCCGTTCCAGCCTTCCCCGGCCAGCAGCATCAGCCGGGTCCGCTTCGAGGGCGCCACGTTCATCTCGCTCCGCAGGTTGCGGATCGTCCGGATGATTTCCATCACGGCCTGCATTTTCCGCTCATCCTCGGCGAAGCTCAGCTCCGGCTTCACCTCCGGCCATTTCTGCAGCATCAGGAAGCCTTCGCTCTCCGGCAGGTATTTGTACACCTGCTCTGTCAGGAAAGGCATGAAGGGGTGCAGCAGCTTCAGCAGGTCAGTCAGCACGTACAGCAGCACGGCCTTCACGGTTTCCTTGCTCTCCCCGTCTTCGCCCAGCAGCCGGCTCTTGCTCAGCTCGATATACCAGTCGCAGAACTCGCTCCAGGCGAAGTCGTAGATCTTGGTGGCAGCCAGGCCGAAGTCGCCGTCCTCCATGTGGTCGGACACGTCCTTCACGGTTTCCTGCAGCCGGCTCAGGATCCACTTGTCCGCGGTCTCCAGCTGTTCCGGCAGGAACTCCTTTTTCTCCGTCACGTTCATCAGCACGAAGCGGCTGGCGTTCCACACCTTGTTGGCAAAGTTCCGGGCCGCTTCCACCTTGTCCCGGCTGTAGCGGGTATCGTTTCCGGGGCTCACGCCCATCACCAGGCTGAAGCGCAGCGCGTCGGCGCCGTATTCTTCCAGCACTTCCAGCGGATCCACGCCGTTCCCCAGGGACTTGGACATTTTCCGCCCCTGCTCATCCCGCACCAGGCCGTGGATCAGCACGGTTTCGAAGGGCGTCTCGCCCATATGCTCGATCCCGCTGAAGATCATCCGCGCCACCCAGAAGAAGATAATGTCGTATCCCGTCACCAGCATGCTGGTCGGATAGAAGTATTTCAGGTCCTCCGTCTCTTCCGGCCATCCCAGTGTGGAGAAAGGCCACAGCGCGGAGCTGAACCAGGTGTCCAGCACGTCCTCATCCTGGCGCACCTTGCCGCCGCACTTCGGGCAGACGGTTATATCCTCCCGGCTCACCGTCATCTCGCCGCACTCCTCGCAGTACCAGGCGGGAATCCGGTGGCCCCACCACAGCTGGCGGCTGATGCACCAGTCGCGGATGTTTTCCATCCAGTTGTAGTATGTCTTGCTGAACCGGTCCGGCACAAACTTGGTCTTCCCTTCCCGCACGGCCTGGATGGCCGGCTCCGCCAGTGGCTTCATCCGCACGAACCACTGTTCGCTCAGCCGCGGCTCCACCGGCGTCTTCCCGTGGCGGTAGCAGAAGCCCACGTTGTGGCTGTAGTCCTCCACCTTCACCAGCAGGCCCAGCTTCTCCAGCTCTTCCACCACGGCCTTCCGGCATTCCATGGGATCCATGCCGTTGAAGCGCCCGGCGTTCTCGTTCATGGTGCCGTCGTCGTTGGTCACCGTGATGATTTCCAGGTTGTGGCGCTGGGCCACCTCGAAGTCATTCGGGTCGTGGGCCGGCGTCATCTTCACGGCGCCCGTCCCGAAGTCCATCTCCACGTAGTCGTCCGCCACCACGGGGATTTCCTTGTTCACAATGGGCAGGATCACGTTCTTCCCCACCAGGTCCGTGTACCGCTCGTCCGCGGGGTTCACGGCCACGCCGGTGTCGCCCAGCATGGTCTCCGGCCGCGTGGTCGCCACGATCACGCCTTCGCTGCCGTCCGCGCCGGGATAGCGGATATGCCACAGATGGCTGTCCTGCTCCTTGTATTCCACTTCGGCGTCGCTCAGGGCGCTGCGGCAGGCGGGGCACCAGTTGATCATCCGCTGCCCGCGGTAGATCAGGCCCTTTTCATACAGGCGCACGAACACTTCGCGCACGGCCTTGCTGCACCCTTCGTCCATCGTGAAGCGTTCCCGGCTCCAGTCGCAGCTGACGCCCATTTTCCGCTGCTGGTGCACGATCCTGCCGCCGAACTCTTCCTTCCATTTCCATGCGCGCTCCAGGAACGCCTCCCGGCCGATGCCCTGCTTGGTCAGGCCTTCCTTCCGCATGGTGTCCACGATCCTGACTTCCGTGGCGATGGCCGCGTGGTCCGTTCCCGGCAGCCACAGGGTGGGATCCCCCTTCATCCGGTGGTAGCGGATCGGCGCGTCCTGCAGAATGCAGTCCATGGCATGGCCCATGTGCAGCTGCCCGGTAATGTTGGGCGGCGGCATGACGATGGTGAAGGGCTTCTTTCCCTCCACGCGGTGCACGGTAAAAGCGCCGGCTTCCTCCCAGGCTTTGTAAAGGTCCGCTTCGATCGCCTGCGGGTTGAACCGGGTTTCCATATCAGCGCCGGACATCTTTTTCTCCATGGCAGTTCCCTCCGTTCTTATTTGGTCGGATGCACGCCGGATACAAGAAGAGCCCCGTCCCTGAAGGGCGGAGCTGCAAAATGTGTTCCGGTAAAAAAGCAGTCGTCAATCAGGCGTTCTTTTTCTCGTCCATATTGACGACCTGGACGCCTTTATAATAACCGCAATGTTTGCACACACGATGGGCCAGCTTCATCTGGTGGCACTGCGGGCATTCGCTGATTCCCGGCATGCTCAGTTTCCAGTTGGCGCGGCGGCTGTGCTTGCGAGCCTTAGAAATTTTCCCTTTCGGAAGAGCCATTCTTCACACCTCCTCATTGTTTTCAAGCAATTGCTGCAACCCGGCAAACGGATATTGAATACCCGGTTCAGCGGGGGCAACATCCGGGTCCCTGTATTCGAGGCCCGGGCAATCCTCCCTGCAAAGGAAGCGGATTGGCAGAGCCATCACGGCGTATGACATGACCAGCTTTTCCATCTCAACCTGATGGCCTTCGTAAGCGAAGATCTCATCATCCTCCATGTCCCCGTTCCGGAGAAAGGTCTCGTCGAACTCGTTGTAAACCTCGGCGCTGGCCTCTTCCAGACACTTGGCGCACGGAGCGTGGGCCGTGGTTCTGATCGTCCCCTTGACCGAAATGTTCCCGTCCTCGTCGGAAAGGAAGGTTCCTTCCACAGTGCAGTCGTCCAGCCGGACCGTGTCACCGCCGATTTCCTGATCCGCAATGGCCTGCGTGTCATTAAACCGATACTCCTGGCCGGGATGGGATAAAGCCTCGGAAACGTTCAGCTTCATGTCCTCACCTCAAAAGTGACCATTTGGTATTATACTTCCGTGAAAATGGTTTGTCAACAATCTTTTCACGGGTTTTCGGGGCTTTTTAGTTGTCGCGGACCTTGCCCGTGGTCACCAGGTCCAGCGTATCCCGGGCGATCATGATTTCCTCGTTCGTCGGAATCACGCACACCGTCACCTTGCTGTCGTCGGCGGAGATCACGGCTTCCTTGCGGGTCTTGTTCTTTTCGGGGTCGATTTTCCCCCCCAGGAATTCCATGCCGTCGATGACCCTGGCCCGTAGGTCCGCGTTGTTTTCGCCGATGCCGGCCGTGAAGCAGATCACGTCGACCCCGCCCATGGCGGCGGCGTAGGCGCCGATGTATTTCTTGATGCCGTAGATCAGCATCTCCTGCGCCAGCTTCGCGTTTTCATCGCCCTTGGCCGCCAGGTCGTCGATATCCCGGCAGTCGCTGCTCTTTCCGCTGATGCCCAGCAGGCCGCTCTTCTTGTTCATTATCGTCAGCACTTCGTCCACGCTGATCGGATGGCCCAGGGGCGTCCCGTCCTCCTTCAGGGGATTGTTGGCGATGAACTGCACCACCGCGGGGTCACAGCTGCCGCACCGGGTTCCCATCAGCAGGCCTTCCAGAGGCGTCAGGCCCATGGAGGTGTCGACACACTTGCCGTCCTTCACGGCGCTCAGGCTGGAGCCGTTGCCCAGATGGGCGATGATGATCCGCTTGCCCTCGGGCTTGATGCCCAGGAAGTCGCACACGCGGCGGCTCACATAGCGGTGGCTGGTGCCGTGGAAGCCGTAGCGGCGGACGTGCAGCTTTTCTTCATACATCTTCGGCACGCCGTACATGTAGGCCTTCGGCGGCATCGTCTGGTGGAACGCGGTATCGAACACGGCCACCTGGGGTGTCCCCTTCATGACCTTTTCGCAGGCTTCGATGCCCATCAGGTTCGCGGGGTTATGCAGCGGCCCCAGCGGGAAGCAGTCGCGGATCGCCTGCTTCGCGGCGTCGTTGACGATCACGGAGGCGGTGAACGCGTTGCCGCCGTGCAGCACACGGTGCCCCACGGCGCCGATTTCGTCCGTGCTCTTGATCACGCCGAATTCCGGATCCTGCAGGATCTGAAGCATCAGCTGGGCCGCCGCTTCGTGGTCCGGAATCTCCTGGGAAATCTCCGTCTTCTTTTCGCCGGCGCTGTGCTTCAGCCTGCTGCCCGCGATGCCGATGCGCTCCACGAGGCCTTTGGCCAGCTCAATCTCGCCGTCCATGTCGATCAGCTGATATTTCAGGGAGGAGGAACCCGCGTTCACAACCAGAATTTTCATTGTTTCTCAAACTCCTTTTCATTGAACTCAGTCTTATTGAATGATAACCTACAGTATTATACACGTTCTCTCTTGAAAAAGGAAGACTGAAATGATATGGTTTTTCCGGAGGTGGAATCCCATGGCCATTCTCGGCATCGTCGCGGAATATGATCCTTTCCATAACGGCCACCTGTATCATCTGCGGGAGGCGAAGCGCCTCGTGCAGCCGGATGCCGTCTATGTTGCGCTCTCCCCCTGTTTCAAGCAGCGCGGGGACTGTTCCCTGCTCTCCCCCCACGACCGGGCTGCCTGTGCCGTGTCCGCGGGGGCGGACGCGGTCTTCGCCCTCCCCGTCCTCTGGGCCGTCCGTGACGCGGAGCATTATGCCCTCGGCGCCGTTTCCCTGCTGGCCGGCCTTGGGGCCACCCATCTCGCCTTCGGCGTGGAAACCCCGGACCCGGCCGCCCTGCATCAGGTGGCCGATCTGCTGGAAAACCCGCTGCCGGGCTTTCGGGAAACCCTGAAGGCCCGTCTGGCCGGCGGCCTGGGCTATCCCGCCGCCCTGGCCGCGGCGGCCGGCCGGGTGCTACCCGGCGCGGGCGCCATCCTCTCCTCCCCGAATAACACCCTGGCCGTCTGCTATCTCCGGGCCATCCGCCGCCTGAACCTGTCCCTGGTCCCGGTCATGGTTCCCCGCCGGGGAGAATACCATGCGTCCAGTGTAGATCCGGAATACCCCTCCGCCTCCGCCGTCCGCGGCGCGCTTTCCCGTGGCGATTACGCCGCCGCGTTCCGGGCGGTGCCGCCGGAAACGGAAACCCGGCTGAAAGCCCGCTTTCTCGCCGGGGAAACGCCGGATCCCGCCGTGCTGGATGCCATCCTGCTCCATACCCTCCGCGGCATGGATCCCGCCGCCTTCCGGGCGCTGCCGGATGCCGCCGAAGGCCTCGGGGATGCCCTGGCCAAAGCCTGCGTCTCCGCCCGGTCTTCCCGGGAATTGATCGAAAAGCTGACCTCCCGGCGCTATTCCGCCGCCCGGGTCTCCCGCCTCTGCGCCCATGCGCTCCTCGGCGTCACCCGGCAGCAGCTCCTGGGCCTCCCGCTGCCCTCCGCCGCGCTGCTGCTGGCGCTCCGGAAAAATGCGGCCATGACCGCCTCCTGGAGGAACGCAGCGGTCCGAATCTGCCCCGATCCCGCTGCCTGGCGGGCGGAAGCCTCCGCCGCGGACCTGGCGTCCTGGCGGATCCGGGCCCAGTGCTGCGGCCTTCCCGCCACCCTGCCCTTTACCGAAAAAACGGTTACCCAGTGAAAAAAGATTCCCGGGAGGCCTCCCTCCCGGGTTTTGCTTACAGTCCCAGAATCGTCCGCGCCACGTGGACGCCGCTGGCGCTGGCGTGGCTCAGGCTGTGGGTCACCCCGCTCCCGTCCCCGATCACATACAGGCCCGGATACTGGGTCTGCAGGTTTTCGTCCAGCTTCACTTCCATGTTGTAGAATTTCACTTCCACGCCGTACAGCAGGGTATCGTCGTTGGCCGTGCCGGGGGCAATCTTGTCCAGCGCGTAAATCATCTCGATGATCCCGTCCAGGATCCGTTTGGGAATCACCAGGCTCAGGTCCCCCGGCGTCGCCGCCAGCGTCGGCGTTACGAAGGATTCCGCGATCCGCCCCGGTGTGCTGCGCCGCCCGCGGACCAGGTCCCCGAAGCGCTGCACCATCACGCCGCCGCCCAGCATGTTGCTCAGCCGGGCGATGGATTCGCCGTACCCGTTGGAGTCCTTGAAGGGCTCGGAGAACTTCTTGCTCACCAGCAGCGCGAAGTTGGTGTTGGGGGTATGCTTGGCCGGATCCTCGTAGCTGTGGCCGTTGACGGTCACGATGCCGTTCGTGTTCTCGCTGACCACGGCCCCGTGGGGATTCATGCAGAAGGTCCGCACCAGGTCCTCAAATTTCTCCGTCCGGTAAATGATCTTGCTTTCGTACAGCTCGTCCGTCAGATGGCGGAAAACCTCCGCCGGCAGCTCCACCCGCACCCCGATGTCGACCCGGTTGCTCTTGGTGGGAATGTTCATCTCCCGGCAGACGCCTTCCATCCATTTGCTGCCGCTGCGCCCGACGGAAATCACGCACTGCTTCGCGGTCACGGTTGTGCCGTCTCCCAGCGCGACTTCGTATCCGCCGTCAATCTGGCGCACGCTGCCCACCGGCGCGTCGAAGAAAAACTCCACCTTGTCCTTCAGCTCCAGGTACAGGTTCTCCAGCACCACGTAGTTGATGTCCGTCCCCAGGTGGCGAACCTGCGCGTCCAGCAGGTGCAGCCCGTGCTGCAGGCACATCTGCTTGATCGCGCTGTTGGCCGTGGAATACAGCCGGGTCCCCTCCCCGCCGTGGGTCAGGTTAATGCCGTCCACGTACCGCATCAGCTCCAGCGCCTTCTGCTTCCCCACGTGTTCGTGCAGGCTGCCGCCGAAGTCGTTGGTAATGTTGTATTTGCCGTCGGAAAAAGCCCCGGCGCCGCCGAAGCCGCTCATGATGGAGCAGTGCCGGCACCCGATGCACGCTTTCACCGTTCTCCCGTCAATCGGGCATTTCCGCCGGTCCAGTGGGTTCCCCTGCTCATACACCGCCACCCGAACCGGTTGCTTCGCCTTTTCCATCAGCTCATAGGCGGTAAAAATCCCGCCGGGGCCGGCCCCGACGATCAGTACATCATAATCCATGAAAAGTCTCCTTAACTGCCGTATTTCGGTTCCCTGCCGATTATACCATTTCAGCCCGCCTCTCTTTTTTAACTTTCTGTTTCATCTTCTTCTGTTTTTCGTCATATTTTTCTTTTCATTTTCCGTTTTTTGTCCTATAATAAGGATGTGTAAGCATTTTTCGAAGCCGGTTCCGCAGGGATTCCGGCTGCCCCCGTGAAAGCCGTTCCGGAAAGGAAGGAATAAGCTATGCTGCGTCGCCTGGTCTGTGTCCTGTTGTCGGTTCTGCTGGTTTTTGCCTCGGTGTCCGCCCTGGCCGCCCAGCCCAAGCCGATTACCACGATCCCCTGGGATGAGCTCCCCGCCACCTTTGACGGCCAGCACCACTATCTCCTGCTGTGTATTGACCAGTGGAAGGAAGGGGCCCGCCCGGCTGACGCCCCGCCGCCCGTCAACAAGGAAAACGGGATGCGCCGGGATTATTATGGAAATACCGACGGCATGGTTCTGCTGACCCTGGATACCCGGTCCCACCGCATCATGCTGACCTCCTTCATCCGGGATGCGCTGATCGCCAAGCCCAGCAGCACCGAGGATTCCCAGAAAATCGGCCGGATCAACTATGTGTATAACGATTATGGCCCGGAAGCGCTCTGCAAGGTGATCAGCGAGCATATCGGTGTCCGGATTGAAAAGTATATCCTCTTCAATTTCAGCCAGATCCAGGAGATCATCTCCTATCTGGGCGGCGTGGATATCGAAATCAACGGCGAGGAAATCGCCTATCTGAACCGGTACCGGGTCCCCGAGCGCTCCGTTGTGTCCCTGGACGGGAAATATGATGTCTACCGCAGCGCGGCCTGCCCGCCCGGTGTCTACCATTTCTCCGGCCATTCCGCCGTGCTCTATATGCGGATCCGCAAAGCCGGCGGCGGCGGGGATTTCATGCGCACCCAGCGGGTGCGCACCGTGCTGAGCACCCTGGCGGACAAGTGCCGCGTCATGACCTGGGAGCAGGCCCAGGACCTGGCCAACAATATTATGGATAACAATAATATGACCAACCTGAACCTGGAGGAAGTCCTTCAGGCAGCGGAATATGCCTACGGGCTCAGGGACTGCACGATTGAGGAACTGCGGATCCCGCCGAACGGCGCCGCCCATGCCATCAATTTTGCCAATATGGATGCCCAGGAGCTGGATTGGGAAGCCTGCCGTGCTGCCATGGCCGATTTCCTCCAGAACAGCTTCCTGGTCATTGATGACGACGAAGATTAATTGACCTTTCGGAGGAATGCATGAAATGTCCTGAATGCGGTCAGTGGAACCGCGCTTCCATGCCGCACTGCATTCGTTGCGGCGCTCCCCTGAACATTGACGCGGCTTCCAGGCTGGAATGGAAGAGCGCTCTGCGGGACGGGGATGCGCCTACGGCCTACCTGCGGGCGGACGAATTCGGCCAGACCGAAAACAGGCCCGAACCCCGGGACGAGCTGGCCCGGGAAATGCAGGACCTGAAAAAAAGAAAACAGGAAGGTGCCGACCTGCAGAAACGCCTGCGCGATTCCGCCGCCGGCCGGGTCAGCCATGTCGTGGTGGATTCTCCCCCGAAGGAACAGAAACCCTCCCGATCACTGCAGCATCGGGAAACCGTGACCATGCACAGCACATCGGACGCCAGCGTGGCTTCCCGGAATGAATCCGAAATCCGCCGGAAAGTCCGCTATATGGATTCCAACGGCGTTTATCTGGAATCCCGCACTTGGGATCCGCTGACGTCCTCCGACAGCGCTTCCCCTTCCCGGTATAAATACAGTATGACCCAGAGCCTCTCCAAAATGGTTCCCTCCCGCAAATCCCGCCGGGCCGCTGTGCTGCGGGCTTTTCTGATCCTGCTGCTGATCGGCGCGCTGGGCGCGGGAGGATGGTTTGGCTACAAGTATTTCACCGGCCGGAATGCCCCGAAGGAAAACGACCCGGGAGTCATCATCTCCTCCACCATTCTGGACGGCCAGGCCGCGCATCTGGTCATGATTCCCGGGGAGGAAGGCACCTCCATCTATGTCCGGGAGCTGCATGCCAGCTATTCCGTCGTGGACGGGTTTGCCACCCTGGAGATTCCGGACCACACCTGGTACGACAATCTGGAAGGCGCCCTCAGCGAAACCATGGAAGTCACCATAACGCCCTTCCTGAAATCCTCCGCCGGCCGCCAGGTGCCGATGTCGCCCATTTCCTATGAAATCGAAATCCCGATCAGCCCTGTAGCCCTCGAATCCCCCGATTCCCTCCGGACCACCGTGTCCACCACGATGACCGCCATCAAAATCGTCGTCCGCCCGGGCTCCCGGGTCACGATCAACGGCGTCGATTGTTCGGATACCGTTTCCTCCGACACCGGCGAAATGACCTATAATGCCACCGTGCAGCCCATCGGGGATAACGTCTTCAACATCGTCGTCCGCTCCCAGTACTGCCGGGATAACAACCTCACGGTCGTCCTCTATCGGGAAAAGCAGGAAATCCCGCTGGACCTGGCCGTGGGCACCTACGGCACCACGAACAACCGGATCATGCCCGTTTCCGCCACGACCCTGCCGGGCGCCTATGTCACCGTAACCACGCCCCATTCCGATCTGAACATCACCGAGCTGGATTCCAAGGGCAAGTTCTCCTTCAATGCGGTCTTTGATAAGATCGGCAACAATACGATCACGATTGAAGCCTCCTATCCCGGAAAAAAGACGTCCGTGGTCAACCATGTGGTGTATTACCTGCCGCCGGCCTCCGAATATACGACGCGGGCCTGGCCGCTGTCGGCGGATGGTTATTCCGAGCTGCTCAGCAACATGAGCGTCCGGGCCGCCCGCTCCCAGGTCTATGTCATCACCGGCGTGGTCCAGTCCCAGGAATCCGAAAAGCCCCAGCGTGTCATCATCAACTCCAGCGAGGACGGAAAATCCCAGCCTGTGCTGCTGGAAAACTACACCAAAACCACGTGGAAGATAGGCAACTATTACCGGATCTACGCCGATGCCTACAGCCTGTATAACGGCATGCCCTGGCTCAACGCCCGCTATACGTACACGAAATAAAAACCGGGAGGTTCTGTCCGATGAAACGCCTTGCCATCCTGTCCGCGGCGCTGCTCCTGCTTTCCCTTGTTCTCTCCGCGGCCCTGGCGGATCCGATGCCCCAGGGGCCGGACCTGTCCGGCTCGGTCACCATTCCCTACGACGCGGAAAACCCGGATGCCGGCCACTATGCCTGGAGCTATGTGCTGCCGTACATGGACGAGTCCGACCCGGATGCGTACCGTGTCAATACCTTCTATGATTATTTCATCTCCGACTCCCTGGAAAACGGCGTCCCCCTGATGGCGGAATCCTGGGCGGAAAGCGGCATCACCTGCGAAACCGCCATTACCTATACTTCTACCTGCAATAACGATGACTTTATCTCCTTCCTGGTCTGCCGTTCGGACAGGGAGGAAGGCAGTGAGCGTCTCACCTGGGAAGGCCATGTCTTTTCCCGGAAAAACGGCATGCCGAACTCCACCTATGCCCTGCCGAACCTGCTCGGTACCCTGGAAGCGGATGACCGCTCCGACACCTGGCTGGAGGACCGCCAGACCGAAAAAGCCAACCGCATCGTCCGCGGCCTGGTCTGGGATATGCTGCAGAAAATGGACCTCCCCGACCGGAATCCGGACTTCACCGAGGAGATACTCTCCCTGGTCTTCTATCCAGAGCACGACTTCTACCTCGACGCCTCCGGAAACCCTGTCTTCTTCCTCCAGCCCGGCTATGCCGCCCCCGAGTCCGCCGGCCGCCTGGACTTCCCCATCCCCCTCGAGGACCTCATAGATGAACTCTAAACTCTAAACTCTCCACTCTCCGAAACAGGGGGACATGTCGCCCGCGGTGCGCGTGCGATTCCTTACTCCGTTTCGGTATTATTTCCTGCGTTTTGCGGTATACGGCAGGATACGCAGGAGGAGGCAAACGCCCGCGGCTCCGAGAATGAGCAGCAGGAACCACAGCGTAGGATTCCCTGCGTCCCCGGTTGGAGGAGGCAGCTTTTTCTGTACGCTGAAGTCGGCGGAAGCCTCTCCGTCCGCATAGACAAAGGTCACGGTGTGCTTTCCGACGGAAAGCGTTTCCATGGCTTTGGCGCTGATGTCCGCGATGGTGCTGCCGGAGGAGATATTCACCCCTTCATGGAACGGCACGCCGTCTATCCTCAGTTCTTTGAAAAGGATCACGTCGCCGCTGGCAACAAAGCGCTGTGTTTTCCCGCTGCCTTTGTACCATACGGAACCGGCGCCTTCGATCACCCGATAATCCACATCGTTCCAGATCCCTTTGGCCCGCCGGGCCTTGGCCCAGGCAAGATCCATCTGGACATAGTGGGACGGCGCCACGATGCCGCCGTTTTGGGCAAGCAGGGAAACGCTGCGAAACGAAGGGCCTCGTCCCGTGCCGCCTTGAAACCGGCGTGGAAGTGCTCTTCAGAGGAGCTGTCCCTGGTGATGGTGAAGTTCCCGGCCCATTCCTGGGTATAGTTTGCGCTGCGAATCACAATGGCCAGCAGGGTATAAGGCTTGCCGTCCTCCAGGATGGTCTTGTGGCCGAGGGCTGCGCCCACGGAGTTTTCTTCCTGCCGGGTGGTGTAGTATTTGTTTGTCTCCACATCCTGAAAATGAGCCGCGGTCAGGAACTCCGTGACATATTTGGGGGCCAGCGGTTCATTCTGTGCCGGGGGCAGGGATGGATCGGCATAGGGAGTACTGGTCAGGGCCGCCGCGGCGGAGAGCTCCGCCAGATGGCTGCAGCCCAGGAAGGAGGAGCGTGTAAAGCATTCGTCCCGCCAGATCACCGTGTCAGACGGAATATAGCCCACGTCCTCCGTTACCCCGGAATTGAAACGATCGGTAATTTCAATCGTCTCGGGAGCCGGTGCCGCCGCCGCGAAGGAAGCCAGGGGCACAGAACACGCCCCGACCATTGCTGCGAGGATGAACAGGAGGATTCGTTTCAATGTCTGTTTCATTGAGGTTTTCTCCCGGAATCATCAGATATACTGCAGTGCTTCCCGCACAAATGCTGCTTATTATGTATTTTATATCATGGGTTGGATACTATATATTGTATTTTTGTTGTTTTTTGAGAAAAGCCCGTCCATGTCGCGCGCGGTGCGTGTGTGATTCCTTACTCTGTTTCGTTCATCCAATCAGCAGCTTCTGAAAATACTCCCCCTCCAGGCACCGAAACTGCGTTAGAACCATCATCACATCACTATACGTCATCCCTCGAATCACGGTCCCTCCGCCTTCAACTTCCTCTTCCACCGGCTCCGGAATCAACTCCAGCCACTCTGCCCCCGGCTCTTCCTTCATCATTTCCTTCAGCGGCTCCAGGATTCTGTTCAGTTTCCGAACCTTGTACTCGTTGAGCACTGTATTCGGCTGCCGCCTGCTATGGTATTGAAACTCATAGTACATCTGCTCAAAAAAGTCCCGCACCATAAAAGCCTGTGTCCGTTCAAATTCAAATTCATCCAGAGCTTCCTGTTCGTTTTCACTCATAACCCGTTCTCCCTCCGTAATCATCCTGAAGTAATTTTCATTCGGCAGCATGTATTCCGGCCTCGCCGGAATCTGAATCCCGATGCAAATCCGGCTCACAACATTGTATTTCTTGTATTTGTCATATCGCCGCCCGGTCTCGTACATCACATACCTGCTGTCCTTCTGTTTCTTATAGGAAATCTTCCCTTTCATATCCGGAATTCTCACCGGTCGATTCGAATAAATCCTGATCGCTTCCTTTCAAACTCTAAATCTAAACTTTTCACTTCACGCTTCCCTCTCCGTCCCGCGCTCGTTTGAGTTTCATTATTTTTGAGTTTCATCGGCCTTATTCTCCGTCCCGTGCCCGTTTGAGTTTCATTATTTTTGAGTTTCATCGGCCTTATTCTCCGTCCCTCACCCGTTTGAGTTTCATTATTTTTGAGTTTCATCGGCCTGTTCTCCGTCCCTCACCCGTTTGAGTTTCATTATTTTTGAGTTTCATCGACTTTGTTTCGCCAGCCGAATAATCTCCGCCATCCGCTCTTCCGCAGCTTCCCGATCCTCCTTCTCCATCAAAAGCCGCATAGTCTCCTCCGGCTTCCCCATGGTCCGCTCCAGAATCATATCAATCAGCTGCACCCTGGTATTAATAGGCGTAGAAGGGTTATT
>JAFRBK010000022.1 GCA_017404985.1 Clostridia bacterium | reverse complement strand
GTCCGCGGAGGAAAGGCCTTTGAGGATGCTATAGCCGCCCGCGAGAACCAGCATCGCCAGGCAGGTCACCCACCGGGTGGTATAATAGGCAGAGAAGGGATATTCCTCCCGGAGGTCGGAAACCTGGAATTCCCGAATGCTGTACCCGCCAACAGCGCTTAGGGTCTGGGCCACTGTGAAATAAATCATGAAACGTCCGGCGTCCTCTGTACCGCCAGCCCGGGTGACGACGAGGAGGAACAGGGCGCTCTGGAGGCTGAAGATGAGGCTGGAAACCATGTTCCAGACATACGCGCGCCTGGAAGCGTTCTCCTCCCTGCCAAACAACAGTTTCTTCAGCATCATAAGACCTTTCTCCTTGACCCTATTCCGCCGCTATGGAACGGAGGATTGTGAGAGCGCCAGGACATTGCCCCCAGCCTCTATTGACCTGCTGCGCAAACAGACAGATTTCCCTCGGACGGGAATCGTTAATACCTTAGCTTTCCCTCGGCCACCGCTTTCAAATGGGCCCCGTAGGGGCTTTTGCCGTAGCGTTCCGCGGATTTCATCAATGTATCTTTGTCAATCCACTTGTGCAGGTAGGCGATTTCCTCCGGGGCGGAAATCACGATGGACTGCCGCTTCTGAACCATCTGCACGAAGTCCGCAGCCTCCACCAGACTGTCCATAGTGCCGGTGTCCAGCCAGGCGAAGCCCCGGCCCAGGCACTGCACGTCCAGTTTCTCCTGCTTCAGATACAGGTCGTTCAACGTGGTGATTTCCAGCTCATTCCGGGCGGAAGGCTTCACCTGGTGCGCCATGGCGCTGACGCCCTTAGGATAGAAATACAGGCCGGTGATGCAGTAATTGCTCTTGGGGTGCGCCGGCTTCTCCTCCACGCTCAGCACCTTGCCGTTCTCGTCGAACTCCACGATACCGAAGCGCTCCGGGTCCCGCACGGCATAACCGAAGATCGTGGCCCGGCCGGCCTCCGCGTTTTCACGCGCGGCAGTCAGCACCTTCCGGAAACCGTTGCCATAAAAGATGTTGTCTCCCAGCACCATGGCGCAGGCCTCATCCCCGATGAACTCTTCGCCCAGCAGGAAGGCCTGGGCCAGCCCATCCGGGGAGGGCTGAACCTTGTACTGCAGGCGGATGCCGAACTCGCTGCCGTCCCCGAGCAGGGACTCGAACCGCGGCGTGTCCGTCGGCGTGGAGATGATCAGGATGTCCCGGATCCCCGCCAGCATCAGGGTGCTCAGAGGATAATAGATCATCGGCTTGTCGTACACCGGAAGCAGCTGCTTCGAGGTGACCATTGTCAGGGGATACAGGCGGGTGCCGGCGCCGCCGGCCAGGATAATGCCTTTCATGGGGTTTACCTCCTACAATATTTCTCTCCGCTTTGGCTGGAATAAACCATCCTTTGCGTTCACCCCGGAAATCGTTACTGCCGTTTTCCGCGCAGGCGCATGGCCAATTGCTTCATATATAAAAACTCCTCTTTCCGGTGAAACAGCAAAAGCAGAAACCCGTTTATGGCCAGGAAGGCCAGGGCGCTTTCCAGAACCAGCATGGGCCAGGACGGGGTGAACCCGACGGCAGTCTTCAGAAAGTGAATCCCGGCGGCCGCCAGCACTGCAACTCCCGTGAAGCTTCCGTACATTTTCCAGTATTCCGACACATTTCTGTTGAAGGAATACCGGTACAGGATCAGAGGTTCCCGCCAGACAATGGTCAGGAGTGAAGAAATAATCGTTCCCAGGAAAACGCCGACAATCCCGAGCCATTTGGTGAGCCCGATCGAAATACCCAGGTTCAGCGCCGCCTCGATCAGGGGGCGGATCCGGTCCTTCACGAAAAGCCCGTCCGCGTTGGTAAAGGCGTTGTTCGTGATCCGGGCAATCGTCAGATAAAAGGAAACGCAGAGCGCTACGGTCACCCCTCCGCCGAAGACGAACCGCGGACCAAGCCATACGGCGATCAGGTCGTCGAGGGCAGTATAAAAGCAGACGGAAACCACGCAGGAGACCCACAGGCCCAGAAAGGCCATCTTCCGGAAAAGGGCATAATACTCTTCCGGGGACATCTGTTGCCGCGCGTTGCCGACGCTTGGGGTGAAGTTGCCCAGCAGCTGGGAAATCAATGTCTGGGCATAGAGGATAATCATCGAGTAGTTGGAATACAGGCCCGTAGCCGCCAGGGAAACCATCCGTGTCAGCACCGCGTTATCCGTGCCCAGCAGCACCGTCGTACCGACTTTGTGGTACATCACCGCCCGGGTATCGGCATAAATCTGCTTCCGGTCCGCCTCCGGCAGCATTTCCCGGATCCGGAAAACCTCTCGGTACTGCTTTGTTACCCACAGGCTGAAACCGAAGTTTACCAGCAGGGTCGCCCCGATGCCTGCTGCCAGCGTCCAGGTGAAATCCTTTGTTGTCAGCAGCACGGCAATCTGGAAGGCATAGCGGGCCAGATTTGCGGCCAGGTCCGCCAGGGAGAAGAGGTAATTCTTCTGGTCTGCGGTCCACAGGGTCAGCTTGTAGGTGAACAGATAGCTGGACAGCGTGTTTCCCAGGAAAAGCAGGTAAACCACATACAGGTTAACATCCGGGGGCACTTCCGCGCTGGAGCGGATCAGCAGGTGCAGGAAGGGCATTACCGCCAGCCCCAGGGCCAGGATAATCCCGGCGATGGCTGCGTAAACTCTCCTGAAGAAGTTCATCAGCATACCGACCCGGGAAACGTCGTCGCGGCTGATCGGCTCATAAAACCGGTAAACGATCGCCGTGGAGATTCCCAGTTCTGCCAGGGACAGTACCTGCAGAATGCTGGTAAACAGCCCGTTGATCCCCAGATAGGTTTCCGAAAGGATGGTTAAAAACAGGCTGCGGTAGCCGAACCCGAGCAGAATCTTGATCAGGTTTACGGCAACCCCGGCCGCGGAGGTTTTCATCGCGTTTTTGGTCCGAGAGGCCTGATTAAACACTGCCATGGGCCGCCTCGCTGCGCTTTATTCGGTTCTGCCCCGATGCAGAACCGCCCTTATTGTAGCAGAAAAGTGGTGTTTCGCATACAGGGAAATCAATTTGCCTGTTTCTCCCTCCGTGAAAAGCCTGAGTTTTTCCGTCTGGGCCGGGGAAAACTCTTCCCACCGGATGGCGCCATCTGCCGGGCGGATTGCTTCCCAGACGGTAAAAGCCTGGTTCAAGGCGGCCTCCTTTTCCGCTTTGGAATTCCGCCGGGCATGGAACAGATACTGGTCCATGCCCAGTTCCAGAATGAACAGTGCGTAATACGGCAGGCCAGAGCGAATCTCCGGAGCCTGCTGCAGGGCCTTGTCCAGTCCTCGCAGGAGGGCATCCGCCCGTTCAAAATAGCGGGGATCATAGGCATTGGCCTGGGAGGTGGGCAGGTAGCGATAATGGTAATGTCGCGCCTCGTTCATCACCAGCACATGCTTTGCTTTCGCCAGGGCGGGATAGAGGCGCGCGGCATCGTCCCCCATCCGAATCAGGGGGTTCGGAGCGCCCTCCGGATCCAGCAGTTTACGGCGGATCACCTTCGACCACAGGGACGGGATAATGCCCGGCTCATAAAATGTCCCGTTATACAGGGTTTTCTGCAGAAAATTATTGGCTTTTTCTTCTGCGGGGCGCTCCAGGTTATACAGCCCGGAGGCAATGCCGTTTCCACGGGGCAGAGGCTCCGGTCCTTCCTGAAGGAAGCCGACAGCGGCGAGATCTGCACCGTTTTCCCTGATAGCGGTCATCAGGGTTTCGAACATGGGCGGGTCCAGCCAGTCATCGCTGTCCGGAAAGGTTACGAACTCCCCGGAGGCTGCCCGCAGACCAGCTTCCCGGGCAGCGGAGGCGCCGCCGGCCGCCTGATGGATCACCCGGATCCGCCGGTCCTTTTCCGCTGCCCGGTCGCAAATGACCGGGCAGCCGTCGTCGGAGCCATCATCTACCAGGATCAGCTCAAAATCCCGGTAGGTTTGTTCCAGAATACTCTTCAGGCATTGGAGCAGATAGGGCTCCGTGTTATGGATGGGAACGATCACGCTCAGCTCAGCCATGGGCCACCTCGTTCATCACTGCCGTAAACGTGTTCCGGAAGGCGTCCCAGCCGTATTTTTCCACTACCCGCCGGCGGATCACCGCGGGATCAAAAGCGATTTTGCCTTCGACGAAATCCTTCAGCCCCTGTGCCATGGCTTCTTCCTCCATGATGCCATACAGTCGGCCGGTTAAATCGTCCGTGTAGTCCTCCACGCCGCCGCAGCGGGTGGTGAACAGCGGCAGACCGGTGCAGGCGGCTTCCAGGGCGGAAACGGGCTGGCCTTCCTGGATCGAGGTAATCACCAGGGCATCCGCCCGAGCGTAGAGCGCATTCAACTGCTCATGTGGCAGAGAGGGAACCAGCTCGGTTCTGTCCGCAAAAGAAGCGTTCCTGATTTGGGCTTCAAGGCTGCCCGGGTTTTCAGCATAGCCAGGATTGGCTGCATAGCCCGCGATGATCATGCGAAACGGCACATCCGTTATTTCCGCCAGCCGACCCAGCACCCGGAGCAGCATCGGATAGTTTTTATAGAAAGAATGGGAGGCGACAGCCAGCAGTGTTTTTTCCTTATGGCCGGACCGATCCGCCAGAGGCCAGCGACGCTCATCCACCAGGTTGCCGATTTCCGTTACCGGAGGCAGCAGAATGCCCTGCATCATCAGCTGGCGGATTTTGTCCCGGGAAATCGCCAGGAAGGCATCCGCCCCTTCGATGGCTTTCTGGTTGGCTTCGGTAATGGCTTCGCCGGGCCACGGCACCGGGCCGTGCTCGCTGAGAAGCAGGGGCACGGAAAGGGCTTTCGCCGCCGCCGCGCCGTAGAAGGCTTCCTTCTGGGCATCCACGCAGTAAATGGCGCTGACAGACTGAAAATGAGCCTGGAAAACTCCGCTGATCTGTTTTTCCGTCCAGGCCAGGCGCTCCGGGGTATCCCGCAGGGTTTTTCCCCGATGGATCCGGTTCCGGACCGCCAGGGTAGGCGGCACAAACGCATCAATTTCAAACTCCGCGATGTTCTTTTCTTTTTTAGCCATCCGCACGACGGGTTGCTGAAAGGGTTTCTTCCGGGGTTCCTCCCGGTAGTGAATCACCAGAAAGTCGAACCGATCCTCCAGGGCCAAAATCTGCTCACGAAAAAAACGCCCGAAGAAAGGATTTTCCCGGGTGGGATACCAGTGGGTCAAAAGGGCGATGGTTTTTCTCATGGGCGAAATTTCTCCGCTTTTATTTCGTGATCCGAAAAAACTGGCTTCTGCCCCGCCTTACATAGAAACCATACCATCCGGGGATCCTCGTCCGCTTCCGGCGTCTCCGCCGGACGGGCTGTCAGGGGCTGAAATCCCTGCTTTTCGTAAAAACGAATCGCACGACGGTTTTCCCGATTTACATACCAGTATACCGTTTCCAGGCCCAGCTTTTCAAAGGCGGTCTGGAGCATTTCCGCCATGGCAAAGGCGGCAGCGCCGGTTCCCCGGCCTTCCGGCCCGACGGTGATAGCGAATTCCGCGGTTTTCCGCTTCTGGTCAATGCCCTTCAGGCTCACCGTGCCGAGATAACGATCCGTATCGTTCGCAACAGCCCGGTGAAGATTTTTCGATTCATCCCGGGTTGCCTCAATAAAAACGAGACAATCAGCTGTGGTTTTGTTCATAAAGTCCGTCTTCAGCAGCCCCACCGTTTCCGGGTCATGCATCCAGGCGAGCATCGGTTCCGCGTCCCGGGGTTCCAGTTTTCTCAGGATCATTTTCTTTCCTTTTCATTCTTGGGGAAACGAATTCACTGCGGCGATTACCGCATCGGTTTCCGCTTCCGTCATGCCGTAATACATCGGGAGGGACAATTCCGTGCGGGCAATTTCCTCGGCTGCGGGAAAATCCCCTTCCCGGTATCCCAGATCCTGATAGCAGGGCTGCAGATGGACCGGGCAGGGATAATGGCGGCCCGTGCCGATGCCTTTTTCCGTCAGCCAGGCTTCCAGGGCATCGCGCCGCGCGCAACGTATGCCGAAGATATGCCAGACCGGCGTAGCTTCCGGCAACACCGCCGGCAACACCACTTCCGGATGCCGGATCTGCTCCAGGTATTTCTTCGCAATGGCCCGTCGGGCCTCGTTCATCCGGTCCAGATGGGGCAGCTTGGCGGACAGGAAAGCAGCCTGGAGTTCATCCAGGCGGGAGTTGTGCCCCTGGTACAGATGGTGGTATTTGATGTCGGAGCCGTAATTTCCCAGGGCGCGGATTTTTTTCGCCAGGGCTTCATCGCCTGTAACCACGGCGCCGGCATCCCCCAGGGCGCCGAGATTCTTTCCCGGATAGAAACTGAAGCCGGCGGCGATGCCGAAGGTTCCCACTTTCCGGCCGTTCCATGCAGCCCCATGGGCCTGGGCACAATCCTCAATCACGGCCAGGCGGTTCTTTTTCGCGATCGCTGCGATCCGATCCATTTCGCAGGGCTGGCCATACAGGTGCACCGGCATAATGGCTTTTGTTTTTCTGGAGATGGCGGATTCGAGCTTTTCCGGATCCAGGTTGAAGGTATCCAGCCGGACTTCCGCCGGAACCGGTATTCCGCCGGCATAGGTGACGGCCAGGGCAGTAGCGATATAGGTATCAGCGGGAACAATCACCTCATCCCCGGGCTGCAGGCCGATGGCTTTCAGGGCCAGCATCAGGGCATCCAGGCCATTGCCGCAGCCGACGGTGAATTTGGTGCCGCACCAGGCAGCGAATGCCTTTTCGAAGGCCGCATCCTCTTCGCCGCCGATATACCAGGAGCGGCGGTACACCCGGTCAAAAGCTGCCCGCAGATCCGCGTCCAGCTCCCGCTCCATTGGCAGAAAAGAAACAAAGGGAACAGCCATCTCAGTTCCCCTCCTTTTCGGATTGCTTGCGCAGGAAGGCGAGAAAATCGCCGTAGTTTCGGATGTAGTCGGCTTCATCATAATAATCGGAAGCAAGCACCATCAGCACGGCATCCGGAGAAAAGTCAAACATCTCGCGCCAGACGACGTTGGAAAGGTAGAGCCCCTCCCAGGGCTTGTCCAGCAGAACGACTTGCTTTTCTTTGCCGTCGTCCAGGCGCACTTTACAGCTGCCGTGCAGGCAGACCAGCACCTGCTCCAGTTTACGGTGGGCGTGCTTACCGCGGACCGCGTCGGGGACGGTTTTGTACATATAGTAAACCCTTTTAATCGGAAAGGGGATTTCCCTCGTTTCCTCCAGGGCTACCAGCTGCCCCCGGTCGTCCCCGTGGGGGGAGAATTGGATCAGTTTGATGTCCATATGCTCCTCTTTCTCATTGATCATAGCCCAAATATTCATAGCCCAAATATGCTGCAGCAGAAAGACCGAAAGGATCCCGGGAATGGCAAAAAGCTGCCCCTCATCTTCAGAAGGTGAATGTGTCTCTGAAGCCCAGCCACTTCTGGTCCTTTTCGCTCAGGTTCAGCGGGACACCGTCGATCGCATACCCTTCCGCGGAGGGCGTTCCGCGGTATTCACCGGTCACACCGGGCCACTGAATACCGATCTCGGGATCGTTCCATGCCATACCACCCTCGTCGTTAGGATGGTAAAAATCGTCACAAAGATAGCAGAATTCAGCTTCATCCGTCAGGACCAGGAAACCGTGGGCAAAGCCACGGGGAACCAGAAACTGCTTTTTATTTTCCTCGGTCAGGATTTCCCCGTGATGTTTCCCAAAGGTCGGGCTGCCCTTCCGCAGGTCCACCGCCACGTCAAACACCGCACCGCGAATGACCCGGACCAGCTTCGTCTGGGGATACTGCTTCTGGAAATGGAGACCGCGGAGCACGCCCTTGACGCTCATGGACTGGTTGTGCTGCACGAAGGAGATCCTGAAACCGGCTTCCTCCATATCGCGCTGGTTATAGGTTTCCACAAAATACCCCCGGGCGTCCCCGTGCACCGCGGGCGTAATCACACACAGCCCCGCGATTCCGCTGACGTCCCGCTCCACTGTAATCTGGCCCATAAGAACGCTCCTTTTTTTACGCATTTATGACTTTTTCGCCGCTTTCCAGCCATGGTTCTGACAGGACAAAAGCGTGCGCCAAAAAGATTTCCATTTATTAGAATACCACAGAAAGTAGAAAAAGAACAGAGAACCCCCTATATTTAATGAAAAAATCTGAAATAAATTCTTTACAAATCTTTTAAACAATGTTAGAATAGGTAACAATTAACCTCGAAGGGGGATTTTTTGTCCATGAAGAAAATTGTCAGCCTGGCCTTGGCGGCGTGCCTGCTCTTCTCTCTGTTTCTCTCTGCCGCGTCCGCAGTAAGCTATCCCACCACGGGCATCACCCGTGAGTCGGTCAAAATGCGGCAGGATACGAGCACCAAGAGCAAGGTTGTTGAAAACCTGAAAAAGGGAAAAGACCTGATTGTTGAAGGCGAAGAGGAAGTGGACGGCGTCCTGTGGTACAAGGTCACTACGCCCAAAAAGGGAAAGGTCGGCTATGTGCAGGGGATTTATCTGAGCGTGCAGGATAATGATCTCATCGAGGCCATTGACCAGAGCAGCAAAGCCAAGACCATGACTGTGACCATTGAAGGCAGATGCGACGACTATAAGAAGCTGGGGAAAAGCTATAGCGCCGTTTGCGAAATCAACGGCATTCGCCTTCCCGGCACCAGCCTGCCGATTAAGAAGAAAGCAACCGCCAAACTGGCGCCCGATGAAGAATTCGCTTTCCTGACTTATCTGAAAAACAAGAATGCGGATGGCACCGAGCGCTCTACCTATACGCCCACCGAAGCCGAGCTGGAAAGCGGCTTCTCCGTTTCCCAGACGGTGACCTGTATCAGCTTTAAGACCCAGAAAGAAATTGTGTGGGTTGTTACCTATACCTTTATGCCGGAAGGCGCGAAGGCGGCTAAGGACACCAAGACTACCACAGACACCAAGGATACCAAGACCACTACCACCAGCAGCGATCCTGAAATCAACTATGACCTGAGCGCCAGCAGTGAAAAACCCACCGGCGCTGTCAAGCGTGAGATTGACCATTACGAAGAACGCGAAGTGGAAGTGACCGAGCGCGTGGTCTCCGGCTACAAGACCTACATCGCCTACGAAGTGGACGAGAACGGCAAACCGAAGGCGGTTGAGAAGCAGAAGCCCGTTTACACCCTGCAAAAGGTTAAGAAAGTTGTGAAGGTGCCGGTTTACAAGGATGAAATGCCGGAAGGCAGTACCACCACGACAGACAGCACAGGCACGGCGGGTTCCGCGGATGATGAAGAACCGGAAGAGCCTGAAGAAGTGGACGAAGAAGTAGAAGAGGAAGGATAATCCCGGGGAATGATGCGGGGCGCTGTAATCCACAGCGCCCCGTTTTTATTCATTGCCAGATGGTTTTTGATCAGTTTGCCAGGCGGAGAATATCGCGCAGCTTTTCCAGATTTTCTTCCGTCGCCGCATTCAGCTTCACGGGAAAACGGCGCCGCCGGTAGAAAGCCAGCACGACCAGCGGGTGAACCGGGAACTGTTTCCACACCGGCTCCTTTTCTTCCTTTTCATATTTGTACCGCCAGGCAGCCTGCAGGACCGGATCCTTCGGATTTTCCTTCAGGAGGGCTTCATAAGCGGCCCGGTACTCCGCTGACAGGATTTGCTGCCAGCGATTTTCCTTTTGCGGTTCTGTTTGGGTGGAAATCCCCTCTCCGCAATCGTACCAAACTACCGGTTCCGGAAAATAGTGTACCGGGATTCCCTTCGTCAGCGCAAAAAGAGTGGAAGGAGTATCTTCGGCATATTTGGCGAAGCCCGCGGTTTTTCGCAGCATTTCCATAGCGGTTTCGGTTTTCCGGAAGTAAGCAGCCCCCAGGACATAATCCAGGAAGAAAAAAGCTGCCTTCTGGCGGAAGATGTTCAGGTCCCGGTAGAGATCCGGCCGGGACGGGGCCAGTGGCCGGCCCTGCGGCAGGACGATGTTTCCCTCAGCATCCATGGCATACAACACGGCCTCGCCGAAGCAGATTTCAGTATGGTCGCTTTCTGCAAAAGCCACCAGTTTCGTCAGGGTGGCATCTTCATAGAGAAAATCCCCGGGGGAAATCACATAAACATAGGTTCCCCGGGCTTTTTCAAGGGCGGAGAGAAAATTCTGCACCGTGCCCCGGTTGACGGGGTTCGGCAGCAGCGTAAACGATTCGAAAGAATAATCCAGGAAGAGGGCGGATGCCTGCTCCTGCAGGTTGTTTGCCGAGCCGTCGTCCGCCAGGAGGATTTCAAAATCGACGTTCTTTTGCCGGAGGATGGAAACCAGCGTGGGCTTCAGTTTTTGCCAGGAAGGGTTATAGGTCAAAACCACCACAGACACAAAGGGGTTCACTGTGCTGCCCTCTCCTTTCTGTCAACCTGAGCGGCCCGAATGGCCGCCCGGCGGGCTTTATCCCTACCAGAATTTATTCAGCAGGAAGAGGAAGCGAAGTTCCAGTTCCTCGATTTTCCTCCTGCGCAACCGATCCGGCCAGAACAGGCGCCGGAAATAGTGGGCGCGGCTCTTCTCCGTGAAGACTTTCATCATCTCCTGATCCTGCTCAATCATGACAGGAGCGAAGACCTCCCGCAGGTCCCGCAGCTCCTTTGCGATCTTTTCCGGCTCGTCCCCGGCAAGGAATTTCTTCATCCGCCAAACCAGCAGGGAAATGGCGCTGTGGTTGGACCAGGAAGCCGCCTGGTCGTTGCGCCGGTATTCCGCCAGGGGTTCGTTGATGGCGTAAAGCCGGCCGTAGCAGGCCGCCATCTTTGCCATCCAGGAATCCGGATAGTTCGGATAATCCCCGTCTTTCGGCAGGTTGGCAAAGAAGGCCTCGCGAAAGGCGTGGTTCACAACGATCGTAAAATTCAGGCACGGAAAATCGTAGCACACAGCAGCCAGGTCCGGTTCCGCCGACACGGGGTCCGACTTGCGCAGAAAATGCAGTTCGCTGTCGCATACGTTGTATCCGTGAAAACACAGGGCGGGAACATTATCCCCCTTGCTTTCCAGCAGGGCGACGCATTTTTCAATCTTTTCCGGCCGCCATACGTCATCCTGGTCGCAGAAGCAGTAGTAATCCGCCGGCTCAGATTTTTTCCATGTATCGAAAACGTTCCGGATATAGCCGCGGTTGCCGTCGTCATCCACCACCGGCAGAATCCGCTTGCCCTTCGGTTCCCGCCCGATCCAGGATCGGATCACCCGCAGGGTGTCATCCCGGGATCCGTCGTCCCGGACCACGATGTCCAGGTTTTCCCAGGTCTGGTTCAGGAGGCTTTCGATCTGGGCGCCAATATATTTTTCCCCGTTGTACGCCGGAAGAATGACAACCACCTTTTTCATTTTGTTCCCTCCTCCGGATCACGGTAGACTCGGTCAAAAAGGGCTTCTGTTTCCGCCCAATTGAAGCGTTCCCGCACAAAAGCCAGGGATTCGGCGCTCTTCCGGCGGCAGAGGCCCGGATCGGCCATCAAAGTTTCGATCTGCCGGCGGAAATCTTCATCCGCCTCCGCGGGCATCAACACCCGGAAATCCGGATCGATGCCCTCTGCACCGACCTTGCCCGTAACCACCGGCAGGCCCAGGCCGCAGGCCAGCAGCACCTTAAACTTGATGCCTGCGCCCCGGGAGAGGGGAAATACAGCAAAGCGGTTTTTCCGGATTTCGGCGTTGATGTCCTCGACGAAACCGGTGATATGGACCCGGTCGGATTCCAGCCGCTGCAGTTCCGGTTTCGGGTGGGCCCCGATGATGTTCAGCGTCCAGTACGGATTCCCGATTTCATTGAAGATACGGACCAGCCGCAGGGCAGCCTCGTGGTTTTCTTCGCGGCCCATGTGGCCGATAAAGCAAAAGGATTGCGGAGTGTTGTCCGCCGCGCCTGGTTCCGGGGCGGCGGATTCCGTTCCGTCAATACCGTACCAGGGGCGAATTACCTCGGCGTTGTTAATTCCGTACAGGGTTTTCAGCAGGTCCTTATCCTTGTCATTCAGGGTAAAAACCTGATCGGTTTCGGACAAGTATCGGGCTTCTGCTTTTTTTACTTTGTTCAGCTCGACCATGGCATAGCGCTTTTTCAGGCCCGTGGACTGCCGAATCATGCGCTCGTAGGACTGGGCGACTACATCGTGCTCGACCAGGTTGAAGCGGAGGCCGGGATATTTCCTTTTGAGCTTTGCGTACTGGCCCATGGCGGTGTATTCCGCATGGACGGCGTCGATTTTTTCTGTTTCGATCAGCCGACAGAGCATCCTTCGGAACCGGCGGTCCGCCCGCAGGGCGAACATGTTCGGCATCCACAGGCGGCTGAGCACTTTCCAAACATAGACCGCAGGAGAGGTTTTGATATAGTGGTAATCTGAATGATCCTTCAGCAGGGCTTCTTCCCGGGCGTCGTTGCAGAAGGTCAGCACTGCCACATGGTGGTGTTTTTTCAGGGTCTCCACCGTTTTGCCCATGCAGACGCCGCCGGCATGGCCCGCACGGGTTTCCGGGACGTAAGGCGACAGGTGAAGAATGTTCATAAGGTCCCCTCGTTTCAATCATTTCTTCAGGCCGTTCACAATTATCTCTGAGGATTTTTTCAGCGCGAAGGCCAGCAGAAGGGATAATACAAAACAGGCCAGCGCATAGGTAATTCCGATGCTGTCGGAAGCCTTGAAAACCCCACCCATGTGCAGGTTCAGGGTTTCGTAGGTCAGGTAGATTTCCATGGAATACACGCCGACCAGTACAATGAAGCGTTTCAGCAAATTCGAAGGAATCCAACTGTCCAGCCAGCATACGGCGAAGGCCAGGCTCAGCACCAGCGGCGCGAACAGATACCGCAGCATGAAGAAGCCGGGCAGCGGAATATGCGGCAGGAGCATCAGCAGCGCGGGAAAAACAAAACAGCAGGCGACGGGAATCCAGACCGGGATCCCGGTGCCTTCTTTGCTTTTCTTTCCGATCCAGATGCCAAAGAAGAAAATCGGCAGGCGGGTCAGCGCCACGTCCATCTTGTCAAAATAGGCGAAGTTGATCTGGCGGAACAGGAACGTTCCCCCAATGCTGACCAGGCTCAGGCCAATGGCGCCAAGGAGGCCCCACCGGCGGATGATTCTGTGCAGCAGCGGATAGGCCAGATACAGCACGATAATCAGGGAAAAGTACCAGAATTCCCCCTTGCTGTAGGTGGGATGATACAGGGCATAGTGCAGGTTCTTGGCCATGTAGTCCCCCAGGCCATCGGTTCCCTGCCAGCCGTAGTAGAGGATGGTCACGATGAAGAGGGCCGGCAGGATTCGGGAGAAGCGCCGGGCGTAGAATGCTTTGATGCCTGGGTTTTTGGAATAAGAATACCAGAGGCCGTACCCGGACAGCAGCAGGAACAAGTCCACGCCGGCGCTGCCGTAGGCCTGAAGATTCTGGAAAAAGGCAGTCAAATGAATGGCAGAGAGAATGTGGCTTTGGGCGAAGTCAACGTTGTGGGAGTGGCTCAGCACTACCCAGAGGGTTGCAAGCCCCATGAGCAGCCCACGGGATTGGCTGATGTGTTCCAAACTGAATTGTTTCGTAGCTTTGGCCATATCGGTTTCTCCTTCTTTAGAAAAACAGGGTGACGGTTCTGCTCGTGTTTCACAAGGCGAAACGAAAAAGACCGTCCCTCCGTTTTGTCCATCTGTTTCGGTTTATTGGTCACGGAGAGTTCTTTCCAATGTGAACAGATCGAACCAGGGCAGTGCGAATTTTACTATTCCAGGTTGGGGAGCGTTCAGTACGCCAGCCTTAATGAGCCTGTCGCGGTAAGGATTAAACTGATTGGAGGAATAATCAAGGATTTCTCTGATATGGGAGATTTCTCCGCTTTCAGACTGTGCAGCAGCGGCCAATACTTCCCGATCCTTTGCGGATAGCTCGGACCATATTTTTTCATAGGCGAACTCATAGAGATAATCACGGGATTTTTCCAACGCAATGTCCAACTGATTGGGATATTCCCAGCAGAAATATCCAATGACCTGGAATGCAAAAGAATAGCCTTTGGTTGCTTTGGCAAGTCGGGTTGCTGTTTCCTGGTTTACTTTCAGCGTGTTTAAAAACTTTTCAACAATCGCCGAAAAATTCAGCGGAGAGAGAACAGTTCGAGGCGCTCTTTCCAGAAATGTCATGCCTTCCGCGTTTCTGAGGCGATCAATCTGATGATAGAGCCCGGTCATTAGCAGAAAAACAGGAAGCTGTTCCCGGAGAAAAATCTGATATGCGCTGGCAAAAATACGCATATCCCGGGAATTTGTGGCTTCGTCGATGGTAACCAGCAGGCGTTTATTGTGTTTTTGTATACTGCGCAGCATCCTGATTAATGCTTCTTCAATATCGTGTATGGGAGGTGCGCCTTTGATTTCAATGCCAATGCCGAAAGCCTGCAGGTTAATTCCTGCTTCCTGGAACCATTGAACCAACGTGTGGTCACTATGCAGTTTTGCGGCAAGGGCCGGAAGAAGATCCCGCTGAGGATTCAGATTGACAATGATCCATTCTTTTTTTTCACGGAGGCGTTCAGCAATTTGAGTGATGAAAACTGTTTTTCCACAGCCGCGAATCCCGGTTACCAGATTAATGGCGTTGGAAGGACGCTCCTGGCAAAAATCACTAATGATTTTCTCTGCCTGGGCTGATCGTTCTATCATTTCCAATGGTGGTTGGCCAAAGATCAAAGTAAAAGGGTTTGACGCCAATTTGATTTGCCCCCTCAGTTGTTTTTTACTGTTCGCTTACTGTTTCAAAATGCTTTTACTGCCAATTTACTGTTCGTTTACTGGCACAAAATATTTTACTGTCTGTTTACTGCTATGTCAAGTGTCATATAAACAAGAGGCTGGCAGCTGCCGCTGTCAGCCGTTTCCATCCAGTGCTTCCCCGACATTTTGAGTTTCACTTTTTTTGAGTTTCACTGCTGAAAAACACCAGAACTGATACACAAAAAAACTGATACACAAAACCACGTTCGAGAAATACATAATACGAGAAGCAACCTTTACCAATCACACCGGTCGTTTTGAGTTTCACTTTTTTTGAGTTTCATTACGTCCCGAAACGAACAAGTCACAAAAAAATCGAGTCACAAACTGAGCCGGGTATTGGATATGGGATGCTTTGGGTTACATGTTTTTATGAGCCTTGTCACGAAAAGATAATTCAGAGAACTGTTTTCTGGGAAAATATGCCAATCCTATTCGCCTATTCGCCAATTTGTCCGATGACTGGCAAATAGGCAAGCGTTAATTATCAGGGTCTGCAGACCTCTATTCGCCTATTCGCCAATTCGCCGATGACATAGCCTTTAGCGAATAGACAAATGGTTCAGCTTACGCTTCTAAGATACGCTTCTATATCCGGTGTAACCTCTGGCAGATACCAATAAGATTGATGGGCACCGATTCTTTTCACCTTCGCCTTTGATTTTTCCAGATTCTTGTATATCTGATCGTTCGGCCTGGCAGCCTGGTTCTTGCGGACAATCACGTAGTCTCCCGGGTGGATACCGGCGTCAACCATGGACTCGCCCTTGGCGATTAGTGCAAACATCTCGCCCTTTCCAACCATGCATTCGGGCATGCAAAGGTATTCGATGAACTCCTCTTCTTCCTCCTGGCCGGGGCCGCAGGCAACGGTCCCCAGCACGGGAATCAGGTTCACGCCGCTGATATGGTCCAGCTTCTGCGTCCGGACGCTTCTCCGCCCGTCAAACAGGATCTCCCCCTGATTGCGCATCTCCGCCAGAAACCGGTAAACGGACGAAGGGGGAATTTATCAACCTCTTGCCTTGATGTCAAGAGCCTTTCATGTCACGCCTTCGCTTTTTTATCCTTAGCACTCGTAGAAAAGCAAGACGGGTTGCACTGCTCAATGACTATGCGGAAAAAGTTCTGATGCTCGGTGATCAACTGTAATTTCAGAATTCGAAAGCCAGTTCTTGTTTGCCTACCTTGTTTTTAAATGAGACCATCCTGCCGTCCCGCTGGTTCGGTTTGACGGGAGGAGGGCTTTGGTGTATACTTTATCAGTATATCTGTGCCTTTCGGGTGCGGGTATTGAACAGGGAACGGGAGGAGTCGAACCGATGCAGGCAAGACAGAAAAACAATAATGAAATCAATTTAAAGGATATGCTTTTCCATATCCTTTACCGCTGGCGCACCATTCTTCTGGTGGCTCTGGCCTGTGGGCTGGTGTTCGGCGGCTATCAGTTTGCCAGCGATGCCACGACCCGGAGCCGTGATCAGCTCACTTCCGCGGAAATTCGGTACCAAAGCGAATATGATTCCTGGAAGACAGCCCATGACCGGGCAGCAGAAGAAGCACAGAACTATGAAAAGATGATTGCTGCTAAAGTACGCCAGTTGGAAGAAAGCCCTTTATATCACCTGGATCCTGACAATGTTTGGGAGGCTTTAGGGTATTATTATGTACAGATAGATCAAAAAATGTATGAAACCATGCCTATTGGTGAAGCGCTGAATCCGGCAGATGGTTTGGTTCAAATGTATCTTGGGGTGCTCGACAACCTGCCTGCAGAAGCGGCAGAGCTTTTCGGAACAACAAATTATGCTTTTCTAAACAATATTCTTATTGATGTTAAACCAGTATCAAATGAAAATGTTTTCTATATACTTGCCCGAGCGGATTCCCAGGAGAAGGTTGAACAAGAACTACAGTACTTGACGAACCGCATTATGCAAATGAAAGACGATGCACAAAGTTGGGCTCCGCATACAGTGCAGGTAGTTAGAACGAACTCATATGTACAAGTTCGGCCTGACATTGGACAAACCAGAAACAGTATTAGTTCAGATATTGTGAATTATCAAAACGCCCTGAACAATGCCAGAAACATTCTTCGACGGAATCCCCCAGCAAAACCCGGTGATTTTTTCTGGACAGTCGGCCTTTTCGCCTTCGGTATTGGCTTCATCCTGATTATCCTTTTTTACGGCATCACCTACGCGGTGGGCGGCCGGTTCCATGAGAGTCGGGATTTGTTCATCCGCTACCAGGTACCGATTTACGCGGAGTTTAACCATTCCCGGGCACACCGTTCCGGCAAATTCCCGGATTCCCTGATTGAAAAGCTGGAATTCCGGAAGCGGAGACAGGACCGCAACGCGGCCTACGACGGCCTTTATGCCCTCGTTAATGAGAAACTGCCCTCCGGACGTTTGCTGCTGACCGGTACAGTGGAAACGGATAAAATCACTCCGATTGCCGAGGCGCTGAAGGCCCGGGCGGCGGAGGGCCAGGAGGTTGTTTTCAAGGGTGACCTGATCAGCGACGGCCAGGCGGTCATGGAAGCCGGCAAGTCCGACGCTGTCATTTTGGTAGAGGAGAAGCATGTGTCGCCGATCAAAGACATCGACCGCAGCGCGGAACTCCTGA
Source organism: Clostridia bacterium (assembly GCA_017404985.1). Taxonomy (GTDB): domain Bacteria; phylum Bacillota; class Clostridia; order Christensenellales; family Aristaeellaceae; genus Aristaeella. Next base: position 468 of record JAFRBK010000022.1, on the reverse strand, counting down.
ACATCGGTGAGGCCAATGTTATTGGCTTTGTGGTCATTTAACAACTGGCATCAGGCAGGCATATCCAGTTTCGCGGTGGTTCTGCCGGGGGCGGGATGCGCCGAATAAAGAGGGAGCCTCATCGGTGAAGCGCGGGCGATGTCCGCGCTTCACATGGCGAAGCTCACTCTTTTGAATTTGGGGAGGACGAACGTGAATTCGGAGCGGAAGGAAAACCGGCGGGGCCTGGAGCATTGGCAGTGGGTGTCGATCTGCCTGGCTGTGTATGATGCCCTGGCGGTGGGCGCGGCTTATTTTCTGGCCCTCTGGCTTCGCTTTGATTGCATTTTTGCCGAGATTCCCGGGGTGTTCTGGAAACCCTATACGGTCTTTATCGGCCCCTATGCCCTGTTCTGCATCATCTGGTTCTGTTTTTTCAAATTCTACAACAGCATGTGGCGCTTTGCCGGTTATACGGACTTCGTCCGT
>JAFRBK010000021.1 GCA_017404985.1 Clostridia bacterium | reverse complement strand
TCAACCCCCAGAGGAAAATTTCCGGTGGTGTCCAGCGCTTCAAAAACTGGATGCCCAGATTGTTTCAATGATAGTCTGATTTTCGAATTATCCGATGATCAAATTTTCAAATTTCGTGTCCAGTTTTTATTGACTACTGCAATACTAAAGAAAAGTGTTACTAAAACGAGAACAAGGGGAAAGTTTCTCTCGTATTTTTTGCTTCTCGGATCCGGTTTTGTGTATCAGTTTTTTTGTGTATCAGTTCTGGTTTTTCAGCGATGAAACTCAAAAAAAGTGAAACTCAAAATGCCGGGGAAGCACTGGACGGGAAACGGCTGACGGCGGCAGTTGCCAGCCGTTTCCCTAAAACACATTGACAGGCAGGGTGGTTCCGTATAAGATGGAGTCAGCGTTTTCAGCATTTCAATATTATCAGAAGGGGGATTTATCATGACCAATCTCGAGCGTGTATGCCAATTTCTGGAGGAGGCCCAAACCTATTATCTGGCGACGGTGGAGGGGGACCAGCCCCGCGTGCGGCCCTTCGGCACCGCCCTGATTTTTGAAGGGAAGCTGTATATCCAGACGGGGAAAAGGAAAGCCGTTTCCAAACAGCTGGCGGTGAATCCGAAGGCAGAGATCTGCGCATTCCATAACGGAATCTGGCTTCGTGTTGCCGGCGAACTGGTGAACGACGACCGGCGGGAGCCCAAGGCCGCCATGCTGGACAAGATGCCCAGCCTGAAGGCGATGTACAACGCGGATGACGACAACACGCAGGTGCTGTATTTCAAGGATGCGACCGCGACATTCGCTTCATTTACCGCAGCGCCGGAGGTCCTCACCCTGTAAGGAACCGCAGTTTTCATCCGCTTCGGGAGGCGGGGAACCAAGAAAAGATCAATGGCATTTGGCCGGAACGGACGGGAAGATCATGGAAATGCGGACAAAACTGTATCCGATGGTTCAGTTTAAAAAAGACACCTGGGAAATCGATGAGTTTGACTGTGCCAGCATGTTTTTGCTCATTGGATCCGAGAAAGCGATGCTGATTGACTGCGGTATGGGAATCGGTGATCTTGCGGGAGCGGTGCGTATGATCACGGATAAGCCGCTGATTGTTGCGCTGACCCACAATCATCCGGACCATGCGGGGAACGCACGGCAGTTTCCGGAGATCTGGCTGAACGGGAAGGATCGGAACCTGATGCCGATTCCGATGAGCGCAGAACTGCGCAGGGACGATATCCGCCATATTGCGAGGCGGCAGAAAGGAAGCATCGGCGCTCCCTATTCCATGTTCCGACTGTATCCCTTTGACCTGGAGACGGATGTGCTGGAGGCGGAAGACAGCGGGCCCATTCCGGTAGTTTGGGATCTGAAGGACGGGCAGGAATTTGACCTTGGCGGCGGGAGGATCGTGAGGGCGATTGAATGCCCCGGGCACACTCCCGGAGAAATGGTTTTTCTGGATCAGGGGACGCGTACGCTCTTTGCCGGGGATGCGGTGAATTACAATCTGGGCGTCGGAGCGGTTTTGCTGCGGACGACGCTCGGCCATATGAAAAAGCTGCAGGCCATGGACGGGGAATATGACGGAATCTGGAACGGGCATCATGATTTCCGTGCGCTGGGGGCTCCTCTCGGAGAGGACTGCCTGCCGACCATTATTGATATGATGGAAGACGCGGCGGCAGGGCATATTGTTCCCTGCGAAAGCCCGAGCTTCTGGGGGCAGGATATTCCGCTGACAAAACAGGACAAGGCGAAAAAGATGTTTGGCGGTCTTCCGGGCCAGGAACCGTCAAGGCGTGTTACGCTTCGCAGAGGGCGCAACTGGCTGAGCATTGATCCGGAGCGGATATAAACGCGAGGCGGGAAACCCGGTTGCAAAAACGGCTCTGATAGGGTATACTTTGAAAGAAGGACAGATTTGTCATAACCGATTTCAGACGGTTCCGTTTGCGAACCGTAATTGGAATAAAAAAATTCAGGAGGTCCCGGCAATGAAAAAATGGTTGTCTTTGATACTGACCGTGATCCTGGTGCTGAGTGTTTGCTCTTTCGCCGGAGCGGCGGATAAAGTGGAGATCAGCCTGTACCGTGATACCTTTGAACTCGAGAGCGGCCCCGATCCGGCACAGGTGAAAAAGGTCGAGGATGCGATCAACGCTTATATCGACGGCAAGATCAATGTGAAAATCACCCTGACGGATGTGGCCAACAGCCAGTTCCCCGAAATTGCGCGGCTGGCGCTGGACAACAAGGGCGTCAATCTGCTGTGGACGGCGGCCTGGATGGGAACCGTCGGCTGCAACGACCTGGTGCCGAAGAACGCCGTGTATGACATTACGGAGCTTCTGCCCGGAACGACGCTTTACCAGTCGATGGACGAAGCCCAGTGGGAATCGACCAAATATAATGGAAGGAATTATTTCATTCCGATTTACAAGGACAACGTGGAAGGCTACGATTTCATGATCCGCAAGGAGCTGGTGGACAAGTACGGCTGGGACCTGGCGTCCATCAAATCCCTGAAGGACCTGGAGCCCATTCTGAAGGACGCGGCCGAGGAAGAGGAACTGGATTATCCCTTCCTGCTCCAGGGAACGGCGATGTTCTACCGCTTTATGCTGGACCGGTTTGATTTCTTTACCGGCGACGCGGAATCGAATTTTGTGGCGGTGGACCGGGAAACCAATGCCGTTGTGAATACGGTGCAGAGCGAGGACTATCTGGAATACTGCAAGCTGATGGGCAAATGGGCGGACAACGATTACCTGTCCGTGGAAGAAAGCCTGCACATTCCCAGCAACCAGACGCCGCAGGGAACCGACTGGGCCGTGAGCTGGTGGACGGATACCCCCGTGGCGACGGAAGCCAGCGGCCGTTACAACCAGGAAATCGTTCTGGCGCCGGCGACGAAACGGTATTCCCATTCCACCTCGGCTCTGGGAAGCTGCTTCTGCATCTCCGCGGACAGCACGGAAGAACAGGCGAAGGCCTGCATCGAGTTCCTGGGGCTGCTCTATACCGACCAGACACTGGCCGACATCTATACCTTCGGGATCGAAGGAGAAGACTTTGAGTACGTGAAAGCGGAAGGGGAAACCGTCAACCACGTGAAGCAGCACAGCGACAAATATAAGCACCTGATGTGGGAATCCGCTTCCGCGACAATCGTCAGCCCGATGGAGGGCGAGCCGGACAACAAGGCGGAGCTGTACCGGGAATTCAACGGCGGAGCGGAGACCTCCGTGGCCGCCGGCTTCCGGTTTGACCGGACGCCTGTGCAGGATGCCTACGACAAGTGCAAGGAAGTCGCCCGGGACCAGGGCTATCTGCTGGAGACGGGCGCCTACGGCGAAGACGGCGTTGAAGACGCGATCAAGGAATACCAGGAAGCACTGGACAAGGCCGGATACCAGAAAGTGCTGAAGGAGTTCCAGAAACAGTATGCCGAATGGCTCGCTGCGAAATAATAAACGAAACGGAGAACCAGTCTGCGCCCGCCATGCGTTCCGCGTGGCGGGCTTTTGCGGAGGAAAAGAATGGCGCTGACGGCATATTGCAAAAAATGCAAACGGGAAGTGGAAGCGGCGGAACTGTGCCCTTTCTGCGGCACAAAACTGGGAAAAACCGCGGCGCACGCCGCCTGGTGCGTTGAGAAAACCCCGATAAAGGACTGGATGAGCTGGAACAGCGTAATGCGGCTGCTGGCGCCGGCGGGGCTGGTGATCCTGGTGGCGGTGCTGGCTGCGGAATGGCTGGCCGGGGGCCCGGCGGCGGTGGAGCTGCTGATCCGGAACCGGTTTCTGACAACGCTGGGGATTCTGCTGGGCGCCGTGCTGGCGGCCGTGGCGCTTTTGCTGGGGCTGCAGGGAAAGGAACTGGCGGACTATGTGATCGACAACCGGGGAATCCATGCGGTCCGGTACCTGCCGAATCCGACGCCGCTGAAGCTGCTGGCGCGGCTGAAGAGCCCGGCGCTGATGAAAAACACCGATCCGGAGGCTGCAGTGCCCGTCATCCGGATCGGGGAGACGGACCTGGCCTGGAAAGATGTGGCCCGGGTGCAGGTCTGGCCGGAAAAGTGCATGATCCTGTTCTACGCTCCATCCTGGTGGCTGCGGATTCCGGTGGCCTGCACGCCTTTCGTCTGGGAAGACGCGATGAACTATATCCGGGACAAACTGGGGAAAAAGAAGAAAATCCGGCTGCCGGCCAGCCTGGTGGTTTCCACGCCGCCGCCGGCGCGCCGGGCCAAACCCCAGGCCCGGCTGGTACCGGAGGTGGAAGAGGCGATTGAACAGATCCGGATGGAAGAGCTGATGCAGGATGCGCCCGGGATTCCTCCGCAGGAGGAAACCCGCGAGGAAGCCCGGGAAGAAACCCGGGAGGAAGCACCATGAGCGGGAAAAGAGCAAAGATGATGAAAAAAACATGCGAAAAAAGTGAAACAAATTTGTTGCAGAAAAGTTACACTCTTGACATAGCGTGTTTTTCTTTGTAAAATACCATAGATAGACTGTGTCCATACTCGTTGGATCCGGCAGCCTTTTCGACGGAGGAAGGGGGAAGGAGCTTTTTGCTCCGATAGGTTATGAGCAGAAAAAATCTAGTCCTGGTCCTGGCGCTGGCGATGCTTCTGGTGTTGTTTGCCGCCGGAACGGCCATGGCGGATAATGTCAGCGATCCTGTGAAGATTTCCATGGAGCTGAGCAATAACAAATTCTCCGGGCCCGGGCCGGTGACGGTATCCATCACGCTGAGCAACGTCGGGGACGGGGATCTTCCCGGCCCGATTACCCTCTATTATCCAAGCGGAAAAAAGGTGGACGAGTTCGGCTCTCCCACGCTGGCCGTCGGATCCAGCAAAAACTGGAAGGGCACCTGGGATGTGACGCAGAAAGAGCTGGACAACGGCAAGCTGACCTTCTCCTGCAAGTACTCGGTATACAATGAGGATGGGGAACTGGTTAACAAGGTGAAATATTTCTCCAAGAAGATCGTGTTCGCCGGGGCGGATCCGGTGATCGAGGTCAAGCGGACGGTTGTGCCTTCCATGGCGACCAAGGGCCAGGATGTGACGGTGACCTACGAAGTATCCAATACCGGCACTGTGGACGTGACCAACGTGACCATCAAGGAGAACACTTCCATCTCCACCAAATCCGGCACAATCAACAAGGTGGCTGTCGGAGAAACCGAAAAATACGTGTTTACGACGAAGATGGCCGGGAAGGACCTGACCAGCTCCGCGACCATTTCCTACAAGGCCGGCGGAAAAACCTACAATACCAAGGTCGAATCCACAAAGGTGAAATACGGCGAAGTGAAACTGACCGCCGTGCTGGACGCGGACAAAAAGGGCGGCGCTCCCGGGGATACGGTGAAGCTGACCCTGCTGCTGAAAAACAGCGGAAACGTCGACTTTACCAATGTGGAAGTGACGGATGCAACGCTGGGAACCGTATTCAGCAACGAAAAAGTCCCGGCGGGAAAGACCGTGACCCTGACCAAGGAACTGACGATTACGGAAACCGTGGACCTGCAGTTTACGGTGTCCGCGGAAGACGAGACCGGCGGCAAGGTGGAAACGGCCACCGGGCGGGTGAACCTGATCTGCATGGATCCGACGCAGCAGGTGATGCTGACGCTGGAAGCCAGCGCGGACCGGGACGTGGTATACAAGATTCCGGGAACGGTGCGCTTCAGGATCCGCGTGCAGAACGACAGCGCGGTGGAAGTCAAGAATGTGACCGTGAAAGCCGTGGAGACCACGATCTACACGATCGACGCCCTGGCGGCCGGTGCGAGCCGGACCTTTGTCCGGGATATGGATATCAGCATGGCCGGTACGTTCCAGTTCACGGCAAGCTGCAAAGACGCACTGGGACAAACCCAGAAGTTCACCAGCAATCCGGTTCGGGTGGACTATGCGCCGCCGACGCCGGTTCCCACCGAGGCGCCGCTGGTGACTCCGCCGGCTCCGCCGATGGAAACCATGCCCGCGGAGGAAAAGGAACCTGAATGGCTGAGCCAGGCCGAGAGCATTTCGGAAGCGGCGAAATGGCCGCTGGCCGGGATCGGCGGCGTGCTGCTGCTGCTCCTGCTGATCGGCGCGGTTCGCCGCGGGCGGAACCGGAGCCAGTCCAAGCGGGCGATGGACCACCTGGAAGGCGCGGTATACCGTGACTACAGCGCGGCGCCCCGGGGCGGACGGCGCAGCGTGATTACGGACAATACGGACGGCAAGGACAATGCGGTCCCGTCCGTGAAGGAAACTGAAGGCAGCGTCCAGAACAGCGAACTGATGGCGGAAACCCTAAAGCGGCTGTATACCGAAGACGAGCCGACGGAAGTTACGGAAGCGACGGAACCGGCAGTGGAAACCGCAGTCAAACCGGCGGATCCGGAAGCCACGGTGGCGGATCCGGAGGCGACGGTGGTCGATGCGGGCGCCGACGTGATGGAACAGGAAACGAAACGGATTCCGACGATCAAGGAGGATACGCCGAACGCGGAAACGGCCCCCCGGCGCCGGACGCGGAAAACGCAGGAATAAACCAAAACGAACAGGGATCCCCGGCCGGGCCGGGGGTCCTTTTTTCACGCCTGCTTTCAGCCGCGCCTTTTTTCGGAACGGAAAAACTTGCATCCGGCAGCCCTGGAATGATATAATATTCTGTATTGTTTTGCCCGCCCGGAGGGGATTCGGAGCGGGCGTGAGGAGAAGGAAATGCTTGATTTTTTGAAGAAAATGCTGGGCGCCGGGAATGACGCGCAGCTGAAGAAACTCCAGAAGCCCGTGGACGACGTGATGGCCCTGGAGGATGCATACCGGAAGCTGACGGACGAGCAGCTGCAGGCAAAAACCGCTGAATTCCGTGCCCGCCTGCAGAAGGGCGAAACGGAGGACGACATCCTTCCGGAGGCCTTCGCCACCGTCCGCGAGGCCGCGGACCGCGTCCTGGGCATGCGCCCCTACCGGGTCCAGGTCCTCGGCGGCATCGTCCTGCACCAGGGCCGCATCGCCGAGATGAAGACCGGTGAAGGCAAGACCCTCGTCGCCACCATGCCCGCCTACCTGAACGCCCTCCGCGGCAACGGCGTGCACATCGTCACGGTCAACGATTACCTCGCCCGCCGCGACAGCGAATGGATGGGCAAGGTCCACCGCTTCCTCGGCCTGAGCGTCGGCCTCATCGTCCACGACCTCGAGCCCCAGGAGCGCCGCGCCGCCTATGCCTGCGACATCACCTACGGCACGAACAACGAGCTCGGTTTCGACTACCTCCGGGATAACATGGTCATCCGCCAGGGCGACCTCGTCCAGCGCGGCCATGCCTACGCCATTGTGGACGAGGTGGACTCCATCCTCATCGACGAGGCCCGCACCCCCCTGATCATCTCCGGCCAGGGCGAGAAGAGCACCGAGCTCTACGACCGGGTGGACACGATTGTCCGCACCATGAAGCCGGAGGTCCACTATACCCTCGAGGAGAAGAAGAAGGCGGTCACCCTGACGGACGAAGGCGCCCGGAAGGTGGAAACGGCCTTCGGCATTGACAACCTGAACGACCCGGAAAACAGCGAGCTGAACCACCATGTGAACTGCGCCCTCCGCGCCCACGCGGTCATGAAGCGGGACGTGGATTACGTCGTCCAGAACGGCCAGGTGATTATCGTGGATGAATTCACCGGCCGCCTCATGATCGGCCGCCGCTACAGCGAAGGCCTGCACCAGGCCATCGAGGCCAAGGAGCACGTCAAGGTCGAGCGGGAGAGCAAGACCCTCGCCACCATCACCTTCCAGAACTATTTCCGCATGTACGGCAAGCTCTCCGGCATGACCGGCACGGCGAAGACCGAGGAGGCGGAGTTCCGGGGCATCTACGGC